>CAYOAL010000134.1:0-29147 GCA_964401935.1 uncultured Polyangiaceae bacterium
GCGCGCGGGCCGAGCGCGCGGGGCGAGCGCGCGGGGCGAGCGCGCGGCGCGAGCGCGCGGCGCGAGCGCGCGGGGCCGAGCGCGCGGGCGCGCCGTTACTTCGGATCCGTCACCGGCTCGCTCGCCGCGTCGCCGAGCCAGCGGAAGTTGTCGAGCACGACCGTCGAGTCGAGCACCCCGTCGCCCGAGTCGTAGATCATCCACCGGAGCTTGAGGGGCTGCCCCGCCGTCACCGGGGCGCGCGTGACCAGCCACGAGGTGGCGGCGTGCCCCTCGAACCCGGTGAGAGCGAGCTCACCCGGGCCCTCCTCGCAGTCGTAGACGATGAGACCGAGCTCCGGCGGGGCCGGGCAAGGGGGCCCGTTGCCGCAGCCGCACGCCCGAACCAGCGCGTTGTTGACGCTGACCACGTTGCCCACCGAGTCGAACGAGACGTTGGGATCGGCCTGGCCCGCCACGACCGGCTCGAGGAAGGCGAGGAAGAAGTCGTTGAACGGGCTGCACACGAACTCGGGCCACTCGTAGGTGAAGAAGTTGAAGTCGAATGCGAGCGACGCGGCCCCCTCGGGGGGGCGTACGATCACCTCGAGCGCCACGTCGTCGTGCGTCTCGCCGGTGCTCACGCCCGGACACGAGGGCGACTCCTTGGGGTAACCCGGGGGCGACGCTGAGGTGTAGCCCTTGTCGAAGCCCGCCACCGACTCGTAGTCGGGGTGTCCCGGCTGGCGCGCGGTGCCGCTCGAGAGGGCGAGGAACCGCTCTCCCTCTTGGGGCGTGGTGCCCTGGCCGAACGCGTTGAGCACGCCGTGTCCCAACGAGAAGGTGGGCTCATCGACCGGATCGCTCCCATCGGCCATCGCCCAGCGCGCGGAGATGAGGCCCCAGTCGTCGTCGCCCGCCGCCTGCTTGCAGAGGCCGAGCGCGGCCGCGGCCTCCACCGGATCGTCGGTGTGGTACGCGATGCCGGCGTCGCAGGGGGCGTCGGGATCGGGGACGATGTTGTCGTTCGCGCCGCTCCCCGCGCTCGGGCCGGCGGCGATGGCAGAGAACGCGCTCGAGCTCGCGGCGCCGGCGCCGGCGCCGGCCGGCCGCAGCGACCGTGGCGGGGCGCGCCCCTCGCAGGCGATGACGGCGAGCACGCCACCTGCCAAGACGAGGAGAGACGCGCGCGTCGCCATCCATCCAACATACGGGAAGCGCGTCACTCACGCCAACAGGCGGGCGAGCGGAACGCCCTCGCCGAGCTTCACCGGTCGCCCCGCGTCGGTCATGTTCTCCGTGGTCGGATCGATGCCCAGCGCGGTGAGCACGGTGGCGTACACGTCGGCGATCGCCACCGGCTCCTTGGGTTCTTTGCCGGTGTCGGGCGGGGTCTCGCCCACCACCACACCGCCTCGGAGCGGACCTCCGCCGCAGAGGAGGGAGAAGCCCGTGGGCCAGTGGTCGCGCCCCTCGGCCGGGTTGATCTTGGGCGTGCGCCCGAACTCCCCGGTACACACCAGCACCGTGGAGCGCCAGAGATCGCGCTCCACCAGATCCGCGATGAGCGTCGCGAGCGCGGGATCGAGCTCTTGGGTGAGCCGCTGGGTGTTGCCGAAGTTGTCGATGTGCGTGTCCCAGCCGCCGTGGTTCACCTCCACACAGCGCACGCCCACCTCCACGAGCCGGCGCGCGGCGAGACACGCCCGCCCCACCGCGCTCTCCCCGTAGGCAGCGCGCAGCGCGGCCGGCTCGCGCTCGATCGCGAACGCGTCGAGCTCCGCCGAGCTCATCATACGCAGGGCCCGCGCGGTGTGATCGCGGTGGTTGGTGCGGCGCTCGGCGTCGGGGTGCCGCCCCGCGAACTGCCCCTCGAGGAGCTCGAGGCCCGAGAGGCGCCGCTCCTGCCGGTCTCCGTCGACGGGCGCGGTCACGTCTTGCACGGGGAAGCGCGGGTCTCCGGTGCGGAACGGATCGTAGGCCTGGCCGAGGTAGCCGCCCCGCGACGTGCGCTCGAAGTCGAGCATCGAGACGTAGCGAGGGATCTGCGTGCCCGCCTCGGGCAGCTCGTGCGCACACACCGCCCCCAGCGACGGATGGGTGAGCACCGGCTCGGGACGGCGGCCCGTCTTCATCAGGATGCTCGCCCGCTCGTGGTCCCCCTCTTGGCCCACCAGCGAGCGCACCAGCGACACGTGCCGCATCTGCTCGGCCACGAGCGGCAGCCCCTCGGCGATGCGGATCCCCGGGGCGCTGGTGTCGATGGCGCGGGTGGGCCCCCCGACGGCGGTCCCCGGCTTGGGGTCGAACGTCTCGAGCTGGCTCGGGCCCCCTCCGAGCCACACCACGACGAGGCTCATCGGCCGCCCGCCGTCGCGCGGCTCCCCGTCGGCCAACCCGAGCCGAGAGGCGGCGACGTAGCCGAGCCCGAGCAGGCTCGCCACACCGAGCCCACGGCGCGTGAGCGTACGCCGCCTCAGTGGTTCCACGAGAACTCCGTCGCGTTGATGAGCGCCCACAACATGTCCTCCATCGCCCTGCCCCGCTGCTCGCCGCGCTTGCCAGCGAGCTCCCCCGAAAAATGGGCCAGCTCCGCCGCCGTCGGCTCGCGCGCATAACACACGAGGAACGTCACCTTCACCCGCGTCTCGTCGTCGGGGGCGAGCGCGCCGATGCGCCCCGCGGCGTTGAACAGGTTCGCCTCCACCCGCTCACGCACGATGGTGCCGTTCATCATCACCAGCTGCTGCATGAGGGTGCCCTTCTGCTCACGGAGCTCCTCCTCGCCGGCGTCGCCATAGCGCGCCACGAACTCGCGCACGTTGGCGCCCTTCATCAGCCGCCACAGGATGTGCGACTCGGCGTCGACGGCGTGGAGCCGCGAGATCTGCACCACGGAGCTCGCGAGCTGCTCGGGCCGGAGCTTGTGGAGGGGGAACGCGGCGAAGACGGCCGCCGCCCTCGGGGCGTCGGGCACGGCGGACGCGGCCTTGAAGGCGGCCGAGTCGGCGATCAGCCGAATGAGGCGCCGCAGGTCGTGGCCGTTCGCGGCGAAGTCGTCGCCGAGCAGGGCGAGCAGACCAGGCACGCGCTCCTCGCCCTCGATGTCGTCCACGCCGCTCTTGGTGAGGCTCTGGCCGAGCAGCGTGGTCCACACCCGATTGGCGATGGCCTTGCCGAACGCGCGGTTGTCGGGGCTCGTCACCCAGGCGGCGAGCCGCTCGCGGGCCGTGCCCTCCTCCGGCCACGCGTGCGCTGCGAACGGCACCGCGGGCGTCACGGGGGGGCCGTCGTCCATCCTCATCATCCGCCCCCCTGGCTTGAACGACCCTTCGCCGTCGGTGATCCCCCGCACGCTCTGTTCGATCCCCGCGTAGTGGGCCGCGAGCCCCTCGAAGTCGGCCTGTTTCCAGTGGGCGAAGGGGTGATCGTGACACTGGGCGCAGTCGAGCCGCATGCCGAGAAAGGCCCGCGTCGTCCGCGCCGTCAGCTGCACCGGGTCGAGCCGATGCCCGGTGATGAAGTTCGTCTCGGGGTGGTCGGTCCAGAGGCCGCGGCCCGCGATCATGCTCCGCACGAGGTGGTCGTAGGGCGTGCCTTCGGCGAGGCGATCGCTCAGCCAGTACACGAAGCGTCGACGGCGAAACACCAGGAACGGCCCCTCGTCGTCGCCCACGAACGCGCGCGCCAGCCGCTCCGCGAAGTAGTCGGCGAAGCGTCGATCCGCGAGCAAGCGGTCGAGGTGGCGGTCGAGGCGCTCGGGGGGAGGGTCGGCCTGTACCGCGCGGAGCTCTTCGAGCGAGGGGACGGCCCCCGTCAACGCGAGCGACAGGCGCCGCGCCACCAACAGCTCGTCGGCCGGAGGCGGGGGCGGGAGACCTTCGTCGCGCCACGCTTCTGCGAGCAGCGCGTCGATCGCCCGCACCGTGTCCTCGTGGGCAGGTCGCTCGCTGTCGTGCTTCCCGTGGCCGTCGGCGGGCCAGAACGTGGCCGCCGCGCCGAGCGCTGCCACCAGCGCGAGGGCGACGTATGCTCGACGGACCATGGCCACCGCCCCAATGTACCGCGCTTCGGACCCGCGCGCCCGCCGACGCGCGGACGCGGGCGCTCCCGAGGCGCCGGGGCGGAGCCCGCTCGGTCGCGTCGTGGACGGCGTGTTCGGCGCGCTCGACCGCGTCTTCGGCGCGCTCTGCACCGCGGTGTTGCTCGCCATCATCGTCACCATCCCGCTGTTGCAGTTCTTCGCGCTCGGCTACCTCCTCAACGCAGCGCGCCGCCTCGCGACGACGGGCCGCCTCCGCGACGGCTTCGTGGGCGTGCGCGAGGCGTCGCGCATCGGGCAGTTCGCGCTCGGCTGTTGGCTCGTGTCGCTGCCCTTCCGCCTCCTCGTCCACATGAACGCCGACGCCGCGCTCATCGCCCCGGGGTCGAGGGAGGTGCTCCAAACCGCACGCTGGGCCGCGGCGCTCGGCGTCGTCGCCGCCCTCATCGCTCTCGTCGCCCTCTCCCAGGGGGGGCAGCTCGTGCACTTCGTGAGGCCCCTCCGCGCCGGCCGACGGCTGGTCCGCCAGCTGCGCGAGGGGGGCTTCGTCGCGGCCGCGGTTCGCGATCTCGGCCGCTTCCTGGCCGCGTTCGGTGCACCCGCGATCTTCTCGCTGGGGCTCCGAGGCTACCTCGGCGCCGCGCTCTGGCTCTTGCTCCCCACGAGCCTCATCGCCCTGAGCGGCGGGGAGGGCCTGCTGCTCCTCGTGGGCATGGGGATGCTGGTGGTCGTGCTCGTGTACCTGCCGTTTTTACAGATCCACTTCGCCGTGCACGACAACTTCAACCGCATCTTTCAGGTCGACGCGGTCCAACACCTGTTCAAGCGTGCCCCCATCGCCTTCTTTGTGGCGTTCCTCTCCACCTTGCTCTTGGCGCTGCCCCTCTACGCGTTGAAGATCGAGCTGGTGCCGCGGGACGCTCTGTGGCTGCCGTCGGTGGTGTTCGTGATGACCATCTTCCCCACCAAGCTCCTCACCGCCTGGGCCTATCACCGGGGTGCCAAGCGCGAGCCCCCGCGCCACGGCTTCTGGATCTGGACCATGCGGCTCGCCATGCTGCCGGTGGCCCTCACCTACGCGTTCGTCGTGTTCCTCACCCAGTTCCTGGGTTGGCACGGTGTGCTCGGCCTCTACGAGCACCACGCGTTCCTGCTCCCCGTCCCCTTCTGACCGCTGCGCTCCCTCCCCCCGAGAACAACGCCGTGTCGCGCCCTCGTCTCCCCGCCGCCTGTGCCCTGCTCGCCGTCACCGCCGTCGCCGCGCTCGGCTGCGACGAGAAGCATCCCCTCCCCGAGCCTGCGCCCGCTGCGAGCGCGACCGCGAGCGCCGCGGCGAGCGCCGCAGCGACCGGACCGAAGGTGTACGAGCACGTGGTGCTCTCGAAGGAGTACGAGGTAGACCGCCTCTACCGCTCGATGGAGGGCCCCTCGAGCGTTCAGCGGGTCGCGCTCGGCCCCGAGCCTCACAAGCGCGAGCTCCTGTGGATCGTCGGCTTCGAGGCGCTGATGGTGGATCCGGTGGGAGACAACGCGGTCTCGCAGGAGTTCATGTGCCACACGAACCTCGACGTCGACGTGTTGAAGCACCAGGAGACCTTCGCCGACGACAAGCCCATCACCGGCCGCCTGTTCACGCTCTCGCAAGGTCAGTACCGCATCGATCTGCCGCCGGGCACCGGCATCCCCATCGTCTCGGATGAGCTGCTCGACGTGAACACGCAGGTGCTCAACCTCAACCAGCGCGACGGCAAGCGCAGCGTGCGCCACCGGGTGACGCTGCGCTTCGTGCGCGACGGCGAGCTCGACGGCGCCATGAAGCCGCTCTTCGTCGCAGGAGCGTACGGGCTGAAGCTCCTCGAAGGCACCGACGGGCACTACGGGCGCGCGGGCAGCCCCCACGGCGAGCAGCAGGGCGGCGAGTGCCTCCCCGGCGAAAACGCAGGAAAGCACGAGCTCGGTGACGGTCAGGGCCGCACGTTCACCGGCCACTGGGTGGTCCCGCCGGGGCGCGAGGTGAACCACACGCGGGTGACCGAGCTCATGAACCTGCCCTTCGACACCCGCGTGCACTACGTGGCGGTTCACCTGCACCCGTTCGCAGAGTCGCTCGAGCTCCGCGACCTCACGACCGGCGAGACGGTGTATCGAGCGCGGACCCGCCAGGCCGAGGTAGGCATTGGCCTCGCCCACGTAGACTTCTACGCCAGCGCCGAGGGCTTTCCCGTGTTCAAGGACCACGAGTACGAGATCGTGAGCGTGTACAACAACACCTCCTCCGAGCCGCAAGACTCGATGGCGGTGCTCAACCTCTACATGCACGACGTGGCGTTCCGACGACCCGACCTCTCCGCGGCGCCGAAGGCTGCCCCCGAGCCCGGCGCGAAGCCGGCGTCGTCGGCGAGCGCGGGGCCGGCCGGCGGCCCGTCGATGTAACGGCGCACCGCGCCCCTCGTGCGTTCGAGCCTCCAGCGCTCCGACGCGCTCGCTCACTCCGCTGGCGGGCGCTCCGAGAAAACTTGCCCCCATGGACCATTTCATGGTTGCAAGGCGCCCTTCGTGCGGTGTATACACACTTCATCCTACACGTCGCTACATCGACACCATCGAGGTAAGGAATCATGAAGCTCGCAGGCACCCTGACCGCTCTCGCCATCGCCCTCCTCACCGGCTGCGCCGCCACCCAGGCCCCCGCCGAGGCGCCCGCCAACCAGGCCAAAGCCGCGGAGGAGATCGACAGCGACTTCGTGCTGCCTGCGGACTACGGCGCCCCGGGCACGATGGAAGTGCAGTGGGAGCCCACCGCCCCGCCGCCACCGCGCCAGGAGCGGCCCCGCCGCGACGAGGCGCAGCCGCACTTCGTGTCCACGAAGAAGCGCTCGCTCTTCGCGCTCCCCGTGTCGCAGGGACACTGAGGGTCGCTCGCGGACCGCCGGCGCTCTCCGAGGCTCCGGGCGGGTAAGCACCGTGGCGTTCCGCGCTCAAAAAGCGGGAAAGGTACGACCCGGTGGGTAGCAGACAGGACACGCCGACGTACATTGGAGGAGTGATGCGCCCTCTCGACCCTCGCCTCCCCCCGTCCACCACGGGCTCCGACCGGCGACGCGACGTGCGCGTTGCCCTCGATCTGCCCGTGGCCACCATCGTCCGCGGCCGGACCAAGCCCTTCCGGCTCGTCGATCTCTCCTGCACCGGAGCCCAGATCGAGCGCGGCCCCGACTCCCTCCCCCCACCGCTGGTGCACACCATCGAGCTGGATCTCGGGGGAGACTATCCGCTGCGCCTGCTCGTGCGCACGGTGTGGACCGACGACAAGCGGCACGCGGTCGCGTTCCTCGCGCTCGACGACGTCGATCGCCTCACGATGGCGGAGGTGATCGATCACCTCCTGCACCGCCGCCCCCACCCCCACCCCGAGCAGCCCGAGCACTCTCAGGTTCGGCGTCGCGCCGAGCTCCTCTCCGCCTGACGCCGCGCCGCCGCCGCTCGAGGAGCGACGGGGTGGCAGCGTGGATCGCGCAGCGCCGCGTTCGGTGGTGTTACTGCCGAGCGAGCCGGCCCTCGGCCTGAATGTCGCCCGTGACCGCGTAAAACGAGATCGTGCGCCCGCCCTCGTTGGCCACCACCTGCACGGCGACCCCGTCGATGCAGTTGCCTTGCCCCTCGGTGATGTGCTCGACCGCGTCGAGCTGCACCCCGTCGAACGGCGAGGTGCAGACCCAGTAGCCGCTGCAGCCCGACGACGGGTATCGGATCGTCGCGCAACGGCCCGGGCGGTGGCTGGTGATCGACAGCTCCATGTTCCACGATGGGCCGTCGCTCTGTTGCCCTTGGCCCTTCCACACCCCGAGCAGAGATCGCAGCTCGCGCCTGGGCGCGTAGTCCTCGGCGTCGGGCTCGGCGACCTCTTCGACGAACTCGGGTGACGTGCCGCAGCCGGCGAGGCCGAGCACGAACAAGAGAGAACAACCCATCCACGTCACGCTGCGCACGGATCAGAGATAGCGCTCCGCCACGGCGCGTGCACGTCGATTGTTAGTCTACTTGATATAATACATTCAATATATTTGTCGCCGATCCCCCCGCGAGCGCTCACTCGGCCGCGTGACCCGCGCCGCCGGCGCCCTGGTCGCCGCCCGCGCCGCTGGGCATGAACGAAGGCTCGGGGGCCACGACCTCGTCGACGAGGCGCACCTCGGGGAGCGCCGCGCCGAACTGCTCCCGCCAGGCGTCCGCGGCGCGCGCGCGGAGCGCGGCCTCATCGAGGGCCACGAGCCTTTCGAACACGGCCCCGAGCGCTCCCGGCGCCACACGATCGCGGGGATCCCGCACGCGCACGTCGCCCAGAGCTTCGAACAAGAGCACCGCAGCGTGGTGGTAGGCGCCGCGATCCTCGAGCAAGGCGAGGCGGAGCGGGGTCACCAGCGCCACGTGAAGGCACGCGCCGTCGCTCGTCAGCTCCGCGAGATAGGCCGACAGCTCGCGGTTGACGCGGCGCTGCAGCGGCTCGGCGCCGCCCGCGAGCTTCTCGAGGACGAGCGGCGCGAGCGGGAGCATCGGGCCATCCATCTGATGCTGGAGCTCGTGGCGCTCCACGGTGGCGTTGAGCGCAGCGAGGAGCTCGGGCTGGGCGAGCAGCGCGGCGAGGCGAGCCCCACACCGCGCGAGCACCGCGTCCCCCTCCGGCTCGAACGTGCGACCACAGCGCGCCTCGGCGCCCCACGCGAAGGCCAGCTCGGTGAGCCGCTCCGCGTGCCTCTGGGTGGCCTCGACGCTCACGAGCGCGGCGGGCTGCAGGTCGCGGGACAGACCCAACACGTCCAGGCGGTGCAGGCCGCGCCCCTCGCCCAGGGCGTGCACGTGGAGCACCGCGAACAGCTCGCCGTTGGCGGCGAAGCGACGCGCCCGCAAGACGAGGTACGCCCCCACCGAGAAGTGGCGCGCGACCCCCTCCTTCCCCACACCCATGCGCACCTCCGGATCGAGGTAGTAGGGGCGGCCCGCTCGGCGGCTCACCGTGTTCACCGCGTCGACCGCTTCGTGCCACGCGCGCGCCGACGCGCCGCGCCTGCGGCCCACGTGGGTGAGCTCCCCGAGCGCCCGCCCGAGCGCGGCGTCGATCGCCGTCGACTCGACGATCACCGCCTCGGCCCGCCGCTCGAGCTCGGGCAACAGGCGCGCCGACTCGTCCAACCCGTCCCACCGATCGCGCACGCGCGCCCACCCGAGCACGGTGCGGCCGAAGAGCGCGTCGAGCGCGTCGCTGCGCGCCTCGAGCTTCCAAGCGCCTCCCTTCGCGGGGGGCTGGGTGAGCGCCAGCATGACCGCGCCGATCACCAAGAGCACCACGAGGGCGCGCTCTCCTTGCCTCCGGAGCCGCCGTCGCTCGGCGACGCTCCGCGTGGCAGACAGGGCGTGTCCGATGACCTCGAACGCAGCCGCGAGCAACACGATGACGGCCGCGAGCTCGAGCGCGGCCCCCAGCGCCGGATAGAAGGCGGCGCCCGCGTTGTCCCGCGCCCCCCGCACGAACGACAACATCATCAGCAAGAGGGGAAAGCCAGCCTGGGCCACGAGCGGGAGGGCCCGCGACGCGAGCGCTGGGTAGCGAACGGCGAGCAAGCCGGCGAGGGTGACCGCGGCCGGCCACAGGGTCACCGCCGACACGGTGAGCAGCCCCAGCTTCAAGCGGAAGGTGGGGAGCGCTCCGAGCGCGCTCAGGTTGTGCACGAGGGTTAGCGCCGGCGCCCTGCCCCGCCCCGGCCAGCAGAAGAACGTGACCGCGAGCACCACCCCGAGCACGAGGAACGCGATGGCTGCGCGGCGGTGGCGCCCGAAGCGCATGAGCGACGCCCCGGCCGCGGTAGCGGCCATGCCCACGAGGGCCAGCGTCGACCCCGACACGAGGCTCTCCGGCAGCGCCATGAGGCCCCAGGTGGAGGCGTCGGCGCCGAGCTTCCGGCACACGAAGGCGGCGAACAGGGAGGTGACGACCGTGAGGCCGAGGGCGGTGGCGTCGCGCGCCCAGTAGCGGCCGACGACGATGAGCAGACCGGCCACCGCCTCCGCCAGCGCGGCCGCGATGCCTGCCGCCGGCAGCTCGCCGAACAGCTCCCATACGAAGTGGGGCCGGCCCTCGACGATCTGGAAGGGCATCAGGAGCGACAGCGACAGGGCGGCCCCTGCCCACAGCGCCCGCGCGCGCAGCGCTCCCTCCGCGAGGCGATAGTCGAGGTCGGCGGACCACGCTCCGCTCTCCACCGCGTCGCTCGTCTCCTCGCTCGTCTCCTCGCTCGTCACCGCTTCCCGCTCGCCGGGGCGACACCACACCAGCCGTTGGCCAAAGGCAAGCACGTCGCGCCCCTCGGCCGCCACGCTCCGCGGCCCACCCGAGCATTTTGTCGGAAACGCGTTCCGACCGCCGAAATGCTCTATCCTCCGAGGCAGGGAATCCGCGAGCACAATGACCACGGTGGGGTTGATCGGGCGGATCGCCGTCCAGCTGGGGATGATCACGCGAGAGCAGCTCCAGCACGCGACCCGCGAGCAGGGGCGCCAACCGGGCCGGCGGCTCGGTGAGGTGTTGATCGAGCTCGGCTACATCGACGAGGGTCAGCTCGGCGCGCTGCTGGCCGCCCAGGCCCGCGCCGAGGGGAGCGTGCGCCGGTCGCGTCGGGCCACGCCGGTGCCCGCGAAGAAGAACGTGCCGGAGGGGGTGACGCTCGGCGCGGTGGCGCTCAAGCGGGTGGCGATCTCGGCGCTCGGGGTGAGCGCCGCACCCCAGGCCACCGCCGCTCTGCGGAGAGACGATACGGAGGCGCGCGCGTGGCTCCTCGGCCTGCTCACCGACGCCAACGTGGCGATGGCGAGCGACGTCATCGTCCTCCCCAACCAGCCGGTTCGGCTCCGCCGGTTCGGACGCGTGCACGACTTCACCACCGGAGCGGTGAGCGACAACGGCACCCAGCGGCTGCTCATGCAGACCCTGAGCCCCGAAGAGAGCGCAACGCTCGCGCGCGACGGGCAGGTGAGCGTAACCTTCGAGGCGCCGAGCGTGGGGCGCTATCGGTTGCAGGTGCATCGCGACCTGGCCGGGGTGGGGGGCACGTTCCACCGCGTCCACCCCCCCGAGGCCGGCACGAGCCTCGCCGATCTGTCGCTCCCCAACTGGATGGCAGGGCTGGTCAATTTCCCCCACGGCCTGGTGTTGTTGACCGGCCCGATGGGGAGCGGCCGCTCCACCACGATGAGCGCCCTCGTCCACCTCGTCACCGAAGAGCGGAGCGACCACATCGTCATCGTCCAGACCCCACGCGAGCACCGCCCCGTCGCGGGAGAGGCGCTGATCTCGCAGCTCGAGGTAGGGGTGCACTGCCAGTCCGTGGTGGAGGCCACCCGCGACGCTCCGCGCATGGACGCCGACGTGTTGTGCATCGACGAGCTCCCCTCCGACGCGGTGGACGCGGCGCTGCGGGCCGCAGACACCGATCAGCTGGTGATCGCGACGACGCGGTCGCTCAGCGCGGTGCGTTCGATCGAGCAGCTCATCGACTGCTTCCCGGCGGAGGAGCGCCGTGTCGCCGAGAACCTCGTGGCCGACTGCCTCAAGGCGGTGGTGTCGCAGCGCCTGATCCCCGCGATCGACCGCGATGGGGCAGAGTCGGGGGTGGTCCCCGCGCTCGAGGTGATCCAGGTGGACGACGCGATCCGGGAGCTGATCCGCAGCGATCGCCTGGCCCAGATCGCCGCCCACGTGCAAGCGGGGCGGGCGGCCGGCTCTACGACGCTCGACGCGACGCTCACGGAGCTGTTGCGCCAAGGGTTCATCTCGACGGAGTCGGCGCGCGCCAACGCTCGCAACCCCGCCCTCTTCACCCCGAAGGAGCGATGACGATGGGCTCGATCGAGGCGCTCGTGCGCACGCTGAAGGACCAGGGTGGGAGCGCCCTGCACCTGTGTGCGAGCGCGCCCCCGCGATTGCGGGTGAAGGGGCGGCTGCTCGGCCTGAGCGCGTCCGGCCCTTCGGAAGAGGAGCTCGGGGCGTGGGTGCGCGCCAGCGTCGGCGCCGCGGTGTGGCAGCGCCTCGTCGGTGGTGAGGCCGCCGACTTCCCCTGCGTCGTGAACGGCGATCGCTATCGCGCGCGCTGTTTCCGCCGGCTCGGAGGCATGGCGCTCGTGTTGCGGACGACGGCGATGTTGTCCGGCTTCGCCGAGCTCGGGCTGCCGAGCACGGTCGAGCGTCTCGCCCACCTGCGCCGCGGCTTCGTGCTCGTCGCGGGCCCCACCGGCGCCGGGAAGTCGACCACCGCGGCCGCGCTCCTCCGAGAGCTCGAGAACGGGCGCCCCAAGCACGTGGTCACCGTCGAGTCGCCGGTAGAGGTCACCTACGCGCTCGAGCAGACCACGATCTCGCAGCGCGAGGTGGGGACCCACACCGAGTCGTTCGCGGCAGGCATCGCCTCGGCGCTGCGCCAGAGCCCCGACGTGGTCTTCGTGAGCGACTTCCCCGACGGGCGGACGTTGGAGCTCGCCTTCGAGGCCGCCGCGGCAGGCACCCTCGTGATCGGTACCCTCCGCGCGTCCGGCGTCGTCCGTGCGCTCGAGCACCTGCTCGGCCGCGCCCCCGGTCGTCGCCGGGCGACGCTCAACGCGCTCGCCGAGCACCTGAGCGCGGTCGTGTCGCTCCTGCGGCTACAGAGCGCCGACGGACGCGACCACTGTGTCGCGGCCGAGATCCTGTTGCGCAATCGGGGAACGGTGGCCGCCCTGCGCGAGGACGAGCTCGCCGCGTTGCCTCAGATCATGGCCCGCGCCGACACGATGCAGACCATGGACGAGGCCCTCGCCGCGCTCCTCGAAGCCCGTCGCATCACCCTCGAGGATGCGTACGACCACGCGCGCGACAAACAGCGCTTTCGGCCCCAGCGCAGCGCCCCTCGCGCCATGCGCCCCACACGCCTCGAGTAGCGGCGCCCACGCCGCGCGAGGTGAGCACGGCCCCTTCCGGGCGCCTCCGTTCGCCGAGCTCGCTCAGTGCCGCGTCGCGACGCGGCGGTTGCACTCACGACCGACGATGTCGACGCCGCACTGCTTCTCCGGATCGAGACACACCTGGTCGCCCGGGCAGTCGTCGTCGTCGTTGCAGGGCACCGAGCAGAACGCGGGACGCGACAGCGGGGGGTCGTAGACGCCGTTTCCGTTGCGATCGAGATAGATGGCGTTGGTCACCGCGTAGGGGAAGGTTGGCGACCAGTCGGGCAACACCGGATCCGGCGGGAACAGCGCGCTGATCACCGGCACCTGCGAGAAGGCGGCCGAGGCCACGTTCGCGAGCTGCACCTCGCCGAAGGGGCGATCGAGCGACACGGCCCCGAGGGCGTTCTTCGGCTCGAGGCCCATGGCGATGATCACCACCCATGAGTCGCGGTTTCCGGGGAGCTCGAGCGGAACGGTGGTCTCCACGTCGACGATGGCTTCGGGTCCGGCGTCGGGCTCGAGCACCGTCACGAGCCGACCGTTCACGTAGATCTCGACGCGGTCGATGCCGAACCAGCTCGCGGTCTGGATGGTGAGCGCGAGGTTCGCGCTCGCGCCGACCGTCGCCACCTCACCGAAGGTCTTGCCATCCACGCTGGCGCGAACGAAGGGGCCGTAGGTGGCGAAGGCGTTGCCCGCCCGCAGGCTGTCGACGGCGTCCTCGATGGAGAGCGCCCCCGGGATCTCCGCCTCGCTGCGGAAGTAGGTGCGCGGGAAGCCGGGCTCGAGCAAGCCGTTGTGGCTGTCGCTGGAGGCGATGTGCGTGTGGAGCAGCCCCCGCTCGAGGTAGCGGAAGAAGTCGTCGATGTGACCCGCGCGGTAGGTGCACGGCTCGTCGCGATCGCTCTCCGCCACCGGATCGTCGCCGATGGTGAAGACGTTGCACTTGGCCTCGGTCTCCCCCGCGGTGCCGTCCCAGTCCCAGCTCCGGTCTTGCTCTTCCTTGGTGCGGGTGAGGATGCGCCGGGTCATCTCGGTGGCGAGCGCGGTGCGATTTCGGCTCTGGCAGTCGAAGTAGCGCTCGCCGCCCTGGCAGGGCACGAGCAGGCCGTCGCCGAGCTCTGGGCAGGCAGCGGCGAGCTCGCCTTCGTCGCGGGCCGCGTTGATGCGCAAGAGGCACCGGTTGAAGTCGACGACCTCGACGACGGACGGGGTGCGCACCAGGTCGTAGCGCTTGCTCTGGATGATCTCCATCGCGTCGAAGGAGCAGCCGGCGACCCGGAACACCGGGTTGGACGCCTCGAGGAACGGGGTGCGCCGCGTCATCCTGTAAGCGTCGACGCCGAGCTGCTCGATGTAGCCGAAGAAGCCGTCGCGCGGGTGGGCGACGATGGTGAACGGCTCGATGCCGTCGCCGGTGGCGCGGATCCCCTCGAGGATCTCGCTGCCCGGCTGGCAGGTCCAGTCGTGCGCCCCGCGCGTCGGCCCCATCACCTCGTCGTAGACGATGGGGAAGCCGATGAAGTGCCCTTGCTCGAGCGTGGTGATCTCGGCGCCGACCGCCGTCGCCACCTCCATCTCGAGGTTGAGCTCTCGGATCACGGGGAGGTAGTTGGTGGCGGTGTCGTGATCCGTCGACACGGCGAGCTCGAGGCCCTCTGCGGCCACGGTGCGCACGCGGCGAGCGACCGGCATGCCGCTGTCGAAGCTCGGCGTGGAGTGCAGGTGCATGTCGGCCGACATCCAGCCGCTGGTGTCCACCTCGCGCTGCAAGCTCGCGTCGAGGCGGAGCGGGCGTCCCGACGCTGCCGTCACCCGCTCGCGGTGCACGCTATACTCCGGACCACGCGAGACGATGACGTCGTAGACGCCGGGCTCGATGAGCTCCTCCCCGGTCCCGTCGCGGCTCGTGATCACGTGGCGGACCCCGTTGGCGAGCCGGTCCTCGCCGAGGTAAGGGCGCCGGGTCCCGTCCCCCTCGAGGGGCTGGCCATCGGCCCCAACCGACACCAGGCTGATCTTCACCGGGATGCCGCGACCCTCTTCATCGGTGACGCGATGGATCAACGTGGCCGGTGAGGGGAGCGTCGGCGAGACGAGGACGGTGCCTCCCGGCTTGACGGCGACGGGCACGAGCTCGCTCGACACGATGCTCTCCGCGTCGCGCGCGAACAGCACGTAGCGCCCCCGTGGAACGACCATGCGGTAGTCGCCGTCCTCCACCAGATCGAGGCCGAGATCCGCGTCCGCCGCGCTCACGACCCCGGGGGTGCCGTAGCGCTCGAAGTTCGCGCGCGTGAGCTCGTCGACGCTCGTCCAGTTGCGCCCCGGCTCCGGATCGCGAAACAGAAACACGCGCGCGTTGGGGACCGGCTCCGAGGTGCCGCGCCAGAGCACGTGGCCCTGGATGAGGCCGACCGGCGTCCCCCGCACCCGGTACATCTCCTCTTGGACGCTGGCCACGTCGCCGTCGCCGACGGCGAGGTAGCGCTCGTAGCTGAACGTGCGGTGCTTGTCGCAGGTGTCGTCGTCCTCCGCGCTGATGAGGCACTGCTTGCCGGCGGCGAGGAACGCGGTGGCCGCGCTCGCGAAGAGGGGCACGTTCACCTGCGGCGCCTCGCCGGGGCCCCCCACCGTGAAGTAGCCGTAGCTGACGTCGCCCCCCGCGGCGGCGACGAAATCGTAGATGAGGGGCTCCTGGAAGGTGTTGCGCCCGGCGAAGTTGGCGCGCTGCACCTCCGCGTCCTCGTCGAAGCCGGGGCCGGGCGCGAACACGTCGTTCTGGTTGCCGAAGAACACGAAGTCACCGGCCACCAGCCCCGCCTCGAGCTCGCTCTCCGGCTCGCTCGGCGGGTCGCCGAGGATCACCCCGAACACGCTCTTCGGCTCGCTGTACTGCGTGAGCGGCACGACGTCGCTGCAGTCGCACACGAGGCAGCCGTCGGCCCCCTCGGCGCGGCCGTCGGGACACGCGTTGTCGCAGTCGAGCGCCGGACAGCCCTCGGGAGGGTCGTCGCCGAGCTCGAGTCGCGTGCGAATGAGCACGTGGCGCGCGCCGGGTCGCAGCACGTAGTCGGTGACGAAGCGCACCTCGGTCTTCACGTTGGGGAAGATGCCGGCGAGCGTGTCCTGTTGGGTGCGGAGGACGCCGAGGGCCTCGAAGAGGAACTCGCCCTTGCCCTCGACGCGGATCGCCGCCTCCTTGCCGTCGCTCCCGTCCGCGAGCACCGACACCTGCATCTCGCTCGGCTCCGGCACCATGAGGTTGGCCACCGGGAAGGTCTCCGCGAAGCGGTCGCGGCCGTGGCCGTTCTGAAACTCGATCCGCCGCCGCCGCCGATCGAGATCGACGAGGCTGCCGCCGAACACCCCCGGCCCCGGCGAGTCGACCGCGCGCAGGATCGCGACCCGGACCTGATCGTTCTCGAGCAGGAAGTCGCCGACGTCGGCCACCGCCACCGGCCCGCCGACCAGCTCGGCGCGGTCTTCGATGACCTTCGCGCGGAGGAGCGGCGCGTCCTCGCCGCAGCTCGACGACAGGGCGGCGACGAAGAGGCCGAGCAGGATCAGCCCGAGCAGTCTCACTTGCCGATCCCTCGCTCGTTGCCGCGCGGCCGGGCCGGATCGAGCTGCCCCTGCAGGTTGAACGTCACCGAGTCGTTCTTGAGCTGCACGCCGTTGACCTCCTGGCGGTGCGTGTACTCCAGCTGGCCCTTGAGCAGCTGATCCACGAGGTGCACGGTGGCGCCGCCGGTGACGAGCCAGTTGTCGCTCTCATCGTCTTGCTTGTCGTTGGGCTCGAGCCACTCGAAGCGGGCCGCGATGCCGAGGCGCCGGGGGAGGATCATGTAGCCCGCCTCCCCCGAGAAGGTGAACGAGGTCACCTCGAGCGGCACCGCGCCTGCGATCGATGGATCGGTCTCCGGGATCGTGCGCGCCCAGAGCGCCTCGCCGAGCACGTGGAGCCCGCGCCACATCAGGTGGGCGTCGCCCCCGGCGCTGTGCACGTCGCGCGCGCCGCCGTCGTTGTACAGGTAGTTCGCCCCCACCGCGAAGCGGAGCGGGCCCTGGTCCTCGTCGGCCCCGGTGCCTGGCATCGGCCCGAGCGGCTCGCTCGTGATGCGGGCCACGTAGCCGAGGCCATCGAAGCGGTTGCCCACGGGCGACGCGTTCTGGATGAAGCCCTGGTAGAAGAGGTTCGTGCGCTGGAAGCCGTTGAAGAGGCCGAGGCGATAGCCGAGCGCGGCGTTGAACCACTCCCCCGACACGACCATCCCGAGCTGCTGGCCCGGCGCCATGGCCCGGTTCCCCAGGGGACGCTCCATGAGCGCGCCGCGCCCCGAGCGGATGAGCTGCGTCCGCGAGAACGGCACCGCTTGGGCGCCGACGTGGAGCCGCGCCCACTCGAAGGGCATGAAGCCGAGGAAGGCGTCGTGGATGCGGACGGGGGCGTCCTCGTCGGAGCGGACGTCGACGCTCACGCGGATCTCGGCGAGATCGTCGTAGCCGGAGTGGAGGCCGAAGCGAGAGCGCCGGAGCCGGAAGCCGCCTTGCTCGGCGATGTCGCCCGACTGAAAGAAGGAGTCCTCGCCGGCGTAGGGCGTGGCGTAGCCCATCACGAGCAGCACGGGGGCCACGAACATCGGCCCAGCCGTCCACCGCAACAGGGTGCGCACGTCCACGCCGGTGTCGTCCCAGGCCCGCGTCAGGCCGTGCAGCGGATCGCCTTCCTCGGTCGTCGCGGCCGCCGTGTGAGGGACGGGAGCGGGACCGGCCGGTGGCGGGGCGGTCCCGGGCTCGGACTGAGCGGGCTCGGACTGAGCGGGCTCGGGCCGAGCGGGGTCGGGCTGCGCGGGCTCGGGCCGAGCGGGCGCGGGCTGCGCGGGCGCGGGCTGGGCAGGTTGGGGCTCGGGCTCTGGCGGAGCCGGCGGGGGCTCGGGCTGGCCGGGGACGGGCTGCGCCGCCACCGACGCCGAGGAGAAGACAAGGGCCAGGCCGAGCGCGGCGCAGGGAGCTTTCATCGGGCGGCAGCATGCTTTGTTTCTCGCCGTACCTCAACGGCGCACGGGCCCGCGCTGCGACGTCTCTGTGACGAGACCGCGACGACACCGCGATGGGCCGTCAGCGGATGTTGTAGGTGGCGATTACTGGCGCGTGATCGCTGGCCGCCTCTACCGCGGGGCTGTGGAGGATCCGCACCGAGGAGGTGTCGAGCATGTCGAACACGAGCGGGCTCACGAGCTGATGATCGACCAGCTCGAGGTTGCCCTGGAAATTGAAGGTCCACCGATCCGCGGCGGGCACCGCGTTCGCCGCGTTGCCGTACTCGTCGGGCGCCTCCCCCACCGACCACACGAGGGCCGGCGAGCCGGGGAGATCGTTGAAGTCGCCGAGGATGAACACGCCGACCTCGGGGTCGGCGGCGGTGATCTTGTCGGCGAGCACCCGCGTGTTCTGGGCCTCCGCGAGGCGCTTGTCCGGATCGTCGCTGTCTTTGGACTTGTAGTGCACACCAAAGAACACGAGGCGCCGGCCGTTGAAGGTGATGCGCACCTCGAGCGCGTCGCGCGAGTAGCGGTAGCGCGGCGTGGTCTCGCCGGGGTCGTCGGGCTCGCATTGCCCTAGCGTCACCCCGTCTCCCGGCGCGCAGTGCTCGTCGCCGTTGCAGTCGGCGTCGACGTAGCAGACCTTCGCGAACAGATCCTGCTGGTGGCTGATCACCTCGTCGGGCTCGAGCTTGGAGATCACGCCCACGTCGATGCCGCGCGGGTCGTTGGCGTCGATGACGCGGTGGAACACGAAGCTGGCGTCGAGCTCCGCCACGACGGCGGCGAGGATCGCGTCGTGCTCCACCTCCTGAAGGAGCGCCACGTCGGGATCGAGCTCACGCAGCACGGCGGCCACCTGAGAGACGTGCTGCTCCCAGTTCGGGTCGAGCGCCTCGAACTGGGCCCCGTCGTTCCGGTTGTCGACCAGGTTCTTGACGTTCCAGTTCAACACCTTGAGCGGCTTGGGGTCGCGCTCCCCGCCCTGCCCTCCGGCCCCCGCGGTGCCGCCCGCGCCGTCATCGTCGTCGGTCTCGGCGGTCGCGCCACGACACGCGGACACGGCGACGACGGCACACAAGAGCGACGGGTACAGAACGCGCATGACCAACAAGGAAAGGACGGACGAGCAGTGAATATACCGCCCTTGCCCGCCGCGACGACCCCAAATCGATGCGCCGAAACCCTGCTCGCCAACATGGCGCGAGCTCGTGCGCGGTGAGCGAGCGAGAGGTGCGCAAGAGGCGGGGTCAGCGATGGCCCGAGAGCTCGATGGCCACGGTGTCGACGGACGCGGTGGTCGGGGGTCCGAACTTCCGGAGGCGCACCGTGGCGGAGAGGGCCGGCGTCGTGGCCAGGATCCGCTCCACCAGGCGATGGGCGAGCGTCTCGAGCAGTTTGTAGGACGCGCGCGTTCCCTCCTCCACGACGAGCGACGCGAGGCCGTCGTAGTCGTACACGCTGCTGCGCTCGTCGGCGTCGGGCAACGCGTCGACGGGGAGCGCCACCTCGAGATCCACCACGAAGTCCTGGAGCAAATAGCGCTCGGCGTCGGAGACGCCGTGTCGCGCACGAAATCGGATCCCCTCGAGTCGAATCCCGTACTGGGAGACCACCGCGGTCGTCATCGCTGACCAGCGCTTCGGGCTACCAGACCTTGGACTTGATGTGTCCCTTGGACTTGATCAGGATGTCGACGATCGCGCGATCGTAGAAGTTTCGCTCGTAGAGCTGAGGCGACACGCGGCTCTTGTAGTGGGCGCGCCCCTCCTCGATCTCTTCGGCGATGATCGTGAACAGGTTGTCGTTCTCGATGCCTTCGACGATCTTTTCCTCGTTGTACAGCGACAGGTCACTCGCGATGGCGCGGGCCAGCCGGCGGGCATCCTTGTCCGTCTCGATGAGGGCCATGGGCGCATCCTCGCAGAGTTTGACGGGTCGCGCAATTCGGCGCCGCGCCCCGCGGCGCGAACAAGTCACAACGAGCCACCGAGCGTCGGCCTCACCCTCGACTTGACGCGCGTCGAGCGCGGCTCGAAGGGAGTTGCCACGAGCGGCCGCCACCACTAAAACTGACGTAGCGTCAACTCCGCGCAGCACGCGGTGACGACGCCCCCCCACGCGACCGAAGCGCCGCACGACCGAGACGCCCCGAACAGACCGCAAGCCGCGCGTCCGCGAGACGCGACGACCGCAGGACGAACCACGATGCCCTTCATCATCACCGAGAACTGCACCGGTTGCACTGCATGCATCAGGCGTTGCCCAACCAACGCCATCACCGGCGAGCGCAAGATGCTCCACGTGATCGATCCGGAGCTGTGCATCAACTGCGGTTCTTGCGGCGTGGTGTGCCCGGACGAAGCCATCTACGATAACTTCGGCAACCTGTGCGAGCAGCTCAAGCCGAAGCAGCGGCCGCTCGCCTACGTCGATCTTCAGTCGTGCGTGGGCTGCGAGTGGTGCGTGTGGGCCTGCCCCTTCGACGCGCTGCAGATGGTGGAGCTGATGCCGGATCAGCACTTCCGCATCGCCGAGGTGATCACCAAGAAGTGCGTCGGCTGCACCCTGTGCGAGCTCGACTGTCCCTACGACGCCATCCACATCTTCCGTGGCGACTCCGAGCAGGCGGCCACGCGCATCGAGCGCAACACGCGCTTCGAAGAGGAGATCGGTGCCTCCCCAAAGACCGACGCCGAAGCGGACGAAGAGCAAGCGGCCTGAGCCCGAGCGGGCGCAGCGCAGCCGCTCCGAGCCCGGTCCCTCCGGGGCCCGCGCGCCCGGGCCCGAGCCAGCGCGGCTGCGACCCGCGTTCGCCGACGCCTACCCGCGCGATGAAGCCCTCGATGAGCTCGTGGCGGCCTTCGAGCGCGGCAACTTCGCCCACGTCCGACGGCGAGGGCCGCTGCTCGCGGAGCAGGCCGACGATCCAGAGGTGCAGGCCGCGGCGCGCGATCTGCTGCGCCGCATCCAGCCCGATCCGTTGGCGCTGTTCCTGGTGTTGCTCGGCGTGGGCCTGGTGCTGTTCCTCTACGGCTACCACGCGCTCACCTGACGGCTCGCCTTCGCGTTACGTAACGTCGACCAAAGCGGGCTTTCTTTCCCAACTCGGGCGGGAGTATGGTCCGTGCTGCCCCGGCGCGCCGAAGGCTGGCTCCGCGAGATCCAACCCGGCGCAGTCTGCGGGCGCACACTGAGGGTCGTCGTCTGTCGCGACCATGTCTGGGCGATGAAGTACTGGGACTACATCAAGGTGGAGAGCCTGCTCTCGTTGCAGAGCGGCCTGCACGCGCGCGACGAGGACATCACCAACGACGAGGTGCTCTTCATCTCCGTGCACCAGGTGTTCGAGCTGTGGTTCAAGCTCATGCTCGGCGAGCTCACGTCGGTGCGGGCGCTGTTCCGCAAGAACCCGGTGCCGGATCAGTCCTTGGCGGCGGCCAATCGCTCGCTGCGCCGCTGCGTGACGATCCTCGAGGTGGCCACCCAGCACTGGCGCGTCGTCGAGACGCTCACCCCGCGCGACTATCTCGGCTTTCGCGACCAGCTCATCGGCGCCAGCGGCTTTCAGTCGGCGCAGCTCCGGGAGATCGAGATCCTCCTCGGCCTCGACGACCACAAGCGGATCGCCTGCATGGGCGAGAGCTCGTACAAGGAGCTGCTCCACAACGCGGACGGCTCCGCGAGCCGGGCCCTCGAGCGGGTGGAGCGACGCATCGCCGAGGGCTCGAGCCTCAAGGACGCCCTCTACGACTGGCTGGCGCGCACCCCCATCGACGGCTCCTCGGAGCCGGCGCACGTGGAGCACTACCTCGAGCAGTTCCTCGCCGCCCACCACGAGCAGAGCCAGCGGGCGCTCGCGATCGCACGCGAGCGCGCAGGCAGCGCCCGCGACGCGGCGCTGCTCGACGAGCGCTACGCCCGCGACATGCAGAGCGCCACCGCCTTCCTGCGCGCCGAAGAAGACCCCAAGCTCACCGCCGACGAGCGCGCTCGGCTGCGCCACATTCGCGCCGCGCTCGTGTTCATCGAGAGCCACCGCGAGCTCCCCCGGCTCGCGTGGCCCCGTGAGGTCATCGAGACCACGCTCGCCCTCGAGCAGGCCATGATCGTGTGGCGCCAGCGCCACGCCCGCATGGTCGAACGCATGATCGGTCGACGCACCGGCACCGGTGGCTCGGGCGGCGTCGACTATTTGGATGCCACCGCGCTCCGCTACCGCATCTTCGACGAAATCTGGGCGGTGCGCGGTCTCCTCCTCCGGCGCGAGCTCGTGCCCGAGCTCGCCAACGAGGAAGACTATCGGTTCCGCGTCGAAGACTAATCGATCCCCGTGGCGCCCGACCTTCCATCCCGAGTCCTTCGCTTCGACGCCCGCTCGCTGGGCCTGTTCCGGCTCGCCTTCGGGGTCGCGCTCATCGCCGATCTGTTCCACCGCTGGGACTGGCTCGAGGCGTTCTACTCGAACGAGGGCGTGCTCCCGAACCACAACCACCTCTTCCAGTTCCAGGACGGGGGGAAGGTGTGGAGCGTCTACCACTCGTTCTCCAGCCTCGAGGAGGTGACGGTCGCGTTCATCCTCACCCTCCTCGCGTATCTTTGCTTCACCGTAGGCTGGCACACGCGGGCGTTTCACGCGGTGAGCCTGCTCTGTCTCATCGGGCTGAGCGCGCGCAACACCCTCGCCGAGGGCCCGGGCAACTCGGTAGCGATCGCGCTTTTGTTCGTCACCCTCTTCATGCCCCTCGGGGCCCGGATGTCGCTCGACGGCTTGCGCCGCTCCTTCGAGGAGGAAGACGAGCACAACCCCGAGGCCCTCAACGATCGCACCCGCCCAGCCCCCGGCGTGGCGGGGCCGTCGCTCGCCGCGCTGGCCACGTTGCTCGTGCTCGGGCTCATCCTCGTGGGCGCGGCCACCTCGCAGACGGGGGCGACATGGCGCGACGGGAGCGCGCTCCACTACGCTCTGCACGTGGATCGCTGGACCTCTTCGGTGGGGGTGGCGTTGCGCGAGAAGGCGGGCCTCCTCTCGATCTGGACCCACGTGTTCCGCTACGCCGAGCTCGCGGTGGTGCCGCTCGCGCTCATCCCGGTGGCGCGGCACGTCACCCGCCCCATCGCGGCCGCGCTCCTCGCGTTCGTTGGCCTCACGATCGGCGTTCTGTTCACGCTCGGACTCTACGGCTGGTCGCTCGTCGCGGCCGCGCTCCTCCTCCTCCCCGAGGAGCTGTGGGACAACCTGAAGCGCCGCCGCCCGACCACGCTCATCTACGACGACGACTGCGGGATCTGCCTGTGGTGCGCGCGCCTCATCAAGCGGCTCGACCTGCGCCACAACTTCACGTTCCAGGCCAACAGCGACCTCGAGGCGCTCCCGGAGGGGATCACCGAGGAGATGGCCAACCGCTCGATGGTGGTGGTCGGTCCCGACGGCAGCGCGCACCGGGACGCCGACGCCGTGTCGGTGCTCGTGCGGGCGCTCCCGTTCGTCGGCTGGCTCGGCTGGCTCCTCGTGATCCCCGGCATCCACCACCTGATGCGCTGGCTCTACTTCAAGGTGGCCGACAACCGCATCGAGATCAGCGTGGCCCTCGGGATGGGGGCTTGCGGTGTGCCCCAGAAGGGGGGCGACGGCGCCGAGAAGAGCGCGCCGCCGCCCTCCCCCGCCGCGCGGACCAAGACCCTGTTCGGTGCCCTCGTGAGCAGCGCCGGCGCCCTCTTCGTGTTCTCGGCCTGCTGGGCGCAGGCCGAGCACCAAGGCGCGGTCCCCACCCGGTTCGGCCTCGGAGAGCGCGCCCTGCTCGTCGACGTGGCCACCTGGTCGCGGGTGCTCGCGACGTGGAGCCTGTGGGCGCCCGATCCTCCGCTGGAGAACGGGGGCCTCATCACGGTGGCCAAGACGCGGGGTGAGTTCGTGCTCGACGTGCTCACCGGCTACCCACCCGACGAACAGCTCCAGAACCCGAGGCTCGCCCGCCGGGGCAGCCTCTGGGCGAGCTACACCGAGAACATCGCGAAAGCGGAGAACGAGCCGTTCCACAAGGAGTTTCGCCGCTACCTCACCAAGGGCGGCTACGCCATCGACACGCGCGTCCCCAACAACTACATCCGCAACCTGACGGTGTACTGGGTGGCGGTGCCGACCCCCGCCCCAGGGGCGACGCCGGCGGAAGGGGCGACGCCGCGGAAGGAAGAGATCTTCGACCGCAGCGGCCGGGTGGGGGGCCCCGCCCGACCCAAGCTCCCCATCCCGAAGGTCACGCCCGAGTAGGTGGCCATGACCGAGGCGACCGCCACGTCGTCGTCGGGCGCGGGCTTCTGGGCCCGCCTCGACCGGACGCGCGCCTGGTTCGTGCCTCGCTACATGCGGCTCGATCCACGCACGCTCGGACTGTTCCGCATCCTCGTCGGCGCGCTGCTCTGCCTCGACTGTGTGCGCCACTGGCGCTTCGCCGACCGCTACTACTCGAACGTTGGCGTGCTCTCCAACCACTGGCACCTCTACACGCCGAGCGGCGACTATAATTTCAGCCTTTTTCATGCGTTCTCGTCCCTCGGCGAGGTGCACGTCGCCTTCGCGCTCTCGTTCGCCTGCTATCTCGCCTTCGCCCTCGGCTACAAGACGCGCCTCGCCACCGTGCTCTCGTGCCTCTGGGTGACGAGCATGGACAACCGCCTGGTGATGGTGGAAAACGGCGGCTACGTCGTGGTGAACCTCACCGTGTTCTGGGGCATGTTTCTCCCCCTGGGCCGGCGCTTCTCCCTCGACGCCCTCATCGCCTCGTGGCGGCAGCGGCGCGAGGCCACCATCGACGACCTCAACGACGGCGTCGCGCGCGACGTCCGACCCTACGTGTCGCTCTTGTCGTTCGTGGTCGTGCTGAACTTCGCGATCATCTACATCTTCAACGTCGTCAACAAGTACGGCTCCACCTGGCGTACCGGCAAGACCGCCCACTTCGTCTTGCACATCGATCGGATGGTCACCCTCCCCGCGGTGTGGCTGCGCGAGCTCTTGCCGTTCCCGCTCTTGCAGCTCGCGTCGTGGCTCGTGCTCGTGGTGGAGGCGGTGATCGTGATGGCCCTCTTGTGGCCGAACAACCGCCTGCGGGCCCGCCCCACCGCCTGGGTGCTCATCGTGCTGCTGCACGGCTCCTTCGGCGTCCTCATGCGCCTCGGCCCGTTCTCGTGGTTCATGATCGCGTTCTCGAGCATCACCGTCATGGCCTGTCACTGGGAGTGGCTCGCCGCGTGGCACGCGAAGCGGACGCCAGCGGTGACCCTCGCCTTCGACACCACGAGCGGCGCGGGCTGGTGGCTGTGTCGGCTGCTCGAGCGCCTCGACGCGAACGACCGCATCCGCTTCGAGGCGGCCTCTGGGTCGCAGCTCCTGTCGCTCCACGACGGGTCGCGCACCCACCACGGGAGCGCCGCCGTGCACCGCGCGGTGAGCGTCTTGCCCGGCGGTCGCCTGCTCGGACCCACGCTGCGGGTCGCCAGCCTGGGGCTGTTCGATCTCGTGGTCGCGCTCCTCACCCGCCACCCCGACGCCTGGTCGCGCTTCTTCGCGCTGCCCGCCCCGCCCCCCCGCCTCGTCGCGTCGCCACCCGCCGCGTCCCCGCTAAGGCAGCGCGTGGCGCGCTGGCTCTTCCGGCTCCACGAGCTCGTGGTCGTGTACCTGGTGCTCTGCGCCGCAAGTCAGATCATCAACGAGAACAAGTCGGTGCCCAAGGTGCTCAAGCACCAGGCGCCGAGCTTCATGCGGGCCACCGTGGGCTACCCTCGCATCTTCCAAGGGTGGGGCATGTTCGCCCCGAACCCCATCCGCGAAGACGGCGTGATGGCCGTCGATGCGATTACCGTCGACGGGCGCCACGTGGATCCGTTCACCGGGCGGGAGCCGGATCTCAACCTGTCGGACGCGCGCGGCGCAGGCCTCGATCAGATCGAGCAGGACTATCAGAACCGCATCCGCCTCGAGCGCAACAAGGTGTATCGGCGTGAGCTCGAGCGCTGGATCCTGCGCTACCCCGAACGCACCGGTCGCCCCGAGGACGAGATCGTCTTCTTCAACGTGTATTGGTTGGTCGATCAGAACCCCGAGCCGGGGAGCTCCACCCCCTTCGACCATCAGCGCCTCTGCATCCTCTCTTACAAGAAGCGCGGGGCCCGACCGAAGCCCCCGCTCGAGCCCCTCCCCGACAAGTGCAAGGTGGTGAGCACCGAGAAGAAGGACGAGGAGAAGGAGGACAAGGACGAGGACGAGCGACAGTGGTGGCAGCGCGCGCTCACGTTCTGACCGAGCGGTTACCCGACGGCAGCCACCGATTGCGCCACCGTCTCGAGGAGCCGCTCGAGCTGCTCGTCGCCGATGGTGAGCGGCGGCGTGACATAGACGGTGTTGCCGAGCGGCCGCAGATACACCCCACGCGCGAGCGCCTCGGCGTAAACCGCCCAGCCCCGCGTCGCGTGATAGCCGCTGCCCCCCGCGAGATCGAGCGCTCCGATCATGCCCAGCGAGCGCGACCGCAGCACATCGCGCCGCTCGCCGAGCGCGGCGAACACCTCGCGAATCCGCGCCGCCTTGGGTGCGGCGCGCTCGAGGATCCGCTCCTCGCGATAGATGGCCAGCACCTCGAGCGCGATCGCGGCGCCGAGCGGGTGTCCGCAGTAGGTGTGTCCGTGGAGGAAGGCGCGCTCGGGCGCGCCCTTGAACGCGTCGAACACTCGCGCAGTGCTGAGCGTGGCCGCCATCGGCAAGATCCCCGCGGTGAAGCCCTTGGCGATGCACAGCAGATCGGGCGCGACCCCCGCGTGCTCCCCCGCCCACATCGGGCCGGTGCGCCCGTAGCCCGTGAACACCTCGTCGAACACGAGGAGCACGTCGTGCTCGTCACACAACGCGCGCAGCGCGCTCACGAACGCGGCGGGGTAGATCCGCATCCCGGCCGCCCCTTGCACCACCGGCTCCATCACCACCGCCGCGATCGTGTCTCCTTCGTCCGCGAAGAGCCGCCGCGCCGCCGCCCACGCGCGCTCGAAGGCGGCGTCGTCCGCGTCGTCGGGCACCGCGAGCTTGCGCGCCTCCGCCACCGCGCCCGCGAAGGGGCTCCGAAACGCCTCCACGCCCCCCACTCCGGTGGCCCCGAGGGTGTCGCCATGAAACGCGCCATCGAGGGCCACGAAGCGGCGCTTCTCGGGACGTCCGTGGTTCTGCCAGAACTGCAGACACTGCTTGAGCGCTACCTCCACCGCGGTGGAGCCGTCGTCGGAGAAGAACACGTGCTCGAGCCCCGGGGGCGCAACCTCGGAGAGCGCGGCCGCGAGCCGCGCCGCCGGCGCGTGGGTGATGCCGGCGAGGGCCACGTGGCACAACGTCTCACTCTGCTCGCGCAACACGTTGAGCAGCCGCGGGTGACGGTGCCCGAGGAGCGCGACCCACCAGCTCGCGTTCGCGTCGAGGTACGAGCGGCCGTCCACGTCGTAGAGCACCGACCCCTCGGCCCGCTCGATGACGAGCGGGTCGGTCCCCGCGACGTACGCGCCCATCTCGGTGTAGGGGTGCCAGACGTGCCGCTTGTCGAGCTCGACGATGCGCTCGCGAGAGATGCTCACCGGCGCAGATTAGTGGTTGACCTGCCTGGGGACAACGTGGACGCTCCGGGCGATGGAGTGCCGTCTGTCGGGCGCCTTCGCCCTCGATTCGGACGATGCCGGCGGCGGGCGCCCGCTGTCGCTGGTGCTCCGCGGCCCCACCTTGGCGAGCGCGCTGTGGGAGCGGCGGCTCTCCGTGAGGGGCACCCTCGACGCCCCTGCGTTCGCGGAGGGGAGCGAGGTGGCGGGCGAGATCGTCCTCGGGCGAGTGGTCACCTACCGCCTGTGGTTCACGAGCGACGCCGGCGCCGCGTGCGAGCTGTGCTTGGAGCAAGAGCTCGCGCTCCGGCGCCCCCCACGGGGTTTCTCGATGGTGCAGGGCGACATCCGGTGCCGCGCGCAGCGGATCGGCCGCGCCCGCCTCCGGCTCGATCCGCGGACCGGGGTGCGAGGCCTCACCTCCGACGACCGCTCCCCGAGCGCGGCTCGGCACGCGGCGCAGGTGTCGTGATGGGAGTAGAACGCCAGAAGCCCTCGACCACCGCGATCATCGTCGTCGACGTGCAAGAGAAGCTCGCTCGGGCGATGTCGTCCGACGACGTGACCTCGGTGGAGCGGGCCGCTCGCATCCTCCTCACCGCTGCCGCCGAGCTCGGCGCCCCGGTGCTCGTCACCGAGCAATATCCGGTGGGGCTCGGCCCCACGCTCGGCAGCATCCGCGAGCAGTTGGCGGCCGCCGAGGCGGCCGTCATCGAGAAGCTCACCTTCTCGGCCTGCGCGGAGCCTCGGTTCTTGCAGGCGTTCAAAGACACCTCCGCCGACGCAGCCATCGTGCTCGGGATGGAGACGCACATCTGCGTGTTCCAGACCGTGCGCGATCTGGCGAGCCGCGGGATCGCGGTCACCGTCCCCATCGACGGGGTCGCGTCCCGCCGCGGGGATCACAAACAGATCGGGCTCGAGCTGTGCGCGCGGGCCGGCGCCACGATCTCCACCGCCGAGACCATCCTGTTCGACTGGCTGGTGCAGGCGGGCACCGACACGTTTCGCAAGCTCAGCAAGCTCGTGCGCTAAAGCCTCCGCGCGAGGCCCTCCGCGCGAGGCGGAGGGGACGGCGGTCCCCTCCGAGCGCTTCGGCTTGCGCAGAAACCTCAAGACCCAACCGGAAAAGCCCGACGCTCTCGCGAAGCGCGCTTGGGCGTTGCCTCGCGCCCACACGAGCCAGGCTTGCTCGGTGCGCGGGACGACGATGCGGGTCAGCTCGCGCACGACCGACCAGAAGAGCTCACCGGAGGCGAGGGCGCCATCGAGCGAAGGCAAGCCGGCGAGGGCCCGGGCCACCCGAAGCCGCTCCTCGGTCTCGCGTGGGTTGAGCCCGACCATGCGCTCGGCGTACTCGGCGAGTCGAGAGCGGGCCCGAGAGAGCGCCAGCGTGGAGCTCAGAGAGACGAAAATCCTGGACCACCCCCGAGGCCAAGCAGCTCCTCCGAGCACGCGCGAGCCTCTGCGAGCTC
>CAYOAL010000135.1:0-28160 GCA_964401935.1 uncultured Polyangiaceae bacterium
GGCACGCTCTCTGGCGCGATGGGCAGACAGCGCCCCTGTTTCAGCGAGCGCGCCGCGCTCGAGAGGCCAAGGCCCGCGCCTATCAGGAGCGCGTGGGCAAGACGATCGACGTAATCCACGAGCTCATGGCGACGAGCCACAAGGCACCGAGAGCCTCATCGACGGATCCCGATGCGCGAGTGATGAAGATGGGCGATGGCGGCTTCCGCCCCGGATACAACGTACAGCTCAGTGGCCTCGACCCCGACAGCACCTCGGGGACCGCCCGCCCACGCGGCCCGCTCTGCCGAGCCTCGCCGGACCGCGCCTCGAGGAGCCCCGCGAGGCAATGTCGGTCGGACCTTCAGCCCGTCATCGTGAGACCACCCGAGACGCTGAGCACCTGACCGGTGACGAACGACGCTTCGTCGCTCGCGAGGAAGGCGACCGCCCCGACGACGTCATCGGGTCGACCGAGGCGCTGGAACGGGATCACCGTCTGGAGCCGACGGTACACCCGCGTCCCGAGCTCGCCTTGCTTGAACGACTCGAGCATCGGGCCTTCGGTTGGGCCCGCGCACACCACGTTGAACGTGAGGTGCTCTCGTGCGTGCTCGCGAGCGAGGGTCTTGGAGAGCGCGATCATGCCCGCCGTGCACGCCGCGTAGACCGACTCGCCCTGAGCCCCCACCCGCGCCGCCTCCGACGAGATCGACACCACGCGCCCGTAGCGGCGCTCGACCATCTTCGGCAAGACGGCATGGATCACGTTGAGATGAACCTTGAGGTTCACGTCGATGATGACGTCCCAGAACGCTGGCTCGGAGTCGAGGAACGCCACGCAGCGGTCGTAGCCCGCACAGTTGACGAGGATGTCGACGCCGTGGAACGTCGCGGCGATGGCGTCGACGGCCTCGCGGCAACGCTCATAGTGGCTGAGGTCGCAGCTCAGCGCACGCGCGCGTCCGCCCGCGGTCGCGATGTGCTCCTCGACCTCTTCGGCGGCGTCGCGATGGCGATCGAGGATCCCCACCGCGCAGCCCTCTTCCGCAAGGCGCATGCAGATCGCGCTCCCGATGGAGCCCCCTCCTCCGGTGACGATGGCCGTCTTTCCCGCCAGGCCCTTCATGGCCAGAACGTACCACCACCGCGACCCCGGACTCGGCGACTATTCCTCGAAGTGCTCGTAGTCGTTTTCGTAGATCTCGAGGCCTTCTTGGGCGGCGACGTGGCGCCCGTTCGAGGTGCCGAGCTCGACGATCTCCGCCTTGTAGAGGAGCTTGCCTTCCTGGGTGCTGATCTCGCCCCCCACGTGGCCCCAGTCGAACTGCTCGGAGGACAAGGTGGTCATGAGGGCGTCGTGGGCGCCGACCCGCACCCGATACTTGGTGACGTCGCAGTAGAGCGCGTTGCCCCCGACGTCGACGACCGCCGTGCTCGCATCGACGAGGCCGGTGTTCTCATCGGCGCTGAGCACGATGTCGTTCATGAGCTGACCATAGGCGTTCACCCCGAACGGGACCTGAACGTCACCTTCGAGCTTGGCCACGCTGACGAGCTCCCCTTTGCGCGCGCCGCTGTCGCCGATGCGGAGCCGGAGCCGCTCTTGGGCACCGCGCTCGGCGATCGTCACGTCCACCACGAGGTAGCCGTGCTCTCTCGCCACCACGCGCTGGGTGAGCGTGACGGGGGCCTCTCGGTAGCTGCCGCTGAAGCGGTACACCACGAAGTCTCCCGGCTGCCGCATCGGAGCGGGCGTCGCCGGCGGCGCGGCCGCCGCTCGCGACGGGAGCGACACCGCGACGTTGCTTCGAGCGGCGAGCGCTTGGCCTGGCGGTGCAGCGACCGGGGCGACGGCGCGACCACAACCCATGCTCAACAACGCAACCGCAGGGACCCACAAGGCGGACTTCATGACATTGTCTTACATCTACCCACTCCACGCGGCCAAAAAGCCGGCGCCTCCGCCACGCCGGGGGGAGCAGGCCCGGGGCGGGGCCGCTCAGCGGGTGGCTTGGAACACCACGCGGGCCTCACCGGCGGCCGCGGGGCCGACGTCGAGCTCGATGACGAGCCGCGCGCGGGCCGGGTAACACGCCTGCTCGTCCCCCGTCGTGCACCAGAAGAACGACGCCTCGAGCACCGCCTGGGCGCCGGCCTCGGCGGACGCCACGGGGATGGGGAGCGCCGCCCGCCCGTCCTTCGCGAGCACGCGGAGCCGTTCCTTGCCGAAGCGGATCCCGCGCGACGCGGACGCGTCGAGCTCCGCCACGACGGGCGACCCGTCGGTGAGCTTGCCGCCCGAGGGCGCCCTCGGCTCGATGACGAGGACGCCCGCTCCGTGGCCGAGCTTGCCGCTCGCCTTCACCACGAGGCTCGGCGCCTCGCTGCCGAGGCCGTCCGTGGCGGCAAGCAAGAGGCCCCGCGTCGCGGGCGGCGCGAGGCCGGACACCTCGAACGGCTCGAGCGCCCCGAGCACCGGATCGAAGGTCACCAGGCGGTGATGGTTGGTGTCGGCGATGAGGATGCGGCCGTCGGGGAGCACGGCCAGGCCCCCCGGCTCGGCGAGCTCGCCGCTTCCACCCGCCACCGTGACCACCTCGCGGGTGTTTGGCTCGAGCCGCTTGAGCTTGTTGTTGAAGGTGTCCGCCACGTAGAGGACGTTGCCGTGTCGAGCCACGCCGAGAGCGTGCTGGAGGCGCACCGCGTCGCCGACGCCATCGACGTCGCCGAAGTCGAACAGGCCGGTGCCGACGACGGTGCGCACCTGCCCCGCGTCGAGGTCGACGGCGCGGATCGCGCTCACCTCGCTGTCGGCCACGTAGAGCGTCTGGCCCACGACGGCGAGGCCGCTCGGCTGCGAGAACGACGCCGCCGCGAGCGGCCCGTCGTCGATGCTCTCGACACCGCTCCCGGCCCACGGCGCGATGTGCCCGTGGGCGAGCGACAGCCGCCAGATCTGGTGGGCGCCGGCCATGGCCACCAACAGATCCGCGCCGTGCGGAGCGAGGGCCCAGGGCGAGCGCAGGGCCACCGCGAGGGCCTCGCCGCCGACACGCTCGCTGCCCTTGTGGCCGGTGCCGGCGACGGTGACCACGGTGCGTTGGGTGGTGTCGACACGACGGATCTGGTGGTTCTCGGTGTCGGCCACGAACAGGGCGCCGTCCGCCGTGAAGGCGAGGCCCTGGGGGTAGCGGAAGGCCGCGGCCTCGAAGCCCCCGTCGGCGCTGCCGGCGATGCCGCTGCCCGCGACGTCCAAGAGCTCGCCCTCACCGTTGAGGATCACGACGCGGTGATGGCTCGAGTCGGCCACCGCGATGTCTCCGGTGGGGGACACGGCCACCTTGCCCGGATACGCGAGCGCGCCGGTGTGCGGGAGAGGCGGGGCTGTGATGAGCGCCTTGTCCTTCGCGAGCGTGCCGCGCCGGTGGCCCTCGTCGAGGAGGCCCGCCACCAGCCGCTCGAGAGCCCCGCGCTTGGGCTCGCCTGCGAGCTCGTGGACGATGTCGCCCTCGGGACCGATCACCACGAGCGTGGGCCACGCGCGCACCCCGAAGCGCTGCCAGATCGCGAAGGTCGAGTCGACGACGACCGGGTGCCGCACCCCGTGCCGCTCTATCGCGGTCTGGATCCGGGTGGCGTCCTTCTCCGCGTCGAACTTGCCGGAGTGCACACCGATGACGACCACCGGCCGGTCGGCGAAGCGTCGCTCGAGCCGCTCGAGCTCGGGCAAGACGTGCAGGCAGTTGATGCAGCAGTAGGTCCAGAAATCGAGCACCACGACGTGACCGGAGAGCTCGGCGAGGGTGAGCGGGCGGTCGGTGTTGAGCCACACCTCGCCGCCGGTGAGCTCGGGGGCGCGCGCGCGCGGCGCCGCTGCCGACGTGGCGACGGGTGGCAGCTCCCCACAGGCCGCTCCGGTGCAGGGGGGCCCCACGTGGCACGCGGAAGCGAGGAGCCACCCGAGGGCGAGCAGCAACCACGTGGAGAGGACTGTTCTCGTCGCCAGCACGCTCGTACTATGCCCGAGGTCGAGCCGCAGTTTCACGGCCAACGACAGAGAGCGACCGAGAGCCGCCGACCGAGCGTCGAGATCAGGGGCGAGCGTGGAGACCGAGCCGACCGAGAGCGAACCAGACCACGAGGTGCACGCATTGATGGCGTGTGGGCTGGTGCCGGTGCTCATGTTGCCGCTCACCTGGTGGCTCACGCTGCGGCGCGTGTTCGGTCGGGGCGCCCCCGGCCTCGTGAGGCGCCTGTTGGCCATCGCCATCTTCGACACTATGCTCGCGGCGGCGCTCGTCGGGGTGCTCGCGACGAAGGGTCCGCCGACGCCGCCACACGCCAGCGATCCCCCACGGATCGGCATCCAGATCGACGCCGCGAGCAAGACGCGGGGCGCCCGCGTGGCCGCCGTGTGGAGCAAGTCTCCCGCCGAGCGCGCAGGCCTCGCGCGAGGTGACGTCATCACGAGCATCGACGGCAAGCCGGTGCTCGACTGGGAGGCGCTCACCGCCGAGCTGCGGACGCGCGAGAGCGGTGCCGTTCGGAGCCTGGGGGTGCGGCGCGGCGAGCGCGAGCTCTCGCTCGACGTGGCCCCCCTCTCGAGCCTCTCGGAAGAGCAACCGCCACCCCCGTTGTTCGCACCCGAGCCAGGGGCCGCGTGCGGGGAGAGCTGGGTGAGCAGCATCCCGAGCACCACCTGGACGGTGCCCGTGGGGTGCTTCGTCATCTTCGTGATCGCGCTTGGTGGGGCGCTGCGACGGCGCGAGCGGCGGCTCCCCGGCTGGACGCTGGTGCTGGTCCCGCTCGTCGCGGCGCCCGCGCTCGGCGTCGCCGCCGCCTACGGCGCGTGCAACTCGCTCGGCGGGTGGTCGATCGGCACCGCGCTCCTCGGCCTGATCGCCCAAGGGGCGGCGATGCTCGGGCTGGGATGGCTCGTGTTGCGGGTGCTCGGAGCTCAGCTCGACGCCCACATGGGGCCACGCCTGTCCACGAGCCACGCCGCGCGCCTCGCCGTCCTCTACATCGCGAGCGCCATGGCGCGCGCGGCCATCGCGCTCTTCGTGCTGATGACGCTGGTGCCATCGCTGCAACAGGCGCGCGACCCCGGCCTCGGTGCGCTCCTCACCAGCGCGGGCAGCCCGCTCGGGCGGGTGATGATGGTCACCGCCGCGGTGGTGCTGGCCCCCGTCGCCGAGGAGGTCGTCTTCCGCGGGATCCTGCTCCCGGGCCTCGCCCAACACATGAAGACGCACGCCGCCCTCGTGGTGAGCGCGGCGCTCTTCGGACTCTTTCACGTGCCGAGCCACGGGGTGGGCGCCATCATGCCCGCGTTGCTGGGCCTCGTCTTCGGCTGGGCGCGGCTGCGCACGGGGAGCCTCGTGACCCCCATGCTGCTTCACGGCGCGAACAACCTCTTCGTGCTCCTGCTCGCCTGGCTGATGTGACGTGCGCGGCGCGCCCCGCGCGCTACAACGTAGGGGTGACGGCACGATGGGGGAGCGATGGCCTATCGGGATGACAAGGCTCGACATCGTCGCCACCTCGAGCTCCTCCACGGCGCCCGCCCCTCGAGCGCCTGTCCGGTGCGGTGGGAACAGATGGTCGCGGCGGGACGCGCGCGCCGCTGCAGTCTCTGCCACCGCGGCGTCTACGACGTGAGCGAGCTCGAGCCCGCCGCCGCGGTGGCGTTGGTGAGCGAGACGGAGGGTCGTGAGGTGCGTGCGCTGTATCGGCGCCATGACGCCACGCTCATCACCGGCGACTGCCCGTGGGGCAGCCATCGACGGCGTGTGCGGCGGGCGGTGGGCGCCTTCGCCGCGTTCCTGCTCACGGCGACCTTCGCGGCGGCGCTGAGCCCCCACACCCCGCCGTGCGGCCAGCGCATCGCCGCGCCGGTGATGCGCGCCCAGATCGAGCACGCCTCCATCCCTCCTCACCTCGACCGCCGCCTCGGTCGCGACGACGGCTAGCCCGTCGGGAGCGCCGCGGCGCGCTACTCCGCCGCCGCGGCGTCCGCTTCGGCGGCGGTGGCGGCCACGGCCTGGAGCTTCACCAACGCCACCATGCCGCGCGCCAGGTTGCGCAACATCTCGAGGGCCATGTCGGTGTGGTCCTCGAGGATGTCCATCCACTTGTTCTGGTGGATCTTGAGCGCCACGACGTCGGTCTCCGCGCGACCGGCGTACCAGCGGCGGCTGTGGGTCATCGCGTCGAGGCCTCCCACGTAGAAGCTCGGCCCGAAGCGAAACGAAGGCTGATGTTCGGGGATGCACTCGACCACGCCATCGACGACGAGCATCGACCACTCGGCGATCTCACCGCGAGACCAAACCATCGTCCCCGCCGGGTAGCGCAGCTCGTCCGCCTCGCGCGCCATCTGCGCGAGCGCCTCCACGCTGATGTGCGCGAAGTTGGTGGCGCTGCGCAGCACGAACATCTTATCGACGAGGCTGAGCTCGCGGCTCGTGTCGACCCCGGTGATGCGCTTCTTCATGTCGACCGCGGCCCCACCCCCCGCCTTCATCTGGAACTCGCGCAGCCCGTTCGCGAGCACGGTGGTGACCCCGTGGGTGATACCGAAGTTGTCCTCGAACACCTCGTCCATGTCCTCGACCTCGATCTCGAGCGCCATCACGTCGGTCACCGCCACCGCGTGGCTGCCCTCCGGATCTCGGGCGAGCGCGGCGAGGCCTCCTATCGAAGAGCGACCACGCAAGAGCCGCGTGGGCTTGCCGTCCGCGTAGATTTGGACGTCTCCGTCGATCACCAGGTGGAAGGCCGACACCGGCTTACCCGGCGCGTGCATCACCTCCCCCGCGGCGAAGAACCGCTCGTGCCCGATCGAGGCGAGCACGGTGAGATCGTCGGCCGAGAGCCGATTGAAGGCGATGAAGGTCTTCAGGATCAGCGTCCGCTGCACCAAGCCGAGAAGAGGTCGGTCCGACGCGCCGAAAGAGCTGAGATCGATCTGCATGGTTCAGGCGCCGGAGAGCTCGGGCTCGTTGGGGATGAGGCTGAACAGGCCCATGTCGCGGGCCGCCACCTCGCCGAGCACGTCGCTCGAATGGTCGGCCGCGCGCTGCACCTCACGGAGGAGCTCCTCGAGCCCGAGCTCCGCCACGTGATAGGCGGCGATGCTGCGGAGGGCCACGCTCGGATCCGCGAGCATGGCCCGCAGGATGTCGGCGTAGACGAAGCCGAGCTCCCGCACGTTCTCCGCCGACTCTTGATTCCGAAGCCGCTCCATCACGCGCTCGAAGAGCTCGCGCGTCGGCGGATCGTAGAACGGGAGGGCCTCCTTGAGTTTGTGGCGCGGCGACAAATCGTCGAGCATCGCGAGCAGCCCCTCCTTGATGGGTGACGGCACGACATGCGCGATGAGCTCGCGCCCGCTCGCCTTGGCCTTCTTGTCGTCGCTCCGCAGCGCCTCGTGGATGAGCCGAAACTCCTGGCTGGGCCACAGAATGTGGAGGAGTCGAAACACCCGCTGGATGGCGTCCTCGCGCTTCTCGTCGAGGAACGCGATCATGAGCTCGGCGGCCGGCGTCATCGCCTCCTGTTTCCACGCCACCACCCTCCCCACCGCGAGGCGCCAATAGAGCGCCTCCACCGCCCGCTCCAAGGTCTTTTGAGTAAACGCGAGGAGCACGCTCTTGTCGATCGGCATCGACGGATCGGTGGACCGCATGCGACCGAGGCCCCGCAGGATCTTGAAGACGACCCGATCTGCGTCTTCGTGAGGGAGGCGCTCGAGCAACAGCTGCGCTGCCCGATGGGAGCCGAAGCGGCTGACGGTGCGCGGCAGGTGGAGGCGGACGTTGCGCGGCGTGTCCTCGTCGCCGAGGGCCTTCCCCGCCTGCTCGAGCGCCTCGTCGCCGATGGCGACCAAGGCGGCGCGGGCCTCGTTGCGCGCGTCGCGGCGCTCGAGAAGCGCGATCAGGATCGGGATGTAGCGGGGATCGGGCGACGCGGCGATGGATCGGGCGATGGCCGCCCCGAGGCCCGGCTCGTGGATCTCGGCGAGCTCCTCCGCGAGCCAATGGTAGCGGTCGTGGGGGAGGTGGCGGATCGCGGCCGCCAGCGACGCGTGGGTCGCGGTGCAGGAGCGCCCTACCAGCTCACGCAGCTTGGCGGTGGTCTCCGTGTGATCGGCGTAGCCCGCGATCGCCAGCGCCACGAGCGCGGTGCAGGTGACGGTGGGGCTCTCGTCGGCGAGGAACGACCGGAGCACCTCCTCGTCGGGCTTGGTGGAGGCGAGCGTGCGGAGCGCGGCGGCGCGGATGTCGGGATCTTCGTGCTTGAGGAGGCGACCGCTCAGCCGACGCACGTCGGCGCGCTCGGTGCGGTCGAACAGCTCGAACGCCTGCATCACCACCTCGCGCGACGGGTGATAGAGGATCAAAGCAGGGACGAGATCCGTCTTGCCGTAGCTCTCGAACATGTCGAGCGCGGCGAGCACCTCCATGTCGTCATCGGCGCTGAGCCCGGCCACGAGGGTCTCGAACGACGCGAGATCGAGATCGGGGATGTCGACCTCGGTCTCGAGGGTGCCGGCTCGGAGCTGACGACGAAAGAGATCGAGGTAGTGGGCCTCCATGCCGAGCATCGTCCACACCCAGAACAGCGCGAGCGCGCAGAGGCCGCCCGCGATGAGGCGGGGATCGGGCGACAGCAGGGTCACCCCGAGGATGAGGAGCGACGCGACCGCCTGCCCCCCGCGCTGGCCGAGCGCCTCGGCGAAGCCCTTGAACCGCTCGCGCACGCTGCGCTGGAGGGGCAGATACAGGATCTCGCTCGCCGTCTTGTGGACCGAGTGACGGAGCGCGCCGTCGGCCCCCTTCAGGAGCAGCGCAGGCACGAGCCCCGCGGTGACGACGAAGCCAACCGCCCCGAACAGGAGCAGCCCGGGCATCAACAAGAGCGCGCGGTTCACGCCCATCAGACGGAGCAGGCGCGGGGCGATGAGGAGCTGCACGAGCAGCGAGACGAGGTTCACCGCGGTGTAGAAGCGCGCGAAGACGCCCCCCAGGCTCCACCCTCGAGCGTTGGCCTCCGCCACGATCGTGGCCTTGAACAGGTAGTCGATGCCGGTCACCAACACCGCACCGACCACCACGATCGCGAACAGGCGCACGAGGTAGCTGTCTTTGAACATGGCGGCGAGGGGCGACCCCACCGCCGGCGGCGCCAGGTGCCGGCGACGCCGCGGCTCATCCACCTCCCGCCGACGCGAGAAGCCCATCGGCACCGCCGCCGCCACCACGAACAGCGCGCCCGACACCCACAAGAGCGCACGCGCGTCCATGACCTCGAGCATCGCGCCGGCCACCGCCGAGCCGACGGTCGCCCCCACCAGCCCCCCCGCGCCGATGATGGAGAAGACGCGCTTGGCCTGATCCACGTTGAGGACGTCGCCCAGCTGCAGCCAGAACTGCACCACCACCACCGTGGCGAGCACCCCCGTCCACACGTAGAGGGCGCCCAGCATCCAGGGGTCGCGCGCGCTCGTGAGGGGATGGAAGGCGGCGGTCACCACTCCCCCAACCAAGAGCGACAGGGACAAGAGCTTGCCACGCGAGAACCGCGCCGTGGCCGCCTGGTTCACCTTGCTCACGAGGAGCGCGAGCACGGCGATGCTGATGTAGGCGATGGGCAGGTAGTTGGCGGGCAGCTTCTCGAGGAACAGCGCGTCCCGCGCGGTCTCGAGCATGGAGTGTGCGGCGAGGATCGCCACGAGGGTGCCGAACGCGACCCCCGTGTCCCGACGATCCTCGAGGCGGAGCCCCAACAGCTTCGCGAGCACGGGAGCAGTCTACCAACAGACCGCGTCGACTCCCACGACCCAGTTGGGTAGGTCGCGCGCCTCGAGGTTGCCGGCCGGGCCCGTCCGTTGCTAAGCGTCCCGCGTGGCAACGACGCTCGAGATGGTGGTCCGGCGAGGGGTGGTCGTGCTCGCCCTCCTGCTCGCAGGGGGGATGGCGTGGCTCCTCCACACCCGCACCGCGGAGCGAGCGGGCGCCCGCGGCGCGTCGTTCTTCGAGGATGCGACCGCCATCGAAGGCGCATTTCGCAAGGCGCTCGGTCCGCACCCCCCGGTGCTCGAGCTGGTGATCGAGGGCGACCTCACGAGCGCCCGGGTGGTGGTGGGGGCCACCGCGACCCAGCAATTCCTCCTCGTGCACGAGAACGGCTATGTCACCGCCGGCCCCGCCAGAGAGCCCACCGAGCGTGACGACGTCGCCTTCTCCATGTCGTCGGTGCCGTTCGGCGCCGTCCCCCGCCTCGTCGGTGAGGGCACGGAGGCCCTCGGCGCCGCGCCGGCGCGCCTCGTGATCGATCGGCTCCCGGGGGCCAAGGTGCTGCGTTTCCGCGCCTACGCCGACGATGGGCGCCACGCGGAGCTCAAAACCCCGGATCCGTGAGCGCGGGGTCCTTGAGCGCGCCGCAGTCGTCGACGACGCCGCGCGCGCAGCCACGGATGCGCTCGGCCCGCACGCGCAGGGTCGCGCCGTCGGTGGGCGAGGCGCCGATGGGCTCGTGGAGGCGCGCGTGCCTTCCGAGCTCGATGGCCAGCGCGTGGCCGTCCGCGATCATCGCCCCGAGGTTTCGGCACGCGATCGCGTCTTCCCCCTGGCACGCCAACAGGAACAGCGCCGCCGCCCGATCGCCGTCGACCTCCACTCCGCGGCCGTCGCGGAACACCTCGCCGAGGTGACTGCACCCCTTTGCGCTCCGGGCCTCGCATGCGTCCGTGAGCAGCGCTCTGCCGTGGGCCGCGTCGCTCTCGTCGAGCTCCCCGCGCACGTGCATGTTGCCCACTGCCGCGCAGGCGTCGGCCTCCCCCGCAGCGCAGGCCGCTTCGAACAGCTCGCTGGCGCGAGGCTTGTCCACGGGACCGCCGCTCCCGCGAAAGAGCACGGTCGCGAGAGACGTGCAGCCCCGTGCGTCGCCGGCGTCGCACGAGCGCGCGAACAGGGCTCGCGCCGCCTCCGCGCTCCGCTCCATCCCCGCCCCTTCGAGGCGCATGACGCCGAGGTTGTGGCACGAGCGCGGCTCCCCCGCGTCGCACGCGGCGGCGAGGAGGGCGGCGGCGCGCCCGTGATCCCGACGCACGCCCTCACCTCGCAGGAACAAGTAGCCGAGCTGGCTGCAGGCGAGGTGGTCGCCGGCCGCGCACCCCCGCATGAAGAGCTCGGCCGCGCGCAGGGCCGCGGCGCGGCGGAAGTCGCGGGGCACCCCCAAGCCCTCGTCGTAGCGCCGGCTCAGGCCCCCGCAGGCGGCGGCGTCGCCCGACTCGCAGGCCCAAGCGAGGGTCTCGGCGTCGGTGCCGGCACCCTGCGGGTGGCTCGGCTCGTGGGCGGGCGGCGCGGCGCTCGGCGCAGCCGCGAGCGAAGGGGCGGGCAGCGGAGCGCAGGCCGCGGCCAAGAGCAACGGGAGCAGCCAGACACGCATCGAGCTCGACTCAGAGCGTGGAGATGGAGAGGCGGTAGGCAGCGCGGCAGTCGGTGCTCGGGCAGTCGGCGCTCGTGGTGACGCGCACGAAGTACTCGCCCCCAGCGAGGGCGCCGGTCGTGCTCGTCGAGCAGAGGTTGGCGCCGCCCACGTCGTCGTTCTGCGCGAGCAGGGTCGTCCCGTCCGTGTCGTAGATCTGGAGGTGCGTGTCGCTCCGTCCGCCCGCGCAGTCTCCCGCGAGCACGTCGACGGTGGCCACGGTGAGGGTCTGCCCCGCGCCCACCACCACCTTGAACCAGTCTTCGTCACGCTGGCCGGAGATGTGTCCTACCTCGTCGCCGCTCGCGTCGTCGGCGGTCATGTAGGTGTCGTTGGGCTCCGACTCGCCGAGCGGGAAGGCGGTGCTGTGGAGCGTGAAGCCCCCCTCGTCGCCGGCCTCGTAGGCGCTCACGAACACCGTGTAGCTCTGGCCGCTCTGCATCGGAACGTACGCGTACTCGTCGTTGCTCACCTCGCGATCCACGCACTCCACCTGCGAGGTCTGATCGGTGCAGTCGGTGCGCACGAGGATCCCCTGATCGGTGAGCGCGTCGAGCTGGAAGGCCACGAGCTCGGGCTGACTCGGCGTGTAGAGGTAGGGCAGCGCCTTGCCGCCATAGAGCCCGGTGCAGGAGAGGTTCAGGCCGGCGAAGGCCTCGCTCCCAGCGTCGGTGTCGCCGGCTTGGGGGGTGCCGGGGGTGAGGGCGGGCGCGGCCCCGCAGGCCGCGCCGATGGTCGCGATGCAGGTGTCGTCGGCGGCGCACGAGGGGTCCTCACAGTCGATGAACAGGTCGTCGCCGTTGTCGTCCGACTCGTCGTCGCAGCTCGCCTCCCCGCTCACCTGGCTCACGGTGAGGTTGTAGGCGCCCTCCTCGCCCGAGGTGTAGGCGTCGACGAAGAGGTAATAGGTCTCCCCTGCTGCCACCACGAAGGTCGCCCACTCGGGGGTGCCGCCACCGACGTCATCGACACACCACACGCTGGTCGCGTAGTCGTCGCAGGACGTTCGGAAATAGATGCCTAAATCGATACTGGACGTCACCGTCACGGTGATCGCGCCGCTCGCCGGAGCCACGAGCTCGTAGACGTCTTCGCTGCCGCCCTCGGGCATGCACCACACGGGCGCTCGGATGTTGTCGGCGTAGCCGGTGGTGTCGCCGGTCACCGCGCTCGACACGCTGAGCGGGTGAGGGGCGCTGCAGGTGCCCTGCGTGGAGGCGCCTCCTCCGGCGCCGCCGGCCCCCCCTTGCGCCGTGCCCCCGGTGCCACCGTTCGCGATCCCCCCAGCGCCCCCCATCGCGCCGCCGGCCCCCGCGCCACCGCCGCCGTCGGTGCTCGCCCCGGCCGTGCCCCCCTGAGCACCGACCCCGTCGTCCTCGTCGCCATCGGACGCGCAGGCCCCGCCCACTGCCACTCCGAAGAGCCCCACCGCCAAGAGCCCGACCCAGGTGCGACGCGTTTCCATCCCTCAAGGAGTACCCGTGCCGCTCGCGATGAGCAATCTCGTCGCTCGCGACGACACCGCGGTGGCGCCCCTTCGCCGACGGCGGCGTCGCGCGCCCCGTCACCACGCTTGACCGCGGCCCAGTCCAGCCCTAACCGCTGACCATGGCGGAGGGGTCGCCCGACAAGCTCGCCGCCGGCCGCATCATCGACAGCCGCTGGCGGGTCGCGCGGCGCATCGGCGCCGGCAGCATGGGCGCGGTCTACGAGGTGGAGCACGTGCTCTCGGGAGAGCGGGCCGCGCTCAAGATGATGCACCCCCGGCTCCTCGCCGACGAAGAGCTGCGCCGTCGTTTTCGCCAGGAGGCGTTGGTGACCAGCGCGCTGCGCTGCGAGCACATCGTGCAGACGCTCGACGCGGGCACCGATCCCGACACGAACGCGCCCTACCTCGCCATGGAGCTGCTCGTGGGGATCGATCTCGATCGGCGCCTCGACTGCTTCGGCCCCCCTCGATACCCCGAGGCGCTCGCGCTGCTCGCGCAGGTGGCGGAGGCGCTCGACGTGACCCACGAAGCAGGCATCGTGCATCGCGACATCAACCCGAAGAACGTGTTCGTGACCCCGCGCAGCGACGGGCGGCTCGTGGTGAAGGTGCTCGACTATGGGGTGGCCAAGGTGGTGGCAGAGAGCCCCACCGCGGCGGGTACGCTCGCGGCAGGGACGCCGCTCTACATGGCCCCCGAGCAGCTTCGCGGCGACGGAGACATCGACGGCGCCGCCGACCGCTACGCCCTCGGCCAGCTCGCCTTCACGCTCCTCACCGGCTCCCCCTTTTGGCTCGACGAGCACGAGCGCACGAAGAAGGTGTTCCAGCTGGTGAACGCGATCCTCGACGGCCCCCGCGAGCCCGCCAAGGTGCGCGCCGCGCGCCGGGGCGTCGCCCTCCCCCCGGCCTTCGACGGCTGGTTCGAGCGCGCCACCCACCGCGACCGCGCCGCGCGCTTCTCCTCGGCCCGCGAGCAGATCGAGGCGCTGGCCGGCGCGCTCGAGGTCGCCCTCTCGTCCGGGCTGCGGAAGCGGCGCGCGCGCGGCACGAGCCTCGACGGCTCCGCGTGCGAACGCCTGGCGGGGCGAGCCGCGGAGGGCGACGAGATGGCGTGGCAGCAGCTCGTGTCGACCCTGTGGCCCTTCTGGCTGCGGTCGGTGCGACGCAACCCCGCGATGGGCTCGCTCGGCAAGCAGGAGGATCACGTCAACGACGTGGTCGCGCGCTTGGTCGAGAAGCTCTCGCCCCGAGGAGGGGCCGCGCTCGGCACCTACCCCACGTGGAGCGCGCGGCATCCAGACAAGGGGTTCGAGGACTGGCTGCGCATCGTGACCGCTTTCACCGTGCGCGATCACGTCCGCCACACCTTGGGCCGCAGCAAGCAGCACGATCCCGACATGCCGAGCCACAAGCGCCTCCTCAACGAGTTCGTGGCCTCGCCGAGCATCGACGAGGTGGGAGGTTTTCGCCCGTCGTACACGAGCGCGCAGCTGGCCGACAAGCTCCTCGGCTTCGCCCGAGAGCGGCTCTCGACCGACCGCCTCGACGCGCTCACGCTCTGGCTCCAGGGAGCCGACTACGGCGAGATCGCAGAGAGCATGGGCCACCATGACGCCGACGAGGCCCGCCGGCTCTTGCGCGCCGCGATCGCGGTCTTGCGACGACAGTTCACGGGCGACGCAGCCGGCTGATGGCGCAGGCGAGCGCGCTCCGCCGAGAAAACGTCCGGGGTCCGTGACGGATCTCCACGCCGCGTCGACTGCTCCATTCGTAGGCATGACGAGCGCCGCCGAGATCCCCGCAACTTCCTCTCCCCGACCGACGCCAGGGCTCTGCGCGAGGTGCCGCCAGGAACGCTCCGCGTCGGGAGGCGCGGGGCGCGGCGCCTCGGGAGGAGCCTCGAGCGCCGCCGGCGGGGAGCCCCCTCGAGCGCGCCGATGGACAGGGCCCGCCCCGGGTGAGATAAGCCAGGTTGCGCCCGTCGCAGCCCGTTAGGAGTGACCATGCGTTCTCGCTTGCTCGAGCCCCAAGCCCTTGTCGCCGCCTTGTTGGCGGCCACCGCCTTGGCGTGCGGCAACCCGCCCATCCCCCAGTACCTGGTGGCCGCGCGCGGCGCCGATCGCGACGGCGACGGGGCCGCCGACGTGGACGACGCGTGCCCCGACGAGCCGGAGGATGGCTTGCCCCCCAAGGCCAACGACGGCTGCCCCGCCGACGACCCCGACCGCGACGGGATCGGGCGCGCCACCGATCTCTGCCCCGACGCGAAGGAGGACGGCGAGCCCCCGAACCCAACCGACGGCTGCCCTGGCGTCGACACCGACGGAGACGGCGTCGCCGACAGCCGCGACGCCTGCCCCGACGCCCAGGAGGACAACCTCGGTGAGCACCCGTCCGACGGTTGCCCCGCCCCCGACCGCGATGGGGACGGCGTGGCCGACGTGATCGACCGGTGCCCCGACGCCCCCGAGACCCACAACGGCTACCAGGACGAGGACGGCTGCCCCGACGACGCGCCGGGCGGTCAGGTCGTCTACAATCCGAAGACCAACACCATCTACATCCCGAACGACAAGCGCATCCAGTTCGCCAAGGGCTCGGCGGTGCTCGACGGCGCGGGCCTCGCCACCGTCGGCGAGATCGTGGCGCTGCTCAAGGCCCACCCCGAGATCTCGCGCGTGGAGATCGAAGGCCACGCCTCGAGCGTGGGGAGCGACGCGGTGAACCTCAACATCACCGAGCGTCGGGCCATCGCGGTGGCGCAAGCGCTGAAGAGCCGCGGCGTCGATCCGCAACGCCTCGTCCCCATCGGCTACGGCGAGTTCTGTCCCGCGATCGACAAGGGCGACAATCAAGACGTCCCCGAGAACCGCCGCGTGTTGTTCAAGGCGGTGGTGGTGAACGGCGTCTGGCAGGACGTGCCCCGGGGCTGCTGGCGAGCCCAAACCCACGGGATCGATCCGACGAAGCGCAAGCCGGGGGTGCCCACGCCGCCGCCGGTCGTGAAAGAGGAAGCTGGAGGTGTTCTATGATGATGCGATCCAAGACAATCCTCGCCGTGCTCGGCGCGCTCCTCTCCGCCACCGCCGCGTGCGGGCCCACCAAGCTCGCGGTGAGCCCCGATCAGGTGGTGAACACCGTGGTGCGGCCCGCCTCCGGCCAGCTGCTCTTCTGCCCCGGGGATCCTTTCCTCGTGGAGGTGGTGACCAAGATGAAAGACGGGACCCAGTGCAGCACGCGCGACGACAAGAGCGGCTGCATGGGACAAGAGGGCGTGCTCGATCCGTCGCTGGTGCGGCTGAGCGCGAGCTCCGGGCGACCCAAGGGGAAGCCGTCCGAGCTCGTGTGGTTCCCCGATCCCAACCCGCTCACCACGGCCGGTACGGGCCTCGAGCTGCGCGCTCAGATCGGCTCGACCGAGACCCCGACCACCGTCGCGACGGCAGCGCTCCGGCCGGTGTACCAGTGCCGGATGAGCGGCCGCTTCGACGCGCCGCCGGCGATGGCCTACGGCCAGCACGGCATGACGCCGCCCGACCTCGTGGTGGCCGTGACCACGTTCTCTACCCCGTTTTATCCGGACGCGGCCCTGGTGCGGGTGACGTCGGGGACGCGCGTGGAGTACTTCATCAGCCCCTCCGCCGATCAACCGCTTCGGATCACGGGCCGCGGGCAGGACGGCGGACAGGGCCAACCCGGCGTCGACGGGCAGGACGGACAGAGCGGCACGGACGCGCCGATGAGCGCGTCGTGCCAGCCCGGCACGCCCGGCACCGACGGCACCGACGGACAGGCCGGCGGCCCGGGCGGCGACGCGGGTCCGGCCCCGCGGGTGATCGTCGTGCTCGACGCGGCGGCCGCCGACAAGCTCCGCTCGCGCGTGCTGGTGGAGTCGTTCCCCGGAAACCCCGGCGGTCCGGGCCCTGGCGGTGACGGGGGTCGCGGGGGCTCTGGCGGCTGGGGACGCGGCGGCACCGAGTGCGAGCACAACGGCGTGCAAGCCCCGTCCGGACGCGACGGTCGCACCGGCCCCGCCGGGACCCCCGGGCGCCCAGCCGCGCCCACCCCGCCGCCCACGTTCGAGAGCCAGGCCCGCGAGGCGCTCTTCAGCGGCGAGCTCGGGACCATCGTCGCCGTCGAGGCCACGCAGGCGAAATAGTGCCGAAATACCTGCCTGGCGGCGCGAGCGCGGTTACCGCTCACGGGAGATCTCGTTCTCGATGATCCGAGCTTCAGACCGCTCGAGATTCACGCAGCCGACGGCTCGACCGCCTTCGATCACGAAGTTCGCTGCCGTCTGCGTCATCGCGACCAACGGCACCCGCAGCGTGTTTCCCTCGAGCTGGGCAAACAGCGGCGCGCCGCCGAGATGCTGAAAGGTCCGGACACAGGTGGCTCGAGCCCGCGCGGAGTCGTATAGCGGGTGTTTCGGGCGCACGTGGTCCGCGAGCCGGAGCTTACCCTCGGCGTCGACAGTCACGGAGAAACGCGGCTCCCCCGCCAGGTACCCCTGGCTTGGGAAGTCGGCCGGATCGAGCACGCGGAACTCGAACCGATCGCCGGTCCACACCGCGTCGAGCCGCGTCTTGTGCGCGCCCGTCCACACCCCTGCCAGATCGACGGGAGGCGCGGGCGGGACCTCCGGCCCGGCGGACGCGCTCGCCGGCGCCGTCGCCGTGGGCTCGGGCTCCTTCACGATCGCCACCACCGTCGCATCCTCCTTGACCTCGCGGTCGGCGGCGTCGCCGCTACGGGTGACGGCGTAGATCCCGAAGCCCACGCCGACGACCGCGAAGAGCACCGCGCCCACCACCCACCCCTTGCTCTCCGACTCGGGAGGCGCGGGCAACACCGCCGGCTCCTGGGCCAGCGTTCGCTGCACCGGCGAGCTCGGGTACACCGGCATCTCGGCTGGCGTCGTCGTCGCCCCACGCCGCGGACGGGCGGCGATGGGCGCGGGGGCCAAGAGCGGGGCGGCGGCCACCGGCGGCGCGGCGGCCACCGGCGGCGCGAGGGCCACGCCGGGCTCGGTCCGCGCCACCGCCGACACGGGGGGCGCGTCGGACCCCGTCAGCAAGAGCGCCGCCGCGAGCGCCCGCACCTGCTCGCCGACGCTCGCGAAGCGCGCCGCGGGATCGATCGCGGTGCTCTTGCGAAACCACGCGTCGAAGCCCTCCCCGAGCGACACGCCGGCGACGAGGGCGCGCTCGCTCGCCGCCTCGCCCCCGCCCTGCGCGATCTGCATGAGCAGGGGGTACACGCCGTCTTGGGTGTCGAGCTCGCGCTGGTAATAGGCTCGCCCCACGAGCAGGTGATAGGCGACGTGCCCCATCGCGTAGACGTCGGTCGCGGCCCCCACCGGCTGAGCGCCCGTCACCTGCTCCGGCGCCATGTAGAGCGGCGAGCCGAGGATCCCCTTGGTTTGAGGATCGCTCATGCTCGCGCTCACGAGCTTCGCGATCCCGAAATCGAGGATCTTGAGGCGAGGGCTGCCGTCGTCGCGGTAGGTGAGGAACAGGTTCTCCGGCTTGAGATCGCGATGGACGATCCCCGCCGCGTGGGCCTTGTCGAGCGCGAGGGCCGCTTGCTCGAGGAGCGCCACCACCCGGCGCTTGTCCATGCCCCCCTCGTTCTCCACGAGCACCCCGAGCTCCTCGCCCCGGAGCAGCTCGAGCACGATGAACGGCGCGCCCGACTCGTCGTCGACCCCCGCGTCGACCACCTCCGCGATGTGCTCGCTCTCGATCCGCGCCCCCACGGTGGCCTCCTGGCGAAAGCGCCGCCGGAGCTCCTCCTTGGCCACGATGGTAGGCAGCATCACCTTCAGCGCGCGGCGCCGCTCGGTGTTGCGGTCGGTGACCTCATAGACCACACCCATGCCGCCGATCCCGAGCACGCGCTCGATCTCGTAGCGTCCGTGAAACACCTGACCGCGAACGAGCTGCGTGGTCATCGGGGCTCAGCCGTAGCACGAACGTCACGGGGTCGCTCGCGTGGCGCATCCCGCGCGCGACGCACGACGCGGGCGTTCACGGCCGCTCAGAAGCCGTTCGTGGTGAAGCGGAGCAGACGCACGCCGGCGATGGCGCCGTCGACGAAGGGAGCCGCGCATGCACTGGGGCCTCCTCGTGAGCGCCTCGCCGCGCGTCGACGCTCAGGGCTGCTCACCGGTCGCGACGAGGCGCTCGGGATCGCTCGACCAATCGCTCCACGACCCTTCGTAGAGCAGGCTCGACCGGCCAGCGAGCTCGAGCGCGAGGACGCCGTGGCAGGCGGTGACCCCCGAGCCGCAGTAGAGCACCACCTTGGCGTCGGGAGCGTCGTCGCCTACGCCGAGCGCCGCGTAGCGCTCGCGCAGGGCGGCCGGGGTCATGAAGCGACCGTCGACGAGGTTGCCGGCGAAGGCGCCGTGCACGGCCCCCGGAATGTGGCCGGCCCGCGGATCGATGGGCTCCACCTCGCCACGATAACGCTCGGCGGCGCGAGCATCGATCACCACCGCGCGCCCGGTGGCGAGGAGCGCCTCGACCTGGCCCGCATCGACGACGAGCTCTGGGCGCGGCGACAGCGACGGGGGAGGCGCGTTCACGGGCGGAGGCACCGCGGTGGTGAGGATGCCCCCGGCCGCGCAGAAGGCCGAGAGCCCTCCGTCGAGCACCGCGGCGCCGTCGAGCCCGAAGTACCGCATGAGCCACCAGAGCCGCGCCGCGATCGCTCCCCCCATGTCATCGTAGGCCACCACGAAGCGCCCCGCCGCGTAGCCCACGCGACCGAGCATCCCGCCGAACGTGGCGGCGCTCGGGAGTGGGTGCCGCCCCGGGCGGCCGGGGCCGGGGGGCGCGGCGAGCTCGCGATCGAGATCCACGAAGTGCGCCCCCGGGATGTGGCCCTCCAGGTAGGCGGCATGAGCCGCGCCGCTCAGGCTCCACCGCGTGTCGAGCACGATCACTTCGTTCGCGGTCACCTGGGTCGCTCGCTCGAGGAGCCACCCCGCGCTCACCAGAGGCTGCATTGGCCCAGTGTACCCGAGGTCGCTCTCGCGCGCCGTTCGCGCCTACGATTCATCGTCGGGCCTCTCGCTGCACGAGAAGTTCGGCGGCGCCATGGTCAACGTCGGGGTGGTGGCGGTGAACGATGGCCGAACCGACGTCACATGGGAGATCCGGAAGGGCTCGAAGGAGCTCTGGGCCTGCCGCAGCCGCTCTTCAGAGGACGCCACAACACCGCAATGCGAGCCGGCGCGCCATGAGGGCGGCGAGCCGCTACGTGACCTGATTCGCTTCCTACATGGCCACGCACATGCTCGAAGGTGGCCGTGACGTGCGTCTCCTCCAGGAGATCCTGGGCCACGCCGAGATGAGCACCACCACCGTCATCTTCACCCATATCAGCATCAAGCACCCCAAGAGTCGGCCCAGGCGGTGTCACGGCAGCACGGGCGACCCGATGGATCGGCAATTGTCGTGCGGTTCTTGCGACACCTAGGGTGGATGAACCCTGCGCTCCAAGACGCTCTTTCGCCGCCGTCGTCGATGCCGCTATGGTCGCGCGCGGTGCCCTCCCTCGAACAAACCCTCGCCGACCGGTTCGGCCTCGCGTCGTTCCGGCCGTGGCAGCGCGAGGCGATCGACGCGGTGCTGGAGGGGCCGCGACGGGCGCTGGTGATCGCGCCCACCGGCGGCGGAAAGTCGCTCTGCTACCAGCTCCCGGCGGTGGTGCTCGAGGGAACCACGGTGGTCGTCTCTCCGCTCATCGCGCTGATGGACGACCAGGTGCGGGGCCTGCGCGACCGCGGGATCGCGGCCACCTACATCGCGTCCAACCTCGCGCCAGAGGAGCGCCACCGCCGCCTCGAGGGCCTGCGCGCCGGCGCCTTCCACCTCTGCTACGTGGCTCCCGAGCGCCTCCGCAGCGCCGCGACCGTGACCTTGCTCCGTGAGCTCCGCCCTCCGCTCGTCGCCATCGATGAAGCGCACTGCATCTCGCAGTGGGGTCACGACTTCCGCCCCGACTACCTCCGCCTCGGCGAGGTGCTCGCGGAGGTCGCGCCGCCCCGAGTGCTCGCATGCACCGCCACCGCCACCCCCGCCGTACGCGACGAAATCCGCGAGAGGCTCGGGATGCCGGCGGACACCGCGGTCATCATGCGAGGCTTCGCGCGGCCCAACCTCCGCCTCGAGGTCGACGAGACCGACGGGGCCCGAGAGCGCCGGCGCGCCGCCATCCGAAAGGTCGGCGAGGTGCTCGGGCCCGCGGCCCGTGCCTCTGAAGGCGCCATCATCTACGCCGGCACGCGCAAGAACACCGAGCGCCTCGCCGACGAAATGGCCGCGGCCGGGTGGAACGCGCTGCCCTATCACGCCGGCCTCGAGCCACGGGAGCGCGAAGAGGCCAGCCGGCGCTTCGCCGAGCGCGAGGTGAACGTGGTGGTCGCCACCAACGCCTTCGGGATGGGGATCGATCGCCCCGACATTCGCCTCGTGGTGCACCTGATGGCCCCTGGCTCGATCGAGCAGTACTACCAGGAGGTGGGGCGCGCAGGCCGCGATGGCAGAGCGGCCCACGGGCTCTTGCTGAGCGGCGCGTCCGACTACGCGTTCCGGCGCCGCCTCATCGAGCGCGCGCGCGAAGAGCACGGCGCCGAGCACCTCGTGGAGCGTGAGTGGCGCCTCTTTCTCGATCTCATGCGCTACGCCGAAGCGAGCAGCTGCCGCCACGACTTCATCCTGAGCTACTTCGGCGACGAGTCGGAGGCGCTCGGAGGCTGCGGGCACTGTGACGTGTGCGAGCGCCTCGGGCGGAGCGAGGCCCGCACCGGCGCCGCCATGACCGACGCCGAGGTGCTCATCGTGAAGAAGGCCCTCGCCGGCGTGGCGCGGCTCCGGCGACGGGCCGGCCTCACCGCCCTCGCGACCAGCCTCCACGGCACGACCACGCCGCGAATCGCCGAGCTCGGGCTCGACCGCCTCTCCACCCACGGGATCCTCTCCGAGCACTCGCAGCCGTGGATCGTGAGCCTGTTGCGGCGGCTCCTCACCGCGTCGTTGGTCGAGCTCACCGCGAGTGAGTTCCCCGTGCCCTTCCTCACCCCCGAGGGGGTCGCAGCGATGAAAGGGGAACGCCCCATCCGCATCGTGCTGCCGAGCGCGCCGCCTGCACGGTCCCGTTCCGACAAGCGCGGGCGAAGTCGCGGCGAGGGCCACGGAAGGCCCGACAAGCGTGGGCGAAGTCGCGGCGACGAGGGGCCCGAGTGCAGCGATCCTGCCCTCTTCGAGCATCTCCGGGCGGTGCGCGCCACCCTCGCCGAGGAGCACGGCGTGCCCGCGTTCGTGGTGTGCAATAACCGCACGCTCGCCGCGATCGCCAACGCCAAACCGACCACGCTCGACGCCCTCCTCGAGGTGCATGGGATGGGACCGAGCCGAGTCGCGGCCTACGGCGAGGCGCTTGTGGCCGCAGTCCGAAGCGTCGGCGCCGCGGCTGGCTGAGCGAGCACTCGCGCCACGCGACCCGAACGCGCCGGGGCAGGAACACCGCTTGAACAAAAGTTACGATACGTCATATTTACTTCATGACACGCCACCAGTACCAAGTGCACGCCGACGTCCCCGCCACCGACGTGATGGTGTTGCTCGACGCGCTCGACGGCGAGCGGCTCGAGCTCACCGAGCGGCTCGGTGCCGGCGAGCTCGAGCGCCAGATCGAGAGCTTCACGATCGACGTCGATCACACGTGGCCGACGCGGTGGGCCGCGCTCGACCAAGATCTCGAGGTGCTCTCCCGCTACCTCGCCGCGCCGATGTCGGCGACGGAGGTCATCGTGCCCGACGCGGGGCCGGCCTCCGGCTCGCGCCTGTTGGCCTGGCACGGCGAGGTCGTGCGCTTCCCGCTGAAGGTGCATCGCACGCACGACGGCGTGGTGATCGACGGCGAGGATCTCGAGGCGCTCGCGATCGCCCTCCCGCGCATGCCTGGCTGGGCTCAGTCGCTCCTCGCGCCGCGCCTCCCGAGGCAGCCCACCGCCTGAACCCGACGAAGCGGACGTCCCGTCGGCCATCCCCCCCTGGGCAGCGCCGGCACGCCGAGCGCGAGCTCAGCGGTTGCTGGGGATCACCGGCAGCTGCCGCTCGAGGATCAGCTTGTTCTGATCGTCGCGCACGGTCAGCTCGAGCGGCTTGTTGTCGTCGGCGCGCAACGTGTTGTACGCAAACGTGCGCCAAGACCACGACGGGCCGATCTTGAGCGTCACCTCGGTGCGCTTCTTCCCCCCAACCCGGAACGTGAGGTGGACGCAACGCGTGCGCCCCGAGCGGTTCCTCAGGGTGAGGTGGGCATACACGCGCTGGCCGGCCTTCGCGACGTCGAGCTTGCTGCGAGGATCCTTGCCCTCGATGCCGTCGGTGAAGGAGAAGCGCAGCAGCGTGAGCGGCTTGAGCGTAGGGTCTTCCGGCGCGCAGGGCTCGTCGGGCTCGTCGCCCTCGTCCCCGCCGTCGAGCGCGCTCGGGCCGTCCGCGGCTGCGTCCGCGCCGCCGTCGGGCGCCTCGTCGGCGGGCGCCTCGTTGGCGGGCACGGTGTCGTCGACGGTCTGCACCTCGTCGTCGTCGACAGGGCGCGGCGCTCCCGCGCTCGTCGCGCTCGGAGGGCGGGCCGTGGTCACGCCCCGCTCGCTCGTGGGCTCACAGCCTTGAGCGGCGAGCCCCCCCCCGACGAGGAGCGCGAGGCCCAGCCCGCGAGCGCGGCGGCTCAGCGGCACGCGCGCTCGATCAGTCGATCCCGCCACACTGATAACGCACCCCGATCCCGGCGAGCGAGTCTTCCTCGATGCGCTCGCAGGTCTCGGGGCAGAGGTGGATGCGGTTCGGGAACACCGACGTGTCGATCCAGAACGCGTCGGTGAGCGCACCGCACGCGGCCAGGTTCGGCACGCGATTGAACTCCTCCTCCGGGCCCGGTGAGTCGCCCGGCACGTACACGACCGAGAGGGTGTTCAGATCTGGATCCTGACCTCCCTGAGGCGGCGGCAGATCGAACTCGCACGGGATCGCGGTGCTCTTGATCACGCCGTCGGCGATCGAGTTGAACACGGTGTCGTACTCGCCGGTGGCACAGACGGGGAACCGCAGACCCTTGGTGCCGATCGACAGCCACTGGTTGCCGGTGTTCACCGAGTAAGCGAGGTTCTGCACGTTGTCCGCGCCAGGGCAGTCGCCGTCCACCGTCACCACCGGCTCGAGCCACCCATAGGCTTCGTCCGGAGAGGGCTTCGGCTGCACCCCAACGATGCTGTACCACTTGTAGTTGCGATCTGCGGTCGTGCCGAACTGGTTGGGGGCCAGGCTCGTGAGCAACGCGTCGAAACGCAACGCGGTCTCCTTCCCGTCGGCGATCATGGTGCCGACGGTCACCTGATCCCGGAGCTCGGGGGCGTTCGGGAACATCGGGAGAATCGGCGTGCAGCTCGTTCGGTCGTCGGTGATCATCACGAACACCTTCACCGCCTCGGGGCGCAGCCACTTGATCCAGCCCTCCGGATGCAAGCCCCACTCGTCGGCGGGCCCGCCACCGTCGGAGCCGTAGAGGGTCTCGAGCAGGATGCACAGGCCGTCGGTGGACTGAACGCCGTTGCCCGAGCCGCCGCCGAGGAACACGTCGTAGTGATAAAATTGCCCGGGGACGTCTCCCGGGGGCCCATCACAGCCGTCGGGGATCCCGTCGGCGGGGTCGACGTCGGTGGTGGGGATGCTGCTGAGCGGCTGGGTGATGCACACCGGCGCGCTCGGTTGCAAGAGCGGGTCGCTGCCGCCATGGGCGGTGATCATGATGACGCGGTAGTCGATGCCCGAGCTCGCGATGATCGAGGCGAAGTTGTTGTTGATGTTCGACTCGACCTCGTCGATCTCGTCTCCCATCGACCCCGAGTTGTCGATGATGAACACGATGTCCGCAGGGAGCTGCTCGAACTCGGGGGTGATGTCGAGATCCACGCAGCTGCCGCCGCTGCCCCCCGAGCCGATCATCCCGCCGATGTTCAGGCCGCCGTCGCCGCCGTCGCCGCTCCCGCCGCTGCCCTTGCCCGCTGAGGCGCCGGCTCCCTCGCTGATCGTGCTCGCGGCGTCGTCCTCGCACGCGTAGGCGAGGGAGACGAACGAGATGGCGGCCGCGAGCAACGCCCCGCGGGTCGCCACCGTACGAGTTCTGTCCCCGTTCATCGCGGATCCCCCAGGGAGCGGTCGTGGCGCGCGAACTGCCCGCCCACGAAAACCACGACGCCGCCCTTCATGATGAGCTTGATGTTACACGTTTCGTGGGTGCCGTCGAGCCGCCCGCCACGGACCGACGGGGGCGTCAGAGGCACGACCCGGAGCAGTTGCCGGCCAGGCAAATGAGGACGTCGAAGGCGGCCGGGTCGTCGATGCACTGGAACAAGCAGAACGGCAGGGGCGTCCCGCCGCCGACACAGCTCTGGAAACAGAACACGTCATCGAGACAACCCGGGCTCGTGAGGCAGCCCAAGAGCTGACCACAGCAGTTCCCGGCGATGCAGTCACCGCAAACCGAGCCGTCCGACGGGCAGATCGGCCCCGCGCCGCAGAAGCCGTCGTTGCACGCGTCGCTGCAGCACTGGCTGGGATCTCCGCAGGGGAAGCCGTCGGGCAAGCAGGTGCCACCACACTGGAAGTTCTCGCACTGCATGCTGCAGCACTGATCGGCGTCGAAGCAGAAGGCCCCGTCCGGCTCGCAGCTGCTCCCGCAGGTGCCGTTCTCGCAGCTTCCGCTGCAACACTCGGAGCCGTCCATGCAGCCCCCACCGTCGGGGGTGCAGGGGCCACAGGTGATGCCGCAGAGATCTTCGGCCTCGTCGACGCAGATGCTGTCCCAACCCTGCTGGCAGCAGAACGGATCGACGGCGCACACCTCGGCCGTGCAGGGGGTGCAGCTCTCGAGGAGCGGGCCGCCGAGCGTGCACTCGTCGTGGGAGCAGTCGCCCCCGGGACCGCAGACGCCGTTGTTGCACTGGTTGCCGCAGCACTCGCCAGGGCTGTTGCAGAAGCCCCCATCGGGAACGCACGGCAAGCCGCACACATTTCCATTACACACGTCGCTGCAGCAGGCGTCGGGGGACACGCAGAACGAGCCATCGGGCAGACACTCGGCGGCACACACGTTGTTGTTGCATACGCCGCTGCAACACTGTCCCGGCGCGTTGCAGAACCCTCCCCCGGGAACACAGTTGCCACAGGGCAAGCCACAGAACTGAGTCGCCTCGTCGACGCAGAGCTCATCCCACGACACTTGGCAGCAGAACGGATCGAGCGCACACACCTGCGTCACGCAGGGGCTGCACGCCGGCAACAGGGGTCCGCCGAGGGTGCACTCGTCGTGGCTGCAGTCGCCGCCGGGACCGCAGATCCCTCCGCTGCACTGCCCGCTGCAGCACTGCGCCGCGCCGTTGCAGAAGGAGCCGTCGGGAAGGCAGGGATTCTGGCAGACGCCGCCGTTGCAGAAGCCGGAGCAGCAGTCGTCGGGCGTGGCGCAGAGCCCGCCGTTGGGCGTGCACATGCCGCAGCTCAGGCCACACAGCTCGGTCGCGAGCGCCACACAGGCCCCATCCCACGCCTGCTCGCAGCAGAACGGGTCGAGCTCGCACACCTGCACGGTGCACGCGGTGCAGAAACGATCGAGGGGCGCGCCGGCCTGGCACTCGTCGTGGCTGCAACCAGGAGAGCCGCACACCCCGGCCACGCAGTTGAGGCTGCAGCACTCGGGAGAGTCGAAGCAAGGGGCGCCATCCGGCGCGCACAAGCCGCCACCGCAGACGCCGTCGTCACAAACGCCCGAGCAACACTCCCCGTCGGTGCCACAGGCGGCGCCGTCGTCGAGGCACTCGCTGAAGGTACACAGGCCCCCTTCGCAGCCGAGCGGCGGGCAACACTGTCCCGGGACACACGTCTCCCCGAGCTCGCGGCACTCCCCGCCGCACACGCCGAGCTCGCAGAGGCCGTTGCAGCAGTCCTCGTCGAGGGTGCAGTCGGCGCCGTCGGGCGTGCACGTGCCCCCGCAGAAACCGCTCTCACAAGGCGCGGTGCAACACTCGTCGTCGCCGCCACAGGCCTCCCCGACGTTCTTGCAGTCGCTCCCCCCCTCGCCGGACGAGCCCGTGGCGCCGTAGTCGCCCGTGCGCGCGCCGCACGCTGCCGCGAAGAAAAACGCGACCGCGAGCATGAGCGTCGCGGCGAGGCCCCGGGTGGACGGCTTTCGCACCGCCTGATCTTAGTACCTCTTCCCGCAAGTGCGTAGCGGGTTCCCAAGTGACGCCGCGCGGAGGGGCGCCGGGGACCCTCGACCGCGCGCTCGCGAGCCAGCGGCGAGCACCCATGCGGTCGTCGGAGGAGCGACACACCACGGAGCGGCGGCGGCCCACGACGGCGAAAACTAGTGCGTGCCTGCTTCCGTCGTTACGCTGCGGGGAGCGACAGGAGATCCGTGGAGTGGGCGCCAGAGGTTTCGATGCCACGTCCGAGGCGTCCGACAGGGCTTTTTCGATGGCCGACCAGGCACCCGACAGCGGCCCAGAAGGGGACAGTGGCCCGGACGGGGACAGCGGCCCGGACGGGGACAGCGGCCCGGACGGGGACAGCGGCCCGGACGGGGACAGCGGCGAGCGCGCGCCGATCCGCCGGGGCCGAGCGACCGGCCGGGCGACCGCCGAGAAGAAGGCACAGAAGCCCCCGAGCAAGCGCAGCGCGACATCGAAGGCGGCCGCGCGGGGAGAGCGCCCCGCTCCTCTTGCGGCGGGCCCAGCGGAGCCCGAGAGCGCCACCGAGGCGCTTTCGCGCACAGCCCCCAAGGTGACGTTGCCGACGCGCCCAAGGGCGACGACGAACACCGAGGCCAGCGCGAAAGCCAAGGCCCAGGCCGATCCGAAGGCGAAGACAGGGACCAGCGAGAGAGCGACGACGAAGGCCAAGACCCCAAAAAAGGCGAAGACGAAGGCGCCGGCTGCCTCCGAGGCCGAGGTCCCCCCGTCCGCGCCGGATGCTGCGGCGGACAAGACGGCGAAGGCCAAGACCCACGCCAGGACGAAGGCCACGACGAAGGCCAAGACGAAGGCCAACACGAAGGCCAACACGAAGGCGGCCTCCGAGGCCGAGGCCCCCCCGTCCGCGCCCAAGGCAGCGGCGGACATGTCGAT
>CAYOAL010000136.1:0-15065 GCA_964401935.1 uncultured Polyangiaceae bacterium
GCCCTGCTGCTCGTAGCCCGGCTGCTCGTAGCCGCCCTGCTGCTCGTAGCCCGGCGGCGCGTACCCCTGCTGCTCGTAGCCGCCCTGCTGCGCGTAGCCCGGCGGCGCGTACCCCTGTGGCTCGTACCCCGGCTGCTGCTCGTGGCCCGGCTGCGCGTAGCCGGGATGCTCGTGGCCTGGCTGGGCGTAGCCCTCTTGCTCGTAGCCCGGCTGCGCGTGTCCGGCCCATGGCTCATGCCCCGGCGCTCCGCCCCCCGGCTGCGCTCCATCCCCCGGCTGGCCGTAGCCGGGCTGCTGGTTGGGATCGTAGCCTTGGGCGTAGCCCGACGCGTCGTGGCCCGGCTGCACCGCGCCGGGCTGCTCGTAGGCCTGGTCGTAGGCCTGCGGCTCGGAGCCTCCCGCGTTCGAGCCCGGCGGGTGCGCGCCGCCCGTCCCGACCGACGAGCCGGCTTCGGCGACGACGTCGGGCCCGACCACCCGAACCGCTTCGTGGGCGGCGGTCGTCCAGTCCTGCGTCGGTCGGTAAGTGCCTTCCTCCACGCCCCCAGACACCGGCGGCGCCGACTCCGCTCCCGCCTCCGCGGGGTAGCTCTCGTCGCCCGGGGCCACCGACTCGACGACCTCCCCGCCCACCTCGTACGTCCCGTCGTACTCCTCCGGCGCGTCGTCCCCGGAGCTCGGGGGCGTGGTCCGGTCTGGCCGGTTGCTGGCGAGCGCCCGCAGATCCGGCGGCGGAGAAGATGACAAGTGGCGCACCGGCGGCGGCTTCTTCAGCTTGCCGCTCTTGGCCCGCTCGAGCCCGGCCCCCGCCTCCTTGTCCCCCGCCTTCATCCGCAACACGCGGCGCCAAGCGTCGGCCGCCTCCCGCGCGTCGCCGATGTCCTCTTCCCAGATGCGCGCGACCTTGCGCGCGAGCTCGGCCCGCACGTGGGGCTCGCGCCCGCGCAGGATCTGGTCTTCGTACAGCTCGATCATCCCGCGGTGATCACGCAGCTCGGTGAGCAGGCGCGAGAGCTCCTTGGTGAGATCCTGGTCCGATGGCGACAGATCGTGCAGGCGCTTCAGATCGGTGGCCGCCCCCGCCCGATCGTTGAGCACGGTGCGCCGCAGATCGGCGCGACGGCGCAGCAGCTTGCGCACCAGCGGTCCGTCGTACACCTCGTCGAGCGCGCGGCTGAGCGCCCGCTCCACGCGCTTCTGATCGCCCACCTCGCGACCGAGCGTGTCGAGCGCCTCGAGCACCGCGCTGTCCACGTGCGCGATGAGCGAGTCGCCGAGCCAGTTGAACGCCGCCTCGATGTCGCCGAGCTCGCGATGGGCGATCACCGCCGCCCGACGCAAGAGCGCGCTCCGCGTGCGGCCGCCATCTCGCGACCCCTGGCCGCCCGCGGCGAGGGCCTCGGCCATCGTTCGAAGGAGCCGCCCATCGCCCCCGGCGGCGAGATCGGCGTTGCGCGCCGCCTCCTCGAGCGCCGACAGCGTCTCTTCGTGCACCCCACCGCTCAGGGCGGAGTTGAAGAAATCGCGCGCCCGGTCGAGGGCACCGGCTTGCGCCGCCACCTGCGCGGCCGCCGCGAGCGCGGCCACCCGCTCCTGGGGCTTCTTGCAGCGGGCCACCTGCCGCTCGAACAGATCGATCACGTGACCCGGCGCCTCGGTGAGCTGGGCCAGACGCATGATGAGCGGTTGCGCCTCGGCAGGATCCACCGCGGCCAGGCTGAGCTCTCCGTGATGGATGGCGTCGAGCGCGTCGGCCCCCGCCGCCGCCATCACCTCCGCCTGCCGCACGAACTCCGCCGCGCGCTCGCCACCGCTGAGCTCCTTGGCGATGATGTCGTGCGCGACGTGGAGCGCGTCGAGATCTCGGAGGCGGACCGCGATCTCCTCGAGGCGTCGCGCCATGTCCGCGTCGCACTCCTTGGAGCGAGCGAGCTCCATCGCCACCCCGCGCGCGTCGGTGTCGCGCTCGACGTCGAGGAACAACTCGAACGCCTTGCGCAAGGCGACCGCCCGCGAGCTGCCCACCACCGACTCGTTCCACGCTACGAGCTTGGCGGCGACCACACCCTTCCAACCGAGCTCGACGCCCAGGTCGACGTACGCCTGCTGGCAGGCCTGGTCGCCTTGATCGGCCCGCTCCTGCAACACACCGAGGGCGTCGTCGCCGCGCCCCATCTTGGTCGCGTAGATGGTGGCGAGCTGGCGCGTCATCTCGGACGCCTCTTCGTCGTCGCCCTCCACCTCGATGAGCTTCCGCATCAGCTCCGTGACCCGCGGCCAGTTCTCCTGCTTCTCGGTGAGCCGCTGCAGGCGCGCGATCGCATCGAAGTCTTCGGAGTCGCCCTGATGAACGATGTCGAGCACGCGTACCGCGTTGTCGACGTCGTCGAGCGGACCTTCGTACAGCTGCGCGAGCTGCCGAGCGACCTCGATCCGGGAGTCGCCCGTCGCCCCCGAGAGGAGCTTCTCGAGCGCCGCGGCGGCCGCTGTGTGGTCGGAGCGGCGCATCTCCAGATCCGCCACCGCCTTCAGCGCGTAGACATTGGTCGCGTCGATCTCGGCGAGGATGCGCTGATACGCGGTCACCGCGCCGTCGATGTCGCCCAGCGCCTCCGCGAGGAGCTGGCCGCGCCGAACGGCATAGGCGAGCTTGTCGTCGCCCTGGGTGAGGAGGATCAGCTTGTGGAGGTATTCGACCGCGCTCGCGAAGTCTTCCGAGCGCTCCGCCATGTCGCAGAGGAGCTGGAGCGCGGTCACGTCGTCGCCGTCCTCGAGCACGGCGACGAGGCTCTGTTGGGCGCCGCGCTCGTCGCCGAGGCTGCGCTGGATCGCGGCGGCGCGGTGGCGCACGCCAACCCGCATCGCCTTGTCGGCGATGTTCTCGGCGCGCCGCAGGAGAAACGCCACCTGCTCTTCGTGCCGACCGGCCTGGTGGTACTGTTCTTCCACCCGGGTCGCGAGCTCGTCGTTCTGCGGATCGAGCTCGCTCGCCGCCTCCAGCTGCGACAAGGCCGCCTCGGGGTTCCCCGCGGAGAGCAGCATGAAGCCCGCCTGCGCGAGGTGCTTGGCGCGCTCGCTGCCCTCGTGGAGGGCGGCCCGACGCTCGAACAAGTGAGCAGCGTCGGCGTAGCGCTGCGCGTGCTGGTACGCGTTGCAGGCCAGCTCGTAGTCGGCGTCCTTGTCGAGGAGGGACGCCGCCTCGCCATAGGCGTCGCCGGCCCCGCTCGCGTCGCCGAGCTCCATGCGCAGCGCGCCGAGCTTCTCGAGCATGGCCCCGCGCTTGGGCACGTCGTCCAGCTCCGCCAAGCTGTCTCCGATCACCTGCGCCGCGGTGTGGAGCTGGCCCGCCTCCTGGTACAGCGCCACCGCCTTGTCGACGGGCTCCGCCTCACCGCGCCGCAGCTGGCTGATCCGTACCCACACCTCGGCCGCAGCGAGCGGATCCTTGCGTCGCTTCTCGTGGACGTCGGCGAGCCGCTCCTCGAGCGCGAGCCGCTTGGCGTCGTCGTCCTCGGCGATCACCTCTTGCTCGAGCAGCGGCGCATACTCGTCCCAACGCTTGAGCTTCTCGTAGAGCTTGAACAGCTGCTCCCGCGCCTGCTCATCGCTCCGGTCGAGCTCCGCGATCTGCCGATACGCGGTGATCGCGCCGTCCCAGTCGCGAAGCTTCTCTTCACACATCTCGGCCACGTCGCGCAGCTGTCGCACCCGGGCCTCGTGCTGGATCGTCTCGTCGGCGGCGGCGGCGAGGAGGACGTCGCGAAGATCGGCGTACTTTCGCCGCTGTCGCAGAAAATCATCCACCCACGCGAGCGCCTCCGGGTGGGCCGGGCTGAGCTGCAACACCCGGCGGAAGCACGCGTAGGCCTGAGGCTTGCGATTCTTCGCGTCGTCGTCCTGGGCCTGGGCGAGCAGCCCCTCGAGGCTGTTGGGGTCGAGGGTCGGCTGGGGCGGCGCGCTCACCGGCGCCGAGCTCGGACCACCGAACGATGGCGGGTCGTGGACGGGCTGCGCCGACGGCGGCACGGGCTGGGAGCCGAACGGGTGGGACGGCGGGGAGTGCTCGTAAGGCGCCTGAGCCGGCGACGCCGGGACCTGCGACGCCTGCGCCTGCTCGTAGGGGGCCTGCTCGTAGGGGGCACCGGCGTGGGACGTCGGCGCTTGCGACACCGAAGCGGCGGGGGGGTACCCAGCCTGAGGGGACGCCGCCGGGGGGTGCGCGGCCCCGGCGTCGTACCCGGCCATCCCGTGCTGGGACCCGGGTGCGACGTGCGGCGCCGGTGCACCGAAGCTCGCGGGACCGCCACCCGCGCTCGGGGCTCCCGCGCTCGGGAGCCCCGGCAGCTGGTGCTGCGGCTGCGCCGCAGCCGGCTGTGAGCCCGGCGTCGGGGGATACCCACCACCGGCCCCGTGCGAAGGCGGCCCCCCACCATACGGCGCGCTCATCGGCGCCGCCTGCCCGAACGAGCCGAGCACCTGGCGGGCCTTCTCGGCCATGAACCCCTGCGGGTTGGCGCGCAGGTAGGCGCCGAAGAGCTCGACGAGCTCGGCGCTCCGCCCGAGCTGCTCGGCGTGATAGTCCGCGAGCTGCATCGAGCGGTCATCCCCCGGTGACGCCTTGAGCGCGGCCTGGGCGTAGCCGAGCGCGTGGCTCGACTCGTTGCCGTAGCTCTCGGCGAGCGCGAGCAGCACGTGCCCGGCCCAGGCGCGCTCGTCCGCACCCACCGCTTGCGACACGTCGTGCGCTGCGTCGAGCCGCTCGATCACGGAGTAGCTGGCCTCGTACATGAGGGCGTGGTCGTCGGGCTTGCTCTCGAGCGCCCGCTGCAGCGCGCGCGTCATCCCGGCCCAATCACCCGTGTTGCGGCGCACCTCCGCCTCGTCTCGCAGGAGGGCCACGCGCCGCTCGGGATCGCGCTCGTTGGCGATCTCCGTCTCGAACAATGGCAACGCCTCGACCCAGCGTCCCACCGACTTGTAGAGCTCACGCGCCGAGTAGACGGCGTAGGTGTTCTTCGGGTCGAGCGCCGCGAGCCGGGCCCAGTGGAAGGCGGCGCGCTCCGGGTTGGCGGCGCCGCCGTCGCTGTACAGACGCGCCAGCTCCTCGTGCCCGCTCGCGAGGTTCTGCGCGAGCTCCGGCTGCTCGTGCACCACCGCCGCGATACCCTCCGTCATGCGCTCGAGCAGATGCGCGAGGCGCGCCACGTCCCCGGCCTCGCGGTAGAGCTGGGCGACCCGATCGACGACCCCCACGTTGGCCGGATCGCGCTCCGACGCCATGTGCAACAGGCGGTTGCGCTGGCCCACGTCCCCCAGCTGCTCCCAGACGATCGCCGCCTCGTTGAACCAGTGCGCCGCGAAGACCTGATCGGTCGAGCGCTCCCCCACGCGCTCGAGCAAGCCGGCGTATGAGGTCGGGTCTTGTTGTCCCGCGTGGTGCGCGAGCGCCAGGGCGTCCCCGTCGTGTGGGTCCGCTACGAGGCGCTGAACCAGCATCTCGACTTGTGCCGGGTCCATTGCTTAGCGGCGGAGCCTACACCCTCCCTACAGGGTCGTACAGCTCGGATTGGCGAAAGATTTCCCCGAAATTCACGCGTGTCGGGGCTCTCAATCGAACTTCTCGTAGCCGCGCGTCCCGGCCGGCTTCGGCACCTTGGCGCTCGGAAGTGCCAGGGGCGGCGGTGGCGACTCGGGGCCCGCCGATGCGGGCGGGGGGATGGCCGACGCCGGCGCTTCGGGTGACGTGACCGTCGGGGGGACCTCTCGCTCTTCGGGCAGCGGCGTCGGCGCGTTCGACGGAGGCTGCCCGGTCGCCGCCGCCGACCGCTCTCCAGCGTCGTCGGTGTCGGAGCTCACGTCCAGGCCGCGGTCGGAGCTCACCCCCGTGCTCAGCTCCCCCGAGCCCGCCCCTCGCGGGCTCGACGCCTCGTCCCCCGTTCCGCTGGTGACCGCCATCGCCGACACCAGCCCGATCAGCGCCGCCGCCGCGACCCCGATGAACATCACGCGCCGCGACCGGCTCGGGTCGCGCGGCCCCACCACCGCCGTCAGCTGTGCGCTCGCGGCGGGAGCGGTGAGCGGCCCGAGCGCGTCGAGCGCGGCGATGAAGGCCTGGGCCGACTGCGGGCGCTGCGCCGGATCCTTGTCGAGCACGCGCATCAAGAGGTCTTCGAGATCTTGCGGCAGGGCGAGCTCGGGATCGGCCACCGTGGGCCGCTTCGGCACGGTCTTGATGTGGTGCGCCATCACCACCACCGCGTCGCCGTCGGTGTAGGGCGGCTTGCCGAGGAGCATGTGGTAGAGGATCACGCCCAACGAATACAGATCGCTGCGCGCGTCGAGCTGCTTGCCCTGCGCCTGCTCGGGCGACATGTAGCGCGGCGTCCCGAACACCGTGCCGGCCTGGGTCTCGAGGGCATCCACGCCCCCCTGCTGGTTGAGCACCTTGGCGATGCCGAAGTCGAGCACCTTGCACATCTCTTCGCCCGCGGCGTTGCGCATCAGGACAAGGTTGTCGGGCTTGAGGTCGCGATGGATCACCCCCTTGTCGTGCGCCTCGGCGAGCGACGTGAGCGCGTCGCGGACGATCCCCACCGCGTCGAAGGGCGCGACCCGCTTCACGCGCTTGAGGCGGTCGCCAAGCGACTCGCCCTCGAGCAGCTCCATCGCGAGAAAGAGCGACCCATCCACCATCGCCGGATCGTCGCCCTCGACGCGGACCTCACCGAAATCGAACACCGTGACCGTGTGCACCGAGGTGAGCAGACTGGTGGCGTGAGCCTCTTGCTGAAACCGCCCCTTGGCCTGGGGGTCGACGAGTCGGTCGGACCGGACGATCTTGAGCGCGACATCCCGACGCATCGCCTCCTGATGAGCCCGGTAGACGGTGCCCATCGAGCCGGCCCCGAGGCGCTCCAACACCGCGTAACGCCCAGCGATCACCATCCCGATGAAGGGATCACCGTCGGCCCCCGCGAGCGCGGAGGTGGTCACCATCACCCGGTCCGAGTGGTTGGGGCACCGACGCCAAACGCCCTCCTGAGGGTCCTCGTCCAGGTGCCGACACCGGGGACAGATCACGCCCCGAAGCGCCCTGAGTGACCGCCCGGTCTGGTCTGTGGGCCCCGTGAACTTCACTTACTTACTTGATAGTCCGTCACCTGGGGACGCATCGCAAGGCCCAAGTGTCGCCCACCTGGACGGGCAGGCAGGCGAAAGCGGCCGCGTCGCCACAGCTCTGGTCGTCGCAGCACGCATCTGAACAGATGCGACGTCCTCCGGCCTCGATGCACACCCCGCTCCGGCAGTCCTCCCCCACCACGCACGCGGCGCCAACGTCCCCGAGCGCGGTCACCGGCAACAGCTTGCTGCAGGCGCGGAGGTTGCCCGCCACCACCGCGCAGGCCACCGGGCGCAGCGCGGCGCCCACGTACACGCTGTCGCAGTCCCGTGAGCTGCAGCACGGTTCGGCGCAGATCTGCACCATGTCGTCCCCAAACACGCACCGGCCGGAGACGCAGTCGTCGTCGCTGTCGCAGGTGCCGCCCGTGCCGGGGCCGGCCGCCAACCCACAGGTGAAGACCTCGCGCTCGGCCAGCTCGCTGAGCCGCACGCGACAGACCTGGTCGCTGTCGCAGTACGAGTCGTTGCAGCAAGCACCCGCGCAGCGCCCCCCCTCGCAGAGCGCCGAGCGGCAGTCGCTCGGGCCTTTGCAGCTCGCCCCCGGCCTCCCCTCGCCCGGCGCCTCGCGGCCCAGCTCCGCCGCCGGCCAACACAGGCCGCCGGTCGTCGCCGGTGGGAGCCAGCAGACCGTGCCGTTGTCGGCCGCGCCACAGTCGCTCGACGCACAACAGAGCTCTGTGCAACGCGGCGCGCCGCTCGCTCCGAAGTCGGCCGGATCGATGCACGGGGTCCCGTCCCTGCAGTCGCCGTCGCTCGTGCAGGGCGCAGCAAAGGGGGCGCCGATCGCGGTGCAGGCGCCAGCCACACAGGTTTCTCCCGCAGGACAGGCGGGGGGCCCGTAAGTGCCCTCCGCCTCGCAGCGGAAGCCCTGCACCTCGCCGTCGAACATGCGGTGACAACCCCCTGCGAGCACGGCCACCGCGGCGAGGCTCGCCGCGGTGGCGAGCCATCGAGCGGTCGAGAGCGGCCGGCGCGACGACGCCCTCGCGTGGGTCACGACCTCGAGACCCAGCCTCGCGCGCGCTGTCATCAGAAACGCCAAGTCCAAAGGCCGCCCGTGGCACCGACCGACAGCGTGTGATCACGCGCGACCTCGGTGGAGATCCCATGCGCGCTCACGACCGCGAGCACGACCGCCGTGGCCAGCGCCCCCGCGCCAATGCCGAACGACACGTCGGCGCCGATGGCCAGGCCATGGGCTTCTGCGCTCGCCTCTTGGAGCTGCTCGGGCGTCACCCCCGGCGCCGTGGTCGGCGTGTTGCCTGGATCGACGTCACCAGCACGAACCGCCAGGCCGATCCCGACCAGCGCGGCCGCCACCGACGTGGCCCCCGCCACGTACACCCACGGCAAGAGCGGCGCGCTCTGGCGCCCGCGGCTCGAGCGCTCGCTGCTGGTTCGGATGATCACCGGCGCCGTCTGGGCATTGTCGCTCCAGTCGACGTAGGCGCGCGCCCCTTCGAGGCGCTTGATCACCTTGGCGAGGCGCACCCGCTCCTCATGGCTCTGCTCGAGCTCGAGGCAGCGTCGGAAGTAAGCGAGCGCCGCGTCGATATGCCCGAGCTTCTCCTCGAGGAGACCGAGGTTGTAGTAGAGGACCTTCGCCTCCGGATCGAGCTCGATCGCCAGCTTCAGGCGCTCGACGGCGTCGTTGTATTTGCCCTTGGCGTAGAGCGTCTTGGCCTCGTCGTGCAGCTTCAGCGCGCGCTCCGGCGCCGTCGGCTCGGCTGTCGCTGTGGTGGCCACGAACGACACGATGCCCGCGACGAACAGAGCCGCCAACCTGGAGGGGGTCATGCGGTTTCCCATCTTACATGCATCGCCCAGCGTCGGAAGTTGCGATCGCTCGCGGCCGCCCAGCGTGTCGGGCCGCGGGGCTCGCCGAGACGGCAGACCTCAGAGCGGGATGCTGCTCGTCGTCGGCGCCCAGTCGACGTGGCGACGTCCGCGAAGCTCCCCGCGCACGAACGCGGCGATGATGGGCGCGATGTTCTCCGGCACGTCGTCGTCCCACTCGCCACCGTGGATCGCGTCGAGCGGCCGCAGGTCGTCGCCGAGCACGAAGAAGGCAGGGAACAAGTTGGTCGGGAGGTGCATGCGCTTGAGCTCGTCCTTGAACACGTCGAGATCGATCCTCACGATGCGCACGTCGACCAGCGCCTGCTGCAACAAGGGATGATCGATCGCCGCGTCGAAGTCGCGGCAGGGTTCGCAGCGGCGCCCGGTGAGCATCAAGAGGAGCTTCTGTTGTTTGGCCTCGGCCACGATGCTCTGGGCGCGCAGCACCTCGGGAAGGCTCGCGGACCGGGCCCCCACATCGACCACCTCGACCGAGCCGCGGCGCTTGATGAGGGTCTCGACGATCACGTCGTCGAGGCTCGTCGGCTCCGCCTCGTCCTCGTCGGCGCTCGGGCCGTCCGCGGGGAGACCGGCGCGCTTGGTCGAGCTCGCCTCCTCCTCGTCCTCGACCTTCTCGGTCTTCGCGAGCACCTGATGATAGTGATAGATGCCCAGCCCGATCGCGGCGACGGCGCCCAGCGACAGCAAGAGGGCAGCGACGGCCACGACCGCCAAGGCACGCGAAGAGCGCCGCACGACGGGCAACGTCACCTCCGCCCCACGCTGCCGCTCCGCGCTCGACGGCTCCGCGCTCGACTGCGCGTCGTCGCGCCCCGCCGCGCTCGGCTCGGGGAGCGGAGGGTCGGGCGCGTCGTGGTCGGGCGCGTCGTGGTCGAGCGCGCCGTGGTCGGGCGCGTCGTGGTCGAGCGCGCCGTGGTCGGGCGCGTCGTGGTCGAGCGCGCCGTGGTCGGGCGCGCCGTGGTCGGGCGCGTCGTGGTCGGGCGCGTCGTGGTCGGGCGCGTCGTGGTCGGGCGCGCCGTGGTCGGGCGCGTCGTGGTCGAGCGAGGAGACGGCTGCGGCTGGCGCTGGCGCAGCCGGGTCGGTGGGGGTGGTGGCGGCTTCTTCCCGCGCCCCCAGCGCCTGTTCGCGCTGTTGGATGGGGCTCACATGTTCATGCTAGCGCGGCCCACGCTTTTGCGCCCGTCACAATCGATCCGAGTCCGCGCCTTTTTGCGTCGCGTCGAGCCCTCCCGGTTGAGGCCGCGGCGCGTTCTACTTTGTGGCATGTTGCCGCGCATGGTTCTGCCTGCACTCACGAATCTGCCTGCACAGCGCGTGCTCTCGGGCATTCAGCCGAGCGGCACCAAGCACCTCGGCAACTACTTTGGGGCCATGGTCCAGTACCTGGAGCTCCAGGACGAGTTCCCCGGTGAGTGCTTCATCTTCATCGCCGACTACCACGCCCTCACCACCCTCCGCGACGCCGAAGAGCTGCGGCGGAGCGTGTTCGATCTCGCCGCCACCTACATGGCGATCGGCGTCGACCCCGACAAGGCGCTGTTGTTTCGCCAGAGCGACGTGCCGGAGGTGACCGAGCTCTCGTGGCTGTTGGCGTCGGTGACGGGCATGGGCCTGCTCGAGCGCGCGCACAGCTACAAGGACAAGATCGACAAGGGGATCAAACCCACGGTGGGCCTCTTCACGTACCCGGTGCTCATGGCCGCCGACATCCTCATCTACCAGGCCACGCTCGTGCCGGTGGGCAAAGATCAGATGCAGCACATCGAGATGGCGCAGGACATGGCCAACCACTTCAACCAAGTGTACGGCGCCGATCTGTTGCGGCGTCCCGAGGCCCGGATGTCGCACGCCCCTTACGTACCCGGCACCGACGGTCAGAAAATGTCGACGAGCTACGGCAACACGATCCCGCTGTTCGAGACCGGCAAGAAGCTGCGAAAACACCTCGGCAAGATCGTCACCGACTCCACGCCCCTCGGTGACCCCCTCGATCCCGACACGTGCAACGTCTTCGCGCTGCTGCGCCTGTTCGCGAAGGGAGACGAGCTCGAGCGTGTCGCCGATTTCTATCGCACCGGGAGGCGGGACGGGGAGCCCTTCGGCTACGGTCACGCGAAGGTCTTGCTCGCCGAGCACATCGAGAGCCACTTCGCCCCCGCCCGCGCCCAGCTCGAGCGTTTCCGACGCGAGCCGGAGCTCGTCGAGGCGGCGCTTCGTCGCTCGGCCGAGAAAGCGCGGAAGAGCGCACGCGACACCCTCGACCGCTGCAAGCACGCCTGCGGTTTGCTCTGACGCGGCCTGCCGCGGCCCCCACCATGAGCCCCCGCCCGTCCCCCCGCCAGGTGCCGCTGTTCATCGGCGCGGCCGTGTTGCTGGTGAGCGCCGCGGTGGCGCTCTGGCCCCGCTCGACCCCCGCACCGGGTGCTGGCGCCCCATCCGCCGGCGTGGCCCCCAGCGAGCTCGGGAGCGTGACCCCACCCGCGCCGTCGCCCGAGGCCACGGCGGAGGGCTACGAGCCCGACCTGAGCGGGCCCGATCTGGGCGAGGTGGTGGTGGCCTCGGCGGCGATGGCACACGGGCTCGGCGTCGTCGGGGACCGGCTCGTGTGGCTCCTCACCGAGGGCGCGACGCTCGGGAGCGCGCGGCTCGACGGCGGCGACGCGGTGGTCGTTTTCGCTTCGGACGACCCGGAGGCCTTCGGCGGCTCGATGGCGAACAGCCACGAGGCGGTCTGGTGGTCGGTCGACAAAGAGGGCGACGACCCCGAGTCGATCTTCCAGGCGCGCCTCGAAGAGCTCCAGAGCCCCCTCAAGGCACCCACCCCGGTCGCGCAAGGGACGTCGCCGGATCACCTCGCGGTCGTGGGCGGAGCGCTGGTGTGGTCGGATCTGGGTCGCCTCTGGCGCTACGCAGGCGGCGACGCCGAGCTCGTCGCGACCCGGGATCGGCGCGTCGTCACGCTCTTCGGCGCGCCCGACGCCGTGTTCTTCATCGAGGCTCCTTACCAGGGCGGCGGCAAGGCCCAGCTCTCCCGCGTCGCGGTGGGCGGCGCCGAGCCCGTCGTGTTGACCAGCGTCGAGGCGGGCGACCACGACCTCTTGGCCGCGTTGCACGAGACGTTGTTCTGGGCCGAGTCGAGCGAGGCGGGCCACGTGCTGCGGGCGCTCGATCCGGGTGCACCTCTGCCGCGGCGCGTCGCCGCGACGGGGGTGGTGACGGCCCTCACGGTGATGGGCGCCGAGGTGGTGTGGGCCGAGGCTCACGGCGACGAGAACGACCCGACCACGCTCCTCCGCGCCGTGCGCGCCGCCCCCGAGGCTCGCCCCCGTCGCCTGGGTCGCGTGAGCGGACACGTCACGGCGCTCGTCGCGGGGCCAGGTCACCTGTTCTGGTCGGGCAAGCGCGGCATCGAGCGTCATGCGCCTGCTCCGCTCCCCGAGCAGGACGCTCCCTGAAGCGCCGAGCCCCTGGCCCGCGAACGAGCACACCGCGGTGGACGCGAGCAGGGGCCCCATGCACGCTCTCGCCCGACAGGAGGAACGATGAGCGATCTCGAAAGCGTGAAGCGCCCCGACGGCAAAGACTGCCCCGCCTACCTCGCCCGCCCCAAGGGCACCCCCCGCGGCGGCGTGGTGGTGATCCAGGAGTGGTGGGGCCTCAACCCGCAGATCAAGAACACCGCAGATCGGCTGGCGGCCGAGGGGTATCTCGCGCTCGTTCCGGATCTGTACCGCGGCAAGCTCGCCAAAGACGGCGACGAGGCCAGCCACTTCATGGACAACCTCGATTTCCTCGACGCGGCCAGCCAAGACATCCGCGGCGCGGCCCAACACCTCTTGGCCGCCGGAGCGCAGAAGGTGGCGGTGAGCGGCTTCTGCATGGGCGGGGCGCTCACGATCCTGGCCGCGGTGCTCGTCGAGGAGCTCGCCGCCGGCGTCTGCTTCTACGGGATCCCCCCGGCCGAGGCCGCCGACGTGGCAACCATCGGCGTCCCGATGCAGTTTCACTTCGCGAACGACGACTACTGGTGCACGAAGAGCGCGGTCGATGACCTCGCGACGCGGCTCGATCGTGGCGGCGTCGACTACGAGCTCTTCCGCTACGATGCCAAGCACGCCTTCATGAACGAGAGCCGCCCCGAGGTCTTCGACCGAGAGAGCGCGAAGCTCGCGTGGGAGCGCGCCCTCGCCTTCCTCGCGGCCAAGCTCTGAGCGCGCCGTCAGCGACGGCGGGGGCCGGCGACCTTGAACACCACCCGCCCCTCGTCGTCCTCCTCGCCCTGCTCCACGTGGAGGGCCTCGAGGCGCAGCACGCGGGTCTTGCCGCTCGCGAGACGGATCTTGATGCCTCCCGAGGCGTCCTCGCCGACCACCTCGCACACCCCGAGCTGCGGATGCTCGAGCAGATCCCCAGCGTTGACGATGGGGTTCTCGTGCTCGTCATCGTCGAGCCCGAACTTCGGCCCCGCGATGGGACGCACCACGGGCTTGGTCGTGAACGACTGCGACAGAGGCTTGGTGGCGGCGCGCTCGCCGTCGCCACCGTCGTCTGCGAACGGGAGCGCGGCGGGCCCCGGCACCGCCGGCGCGTCGAAGCTCGGTCCCGCCGGCGACGGATCGGTGCGGCTCGCGACGCGGGCCGGACGCGACAACGCGCCGTCGCCCACCACCGCGTCCACCGCCAACAAAAGACCGCCCGTCATCGCGCCGGTCACCCGTCCGGTCTGGATCCCGGACGGCACCGCCACCGACACCTGAAGCGCGACCAACGGCGTGCCCTCCGGGCCGCGGTGGATGCGCCCCGCGAGCGAGGTGATCTCGGCGTTCTCGAGGGTCACGGTCGTCCCATCCGCGGTCCGCAGCTCGACGAGCTCGAACGACCCTGCCCCCGTCACCAGCGCGTCGCGCCAGCCGGCGGCCTCGGCCAGCGCTTGCAACGACTCGACGAGATCCTCGCCCGACTCCACCTTGACCATCCCGCGGGCGATCGCCTTGCCGTCGATCAGATGCACCTCGCCGCTTTACCACGCCTGAGCGAAATGTGTGAGCGACGCCGCGCTGCAGTCCAAGGGCCGTGGGCCTCACGGCATCCATGGAGCCCGAGAGATCCAACGTCACGTCACGGCACCTCCCGCCCAAGCGCGCAATTCGACTGGCCGGCCGGTCAATAGCGGATCGCTCAGCGGAGGGCACGTTTCCTGCACACCACGCCGCCGCGATGAGTCTGTCCGAAGAGCACGCGGTTTTCGCTCCCCCTCCGCCGCCCCCACCCTCGAGCGCCCCCGTGCGGCTCATCCGTGTGGCCGATCACGTCCATCCGTCGATGCCACCCCCGCTGCGCGGCGGTGAGGTCGCGAGCGTCCACCGGCGCCCCCCGCCCCCGCCCCGCTGCGTCCAGCGCGAGCACGTGAGCACACCGAGCGGCTGCGCACCGTCCAGCGCTCCGGCGAGGGTGCAGCCGGCGGCGTTTGGGCAAGGCTCGATCGCCGAGCTCCACCCTGCGCTCCAGTCGCGGCTCGAGCACGGCGACGTCTCGGTCGAGGTGACCTTCCCCGAGGACGAGCCCGACGACGCCACGCAGCGGATGGCGCGACGCTCGTCGTGCCCGCCTCCCTTCGCGCCGCGCGAGTCGACGGTGCTGCCGCACGTTCCGCGAGCCCCGGCCTCCACCCTCCACCACGAGGAGGACGACGACCAGAGCGGGGAGCGACACGCGCAGCTCCCCACCGAGCGGCGCGAAGCGCGCATCCCCGAGCCCCCGCCGCCGGAGCCGATGCAGCGCGTCCGCGCGCAAGCGTCGGCGCCACCGTGGGTGCAACCGAGCGTGCGCCCCCACCCGTCGCAAGGGCCTCCGGAGCCGTTCAAGCCCCCGCCCTCCAGAGAGGCATCGCCCCAGCGGTGCCAGCCACCCACGCCGCGGCTCCAGCCACCGCATGAGCTCCAACCGCTGCCGCAACGGGGCCAGCCCACGCCGCAGCCGGGCCAGCCGCAGCCGCAACGGGGCCAGCCGCCGCCGCAACCTCC
>CAYOAL010000136.1:15165-27917 GCA_964401935.1 uncultured Polyangiaceae bacterium
GCCAGCCGCAGCCGCAACGGGGCCAGCCGCCGCCGCAACCTCCGCCGCAGCCGGGTCAGCCGCCGCCGCAGCAGCCCCAGACGCCAGAGCGGCAGCTCCAGACGCCGCCGCAGGTGCAGCCGCCGGTCGTGCCCCGGCCACCGAGCGTGCCTCCCCCGGCGCCGCCCACCGCGGCCGTGGTACCCCCCCTCCCCGGGGCACGCGCGCGCACGCCGGTCGTCCCGGCGCTCCGCGTCGCCGTGCGCACGACGGCGGATGGCACCCCGACGCTCACCCTCCACACCGAGGGCACCCCGTGCGACGCGCCGACCGCCGTGCTCGTGCCCGACTCCAGAGAGGCAGCGCTCGAAATCCTGCGCCTCTTCGAGCGCCTCTCGCGCCAAGGGTGACACCGCGCCGACAAACGCAGAGAGGCGCTCGCCATCCTGCGAGCGCCTCGTCCAACGAGCCGCGAGCCGTGCGGCTCGCGGGCGGCGCGCGGCTCGATCAGTCGCGCGAGGCGATGAAGATCCGAAGCACGTACCAGAACAAGAGCGCCACCGAGGCGAAGAGCTGGAGCGCGGCGCCGACGTGACGATCCTCGGGGAAGTGGTGGAGCACGTTCGAGGTGTCGTAGAGGATGGCTGCGCCCGCGAAGGCGACCATCGCCACACTGAAGAACACACCGAGCTCGAACCCGAACAAGAGCGAAGCGACGATCGCGCCGATCGCGACGATGCCGCCCCAGCGGAGCAGGCTCCCGAGGAAGGAGAAGTCCTTCCGGGTGGAGAACGCCACTCCGGTCAGCGCGGCGAAGCCGATCAGGGTCGTCACCGCCGCGCTCTGGATCGCCCCTGGCGCATAGAGATCGGCGATGAGCAGGAGCGGCACGAACAGCACCGCCTCGGCCGCCACGAAGCCTCCGAGCGCGAGGTACTGCGTGGCCACGCTCGTGGACTGGTGGGCGGCGCGCGAGGCGAGCCAGCTCACGACCATGAACCCACCGAGCACGAGGAGCCAGCTCTGCGTCATCGCGCCGGCGATGCGGTAGGCGATGCCCGATTGGAAGAGCACCACCTCGATGCCCGTGAACAGCGCGATGGCCCCCGCGAGGTGCAAGTACGTGCGCGTGATGAATTTTTCGCGGACCGCCGCGGGCGCATCGGCCACCGCTTGCGGTGCGAAGCCCGCGTAGCCCCTTGAGTATTGGTTTTGCATCGTTTCTTGAGCCTTCTCGCCTGAGTCTGGTCATGGGAGCGCCGAAACGCAAGGCGACGTGCAGGGTTCGTCGCGAGGCCAGAGGCGCGGTAGGCTGTGTCTGCTCGCGTGGCACTCCCCGACAAGCCCAACGATCCCGCGTATCAGCGGCTCCTTCTGTTTCCGCTCGCGCTGTCTTACGTGGCGGCGCTTGCGCTCGCCGCCTGGCCTCGGCAGCTCACCGTGGGGGCCACCATGGAGCGGCTCCAGCTCGCGGCGACCCACGCGCTCGCGCAGCTCGCCGTGCTGCCTTCGGTCAACGTCTTCAGCGGTCGCACCCACGACCGCACCGCCACCCTGCGCACCTGTTTTCGGATCTCCGGCTACACCGGCGGACCCGGCGAGGCGCAGCGCGTGATCCTCTACGACTCGATGGACCGCTGCGAGCGCGGCCTGCGCCCGGTGGTCAAGGACAACTACGAGTTCTTCCACGACCAGCACCTCCGGCGCGGCCTCGAGCATCTCAACACGCCGGGCGCCACGCTCGATCGCAATCAGCCGCCGCTCAGCTTCATGTTCGCCATCGCCGACTACCACTGTCACCGCGATCCCGAGCATGAGTTCTCTCACTTGTTGGTCACCAGTCGCCATCAACGACGACACCTCGACTCGGGCGAGCCGAGCGACGTGACCACCGTGGAGGGAGCGCATCACTGCCGCGACGGCGGCTGGGAGCCCATCCGCGCCCAGAAGCCGGAGGGGGCGCCAGGTGGCCGCTGAGGTGCAGCGCGAGAGCGTGGCGAGCCGCGCGTTCGAAGCCGCTTACGGCTGGCTCGCGACCCCCCGCGACACCCTCCCGTTGTGCGTCGCCCGCGCCGTCCTCGGCCTCACGCTCCTGTGTGCCTACCTCCAGTACCTCCCCGACGCCGCGGTGTTCTTCGGGCCCCACGGGATCGGTGGGCACGACACGCTGTCCCGTCACCCCGACTTCCCGGGCCTCGCCTTCGAGTGGTACACGCGCGTCCGGCTCCTGCACCTGCTCGAGCACGAAGCGGTGATGTGGGCCCTCTATGGCGCGCTGCTCGTGAGCGCAGGCGCCTTCGCCGTGGGTTGGTACCCGCGCGTCACCGGGGTGCTCACCGCCGCGCTCCACATGCTCTTCTTCGTGCACACGCCGATGCTCGACGGCGGCTGGAGCAAGCTCATCGGTCCCTTCGTGCTGTACGTGGTGCTCGGCGACAGCGCCTCGCAGCTGTCGGTGCACGCCTGGCGCGCGCGACGCGGCCAGCGCGAGCCCGCCGCCGGCCCTCCGCGTGCCGCGCCATGGGGCATGCGCCTTCTGCAGGTGCACCTGTGCGCGATGTACATGGTGCCCGGCTGGGAGCGTCTCGACTCCCCGGGTTGGCTCGATGGTCAGATGGTGCTGCGGTCGCTGGCCAACACCGACTTCGGACGCTTCGAGGTCGACTGGTTCAGCTTCGCGGCGGGGTTTCAAGCCATCAGCTGGGTGATCCTCATCCTCGAACCGGCGGCGCCGTTCCTCCTGTGGCTGCCGCGCATCGGCCGCTGGTACGCGGTGGCGCTCATCGGCATGCACGTCTCCCTCGAGCTGCTGCTCGACACCGGCTGGTGGCAGCTCATGATGATCGGCGCCCTCGCCACGTTCCTACCACCCCACTGGCTGCGCCGATTGCTGCCCCGGCGCCTGCTCACGGAGTGATAACGTCGCCGCGTGACCGACCTCGGCTCGCTCGACACCCCCGCCGCCATCGTCGATCGCGACGTGGTCGTCGCGAACTGCGCGCGCATGAGGGCGTTCGCCGCTCGCCGCGGCGTGACGCTGCGGCCCCACGTGAAGACCCACAAGTGTGTGCCCGCGGCCCAGCTCGCGCTCGGCGCCGCCACGGGGCCGATCACCGTGTCCACCCTCGCCGAGGCCGAGCACTTCGCGGCGGCCGGATTCGACGACATCACCTACGCGGTCCCCATCGCGCTCTCGCGCGTAGAGCGTGCGCTCGAGCTCGCCGAACGCGTCACGCTCTCGCTGCTCGTCGATCACGCCGACGCGGCGCGTGCGCTCGGGAGGGCGGCCGCCGCGCGTGCTGCGCGGGCGCGGGTGCTCATCAAGGTCGACTGTGGCTATCACCGGGCCGGGGTCGAGCCGCACCGTCCCGAGGCGCGAGCGCTCGCAGCGCAGATCGCCGACGACCCCGCGCTCGAGCTCGTGGGCTTGCTCACCCACGCCGGGCACAGCTACGCGTGTCGCGACGTCGCCGGCATCGCCGCGGTGGCCAGGGAGGAGCGCGCGGCGGTGGTCACGCTCGCCGAGGCGCTCGTCGCCACCGGCATCCCCATCCGCACCGTGAGCGTCGGCTCCACCCCCACCATGAGCGTCGAGCCCGCGCTCGACGGCGTCACCGAGATCCGCCCCGGCAACTACGTGTTCTTCGACGCTTTCCAAGCCGCCATCGGGAGCTGCTCGCTGAAGGACGCGGCCTTCTCGGTGCTCACGTCGGTGATCGGCTCGTTCCCGCACGACGGTCGCCTGATCGTGGACGCGGGGGCGCTCGCCCTCTCGAAAGACCGCGGCGCCGACCACCTCGGCGCCGGGCGCGAGGGCTATGGCGCCATCGCGGCGCTCGACGGCACGCTCCTCCCCGAGCTCACCCTCGCGTCGCTATCGCAAGAGCATGGGGTGGTGCGCGGCGCCGCCGAGCCCATCGCGCGCCACCCGATCGGCACGCGGCTCCGGGTCATCGCCAACCACTCCTGCCTCGCCGCAGCCTGCCATCCCCACTACGAGGTGGTGCGCGGCGAAGCGATCGTCGAGCGCTGGACGCCGACGCGGGCGTGGTGACCACGCACGCCCCACGTCATGGCACGGCCACAGCCGCGCGCCGCGCTCAGCCCTTGCGCTCGGCGAGCATCCGCTGCCCGAAGGCGGCCCCCTTGTCGTAGCTCTGTTGCGTGTCGGCGATGATGCGGCTCTCGATCATGGAGCCGAGGCCGAACACCTTGGCCTCCACGTCGAGCTCGAGGATCCGCTCGCAGCGGCCCTCCCCTCGCCCCTCCACGCGGAGCACGCCCTCGATGCGCAGCTTGTCGGCGAGTCGGTTGGGGATGATGCGCAGCTTGTAGCGGCGCGTGGCCTTGTCGAACACGCTCTCCTCGCGAAAGCCGAGGTTGTCCCCCACGAGCTTGGCCAGCGGTCCAGGGAGCTCGCCGGTCACCGGCTGGATCGTCACCGCCCGACGGATCTCGGCGTCGGTCTCCTCGAAGCGCTCCACCTTCCACGCCTTGAACTGGAGGTGCTCGAGGTAGAGGCGGTGGTTGAACGCCTCGTCGTAGAGGATGTCCTTCCAGAAGGTCTCCTCGTCGCAGTCGTAGGTGTGTCGAATCACCACTTTCGCCATCGAGGACACAGGTAGACTCGCTGGCGATGAGCCTCAAGTGGGACCGACGATTCATCCTGCTCGCGCGTCACATCGCGGGCTGGAGCAAAGACCCCTCCACGCAGGTCGGCTGCGTGGTGGTGGGTCCCGACCGCGAGATCCGCAGCACCGGCTTCAACGGCTTCCCGCGCGGCATCGACGACACAGCAGAGCGCCTCGCGAGCCGTGAGCTCAAGTATCCACTCATCTGCCACGCGGAAGAGAACGCGATCATGCATGCGGCCCGCACCGGGGTGTCGCTCAAGGGCTGCACCGCCTTCGTCACCTGGCCACCGTGCACCCGCTGCGCTCGTTCGCTCGTGCAAGCGGGCGTGTCCGAGGTGGTGTACCCCTCCGGCCTCGACATCCCCGACCGCTGGCGGGACGACTTTCAAATGAGCATGACCCTGTTCGGCGAGGCGGGCCTCCACGTGCGCACGGTCGTCCTCGACGACGAGCCCACGCCCTCAGGGTAGCGGCGACGGCGGTTCGAGGTCGTGCGAGAGCACGCGGCACGGGCGCACCTCGTCGCCGCACGCGCAGCGGTTGTCGCCCGCGTCCACGAACACGAAGTCGCGGGCACCGATGCGCTGCCCGTTGAGATCGATCGGGTTGCACTCGAGGACGCTCGCCGACAAACTCACCTCGGCCCCGTAGGCGGCGATCCCGGCGCGTTCGCTCCGCGCGATGTGGGCCCGCACGATGGTCGCGCTCGCCGGCGGGAGGCCGGCCTCGGTGATGATCTGGATGGCGTCTCCGAACCGGCCCTCCGAGAAGGTAGCGGCGGTGCCCTCCACCGTGACGTCCTCGAGGGTCGCCGTCGTGCCCTCGAGGATGAGCCCCGCGTCGCGGTTGTCCACGAGCCACACCCGGCGGAGCGCCAAGCTCGAGCCCAGGGTCGCGTCTTCGCTCTGCACCGAGATCCCGCGACCGATCGCGCCATCGGGCCGCGGGAAGGTGCCCGCCACCACCGCGTCTTCGAGGGTGAGGCTCACCCCCTGCGCGAAGAGCCCCGCCTCCACCGCGCGCTCGATGCGCACACCGCGCAGGGCGCCGGTGACGCCTTGCCCCGTCGACCGGTCGAAGAACGCGAGGACGCCCCTGCCGAACGCTTGCGAGCGCGGCTCGGGGTAGATGTCGCGCACCAGGAGCCGCCGCACGTTGACCTCTGCGCCCGACAGCGACACCCCACCGTAGTGGGTGCGCTCCACCGTCAGCTGCTCGACGGTCACGAAGGCCAGCGCGCCGGTCACGTCGTCGGCCTGGGCTTGGAGGCCCACCCCCATCGCCCCGTCGAGGGGCTGCGCGCCCACGTCGCGGATGCTCACGCGCGTGAGCGTTGCGGTGGAGCCGTGGAGCAACACACCGTAGGTGTGGGCGCGCTCGATGACCACGTCGGTGACGTCGCCGGTGGCGGGGACGCCGGTCGCCGAGTCGGGTTGGAACGCGAGCCCGCCGCCGGAGAGCCCCGCGAGCGGCGCCGTGTCGCGGATGAGCGTCGTCTCGATGTGGCCCGAGGAGCCCGACACCAGCACCCCGAGATCGTGGCTCCCCTCCACGACGCTGCCGCGGAGGGTGAGGGTCGAGCCGCCGCGAACGCTCAGCCCGCGCCCCGAGCCATTCGCGGGCACGGTGCCACGGATCACCGAGCCCTCCACGGTCACGCTCGCACCCGTGGCGAACACGCCGACGTCGCTCGCCCGCTCGATCAGCGAGCCCACGATCCGCGTCGACGCCTCCCCCAACGCCGACTCGGTGCTCACGCCGCGGCTCGCGGTGTCGTGAATCCACACCCGATGAAGGAGCAAGCCCCGGGAGCCGCCGTTGACCACCCCGAGCGTGCCGCCGATCCCGAGGCTGTGGAGCTCGCTGCCGTCAGCCCCGTCGCGCACGAGAAACGTGGTGGCCCCGGCGCGCCCCACCTGCACCGCCGCCGAGCACTTGCCCCAGAGACGCACCGGCTTGTTGGCGATGGTGAGCGCCTCCGGATAGCTTCCGGGAGCGATGGCGATCATGCCGCCAGGCCGCACCGCCTCCAGGGCGGCGGCGATGGTGCGCCACGGCGCGGTGGCGGCGCCGCTCTCGGGACCAACGTGCGCGCCGTCGACGAAGACGGTGTCCGGCTCGAGCGGGATGTCGCCCCAGGTCCCGTCGCCGCATGGCGCCGGCTCGCGACAGAAGGCGTCGCCGGGCAGCGCCAGGGTGCCGCTCTCGCACGGCGACGAGGGAAGGATGGCGTCGCAGGCGCCGTCGTTCGCGGTGAAGCCCTCGCCGCAGCTCCCGACCCCGGGAGCGAGACACGCGTTCCCCTCCTCGAGCTCACCCGGCAGGCAGCCCGTCGGCGCGGGCGCCGGCTCCACCGCGACCGGCTCGGGCTTGTCCGCGGCGCACCCGAACGCCAGCCCGAGGGACAGCGCTCCGGCGATGAATCGACGCACCATGGATCCGCTGATGGTACACCCCCGCCCCCCGCGCGAGGCAAGGGTCACGCCCCGCGCGAAGCGTGGGGGGAGGGTGCGGCAGCACCCTCCGGGCCACTCAGGCGAGCAGCGCGTCGATGAGGCCGCCCTCGAGCGACGGATCGCCGAAGTCGTCCACGTACGCGCCGTCGTCTTTGCGTACGCCGACCGCGGTGGCCACCGTATTCCAGAGCTTGTTGTTCGCCACGCCGCCCGCGTCGACGTAGTGCCCCGTCTTCAAGAAGTCGTTGCAGCTGCCCGCGCAGACGAACGGCACGTTGGTGTACGAGTGGTACTTGTTGGCCAGATCGTTGGTGAGGATGGCGATCCCGCTGTCGAGCAAGGTGCCGTTGCCGAGCGAGTAGGACGACAGGCGATCGAGCAGGTGCTTGAACATGTCGAGGTGGAGCTTGTCGATCTCGTGGTGCAGCACGTCCGCGTCGGGGATCGGCGTCCCCTCGCTGCCGTCGCCTTGGATGCGGTGGCTGATCCAGTGGAAGCTGTACTGCTTCACGCCATCGATCGTGTACTGCGTGCTGTCGTTCCCGTCGCCGATCTGCAGCGTGGCGGCCTGCACCGCGCCGCACGCACAGGCGAGCGCGATGATGTCGAGCTGCATCTTGGCGATGGTGATGAGGTTGTCGCTGTCGCCGAGGGCACCCTGGATCGCGTTCATCGCGTCGATCTCCATCTGGGGGAGCTCGCAGCTCATGTTCACCTCGAGATCGCGGATGGCGGTGAAGTGCAGATCGAGGCGCTCGCGATCTTTCAGGCTCAGATCGCTGCGCCCGAGGAGCGCCTGCATCTCGCCGCGCACCAAATCGTTCACGCTCTTGCGCGAGGCCTTGAGGCGCTCGAGGGCTTCGGGCGAGAGCGAGCTCAGCCCGAAAAGATCCATGTAGGCGTTGAACGGGTTGCGCTCCGCGGGGCGGAGCTGGAGCGGCCCCCGATAGGACAACACCTCGTTGATGTAGCCGCTCATCTTGCCCGCGTAGAGGGTGAGGGGCTCCACCCCGTCGGGGTGCAGCTTGCGGGCAATGAGGTTGTCGATCGACTCGCCCATCGCGAGCGACTCGTTGCCCGACGGACTGTCGCTGACGCGCGCCGCGGTGAGCACCTGGTTGCCGCCGCCAGAGTGCCCGCAGCCGTTGCCGGGGAAGGCGAAGTTCACGCCGCGGATCACGGTGAGCTTGTCGGCGTACTCCGACAGCACGCTCACCGCGCGGTCCGGCTCGGCCTCCATCCCCGACTGGGTGAGCGGCCCGAGCGCGCTCGGGAAGTAGCGCTCGGGCTCGGCCGCGCTGCCACCCACGGCCTGAGCCACACCGTTCGCCTGACGGAGGAAGATCGCGTAGGGCGTGTAGCCGCCGTTGTCCGCGAGCGCGTCGTCCGGCACGAGCGCCTCGAGGAGCGGGAGCGCGAGCGTGGCGCCGCCGATGCCGCGCAACAGATGTCGACGGGAGATTCTGGTCTTGGCCATGTTAGTTCTCCTCCGCCACGACGGCGCGGGTACGGAACGCGAGCGTCTGGGTGAGCGCCACGATGAGGCTCTCCACGCTGCCTGCCTGCGACGTGGCCGCGAGCTCGTCGACCGTGGCGTCGTCGCCCTCCTGCGGCACCCGACCGTAGCCATACTGCAGCCAGTGCTTCGCGTAGCAGTGGTGAACCTGCGCGCTCTCGGCGAGCACCTGACTCAGCTCCACCGCCCCGTCGAAGACCACCGCTTCGCCGTCGAGCTGCCAGGTCGCGAGCGCGTTCACCGGCTCGCCCTTCTCGGTGCTCTGGTACGCGCCCACCGCGTCGTAGTGCTCGAGGGCGTAGCCCGGGGGATTGATCCACGTCTGGTGGCAGCTCTCGCCGCACGTGCCCACGCCGGTGTGCGACTCGACGCGCTCGCGGTTGGTGGGGAACCCGTCGGCGGGCGGGAGGCCGGCCACGTTGTCCGGCGGATCCGGCAGCTCGGTGCACACGATGCGGTGGTTGATGAACACGCCGCGGTGGATGGTGTTCTGCTCGCGCGGGGTCGCGTTCGAGGCGAGGAAGCCCACGCGGGTGAGGAACCCGGCGCGCTCGGCCGGATCGAGCTCCACCCGCACGAACTCGTCGGTGAAGCTGCCCTCGAGCCCGTAGATGGCGGCGAGCTCGGCGTTCACGTAGGTGACCGGCGAGGTGAGCAGCTCGTAGAGGCCGCCGCCGGAGAACACCACGTCCTCGACGAAGAGCGCCGCCTCGCGCTCGAGATCATCGCCGACGTCGGCGGGAAAGTCGGGGAAGTAGGCCGCGTCTTTGTAGAGGTCGTGGTAGTGATCGAACTGGAACAGCTGCGCGTGCATGGTGGCCACCATCGCCCGCGAGCGCTCGTGGGCGATCATGCGCTCGGCTGCTTCCATGATGCCCGCCGGGGTGTCGAGCGCCCCTGCCGCCGCGGCGGCGAAGAGCTCCTCGTCGGGCATCGTGTTCCAGAGCATGTAGCTGAGCTTGGACGCCACCTCCCAGCCGCTGAGGTGAACGAGCCCGTCCTCGCCGACCTCGGACGAGCTCTCCACGCGATAGAGGAAGTGCGGCGACTGGAGGAACGCCTGGAGCGTGAGCTGCACACCGAGCACGTAGTCATCGTTGCCCTCGAGCAGCGTTGGCGCTTCGGCGAAGAGCGCGACGTAGGCGTCGATCTCTTCGTTGGTGAGCGGGCGACGATAGGCGCGCTGGCCAAAGGTGGTGACGAAGGCGCGGGCCGCCTCGGTCGGATCGCTCGGCAGACTCGACGGCGAGATGAAGGCAACGAGCGCGGGATCGGCGGCCACCATCGCGGCCACCTCCTCGGCCGCCGTCTGGTAGTCCTGCCAGTGCGCCGGCGACACCAGGAGCTTGTCCTCGTTGTTGTCGAACACCCCGCCGAGGGGGTCGCCGGTGAACGAAACGGACGCGCCCAGATCGAGGCCGAACAGATCGCGGACCGTGTTGTCCCACTGGCGGTGGCTCAGCCGCGGGAAGCGCGTGGTCTCGAGCGACTGCACCGCCTCGGTGATCGGGTCGACGGGCCCCTTCCCACCGTCGCCCAGGCCGGTGCCATCGCCAATCGTTCCCGTGCAGGCGCCGACGAAGGCCGTGCCGACGAGCGACACGACCCACACCAGACCCCAGCCGCCTCGTCGCCCAACGCGCTTGGTCTCAGCCATCCCAGTCACACCAACCCCGAATTGCAACGGATCGCGGCGCCCTTGGCAAGGCCTTCCGCTCTCCGCATCGACGTCCGCTCTCAGCGGACTCTCGCTGCGCTTCTCTCTCGCTGCGCGTCTGTCTCTCGCTGCGCTTCTGTCTCTCGCTGCGCTTCTCTCTCGCTGCGCTTCTCGCTCTCGCTGCGCTTCTCTCTCGCTGCGCTTCTGTCTCTCGCTCTCGCTGCTGTCGACGACTCGCTGGCGAGCTCGGCGTTCGACGACTCGCTGACCAGGTCTGCCCTCCACCGACGCGCTCCTCGCTCACGCGACCGCGGGTGGGCAGGGCGCGACCGGAGCACACGCCTACTTGACCGGCTCGCCGAGCACGACTACCAATCCGCCTGCCCCAACCGGCAACCCCACGCGAAGGTGGCGGAATTGGTAGACGCGCTGGTTTCAGGTACCAGTGACCGCAAGGTTGTGGGGGTTCAAGTCCCCCCCTTCGCACAGCACCTCCCCTGCGATGTGTCGCGCCGGTGATGACGGGTGCCGGTCGTCGTTGGATTTCTCGAGGGACAGGATGACGCTCTCCCGCAGCGACACGGAGGCCGCGTTTCGGCGGCACCGCGCGATTCACGAGGCCGCCGAGTGGCCGCGGCTCGCGGAGCTGTTCGCCCCCGACGCGACCTACGACGACCCGTTCTTCGGACACATCGAAGGGCGCGACGCGATCCGCGCGTTCCTCGTCCGCAGCATGACGGGGCTCGAAGACTGGACCTTCCCCATCCGGTGGACGGCGATCGACGAGGGGCGCGTGGTGACGCACTGGTACAACCGCCTGCCCGGTCGGCGCCGCGACGGCGGCTACTTCGAGTTCCCCGGGGTGTCGGCGATCACCTACGGCGACGATGGGCTCATCCACAACCAGATGGATGTCTACGACCGCGCCTCGGCGCTCTGGGTGATCGCACAAGGGCGATCGCGTGCGGTGGAGCGCGTGACGAGCGGCGTGCGCCTCGCGAGCGAGCCCTTGCTCCACGCCGTGCACTGGTGGGCAGCGCGGCGCGAGAGATGACAGCGGCGTGACGACGGCGCGGGGCGCCCGAAGCCGAGCGCCGTGGGTCAGGGCCAGATCCCGCGCGCGAGGGTGACCTGGGCCACCCGTGAGATGGCGAGCACGTAGGCCGCGGTGCGCAGATCGGGCGGCGTGAGCGCCCCCTCGGGCACGCGGCGCTTCGTCCGTACTCGTTCGAGCTGCCGCTCGATGGTGGGGAGCGCGTCGGTGAGCTCTCGCTGCTTGCCGACGACGGCGGCGAGGCCGCGCTTCATGCGGCGCTCGAGCTTGGTGTTGACCTCTTCGAGATCCCACTGCTCGTTCTCCCAGTTTTGCACCCACTCGAAGTAGCTCACGGTGACGCCACCCGCGTTGGCGAGGATGTCGGGGATGACGACGACGCCGCGCGCGGCGAGGATGGCGTCCGCGGCGGGCGTGACCGGCCCGTTGGCGGCCTCCACGACGAGCTTGGCGTCGATCCGCGCCGCGTTGTCCGCCCGGATCTGGTTCTCGAGCGCGGCGGGGATGAGGATGTCGCACGCGCTCTCGAGCAGCTCGTCGTTGTCGATGGCGCGCGTGTGGGGCGCGCCGACCACCGAGCCGGTGGCCTGTTTGTGAGCGAGGAGCGCGGCCACGTCGAGCCCCTCCTCGCGCGCCACGCCGCCCCGCGAGTCGCTCACCGCGACGACGTGCGCCCCGGCGAGGGCGAAGAGCTCGGCGGCGATGGACCCGGCGTTGCCGAAGCCCTGGATCGCGACCCGCGCCCCCGCGAGCGCGGTGAGGCCGGGTACGAGGCCGAGCTCGAGCGCCTGCTCCGCGACGAAGAGGCAGCCTCGCGCCGTCGCCTCCCGTCGGCCGAGCGAGCCGCCGATGTCGACGGGCTTGCCGGTGACCACCGGGAGGTTGTTCGCCCCCGGGTGGAAGCGGTCGTAGGTGTCGAAGATCCACGCCATGGTCTGGGCGTTCGTGTTCACGTCGGGGGCCGGGATGTCCTTGTGGGGGCCGATGTCGTCGCCCAGATCGGAGATGTAGCGGCGCGTGATGCGGCGCAGGTCGCCCTCGCTGAGCTCACGCGGGTCGCAGGCCACGCCCCCCTTCGCTCCGCCGAACGGCACGTCCACCACCGCACACTTCCACGTCATCCAGCTCGCGAGGGCGCGCACCTCGTCGGCGGTCACGTGGGGGTGGTAGCGGATGCCGCCTTTGCCGGGGCCGCGCACGTTGTTGTGGAGCACCCGATAGCCGGTGAACATCCGCACGTCCCCGTCGTCGGTGAGGACGGGGAACTCGATGGTGATCACGCGCGTGGGCACCCGCAGATACTCCACGAGCCCGCGCTTGAGCTCGGGCATGTAGCCGACCGCCTTGTCGAACTGGCTCTGAGCGATGACGAACGGGTTGAGCTCTTCGGCGGGGGGGCTGGTCATAGCACTCCGAACGAACCCTCGCCGGCTCCTCGGCACAACCGATATCGCGG
>CAYOAL010000137.1:0-27559 GCA_964401935.1 uncultured Polyangiaceae bacterium
CGCCGGACCGCGCCTCGAGGGGCCCCGCGAGGCCATGTCGGTCGGACCTTCAGAGGCGCTGGATCCCGTAGGCGGTCTTCACCGGCGCGCGGTGCCGAGCCTCGAGCGCGGTGTCGAGCAGCAGGCTCAGCACCCGCCGCGTGTCGCGGGGATCGATGATGCCATCGTCCATCATGCGCGCGCTGCAGAACATCGACTCGCTGATGATCTCCAGCCCCATCTCGATCATCTGCGACCGCTGCTCGAGCCCCATGCGCATCCTCTCGTCGGGCTCGGTGCCATGCCGTGCCCACTTCCCCTCGGTGACGATCCTCATCACCTTGCCCGCCTGGGCGCCACCCATGAGCGCCTGCCGCGCCGACGGCCAACTCACCACGAAATCGGGCTTCATGGCGCGGCTCGCCATCGCGTAGTTGCCCGCCCCGTAGGAGTTCCCCACGAGCACGGTCACCTTGGGCACCCGCGCGTTGGCCACGTGCTGGATCAGCTTGGCCGAATGTTTCACCTGCCCCGCCCGCTCCACCTCGGTGCCGACCAAGAAGCCGGTGGTGTTCTGCAGGAACACGAGCGGCAGGCCTTCCAGATCGCAGAGCTCGATGAACTGCGAGGCCTTGTTGGCACCACGCGGCGTGATCGGCCCGTTGTTGCCGATGATGCCGACGCGCTTGCCGCCGATGTGGGCGGTCCCGCATACGGTGGCCGCGTCGACCGCCGCGCTGAACTCGAAGAAGCGCGACCCGTCGACCACGCGGCAGAGGATCTCTTGGGCCATCACGGGCTTGCGGCGGTTCTCGGGAAACACCCCGATGAGCTCCTCCGGAGCGTAGAGCGGCGCCTCGAGAGGCTCCCGCGCCAGCACCGGATCGGCGGGGAGCAGGCTCACGATCTCGCGGGCGATCCGCACCGCGTCCGCGTCGTTCTCCGCGAGATACTCCCCGGTCCCCGAGACGGTGGCGTGCATTTCGGCGCCCCCGAGCTCCTCCGCCGATGCGTCCTCCCCGGTGCCCGCCTTGAGCAGCGGAGGCCCAGCGAGAAAGAGCTGGGTCTTGCCGCGCACCAAGACGATGTAGTCGGAGAGCGCCACCTGATAGGCGCCGCCGGCCGTCGCGTTACCGTGCGAGACGGTGATCTGTGGAATCCCTGCGGCGCTCAGCTCGGCCTGTTGGCAGTAGATCTGGCCCCCTTCCACGAAGAGCCGCGCCGCCCAAGGATCCATCGCCCCGCTGTTCTCCAGGTTGCCACCGCCGCTCTCGTGCAGGCTCACCACCGGGAGCCGCGAACGAAACGCGATCTCCTGCAGCCGCAGCATCTTCTTCACGTTGACCGAGTCGATGGTGCCGCCCTTGATGGCGTAGTTCCACACCACCACAAGGCAGCGCCGCCGCGCGACGAAGCCGATGCCGGCGATGAGCTTGCCCCCCGAGAAGCTCCCGTCGGAGTCGTCGAACATTCCGTGGCCCGCGATCGAGCAGAGCTCCACGAACGGCGCGCCCGGATCGAGCAACAGGGCCAGTCGCTCGCGCGGCAAGAGCTTGCCCTTTTCGTGGGCGCGCGGCCCGAACGCGAGCTCGGTCTCGAGCTGCTTCTGCTCCACCGCACGGATCTTGTCGACGTACGCACGCATGTAGGCCGCGTTCGCCGCGAAGTCTTCACCGCCGACGTTCAGCTGCGATTCGAGAACCGCCATGGCCTCGCAAAATGGTCGCGCTGCCGACCGACGACAAGGTCGAATGGCGCCGGCCGTGTCGCGACGAGCTCAACGTGGACAGGTGACCAGCGGCCCCGAGCCGCAGTCGCGCTCCAGGATGTCCTGCGCCTTCGGTTCGCGGCGGTCGTCGGGCGCACTGCGGGGGGCGTGCTCCGGCAGGCCCCCGTCGGTGAGCAACGGGATGGAGCCAAGATCGCGGGGTGAACGGGCCCCTTCGAGGGGCCCTACGATCAGCGCCGCGCGGCGCGGCGCCACGCTGACGGGGAAACGCCAGCGCACGTAGGCCACCGCGCCGCGGGGGATCTCGAACACGAGCCCGTCCGCTTCCGCGCGGTGCTCCTCGCGCGCGCTCGCGAGACGCCAGGTGGAAGGATCGAGCGTCACCGTCTCGCCGGTGAGGTTGGCCACCGAGCCCGCCACCTCGAGGATGCCCCGCTCGAGCGCGATCCGATCGATCTCGACGTAGAGCACGTCGCTGAGGATGGCCGGCGGCGCCGAGAGCGCGGCGTGGCCGTCGGACGCGCAGCCCCCCGCGAGGGCGAGCGACAGAGCGCCGAGGATGGCCGAGACGACGCGCCGAGGAGCCATGGACCGACGAGTATCCCGGGACCGCCCTCTCACTCAAGCGCAATGCGCGGCGGCCACGACCCTTCAGATGTCGTCCCACTCGCGGAGGAAGTGGCACGTGTAGCCGCCGGGGTTCTTCTCGAGGTAGTCTTGATGGTACGACTCGGCTGGCGTGAAGGGTCCCGCCGCGACGATCTCGGTCACGATCGGGTCTTTCCACTTCCCGCTCGCGTTCACGCGCGCGATCACCGCGGCCGCTACCCGCTCCTGCTCCGGCGTGGTCGCGAAGATCGCCGAGCGGTACTGGGAGCCGACGTCGTTGCCTTGCCGATCTCGGGTGGTGGGGTCGTGCATCCGGAAGAACCACTTCTCGAGGAGGTCGGCGAAGCTCAGGCGCGCCGGATCGAACACCACCCGCACCGACTCCGCGTGGCCGGTCGCACCCGTCTTGACGTCTTCGTAGGTGGGCTCGGCCACGGTGCCGCCGGCGTAGCCGACCTCGGTGTCGATCACCCCAGGGATCTCACGCAGGAGGTCCTCCATACCCCAGAAGCACCCGCCAGCGAGGATCGCGGTCTCGCGTGCGTCGCTCGGAGGTGTCGTCGCGGCCTCCCCGGAGGCGGCGCTGGGGGGCGAGGACTCGGCCGACTGCTGACTCGAGCCGGTCTTCTTGCAGCCGGTGACCACCAAACACAGGGCCAACAGGACGCCGACGACCCGGCGAAGACGGCGAGCGAGGTGAGCTTCCATGACGTTGGGTATGATCGACCCGGGCGCCGGTTACCAGGACCCCGGCGTGGTCCACGCGCGAGCGCGTGGTCAAGCGCGGCGCCCGTCACTCCTTGGGCCGAATACGCACGGCGATGTGGCTGAGCGGATCGACGAAGATCAGGTTGCCGGCCGCGTCGAACGCGAAGCCCTCGATCGAACCCCGGCCCCCGCCCGTCGGCAGGTAGTCGACGAGCTCGCCGGTGCCCACGTCGAAGGCGTAGATGGTGCCGGTATCGACCGCGCTCACGAAGAGGTAGCCGTCGTGGAGCTCGAGCCCGCTCGGCTCGTTGAAGCCGTGCTCGGTGGTGTCGATGAAGGTCCACAGCGTGCCGCCGAGCATGTGCTGCTGGACGCCCCCGTCGTAGTTCGGAGAGATGGAGCCGCTCGCGTTGGCGGTTCGAGGATCGAGGATGGCGATGCGGCTGTTGCCGGTGTCGGCCACCCACAAGAGACCGCTCGCGTGATCGAACACCATGTGCGATCCCACGCCGTGCACCCGCGCCACCTCGCCCTCCACGTAGCGTCCGACGACGCCGTCGCTGTGGTCGGTTCCTCCTGGCTCGTGCGGCTCGCCGAAGTCGTACCGGGTCAGCGCGCTGTGGAACCCATCGAACACCCAATAGGCGTTCCCCACCTCCCAGGCGATCCCCATCGCCAACGGGCTGTTGTGCAGCATGTCGAGGTGGCCGAAGTGACCCGCGTCGAAGATGTTGGGATCGGTGGACCAGAGCGTGGGGCCCATGAAGTCGGCAGGGGTATCGGGCTGGGTCACCTGATCCTCGTCCTGAGCGGTGGCCATGTTGCCGTTGTCACCAAACGCGAGGCTCGAAGGGCTCGAGAGGAAGTGCTCGGAGCCGAACGAGTTGTGACGCGTCGCGCGCTGCCCCGCCCCGCCCATGTCGGCGACGATCACCATCGAGTTGTCGGCGAAGTTCACGATCCAGGCTTCGCCGGGCACGAACGGGTTAAAGGCCACGTCGCGGGGCGCGTTGAGCCCGTCGGTACCCGTTGCGACCGACAGCACGTCGAGGGTGGCGATGTCGTGCGTGCCACCGCCGAGGATGGGCAGCCCGGTGGGCGCCGGTCCGCCAGCGCCGCCCCCGCCGCTGCCGGGACCGTCGTCGTCATCGGCCTGTTGGACGGTGCAGCCCGCCGCGAGCGCGACGATGGAGGACATGAGGGCGAGGGTCGGGAGGGGCCGGCGGCGGGAGTGCGTCATCGGGGCTCGACAAGGTGCTAGGGGTGGGTGGGGCGATGCTGTGCCACGCGTCGGCCTCCCCCCTGCGAAGCGCGTGGTCCGTATTACCTACGGTATGGGGGGAGGTACGTGCAACCCCTTCCTCGGGTTTCGGTCTCCCAGTCCGGTTTCTTGAGCGCGCTGCGTCTTGAGCCGGCGGCGACTCGCCGTTGGTTCCCTCCGGCGGCGGTTGTAGGGTGGCCCGATGAGCGAGAAGACGTACGAAATGATGTGGGACTGCGAGTACTGCGGGACCAAGAAGCTCCTGGGAGTGACGCATCGTTTCTGTGCCGAGTGTGGTGCCCCACAGAACCCGGCGCGACGCTACTTCCCTCCGGACAACGAGAAGGTCGCGGTGCAGGACCACCAGTTCGTGGGCGCCGATCTCCACTGCCCCGCCTGTCGAGAGCCCCAGAGCGCAGCGGCCAAACACTGCGCGAACTGCGGGAGCCCGCTCCACGGGGGCCAAGCCGCCGCACGCCAGGCCGATCAAGTCATCGGCGCCGACGGCCAGGTGGTCGCGCCCCCCGCGCCCGGCGCCCAGAAGAAGAGCAAAGCGGGGTGCATCATCGCGGTCATCGCCGCGCTCGTGCTCGGCATCATCGGCCTGATCGTCGTCAACCGCTTCTGGACCAAGTCGGCCACCCTCGAGGTGACCAAGCTCACGTGGAAGCGCACCATCGAGATCGAGCGGTTCGACGAGGTCGAGGACTCCGGCGCGTGCAAAGACGCGCCGAAGGACGCGACGATCACCAAGCGGAGCAAGGCCGAGCCGACCTGCAAGACCCGCAAGATCGATCAAGGCGACGGCACCTTCAAAGAGAAGGAAGAGTGCACCGAGCCGGTGGAGCAGTGCACCTACAAGGTGAAAAAATGGAAGGTCGTCGACACGCTCGAGGAGGAGGGCGGCGCCAACGACGAGCCCAAGTGGCCCGCGAGCACGGTGGGCACGAGCAACAAGGAGTGCCTCGGCTGCAAGCGGGAGGGAGACCGCAAGGAGACGTACGTGGTCCACCTCCAAGACACGAAGTCGAAGGAGAAACACACCTGCGGCTTCAGCAAGAAGAGCAAGTGGGAGGCGTTCGAGAAGGGCTCGAAGTGGGCCGCTGAGACCGGCCTCATCGCCGGCGACGTCAAATGCGACAAGCTCGCCAAGGCGAAGTGACGTCGCCGCCGAGGGCGCCGAGGCACGCCCGCCGACGAACGAAGCCGCCCCGTGGTGGGGCGGCTTCGGGCGGGCGTCACGACGTCAGCGGCACGCCGCGGGAACCTGAGCACCGCCCAGGCTGCCGCGCACACTCGCGAGAGCGGCGCGTCCCCTGGGATCGTTGCGGAGCGCGTTGCACGCCCCGGCCGCCGAGATGTAGGCGCCCTTGAACTGGGGCGGCGCCGAGGCCGCGTTCTGCATCAACGCGGCGCAGCACGCCGCGATCGGATCCACACCGCCGGTCGCCGCCTTGGTGACGGAGCGGAACGACTCGAAGACGTTCTTGTCGTCGCCACCAGCGTCCCAGCTGCCGATGGCGAGCGCCCCCGAGTCGGTCATCGAGGCGTACACCGCCTGGACGTCTCCGGCGCCGCGCTTGCACGTCCCGTCCGAGACGTCGGCGGCCAGGTTGTCCTTGCCCATGCTGATGGTGCTCGTGGTGCCCCACTTGCAGTCCGAGAGGCCGAGCGCCTTGGCGGCCGCTTCGAGGTCGCCCGAAGGGTTGGTGGAGGCCTTCGCGCCAAACCGAGCCTTGTCGTCGGCGGCGGTGAACACCGTGAAGCCCTCCGCGGTGGACCGCTTCCAGTCGGTGGCGGCGACGAACTTCGCGCGCCCCGCCCCCAGATCCGTGCCTGCGAAGCCGTCGGCGGGCGTCTTGCCCCCGTCGAGCTCTTGCGCGGCGCGTCCACCCCCCGCGGGCTTCGGCTGATCCGGCTCGAGCTTGGCGGGCTTGGCGCTAGGCTGGGGGTCCGGGGTCTTGCTGTCGTCCCCGTCGTCGTTGTCCTTCTTCTTCGAGTCGTCGTCGTCGGAGTCATCCGTCTTCGTCGGCTCGGTGGTGGTCTCGTCCTTCTTCGGACATCCCACGACGGCGAGCATGGCGATCAACGCCCAAGCGCTGCGCGCTGCGATTGCTTTCAAGGTCTGGCCTCCTGATCCTTTTCTTGTCGACTGGCGGGCTGGCTGCCAGCTCTCCACGTCGTCTTCGAGCGTAGTCATGTGTTGAAACGTGCGACTACTTTCAGGCTCTCCCGATGGATAGCCGAGCTTTCGCCCGGTTGCATCCCCCACGCACGATTCCTCCCGCAGCGTCTGCGCCGTGGGTCCGGTCCCGCTCCCCGACGGCGCTCCGTGCTCTCGGAGTAGCTGATGCGCGCCAATGTCGCTATAAGACCGGCGCCCTCGACCAAGGGTGCGGGGCTGACCGCGAGCGGACAGCACCGCGGACAGCACGCGGACAGCACGCGGACAGCAGCGCGGCGACCCGTTCGACGAGAACGAGTCTCCAACGCTCACCGGCGAGCTCGGAACACGAGAAGACACAACAAGAAGGAGCACGGATTGGCTAATCGAAGACGAGGCGGCGCGACCAAGAAGAAGGAAGACATGCTCTACCTGGACGGAGAGGTCGTCGAGGCGCTGCCCAACACCATGTTTCGCGTCCAGGCCGACAACGGTCTCAACGTGCTGGCGACGATCTGTGGCCGCATGCGGCGGTCGTGGATCCGCGTGCTCCCCGGCGATCGAGTGAGCGTCGAGGTGTCGCCCTACGACCCCACGCGCGGGCGGATCACGTTCCGGTACAAGGATCCACGCTCCGCGTTTGGTTGAGATCCACGCTCCGCGTTTGGTTCAGCGGCGTGGTTTGAGCGGCGTGGTTTGAGCGGCGTGGTTTGAGCGGCGTGGTTTGAGCGGCGTGGTTTGAGCCTGGCGCTGAAACGAGTTCTATCGCGCGAGAGAACGTGTTCTAGTACCGAGATCGTGACGCGAACGAAGCGTACATCCGCGCGCGGCGACAAGGGGGCGCGCGCGCCCGTCGAGGCCGCGCAGGTCGCGCCGAGACACACGAGCGCACCGCCGAGCGACACCGAGACGCCGCTCGAGGCAGCCTCGCGAAAGGATCGCATCATCGACGTCGCGATTCGGCTGGCCGAAGAGGGCGGCTTCGAGAACGTGCGCCAGCGCGACGTGGCCAAGCAGTCGGGCGTGGCCCTCGGCACGCTCTACAAGAGCTTCCGCAGCAAGGAGGACATCCTCGCGGCGGCCCTGCACCGCGAGACCGACCAGCTCGAGCAGAAGCTCGAACGCAAGCCGGCCAAGGGGGACACGGCGGCCGAGCGGCTGGCCACGCTGTTTCAGATGCTCACGCGCACCATCCTCCGCAAGCCGAACTATGCCCGCGCCGTGCTGCGGGCCATGACCTCGGGTGAGGAGGTCGCGCAGAAGGTCGTCGCCCACCAGGTGAAGGTGACGCGGATGGTGATCGCCGCCATCCGCGGCACGACGCCCACGACCGCGTTCGACGCGAGCGCTCCCTCGGAGGCGGAGCTCACCGTGGCGATGCTCCTCCAGAACCTCTGGTTCGCGGCCCTCGTCGGGTGGTCGGCCAAGCTGCACGGCCAGAGTCGGGTGGTGGAGCAGATGCGCACCGCCGCCGAGCTGCTCATGCGGGGCGCCGGCCTCGGTCCGTGACGTAGCCCCCGCCCCCGCGCACCGCGCCGCAAACCTGGCTCCCGAGGGGCAGCCTCCTTGGGTGGTGGGGCCCCAAGCACAACACGGTGGGTGGGGGTCCCCCGCGGCAGCGTCCGGGGAGGGTGCGGCAGCCCCCTCCAGGCCACTCAGGCCTGCACGAGCTCGATCAGCACCCCACAGCCTCCGAGCGGCGCCTCGTCGTTGCCTTTGGGATGGATGAAGCAGACGTCGTGGCCCGAGGCCCCGCGGCGGATCCCCCCCGGCGTGAAGCGGACGCCACGCTCGCCGAGCCACGCCACCGCCGCCCGGAGATCATCCACCCACAGGCCCACGTGGTTGAGGGGAGGTTGATGAACCCGCGGACTGCGCTCTTCGTCGATGGGGGTCATCAGATCGATCTCGATCTCCCCCTCCCCCTCGCCGCAGCGGAGGATGTCTTCGTCCACGTTCTCCCGCTCGCTGCGGTACGTGCCGATTGGGGTGAGTCCCAAGAGGTCGACCCACAGGTGCACGAGGGCGGCCTTGTCGGCGCTCCCCACGGCGATCTGTTGCACGCCGAGGATCCGGAACGGGCGGCTCTCCATCGCGATCGTCGCAGCCTCGGCTAGATCTTCGGTCCTGCCGCCTTGATCTCGGCGCTCGCCTGTCCCTCGAAGGCCTTGAAGTTCTCCTTGAAGAGGAAGGCGAGCTTGCGCGCCGCCTCATCGTAGGCCTTCGGATCCTTCCACGTGTTCTTGGGCACGAGCACCGCGTCGGGCACCCCGGGACACGTCTTCGGGATGGCGAGACCGAACACCGGATCGAGCACCGTCTCCACCCCCGCGAGCGCGCCCTCGTGAATGGCGTCGACCATCTTGCGCGTGTAGGTGAGCGACATCCGGGAGCCTTCGCCGAACCCGCCGCCCGACCAGCCGGTGTTGAGCAGCCAGGTGGTGGCCCCGTGCTGCTTGATCTTGGCAGCCAGGAGCTCGGCGTACTTGGTGGGGTGCCACACGAGGAAGGGCCCGCCGAAGCAGGGCGAAAACGTGGCCTCGGGATCGGTGACCCCCATCTCGGTGCCCTCCACCTTGGCGGTGTACCCGCTGATGAAGTGGTACATGGCCTGGGCTGGCGTGAGCTTGCTGATGGGAGGCAGCACGCCAAACGCGTCGCAGGTGAGGAAAATCACGTTGGAGGGGTGGCCTCCCACGCACGGGATCTTCGCGTTCTCGATGTACTCGATGGGGTAGCTGCCGCGGGTGTTCTTGGTGATCGTCGTGTCGGCGTAGTCGACCTCACGGGTGGTTGCGTCGAACACCACGTTCTCGAGCACGGCGCCGAAGCGGAGCGCCCGGTAGATGTCCGGCTCGGCCTCTTCGGAGAGATCGATCACCTTCGCGTAGCAGCCGCCCTCGATGTTGAAGATCCCGGTGTCGCTCCAGCAGTGCTCGTCGTCGCCGATGAGCTTGCGCTTGGGATCGGCGGAGAGGGTGGTCTTGCCCGTGCCGCTGAGCCCAAAGAGGATCGAGGTGTCGCCGGTGTCGGCGCTCTCGGTGGCCGAACAGTGCATCGAGAGCACCCCGCGATCGGGCATGATGTAGTTCATCACGGTGAAGATGCCCTTCTTCATCTCCCCCGCGTACTCGGTGCCGAGGATCACGAACTCCCGCTCGTTGAGGCACAAGTCCACGCTGGTGGTCGAGGTCATCCCGGTGGTGTACCGGTTCGCCGGGAACCGGCCCGCGTTGTAGATGACGTAGTCTGGATCGCCGAAGGTCTCGAGCTCATCGGGGGTGGGTCGGATGAGCATGTTGTGCATGAAGAGCGCGTGGTAAGCGCGCGCGCAAATGACCCGCACCTTGACGCGGTGCGCGGGGTCCCAGCCGGCGTACGCGTCGACGCAGTAGAGGAAGTCACGCGTGTTGAGGTAATCGATGGCGCGCTCGCGGTTGATGTTGAACGTGTGCTCGTCGAGCTTGATGTTGACCTTGCCCCACCAGATGTTGTCCCGCGTCTGAGCATCGTCGACGATGCGCTTGTCGAGTGGGCTGCGACCGGTCTTCGCGCCGCTGAGCGCCACGAGCGCGCCGCTCTTGCAGATCGCCGTTCCGCGCTCGTTGCGCAGCGCCAGCTCGTAGAGCTCGGCGGGGGGCGCGTTGCGGACGATGTTCTCTACGTTGATTCCGTGCTTGCTGAGGGAGAATGTGTCGGCCACGGTGGCTCCTCGGATCCAATCTCGGGGCCACCCGTGTGGCGGCGTCCCGGACTACACTTGTTGCACGAGCCGTGAAGCTCATCAAGACACGCCCGAAGATCCGTCTGATCCTCCCCGAATGGGCTCACCCCGGGGATCGGGTTGTGGCCGAGGTGGTGCTCGAGGCCAAGCGCGAGGTGCCCATCGAGTTCGTGCAGTGCACCCTGACGGGCTCGCAGCGTTCTCAGTGGGGCACCGGCAATCAGTCGCGGAGCTACCGGCTCCCGGTCGTGGCGCTGCGCGCCCAACCTGCCGAGGCGGGGCGTCTGCCGCCGGGTGCGAGCCGCTTTCGGTGCGCCTTCGATCTGCCGCGGACGTTGCCCCCCAGCTATGGCGGGAAGCGGTCGGCGGTGGAGTACGTGGTCGCGGTGCACGTCTCGATCGCTTGGTGGCCCGACGCCAAGGAGCGGTTCGTGCTGCACGTGCGCCCGGCGCCAGCGGTCATCGAGGACGCGGGTCGGAGCCTGCACTCGACCAGCCCCGAAGGTCCGTCCGGTGACGAGCCGCACCTCGAGTTCTCGCTCCACGAGCGCCACATCCTCCCCGGCGACACCGTGCGCGGCGAGCTGGCGCTGACCAACGTGCCCTTCAATCGCTACCGCGAGGTGCACCTCGCCTTGGTCGGCGTGGAGCGGGTGTCCAGCGCCGAGCAGCGCGTGCTCGGCACCGAGACCGCGTGGCGCTACGCCATCGTGCTCGACGTGCGGAGCGCCGCCGAGGGGGAGCCCATGCCCTTCGCGATGAAGCTCCCCGAAGACCTCCCGCCAACGTTCGCGGCGACGCTCACCAAGCTCGACTGGTTCTTCGAGGTGGACGCCAAGCTCGGGTGGGGGAAGTCGATCGGGGCGCGGGTGCCGGTCGCGGTGCTGCCGAAGGCGTCCAAGCGCCAGCAGGCGAAGAGCCGCCACGCGGTGCCGACCGTGGGGAACCCACGCGTGAGCGCGATCTGGCAAGAGGTCGGCGAGATCCACGGGGTGACCTTCGAGGCACAAGAGAGCCGCCTCGTGGGGAAGCACGGCGACGTCGAGCTCACCGTCACGCGCGAGCACCGTGGCGGGGACGGGATCTTCCTCGTGGGCCGACTCTCCTTCGCGTCCCTCCACCTCGGCCTCGATGGCGGCGTGGTGACCGGCCTGAGACGGGTGTTTCACCGAGGCCTCGCGCTCGATTCGCTGCCGTGGCTCGCGGACGAGGAGGGCCTCGACGCGTGGCAGCGACGGCACTACCTGGCCGGCCGCGACGACCACCAGATCGGGAGCTTCCTCGAGCCCCTGTTCCCCACCCTCCTCGGCCTCCGCCTCGCCGACATCAGCGACGAGGGGCTCACCGTCGAGCTGCGCGACGCGGGGGTCACGCGGGCCCACCTCGCCGGCTTCGTCGAGGACGTGAAGCTGCTCGCGGGAGCCGTCGTTCGCGGTCGCGCAGCGATCCCTGCGCCGTCGCAGATGCGTGACGCCGAGCCGAGCTGGCGCGCGCTGGCCCAAGCCCTCGGCGGGCGCCTCGAGACCGCGCGCATGGCCGTGAGCGGACGCTTCGAGGGCGCAGCGGCGACCGTCGTCACCGAGTGGTCGGCCAGCGGGGAGCCCCGCCACACGGTGATCGCGCTCGAGGCAGAAGACGCCGTCGCCGAGAAGCACGCGCTCCTCTTTTCGGAGGGGCGCTGGGTGTCCGGCGACCTGGAGGAGCTCCCGCAGCGAGCGCGCGCGCTCATTCGCGAGCTCGTCGAGGGTGCCGTCTCGCTCAGCGTCGAGCCCGAGCGCATCGAGCTCTGCGTCCACGCGCCGCTCTCCGACGCGGCCCACGTGACGACGTGGCTCGAGCGCCTCGCTGCGCTCGCCGCCACGCTGCGCGGACAACAGGGCCCCTATCGGTGACATGAGGCTCGAGACCGGCAGCACGATGCACCGCGCGACGAGGCCACGCCCGATGCAGCCCGCGACCCGTTGTGACAGGATGCCGGCGATGCGTCTATTCTGGCTCCCGATCACCCTCGCCTGCGCCGGGGCGCTCGCGAGCCTGGCCATCGCCGACGACGCCTTCGCGTGAGGGATCGGTCCCCCCGTCGGTCCGACGGGGGCAGCGCTCACCTGCGCCGGCGAACGCGGCGACGAGGACCCCCCGCTGTGGCGGATCTCGGGGAGCACCCAGTGGACCTCGACGGAGATCGTCCTCTCGGGAGACGTGGAGTCGACGCTGCGCCGCGTGGCCACGAGCGTTGCAGGAGAGTATCGTCTCACCGACGACTGGACCCTCACCGCGGGCGTGGGGGTGTCGATCGCGGGGGATCTCACCATCGGGCCAGAGCGCTACGCGCTCGGGCCGGGCCCCCTCGGCGTCCTCGGCGCGTCCTATCGCGTGGTCGCCCCCGACGGCTGGATCCCGTTCGTGATGCTGAGCGGCGCGGGGAGCGTCAGCAGCAGCGAGACCATCGCCGACGCGGGCGGCGAGGAGGCGCGCTGGACCGCCATCGACTTTCGGGTGGCGGTGGTGGTCGGCGAGGTGTTCGCCGACACCTTTGCCCCCTACGCGGCGATCCGTGGCTTCGGGGGGCCAATCTTCTGGGAGCGGGGGGGCATCGACGTGAACGGCACCGATCGCTACCACTACGCGGTGGGGCTCGGCGCGCTCGTGACCGCCGGCTGGATGGATGCGTTCTTCGAGGTGGTGCCCATCGGCGAGCGCTCGCTCAACGTGGGCGCGGCGATCACGTTCTGAGCGCGCAGCGCGCAGCTTCGTGGGCCGTCAGGCGGTGTCTATCCCTGGCTCCTCGGGACCGTCGCCTCGTTTGCGCTTGGCCTCCGCCTTGGCGCGGCGGCGCATGTTGAACACCTCCACGAGCACCGAGAACACCATCGCGAAGTAGATGTAGCCCTTGCTCACGTGCTGACCGAACCCTTCGGCGACGAGCAGCACACCGATGAGGAGCAGGAACGACAGGGCGAGGATCTGCAGCGATGGATGCCGGGTGACGAAGTCGCCGACCGACTGGGCGAAGATCATCATCACGAGCACGGCCGCGATCATGGCCGTGGCCATCACCCACAGCTCCTTCGCGATGCCGACGGCGGTGATCACCGAGTCGAGCGAGAAGACGATGTCGATGACCATGATCTGAAAGACCACCGACGCGAAGCTCGAGCCTCCGCCCCCCTCGCCATGTTCATCGTGGCGGTGCTCCACCTTGGCGAAGATCTCGCTCGAGCTCTTGTAGATGAGGAACCCGCCCCCCAACAACATCACCAGATCTCGGCCGGAGATCTCCTCGCCAAGCACCGTGAACAGCGGCGCGGTGAGGCCGATGATCCATTTGAGCGTGAAGAGCAGCAACAGACGCGTGACCAGCGCGGCCCCGAGGCCGAGCCGGTAGGCCAACCGCCGGCTCGCCGCCGGCACGCGCTGCACCATGATGGCGATGAAGACGATGTTGTCGATCCCCAGCACGATCTCGAGCGCCGCGAGCGCGAGGAGGCTCGCGAGGATCTCGGGATCGGTCAGCTGCTCGATGCCGGGCACGCGGCCATCAAGCCCTCGCTTCCGCGAGGGGTCAAGCGCCGGTCAGCGGCTCGCCTCGAACGCGAGCGCGCCCGTGGCAGCGCGCCTCGTCGGAGGCCGACACGACCTCAAGGGCTCGGCGTCGGCGCCGGCTGAGACGGATGGGGGCCGAGCGGGATGCCGAGGTCGATCGTCCCCTGCCGTTGCAGAAACAAGAGGCTCACCGCCACCACGACCATCACCAGCACCACGACCGCGACGATGAGCGCGGTGCGCAGCCCCGTCGATGGTGCGTCGGCCACCTGGGGAAGGTCACCGGCGGTGACGCCGGGCATGCCATGCACCCCGCTCGTCCCTGCGCCCGTCCCTGGGGCTGGCGTCGCCGCGAAGGTGCGCGGCTCGGGCCCGAGCGGCGCGCCTATCCCCGGCCCCTCCCCTCCGCTTCCCCCGGTGGGGAAACCCACCGACGCACCGAACGGCTCGGGCCGGCGCACGTCCTCGTTGGAGGTGTCGGCGGGGAAGCTCAGCGGCAGCTCGGGCTCCGACTCGGGAGGGCGTGGCGGGGGCAACGGGATCTCGTTGAGCACCCGATCGACGGTGTTCATCAGGGGCGACCGCCCCGTCGGATCCGGCATCGCGCCAGCGGGCAGCATCGACGCATCGAAGGCCGCGGTCGGCGCGAGGCTCTCGTCGTCCTCGGCCTCTCCCCGGCGTGGCGTCGGCCAACCCGGGGCAGGCTGGGGGGGCCGAGCGGGGGCAGCGGGAGCTGCGGGGGCGACGGGGGCGGGGACGGCGGCGGCCGCGGCCCTGGCTTTCGCCGCGAGCGCCTCCTCGATGGCGGCCGAGAGGTTCGCCTGATCCGCCTCCATCAGCATCGTTCGGACGTCTTCGTCCGAGTCCTCGTCGTCCACGTCGAAGCCGGGTGCGCTCCCGAGAGGGGCGTCGGCCTCCGCCGTGGCGCGAGCGGGCACGGCGCTGGGGCCCAGCGGGCCGCTGGGCACGCCTCCGGGATAGCTGTGCGGTGACGGGCGGGCGACGCTCATCCCGGGCGCCCCCACCGGGCGCGGAGCGCCACGCGGCTCCGACAGGGGTGCCGAACGCGCATCCCCCACGGCCACGGAGGAATACACACCGGGTGAGGGCTGTCGTCCCACGGACTGCGGCCTGTGGGGGAGACCGGCCGGCGGCGCGGGCTGTGGCGCCCCAGCGTGCGGAGCTCCTGCCGCTGGTCGAGGTCTCCCCGCGGAGGGGGCGGGCGCCTTGCTCGCGTCGATTCGCTTGAGGTGCTCGCGTACGTCGCTGAAGTCGCGCATGACGGTCTGGACGTAGTCCTCGTCGTCGTCCTCGTCGTCGTCGTCCTCGTCGTAGTCGCCATAGCTGTCGTCCACCCCGTCCTCGAGGGGAGGCAGATGAGCCAGCGAGGTGCCGTGTTTCCAGCGCGAGAGCGCATCTCGGAGCGCAGCCATCTCGGCGCTGCGCTCCCGTGGAGCGACCGCGAGGAATCGATCCAAGATGGCCTGGAGGGCATCGTCCCCGACGTCGAACACTGCGAGCGGGGCCGGCGCCATCCCGAAGCGCTGCGTCGGTTGGGTCGAGCCCCCCGAGAAAGGCAACGTGCCCGTGAGCATGACGTAGAGCGTGACGGCCACCGCCCAGGTGTCGTCGGCCTGCGAGATCCCACGTCCCGAAACCCGCTCCGGCGAGTGATACGCCACCTGCGCCGGCGTGTGTCGCACGTCGCCGAGCTTGCCTGCCGAGGTGCAGTCATGCGTCTCCGTCAGCACGAGATCCGCGCTGATCCCACCATGGGCCACGCCGTGACGGTGGAGCACCTCGATGCGTTTGCACAGGCGGATGGCCCAACCCACGGCGTCGCGCTCATGGAGTGCCCCTTGGCGCGCTATGCGGGCAGCTAGCGTCTCCACTCGGCCACGAGCTTAGTGCGGCTTACCACTGGACGTCCAGCGCGTCCTGGATACCCTCGGGCGCATGACACTCGGGCGCCGGAGCACCAGCGCGGCTGGATGGGGCAAGCGGTTTTCGTGGGTCGGATGCTGTCTGTGCGCAGCGGCATGTGCGAACACGCTGAAGCTCGAGGCCGGCGACGCCGACCGTCAGCCCCACACCACCATACCCTACACGGGCGTGCGCAACGACGCCGCCCAGTTTGCGGACTACTCGAGCATCGACGCGAGCATCCTCGATCGAGGCCAGCAGCAGCCGGACGACGCGGTGTGGCGATGGCGCTGAGCGCGGCCCCCTCACGCGGGAACCGACCACAAGGCGGTCTCGTTGGCGTGGCCTGCGCGTGCATGCTCGCTGTCACGGTCGGCCTCCTCGGCGGATGCGTCAACCCACAACGACGGCTCACCGCCGACCTCCGCCGCGCCGCCACCGCGCCGAACATGCCCAAGGTGGTGGCGTGTTGGGAGCAGACCTTCGAGGCCAACGGCTTCACCGGCGAGCATCTGGTGCTCGTCGACTTCACGGTCACCGAGAGCGGTCGCCTGGAAGACGTGCACCTCGAGGACGCGGTGGATCTGACGGCCGGGGAGCCGTCGCCTCTCGGCGACGGGGGTGCGTTCGGGGAGTGCGTCACCCGCGCCCTGCAAGCCACCACGCTGCCGCTTCGGTGGGGCGACGCGGTGCGGGTGTCGGGCTTTCGGATCGCCTTCTCCGACCCCAACCGTCAGGCGCGCGAGAGCGCCGCGGAGGGCGCTGCCACGCTCCTCATCGGACCGCGAGCGGATCGCTGCCAGGGGCTGTTCAGCCACGCCCCTCCACGCGACGCGGGGCTCCTCCACAAGGAGCTCGTGGCGGCGCAGGCAGCGGCGGAGGCAGCCTCCGACGACCGCGACAAGCTCGCGCGCGCCTATCAGCGCGGGTACGATCTGAGCCTCGAGCTCGCCGCGCGGCTCGAGCGCGACGCGGCGACTGGCGCCTCGAAGGCCAGCCGGCGCCGGATGCTCGACGAGCTCGAGCGGGTGCGAGGGCTGAGCGGGAGCCTCGGCGAGAAGATCGGCTGCGAGCCGCCGTGAGCCGGTCAGATCGTGGTGCGCTCGAGGATCGCCGCGCGCAGATCGGCCTCCGCCTCGATCCCGTCGAGGAGCACGTCGGCGGGGCTCCGACCCGCGGAGGCCAACGCGACGATCGGCTCGAGGTGCACTTGCTCGTCGCGGCCCTGGGCGTCGAGACGAGCCCGCCGCGAGAGCCCGCCGCTCGCGATCTCCAACATCGCGAGCGCGATGTCGCGCACCGGCTGGTCTCCCACCATCGCCCCTAGCCCCAGCTTGGCGATCTGCGGCCGAGCGGCCTGGATGGCGGCGCTCTTCACGGTGGACACGAGCGACACGGCGCTCTCGAGGGCCGTGTCGTCGTACAGGATCCCCGCCCACAACGCGGGAACGGCCGGCGCATAGCGTCGCGGCAGCGCGTCGGTCGAGCGGAGCTCGATGGTGCGTTGCAGGCGCGCCTCTGGAAACACCGTATTCAGGTGCAGCACCCAGTCGCCCATCGTCGCGCGATGCCCCTCGAAGCCATCGGCGAGAAAGGCGCGGAACGTCTGCCCGGTGTTGGCGATGACGTCGCCGTCGCGCTTGATCAAGTACATCGGCACGTCGAGCGCCCACTCCACGTAGTGCTCGAAGCGAGGCTTGGTCGCGTCCGCGAGCGCGGCGATCAACCCACAGCGGTCGTTGTCGGTGTCGAGCCACACCGCCGCCCGCTCGCTCTTCAGCCCGTTCACCCTCCCCGCCGCGAACGGTGAGCACGCGAAGATCGCGGTGGCGATCGGACCGAGCTTCAGCCCGACCACCAGCTTGCGCATCGCGTCCTCTTCGTCGGCATAGTCTACGTTCACCTGGATGGTCGCGGTGCGACGCATCATGTCCAGGCCGCGGGAGCCGACGGTGGGAAAGTACTCGCGCATGATGGCGTAGCGGGCCTTGGGCACCCACGGCAGCTCGGCCGGCGTGGCCAGAGGGTGGTACCCCACCGAGAGCCAGCGAACGCCGCACGCGGCCGCCGTTGGCGCGATCTCCAGGAGGTGCCCGTCGAGCTCGTCGGCCACGTCGTGCGCGGTCGCGAGGGCGGCTCCCGACAGCTCGAGCTGCGCGCCTGGCTCCAGCGAGATCTGCTGCTTCTGGGGGCCCGTCCCGCGCTCGATGGCGATGATGGGGCCCCCCGGCTTCTCCACCACCGGCTCCCACCGCGCGTCCGCGGCCTGGATGGCCTCGAAGAAGCCTACGATCCCACACTTCTTGCCGTCGTAGGACACCGGGGCGCCGTTGGCGACCTGCACCCCGAACTTCTCCGACTCGGTCCCGAGCAGCTGCACTGCGGCACCTTTGCATCCGTCGTGAAATGGAGTGAGCAAGTCCCCCGCGCTAATTTCGACGGACAGGTCGATCGCCATGCGCGAGCGACGCTATCTGAGCCGCGGCTCAGGCGAAAGCTTTCCGCGCACGGCGGGAGCGCCGGAACTTCCGGTTGAACAGGCGCACCCGCCGCAGGAACAAATCGAGCAGGAACAGCGCCAGCGCGCCCATCACGAGCCGCATCCAGAGGTCTTCGTGGTAGGTGATCTTTTCGCCCCCCGGATCGAAGGCCACCGCCCGATCCTCGGGAGCAAACGCCCCGCCGGTCGCGAGCGCTGCACGCTCGAGGGTCTGCGAGTCGGTCTGGAACTCGGCGTACTCGCGCGGATAGGGGTTCGAGACATGACCGCTGCTCACCGCGGTGGGCTGCAGGGTGCCATCGTCCATCTCGCGCGCGTGCTCCGCACGCAAGAGGAAGGAGCCGTACTTGGTGAGCGGCACCCGCGCCTCGTAGCGCCCGGGGGCGATCTGACGCAGCTCCGCCGTCTGCGTCTCGCCGCCTGGCTCGGGCCCGCGCACCGTCAGCTTGCTCACCAGCTTGTTGTCGAAGCGGTCCTCGAGGGTGAACGCGTCCACGCTCGCGATGAGCTCCCCGTCGACCATCTCCACCCGCATGTCGAGCTCACGGCGGTGCTTCTGTCGCATGTGCTCGCGGACGAGCTGACCCCAGAACTTCTCCCACCCGGGCCAGCCGATCCACTCCACCGCCCAGCGCGCCTTCACGTCGCTGGTCCACGCGAGGGACCAGCCGGTCCCCACCCGCCAACGCGCGAGGATGGGCTCCTCCGAGTCTTCGCTCGCGAGCAACTCGGTCGCCGGTGACGGCTTGACCTTGGTGGACACGTAGCCGTGGAGCAGCGGCGCCGAGCGCACGTCGAGCGTCTTGAGAAACTGCGCGTAGCCGGTCTGCACCACCGGGAACCACTCCTCCACCGCGGCCGCCCGAGCGATCATCTCCGTCTCCTTGGTGAAGATGCGGGGCAGGCTGTTCGGGTCCGGCACCGCGTGGTACCGCCCCCCACCCACCTCTGCCACCATCCGCAGGAGGTTCTCGTCCACGTCACCGCCGAGGCCGACGGTGGTGACGGTGATCCCCTCCGCGATCATCGCCGTCACCAGATCCCGGATGCCCGAGGTTGGCGCCTTGCCGTCGGTGAGGAGGATCACGTGCTTCTTCCGGGCCTGGGTCACCGTGAGATCGTTGTAGGCCGCGTCGAGCGCAGGAAAGATCTCGGTGCCGCCGCCGGGCTGGATGCGGCTGATCTGGTTTTTGATCCGCGAGCGGTTGCGCGCTGGCTGAAACTTCACGTAGCGATGCGGCTGCGAGTCGAAGGCCACCACCTCGAGCACGTCGTCGCCGGACAGCACCTCGAGCGTGGCCTGAGCCGCCTTCTTGGCCATCTCCATCGGCAGTCCCGTCATCGAGCCCGACCGATCGATCACCAGCACCATCGCCACCGAGGGCATCTCCTTGCGCTTCTCGGTCTCCATGTTCACGGGCAAGATGCGCGCGATGGTGGTGTTGTACCAACCGCCCAGCCCGTAGCCGTTGTCGCCACCGGCGAAGAGGAAGCCCCCACCCAGGTCTCGCACGTACTGCTCGACGAGGTTCTGCGACTGCAGCGACATCTGCTCCTTCGCCACGTCGCTCACGATGACGAAGTCGAAGCGCTCGAGCTCCTTGAGGCCACCGGGGAAGCCGGTGGGGGGTCGCACGTCCACGTCGTATTGCTGCGCGGTGAGCGCCCGCGCGAGGGGGCCCGAGTAGCGGGGCGCGCCCTCGATGTAGAGCACCTGCGGCCGCCCTGGCACGTCGATGGTGGTGGCAAAGCGGTTGTTGTCGGGGAAGCGGTCTCTCTTCGGATCGATCTCGAGCTCGAGCGCGTAGGTCACCTCACCCGCCACGCGCACCACGCTGTCGAAGCTCACCTCGTTGAGCCCCGGTTCGAGCTCCACTTCCTTCGTGGGCTCGAGGCCGTTGTGCGACTCGCCCTGGCGGAGGTTGGCCTTCACCTTCACCTTGCGGCTCGAATAGACGTCGGCCTTCACCTGGAACGTCTCCCCCACCTTCACCCGCTGCGGCATCTTCATCTCGCGGATCGCCACCTCGGGCGGAACCGGGCGCGTGTACGGGATGGTGTGGAGCTTCACGCCGTGCTCGGCGGCGCGGTTGGCCTCCGCGAGCAGATCGCCCCGGGTCTGGAGGCCATCGCTCATCAACACCACGCGGCGAATGTAGCCCGGCGGAAAGAGCCCATAAGCGTACTGGAGCGCGGCCTGCAAGTTCGACTCCGCCCCGGGATCGATCGGCTCGCCGTCGGGCCCCGGCATCGCGTTCTCGGCCGGCACATGCCGCACGAGCGCGGGGGGCTCGTCGTTCGCGTCCTCCGCGCCCTCTGCCTGCTCCGCCGTGTCCCCACCGGTGCCGCCTACCAAGCGAGGACCGCGCGCGAAGGTGACCACACGGATGAGGTCGTCCTTGCGCTTGAGGCCCCACGCGGTCCCGAGCTCCGCCGCCGCATCCTCGAGCGCTCCGTCGGCGATGGAGTTCGACACGTCGATCAGGAACACCGTCGCCACCTTGTCGGTGTCGGCCGAGCGCACCGGTCGGGCGAGGGCCCCCGCGAGCGCGGCCACGAAACCGATCCGCAGGAGCGTCGACAGGAGGCGCTGCTGCCACGGCAGATCCGCCAGCGTCCAGCCGAGCACGGCGACGAACCACGGCGCGATCAGGATCACGCCGAGCAGGCGCGGCTCGAGCAGCTGATAGGTGACGCCGTCGCGCACCCGCGTGAACGCGGAGGCCGGCTGCGTCCACACGTAGCGCCAATAGGCGTAGGCGAGCGCGGCGAAGATCAGCGCCGAGAACGCCACCCAGAGGCCTCTTCTCCAGCGCTCGCTCATGGCTACACCGTCAACCGCCTGTGGTAGGTGAGCCACTCGAGGCCGGTCACGAGGAGCACCCCGGCCAAGAGATAGATCCAAATGGTGCGGCGCACGCCGATGCTGAAGCCCTCGATCTCGCCAGCCTTCTGGTCGTTCACGGCGAGCTCTTTCTGCGGCTCGATGCTGCTCTCGAAACGGTCGGAGAGGTTGGCGGCGAACTTGGTGGTCTCGGCCTCATCCCCTTCTCCGAGCTCGAGCTCGTAGAAGCCGGCGTGGCGCCCGAGATACACCGCGCGTCCGTCCTTGATGGGGACGGTCTGCTGCTTGCCCGACGGGAGGGTCAGGGTGGCGGTCTTCACCGTCGACGACGCCGGCACGTGCCACACGTCGCCCGTCCGGTACGACGAGATGTAGTCGGTGTCCTCTTCGATGAAGTGGTTGATGCTGTTGAGGAGCATGAGCGGCCACGCCACCCGCAGCGGCAGATCGCTGTCGCGGATGTCGAACCCGAGGGCCACGAACTGCAGCCCGCCGCGCCGGCCGGCGATCAGCAAGGTGCCCTTGAAGCTCTTGCCGAGCTCCTTGTCGTCCTTGCCGGCGATGAGCTCTCTGGCCGCGCTGATGTGCACGTCCTCGAGCGAGAGGTGCCGCATGATGGGATGCTTGGTGTCGCGCTCGTCGAAGAAGACGAACGGCTCCTTCGCGCTGGTCTTGAGGGCCCCTCCCACCTTGAACGGCGTGTGCTCGTCGGAGGGTGGGTTGAGGTAGAGCGCCGAGCGCGTGTCCTTGGCCACTGGCGGCGCCACCCCATCGAAGATGGTGACGTCGAACTGGCCGTCGGGTGGGTAAGCGTCCGGCGCGACCGTGGTCACCTCGATGTACTCGTCGAGCAAGAGCGCCGCCTCGAGGTACATGTTGCCCTTGGTCACCACCAGGATCCGCGCCCGTCGTCGCTCGGGGAGCAGCGCATAGGCCACGTCGTCGGCGGGGAGCCGATCCGGCTCCTCGCCCTTGAGCGTCACCCGAGCCTCGAGGCGCTCGCTCGCGCCGGAGAGATTGGGATAGAAGCGCGACAGGCTCTCGGAGGGGTGGATGCGCAGCGAGACGATGTCGGTGAGCTCACCGTCGCCAAACAGCTCCAGATCCACGTCGGCGGGCTCCTCGGACGTGTTGGTCACCTCGAGCAGCACCTCGTAGCGGCTCTTGTCGAGCGGATAGCGGCGCACCGAGAACTCGCTGATGGCGACGTTGCGCCCCCCCTCCCCCACCCCCACGTACGAGAGCTTGATGTCTCCGAGATCCACGCCGCCCGCACCATCGAGGGGCTCGCCGAGCGCCCCGTCCGACACCACGACGATCTCGGGGTTGGACAGGCCGACGAGCGAGTCGGCAGCGAAGCGGAGCGCGTTGGCATACTGAGCGCGCACGTCGGTGGCCTCCACCGCGTCGAGCGCCGCCTCGAGCTCGCTCACCTCCGAGGTCATGGTGGACAAGGGCGTCACGGCCGCGTCCATCTGCGCGATGAGCATACGGTCGCTCCCGCTGAGCCCGCGGATCACCTCGCGGATCTTCGCTTTGCCAGCGTCGAGGCGGGTAAACGGGCCCGCGACCGGCGCTGGCGGCGGGTCTGCGGCCCGCGTTCCACTGTCGAACACGTTGATGGTGGGGCCCTTCGGGGCGGGAGGCAGCGGTGCGCTCGGTCGCTCCACGTCGGTCGCCTTCATGCTCGCGCTCGCGTCGACGATCACCACCACGTGGCGCCCCTCGCTCCGCGTGACGTTGGTGCGGGGATCGGCGAGCGCCAGGAGGAGCGCGGTGAGGAGCAACAGCTGCACCAAGAGCGAGAGCAGCCGCTTGAGGTGTTGAAACCAGCTGGTGGCTTCTTTGTCGCGGAGCACCCGCTGCCACAGCGGCCCGAAGGGCACCGCGATCGGCCGCCGCTTGAGCTTCAGGATGTAGAACACCACCACCATGGCGCCCATGACGGCGCCCGCTTGGAGCAGGAGAGAGGTGTCGATCCCGGTGAAGTTCATGGGGGTCGCGTCACGGAGAACGGGGGGCGGCGTGCAGGTTCACCGGAGGAAGCCTCCACGCCGAAACACGCGCAAGATGAGCTCGTCGAAGGGCACGTTGACGTCGGCGCTGAAGAACGGCACTTGGCGGGACACACAGAAGCGTTGCACACGCTGGAGGTAGGCGCCGTAGGCCTCGGCGTAGCGGTCCAACACCTTCTTGGTGATGGTCACCTCGCGTTCCTCACCGGTCTCACAGTCGTAGAGCACCAGATCGCCCTGAAGCGCTGGGCTCGAGTCGGTGGGGTCGACGACGTGGAGCACGAACGGCTCGAACTTGTTGTAACGCAGCACGTTGATCCCGTGCTCGAACCCGCTCGGATCGTACAGATCGGTGATGAGCACCGCGAGACCCCGGCGCTTGTGCTGAGCGACGAAGGTCTTCATCGCGGTCCCCAGATCGGTCACCCCATCGGCCTCGACCTGGTTGAGAAACTGAAACACACGGAAGATGCGGCGCTTGTTCCGGGTGGGCTCCATGCGCGCCGTCACGCTCTCGTTCGCGGTCACGATGGCCACCCGATCGAGGTTGGCGAGCCCCACGTAGGCGAGCGCCGCGCAGAGCTGCTTCGCGTAGCGGAGCTTGCGCCCGGCGCCGAAGCCCATCGACCAAGAGTTGTCGATGATGAAGTAGATCGACAGATCTTCTTCCTCCTCGAACAGCCGCACCAGGAGCCGGTCGAAGCGCTGCCAGGCGTGCCAGTCGAGATACCGGAAATCGTCCCCCGCGGTGTACTCGCGGTGATCGGCGAACTCCACCCCCGAGCCCGTCTTCTTGGTGCGGCGCTCCGCCTTCATCACGCCGCTGAACACGCGACGGCTCACCATGGCGAGGTACTCGAGCTTGCGCTGAAACTCCTCGTCGAAGAGGTCGTCGTCGGACGCGACCGAAGCGGCTCGCCTCGACAGGGGCGAGGTCGCGCGCTTGAAGAAGTCGAGCACTCCCATCAGGGCTACTTCGCGCTCTCGGGCAACTCTTGCAGGATCTTCTGGAGGATCATGTCCGTCTTCACGCCCTCCGCTTCGCCCTCGAAGTTCAGCAGCACGCGATGTCTCAGCGCGGGGAGCGCGCTCTTCTTCACGTCCTCGATCCCGGGGGCGAAGCGCCCGTCGAAGAGCGCCACGATCTTGGCGGCCAGGAGCACCGCCTGCGCACCGCGCGGCGAGCTGCCGTAGTTGACGAACCGCTTCACGTCCGGGTTGGCGCGCTTGTGCTCGGGGTGGGTCGCCTCTACGAGCCGCACCGCGAAGTCTTGGACGCCGCGGCTCACCGGCACCTCACGCACCAGCCGCTGCATCTCGATGATGCGCTCGCGATCGAGCACCGGGCTCGCCTCGGGCACCGTGTCGCCGGTCGTGCGATCGAGGATCGCGTGCAGATCCTTGCGCGACGGGTAGTCGACGTGGAGCTTGAAGAAGAAGCGGTCGAGCTGCGCTTCGGGCAACGGGTAGGTGCCCTCGCTCTCGAGCGGGTTCTGCGTGGCGAGCACGAAGAAGGGCTGCTCGAGCTTGTGGGTGGTGTTGCCGATGGTGACGCGGTGCTCCTGCATCGCCTCGAGCAGCGCGCTCTGTGTCTTCGGCGTGGCCCGGTTGATCTCGTCCGCGAGCACGATGTTGGCGAACACCGGGCCCTTGCGAAACGAGAAGGCTCGATGGCCCTCGCCGTCCTCGTCGATCACCGTCGTCCCCAGGATGTCGGCCGGCATCATGTCCGGCGTGAACTGAATGCGTGAGAACGTGAGGCGCAACGCGTCGGCGATCGTTCGAACCAGGAGCGTCTTGCCCAAGCCCGGCACCCCCTCGAGCAGAGCGTGGGATCCGGCGAGCATGCACGTGATCACGCCGTCGACAATCTCGCGATTGCCGACCACCACCTTGCCCACCTCCTCGCGAAGCAGACCGATGTCCTTCTGAAATGTTTCGACTTCCTTCTGGGCTTGCTTCTTGTCGTCAGCCATTCAGCGTTCCTCGTTGTCCCTGGGGGCGCACGGCTCACCCTCGTCGCGCGAAGATGCCCGAGGGGCCTTCGGTGCTCGCCCGGGTCCTCGCCTCGTGTCAGTCCTCACGCGGCCTGATCAAGTCGAAATAGCGCCGGACGTAGAAGCGCATCCCGTCCGGGATCTTCTCCTGCTCGATCTGATCCTCGGCGACCGTCCGGTACTGACGGTACACGTTGCGATAGCGCTTCCCGACGAAGCCACGCTCCGCCGCGGACATGATCACCTCCGCGTGCGTCGGGCCCTTGTGATCCACGCCCTCGGCGTAAGCGTCGTGGGTCTTGGCGTCGAGATCGGTGGCCTTGCCCTCCGGGTCGCCACCGCTGCCGGTGCCCCACGACTTGCCCCCTGGATCCCGCCCCTGGCCCCCGGGCTGGTCGCCCTCGCCTTCTCCCTCGCCCTCGCCTTCTCCCTCGCCCTCGCCTTCTCCCTCGCCCTCGGCGCCGGGGCCGGGGATGGGGATGGGGATGCCGTCGGGCCCGAGCACGAACTCGCTGCCCTCGCCCTCGCCGGGACCCTCGCCCTCCCCCTCCTGACCCATGCCCTTGCCCTGCTGGCCCTTGCCCTGCTGGCCCTTGCCCTGCTGGCCCTTGCCCTGCTGACCCTTGCCCTGCTGACCCTTGCCCTGCTGGCCCTTGCCCTGACCCTGGCCCTGTTGGCCCTTGCCCTGCTGCCCCCGCGCCCGCTCGAGGAACTTCTCCAGCCGTTCGCGGGTCTTCTGGCTCTGCTGTCCGTTCTGGCGGATCTGCTCGCGGAGATCCTCGAGACGTTTGCGCAGCTCTTCCTTCTGTTTGTCGCTGAGCTCCTCCTTCTCGAGGCGGTTCAGCTCCTCGGCGATGTCTTCCAGATCCTTGGCCGAGAGCCCCAGATCCTTGGCAAGATCCGCCGCCGCCTTCGACAACGCGCGGTCGAGACGATCGAGACGGCGCTGGGCCGACTTCTGGCTCTCGATGTTGCGGTTGAGGCGCTCGAGCTCGCGCTCCTTCTTGCGCAGCATCGCCTCTTCCTGCTCCTTCTCCTTGGGATCCTTGAACTCCTTGTTCTTGAGCTCCTGCTTCTTCTTCAGGATTTGCTCGGAGAGCTCGTTGCGGTGCTGGATGAGGCTCTGCAGCGCCTCCTTCTTCTTCTCCGCGGCGCGCTCGAGCGCTTTGCGCAGGCGCTCGAGCTCGGCCTTGTTGGGCTTCTGCTTGTCTCGCAGCTTCTGCGCCAGGTCCTTGAGATCCTGCTTGGCCTGCTTGAAGTCTTTGCGCTTCAACGCGTCGCCCACCGGCTTGGAGAGCACGCTCTTCTCGAGCTCCTGCGCGGTCTCCCTCAGCTGCTCCTCGAGGGCCTTCTTGTCGGCCTCTGCGCCCTTGAGCAGATCGGAGTCGATCTGCTGCATGCGCTTGAAGGCGTCCTCGCGGTTGAGGCGGCGCTCCTCGAGCTCCTTGATGAGCTGAGCGAAGCGCCGGATGGCCTCTTGCACCTCGGGGGAAGGATCTTGCTCGCGCAGGTGCTGAAGCGCTTCCTTGTACTTCTCGAGATCGTCGAGCGGGATCTCGAGCACGTCCACGTGGGTCTTCTTGGCGGGCCGCGGCACGTCGCGGACGAGCTTCACCTCCATGAGGGAGATGGCCACCACCACCAGCGCGACCACCGCGCTGATCGCAAACTCGCCGGGGATGGGGATGCGCACCGCGCGCCGGGCCGACAGCTCTCGGGCCGTGACGCACGCGTCTTCGATGGCCGCTTCCATGAAGGGTGAGCGGGCCTCGGCCGCCACGTTGCCAAACTCGAGGGCGTTGTTCAGGCGTCCAGCGAGCGCGTGGTGACCGTCGAGCGCGATCGCACCCGCCCCGGCGGGGATGGCTCGAAACAAGGCCTCGCCCACCGACAGGATCACGCTCAGCGCCGCGCCGATCACGATGGCCCACACCCAGCTCTCGGGGACGTGCTCGGCGGCGATCTTGCGGAGCGCGATTCCGACGCCGACGCTGACGAGCGCGAGCGTGATGGTGGTGGGGAGGACCGCGATCACGCGCGCCACGCGCATGCGCGCTTCGGCCCGCGCGGCGGCGCGGCGGATGGCGGCGAGCTTGGATTGTTGAGACATGACTTCGCTACGCTTTGCGCGGGCGGCCGAGCGCTGTGCTCGGTTCGAAGTGGGCCTCGAGGAGCATAGCGCCCCTCGGAACGGGTCCCGCGGCAAAAGGTATTGACGCGTGTGATTCCGTAAAGTTCCACGAGCGCCAGGGCCGGCGACAGATCCGCGTCATCACACGAGTTACGCAGCCACTCGCCCTTCTATTCCTGCCGCGAGCGACGACCCTCTCGGCGACGCCGAGCTGCCCCCGCCCAGCTGGTACTCGCCGCGTCGCGGCGATCGGGGTCGACGCGGCGAATCGGATCCACGCGGCGACCGGCCGGGACGCCAGCCACCGCCCCCCCAGGGGCCCTCTCACTTCTTCTTCGGGGCGGCCTTCTTCTTCGGGGCGGCCTTCTTCTTCGGGGCGGCCTTCTTCTTCGGGGCGGCCTTCTTCTTCGGGGCGGCCTTCTTCTTCGGGG
>CAYOAL010000138.1:0-27481 GCA_964401935.1 uncultured Polyangiaceae bacterium
CGCCGTCCGGCGCGCTCGCTGAAACAGGGGCGCTGTCTGCCCATCGCGCCAGACAACGTGCCACCGTGCTCGCTCCGGGCAACGGACCGTCCTCGCCATCCTCGCCGTGCGCGACGACGCCTTCGGCGCCGTCTTTCGCGCGGCTCCGGGTGGCTCCGGGCGCTCCGTTGCCCTCCGCTGCGCGCGGTGGCCTCGCGCATGCGCGGGCGATGGGCGAGGGGTGCCTCCGGCGGGGGCTCCGAGCTCGAGGTTGCTCACGAGCGCAGCGTGGGAGATTCCCGACGCTCCCGAAAAAAAGTCGCTGCGGGTGGGCGAATTCGCTCGCTCGCCCTTGACAGGTTTTTCGTCTCTCTGAGCTCCACGCTGGCGCTCTCTCGGGCCCGCTCTCGACTCGCCGAGTACGCCGAGCGCATGGTCGGGCTCAACCCACGCGAGACCGAGGAGCGGCTTCGGGTGGCCCGGGCCCTCGCCGGCTTGCCTTCGCTCGATGGCGCCCTCGCCTCCGGTGAGCTCTTCTGGTCGGTCGTGCGCGAGCTGACCCGCATCGTCGTCCCGCGCACCGAGCAAGCCTGGCTCGTGTGGGCGCGAGGCAACGCCCAAGCGCGCCTCGCGCGAGCGTCGGTCGTTTCCGGTCAGGTCTTGAGTTTGCTGGAGGGTGCTCCGCACCCTCCCCCCACGCGACGCGGGGCCCTCTTGGGGGCAGCAGACGCTCAGCGTGGGACGTAGTGCACGGGGGCGCCGGGGCCGAGCGGAAGATCGAGCAACACCCAGGCGGTGAGCATCACGGCCCACGCCACCCCGAACGCCACGCTGTAGGGGAGCGTGATGGAGATGAGGCGACCGACGCCGGCGCGGCGCTCGTACTTCTGAGCGGCCACGATGATGAGCGGCCAATAGGGCAGCAGCGGGGCGACGATGTTGGCGATCGAGTCGCCCACCCGGTAGGTGGCCTGCGCCAGCGCCGGCGAGTAGCCAAGGAGCATGAGCATCGGCACGAAGACCACGGACATGAACGCCCACTTGGCCGAGGCGCTGGCGATGAGCAGATCCGTGAGCGCGAACAGGACGATGAGGGCCACCAGCAGCGGCACGCCGGTGAGGCCCAGCGACTCGAGAGCGCGCGCCCCCTTCACGGCCACGATGAGCCCAAGGTTCGACCACGAGAAGTAGCTGATGAACTGCGCGGCGACGAAGGCGAGCGCGATGTAGCTCCCCATGGTGCCGAGCGTGTCGGCGGTCATGCGCGCCACGTCGCGGTCGCTCTTCACGCTGCCCGTGGTGATGGCGTACGCGAGCCCGGTGGCGAAGAACATCACCACGAGGAGCGCCACCAGGCTCTGGTAGAACGGCTCGAAGCTTCCATCCGCCCCGCGGAGCACGGCGCCGGAGGGGATCGTGAGCAGGGCGACCAACGCGAGCACGGTTGCCGCGGCGAAGGCGGCCGCCCACAGGCCACGCTTCTCCCGCGCGGTGGGCGCTTCGAGCGTGATCGGCGCGTCCTCAGCGGCCGCCACATAAGGGCCCAGGCGCGGCTCTACCCAGCGATGCGTGACGTAGGTGCCCACGCCGGTGAGCAGGAACGTGGACGCCACCATGAAGTAGTAGTTGGACGTCGCCGGAACCCGAAACTCTGGCTCGAGCACCCGGGCGCCGTTCTCCGTGAGGCCGGCGAGCAGCGGATCGAGCGCGGTCACGAACAGGTTGGCGCTGAAGCCCGCAGACACCCCGGCGAACGCCGCAGCCAGGCCCGCGAGCGGGTGGCGGCCGAGCGACACGAAGAGCAGCGCCCCGAGGGGCGGAAGGATGACGAGCCCCGCGTCGGCGGCGATCGACGCGTTCACGCCGGCGAAGATGAGCGTCGCGGTGAGGAGCGGCTTCGGCACCACCAACACCACGGCTCGCAGCGCCGTCTTGAAGAGGCCGCTCTCTTCGGCGACGCCGATCCCGAACATCACCGCGAGCACCGTGCCGAGGGGCGGGAACGCGGCGAAGCTCGGAACGGCTTGGGTGAGCATGCGCTGCAGCCCGGCGCGGGTGGCGAGGTCGACCGCGGTCACCGTCTCGCCCGTCGCAGGGTGCACCACCGACACCCCGTTGCGGGCCGCTACGGACGATGCGAGCACCGCCAGCGCCGCGAACAGGACGAAGAGACTCAGCGGATCGGGCAGGCGGTTGCCGAGCCGCTCGACGGCATCGAGCCACCGAACGAGCCGCCCCTTGTCGCCAGCCGCCGCCGCCACCGCGCGTATCGTAGTGTCTACCGTCCCGCCGTCGCCAGCGGCGCGGTCACATCCCGGTCACGCGGACGTTGTCGACGCCGACGTCCTCGTGGCCGGCGTCGAGGCGGATGGAGAGGCGGACATCGAGGGTGGTGCCGGTGCCCGTGATGGGCTTGGTGAACGACGACGCGGCGTTGCCGAGGGGCAGTCCGTCGGCGGTGCCATCGAGACCCACGTCTTCACGGAAGACGTCGTTCTGGGCGTTCGAGAAGAACTCGAGGATCTTGGTGTAACCGCCCCCATCGAGCTGCACCTCCACCCGAATGAAGTCTTCCTGATCGATGTGGCCCCCGACGTCGTTGCGCTCGGCGAGCTCCACGAAGAAGCTCAGCTCGGAGAGGCCGGCGATGTCGAGGCCAGTCCACTCGACGCGCACGTGCTCGTCTCCCCCTTCGCCGTCGAGATCCTGAGCGGCGAGGAAGCTGCCGGTGAAGCCGGTGTAGGCCTTGAGGGCGGAGGGAGGGGAGTTGCCGTTCCAGAGGCCGCCGCCGAGGCCGTCGGCGATCCCGAAGTAGTCGTCGGTGCCGTCGGAGAAGAAAGTGATGGTCGCGCCCGCCGAGTCGCTCAGCGCGAGCGCGCTCGCGTCGTCGAAGGTCTCGTGGAGCACCACGACGCCGCCTCCACCAGCGCCCCCGTCGCCGCCCGCCCCGCCGCTCGCCGTCCCCCCGACGCCGCCCGTCCCCCCGCTGCCACCGGTGGGCGCTCCGCCCACGCCGGGCCCTGGGCCCGAGCCTCCGGTGGCGGCCGACGTGACCATGAGGCCGACCCCGCTCGAGGGGCCGCCGGAGGTGCTGTCGGCGTCTCCGCTCTGGCACGCCCCCGCGGTGACGAAGAAGACCGACATCGCCGTCGAGAGCACGAGGAGGTGGGTACGCTGCATCGGCCCAGCCTACCAAACTCTGGCCCGAGCGCGCTCGCGCGCGAGCAGGTCCGCGCCGCCACGACCCGTGGCGCGGTGGGCGTCGTGCTCGATAGGCGCTGCGCTTCCACCTGACGCGCTCGCCCGAGGCTGGGTTGTGGGGCCTCGAGCTGATAGGGTGACGCGATGTGTCTCCGTTCGCTCGCCGCGTTGGCCTTGTGCCTCGTCGCCTGCGAGGCGACCGCCCCCGCCAAGACCGACGTGGGCTCGCCTCCGAGCGCCGAGGACGCTCGCGGCCCCGCGGTGGCGAGCACCTCACCCGACGGCCTCGGACGTGTGCCACTCACCGCCGAGCAGTCGCTCGACGGCATGAGCTTCCTCAAGGCCCAGAGCGCGTTCTCGCGCCTTTTGTACTCGCTCGAGCGGCGCACCAACCAGAACGCGAGCACCGGCGACTCCATCGAGGTGGAAGGGGAGCGCGGTGATCTGCGCGCGCGCGCCTTCTACCAGCGCTACGCCACGCTCCGCGGCGCCGAGGAGCACTTCGAGGCCCACACGCTGGGGAGCCTCTGGGTGATGAAGGGGCAGCGGCTCCTCGCGGTGCGTGTGGAGCGGGCAGGGGAGCTCGATCTGCGCGCGAGCCGCGAGCTGCTCGACGCCCTCGTGAGCGAGGCGGCGCGGGACGAGCCGTTCGTGCACGTGAAGACGGAGGCCAAGTGGCTCTCGCTGGGCCTCGAGAAGGATCACGGGCGTCTGGTCATCGCCCCCACGCAGGTGAAGAAGCTCCTCGCCGCGCTGGCCAAGCTCGGCCACCCAGCCTCCGTGAAGTGGACCTCCGAGCGCGATCTGAAGAACGCGATGGATGCGACCATCCCGGGGGTAGGGATCGTCTCGGAGGGGGAGGGCTTCGAGCTCGATCTGAGCTGCTACGAGAGCGAGAAATTCGTGCGGCAGCCCGATGAGGCGGGCCTCGGCAACGCGATCTGGATGGATGGCAGGTGCAGCGTGGTGGCCCGCTTCGGCGGCGACAAAGACAAGGCGGGCACGTTGCTGAGCGCCCTCTTGGCCGCGCCCGATCCCGGTTGACTGGGCCGCGGTCGCCCGAGCCCGCGGTCGCGTGAACGTCGCCGTTCCCCTACGGCTCAGAAGCTCAGCTGCGCCGAGAGCACCGCGCCGTGGGCTTCCTCCTCCTCGGTGAAGCGTCGCTCGCCGAAGTATTGGGCACCCACCCGCACCATGTCCGGTCGCTCCGCGCCGAGCACCGGGAGCACGTTGATACCCGCTTCGAGGAACCCAACCAGCCGCGGATCGAAGGTCTGATCGAGCGCGACGAAGCCGGCGCGGGCGATGGGCTCGAGGCCCAACACCTCGGCGATTGGGAAGAAGTAGCCGGCTTGTGCGTAGGCGCCGTCGGCCACCTCGGGGCGGTTGGTGAAGTCGTCGAGCCGCTGCCGACGAAAGTACTCGGCGCCGAAGTACAGGCCGCGCACCGCCATGCGCAACGAGGCGGCGAAGCGCAGCTCCACCGCGCTCCGCTCTTCGGTGCCCGTGCCCTGATCGAAGAGCGTGATGGGCCGCACCAACATGCCTCCGCCCACTCCGAGGCGAAACGGGCCGCGGCCGTAGTCGCCCTCGCCGAACGCAAACTTGCCGAACGGGTTGATGTCGAGGCGCGCCGAGAACACTGCGCCCTGCTCGGTGGTGCCGGGGATGCCGAGCCCGAGGCTGTCACCGTTGAACGCGCCGAGCGACGTGATCACGACGCCGTCGGCGAAATTGCCATAGAGCATGGCTCCGAAGTCGGAGCCGCTCTGGAACACCTGGTTGGGCTCGGAGCGGTTGGGGAACACGAGCTCGGTGTTGGCGCTCTGGGTTTGCAGCGAGAACGGGATGCGCATCGCGCCGGCGAGGATCCCGAACCAGCTCACGGGCTCGAACGCGATGAAGGCGTCCTGGAGCACCGCTCCAGGCACCGACTGCTTGCTCACGAGGGAGCCCTCTTCGGCCACGTCGGTGACCGCGCGCACCACCTCGTCGCTGAACACGACGTCGAGCTCGGCGCGCCACATGTCGAACGGCTTGGCGTCGAGCACCAAGCCCACCGATCCGCGGAAGCGATATTCCATCCGATCGCGGGGCAGGGCGGTGGGGCGATAGAGCACGCGAAAGTTGGGGCGGAAATAGGCGCCCACGTGGAGCCAGCTCCAGCGGTCTTCCGAGGGAGGCTTGTCCTCTTCCTTGGCTTTCTTCGCGTCGGCGGCGTCACCGTCGCCGCTCGGCTTCGCGGTGGCGTCCTTCGCCGGGCGCTTCGGCTCGGGCTCGGGCTCGGGCTCGGGCTCGGGTTGGGGCAGCGGCTTCGGCTTGGGCTCGGGCTCCTCGTCGAGATCGAGCGCGGGCTCGGGCTGCGCCAGCGCGGCGGCCGGCAGGGTCAGGCCCAGCGCCACGATGAGCGGTGCGACCACCTCCTTCGCCAAGGTCATCAGTCCTCGTACGACACACCGATCGGCGCATAAGCGATCGCCGTACGCGCTTCGCCCCCGGCCGAGAACGACGGACCTGCGATCAGCCACGAGGTGGTGTCGTCGGCGTAGGGGTGAGCGGCGTGAGGATGAACGAATGGAAACGGTCCCATCGCGCTGCGCGGGCTCTGCCACTCGAGGTCGCGGCTGGGTAGGCTTCGGTCGTCGAGCACGTCCACACGCTTGCCGAGCGCCTCGACGGCGTCCAGGCTCGACTCCCACGTCCGCACCTGTTTCACGTCACCGTCGTCGTCGATGGCCGCGATCTTGGGCCGACCCCCGCCCTCACCCACCAGATAGAGCTGCCCGTTCCAGCGATGCACGCCGTGGGGCGTCATCCCGCTCACCCCCTTGCGACGCCCGCCCGACTTGTCGAGCACCACGAGCTGCCCCTCCACGTCGAGGCCGGCGAAGAGGCCGGCGTCGTTGGCCATCAGGTAGCCCACGATCCCGTGCGGAGGAAGCGTCTGTAGGTCGCCAATCGCGGCCGCGTCGAGCCGCTCGCCGTCGGCATCGTAGAAGAAGGCGCGCACGCGGGTGCTGTCGCCCTGCGTGTAGCGCGCGAGCACCACCCCTTCACGCGTGTCGGGGTTGGCGCCTACCCCGAGCACCACCACATCCGTCGCCGAGCTCGGATCGAGCTCTCGCACCGAGGTGTACACGTCGTTCTCGAGATCGATCACCGCCTCGAACGGACGCGGATCGGTGGGCGACTGAATCCAGGCCACCATCGTGGTGCGAGACGGAGTGTCGCGGACGATGGGGATGGCCGCGACAAACGCGAGGCGCGCGCCGGAGGACGGATCCAGCTCGAGCAGTCGCGTGCAGCGGCCGGAGCGTGCGCTCGCTCTCACCAGGGCCTCGCCCGACCAGTACCACGCGCGGTTCTCCGCGCGTCCGACGAAGCCGTGAACGCCGAACGCGTTGCCGAAGGTGATGTTGCAGCCCTCGCCCACCCAGCCCCCGCCGTTCCTGCCGATGAACAGCTGGGTGTCGTTGATGAGGTTCTTGTCGCCGTACAGCACGTAAGCGTTGCCGTCGCGATCGCTGATCGGCGGGACGAGGGCGAGGGGCGCCTCACCGCGCACGTTGCCGACGTAGCGGAAGGTGCCGTGCTCTCCCGGCGCGAGCCCGTCGATGCAGCCGGTGGACCCGAGGGCGGCGAGGCCGAGGGCGAGCACCGTGCGGCGATGACCCATGCTCACAGTTTACAGCCGACCCGCGGTGGGATGAAGCCGCGCCGTTACCTCGCCACCGCGTAGCTCACGACGTAGAACGCGCCTCGCTCGCCGTGGCGGTCGGTGTAGTGCTGGCGAAAGACGCCAGGCATGAACGTGTAGCGGTGGAGGAGGAACTCGTCTTCGGGCGTCTGGGGGTTGTCCGGGATGGCAGGGATGCTCCCGATGAAGGACTCGCTGTTCCCGATCTTGATCGAGTAGCCCTGGCTCACCCCAAGGCTGACCTCGGCGTCGACGCTGACGCCGGCCGCGCCGAAGGAGCTCGCCACCCCCAAGGTTGTGGTGGTGGCCACCGAGTTGGTCTCGCTCTGGCCGGCGACGAGCCAGAAGCTCACCGAGCCCACGTCGCTCGCCGCGTACTCTGGCAACACGGGGAACACCATGTCGTCGGCGGGCACCGGCTGCCCCGTCAGATCGAGGAGCTCTCCAGGGTAGGACGCCACGTCCCCCACGCGGAAGGGGATCTCGATGATGGGAAGCCTGCCCGTGGCCGCGGCCATGGCGTTGTAGCGCTTGCTCGACCACAGCTGCGTCTGACCGCCGACGGGGATGTAGATGTCCACCGTCTGGCCGCTGCCGCCGATGAGGTTCGACGGGTCGTCCGTCACGTACTTGTAGCGATGATAGCAGCCGCAGGAGGTGACGATGGGCGCGTAGGCGGTGCCGTGCAGCTCCGGCTGTGCGCTCACCGAGTAGCGCGAGCCGATCGACAGCGAACGCGTCACCGCGGTGCCCACGCTCACGCTCTGGTCGAGCGTGGCGCCCACCTTCGCCTTGAAGCCGAAGGCCTCGGCCCCGAAGCTGACGCCGATGCCGACGCTCAAGGTGAGCGTGTCGGAGAGCGTCTCCGAGACGCTGTCGCTCTGGCCAAGGCTGACGCTCGAGGTTCCGTCCCCGACGGAGACGTCGTGTCCGTAGGGGGGGAACATCAGCGCGGCGACGGGCACCGCGTCACCGGCCACGAGCTCTGGACCTTCCACCAGCGTGCCGGTGGCCGAGTCGCCGTTCCAGTCGACGAAGCTGATGCGCTGCGCCGCTTCGCCCACCGGGATGTCCCACGTGGCGGTCGAGCCGAGGGACCCCCCGCCGTTCAGCTCGAGAATCTCCACCTGCTGCCCCTTGTGCAGGATCGCGATCTCCTCCTTGTCGTCGGAGTTGCGATCCCCAACCGCCAGATCGATGGTGTGACCGCTCACGTTGCTGCTGCTGACGAAGGTCTCGCTCGCCGGGCTGAATACGTGGATCTTGTCGTCGGCCCAGCCCCAGAAGCCGCCATCTTCGAGCGTCGCGATCTCCGCGACGGCGGCCCCGCTCAGCTTGCCCGCGGCCATGGCGCGCACCGGGAAGTTGAAGCGCCAGCCGTAGCTCTCCTCTTGGCCGGTCTTTGCAGCGTCGAGGTTCCACACCACGAGCTCGCTCTCGCCCTCGTAGTCGAGCAGGAAGATCGGCTCCTCGAAGCCGTCGCCGTCCACGTCGGCCACGGCCACGTCCTTGCCGGTCGCGCCGGGGAGGGTGGCCTCCGCGCAGACGCCGGTGTCCACGTGACACACTGCGATCTCCCCGCTCTCGGAGAGCGCCACGAGCTCGTCGAGGCCGTCGGCGTCCACGTCGCCGACCGCGATGGCGATCGGCCACAGGCCCACCTCGAGCTGTGCTCTTCCGGTCGGCCCGGTCAGCTCGATGGCGTCGGAGTATTCGATGGCGACCGCCACCGTGTGCGGCTTGCTGCCCACCAAGTCGCCGGCCGCGACGTCGACGACTCTGCCGTTCCCTGGTTGCAGATCCCAGGAGTTGATGTACGCGCCGTCGAGCGACTCGATCGCGTCGATGAAGAAGTCGTCGGAGATGACCGCGATCTCGGCGTCGGTGCCGAAGTAGTGGTTTCGCCCCATCGGCGCCCGCGACTCGAACGCGGCCTGGCAGCGCGCCATCTGACACACGCCGTCCTCGCACACCTCGCCCTCGCCGCAGTCTTGGGGGCCCGCGCACGACACGTCATCGTCGTGGTTCCACGGCGTCTGCCCAGGCGTCTCGCTGGGATCGAACCGACCGTCGTCGTCGGGAGCGCCACAACCGAGGCAGAGCCCCACGAACAGGAGCGCCGTGGCGGCACGAAGCGGATGCGTGAACCCCATGGTCTCTGTGACCTTACCCAAACCCTGCGGAGAGGCGCCGCGGCGCGCGGTGCGTGGCTGTCCTTGGCGCACGGCTCCGCTTTGCAAGCCCTGTGCCCCGTGGCGCACGTGAGATTACAGTGTCCTACATGTCCGCGGGCGCGCTTGGGGGAGGATGGAACCGGATCGCCGGCGATCCAACGGCGCCAGCGGAGGGCGGCGATCTGTCCTTTCGCGGGTGGACAAGCCCGTATGAACGGGCAGGATCTACCCGATGACCGAGCACCCGGCGGCCGACGGCGTGATCCTCAAGCACGCGTTGTGGACGGCGCTCACCCCGCTCATCCCGGTGCCGTTCGTGGACGGCGCGGCGCAGAACTACGTGATGCGCAAGATGGTGCGCTCGCTCGCCGAGCTCCATCACCTCCGCCTCTGGGAGCCCGAGGTGAAGGTGCTCGCCGACGACGAGGGAGGGAAGCTCCTCGTGGGCCTCGCCAAGGGGGCGGTGCTCGCCCCGTTCAAGTTCTTCCTGCGCAAGACCTTCATGGTGCTCGCGGGCAAGCGCATCGTCGATCTCGCGAGCCGCAGCTACCACCACGGCTTCCTCCTCGAGCGCGCCTTCGCGCGGGGCTTCTGTGCCCCCGCCGGCCGCGCTTCGCCCCAAGCGCTGCGGCGCGCCATCGACGAGGTGCTCCGCGCCGCACCGGTGGCGACGTCGCCGGTCACCCACGCCCTGCGCCGCGGCTTGCAGAGCTCGCAGCGTGGGCTCGCCGACGCCTACGCCGCGCTGCGGGCGCGCCTCGTCGCGGGGGCGGGGGAAGCCGACCTCGAAGACGCGGTGCGCGACGAGGGCGGCATCGCGGGCGTGGTCGCCGCCGTTCAACACGCCCTCGGCGACGTACCCCGCGAGCACTTCGAAGACCTCGAGAGAGCGCTCGAGCGGCGCCTGTTCGGAGACGCGCACGCCGCCGACATCATCGTGAAAGAAACCGAGAGCCCATGACCAGCATCCGTTCCGAGCGCCTGTGGCAGTCGCTGATGGAGCTCGCCGAGATCGGCGCGTTCGACGACGAGCGCTCCGGGCTGCGTGGCGTGAATCGCCTCGCCCTCACCGACGCCGACGCGGCCGGCCGCCGCCTGGTGAAGCGGTGGATGGAGGAGGCGGGTCTCGCGGTGCGTGTCGACCGCATCGGCAACACTATCGGTCGTCGCGCCGGGACCGACGCGACGTTGGCCCCGGTGATGAGCGGCTCGCACATCGACAGCGTCCCCACCGGCGGCGCCTTCGACGGTGCGCTCGGAGTGCTCGGTGCCCTCGAGGTGATCCGCTCCCTCGACGACCACCGCATCGCGACGCGGCGGCCGATCGAGATCGCGTTCTTTACCGACGAAGAGGGCGCGCGCTTCGGCACCGACATGCTCGGGAGCGCCACGGCCTGCGGACGCATCCCGCTTGAAGCGGCCTGGGCTCTCGTCGACCGCGACGGCCACACGGTGGCCGAGGAGCTCGCGCGCATCGGCTTCCTCGGCGACAGCGCGGAGCGGCTCGAGCCGCCGCACGCCTATGTGGAGCTCCACATCGAGCAGGGGCCGGTGCTCGCACGTGAGGGGATGGAGCTCGGCGTGGTGACCGGAGTGCAGGCCATCAGCTGGTTCGAGCTCACCATCCGCGGCAAGTCGGCGCACGCCGGCACCACGCCGATGGAGCTGCGCAGCGACGCGGGCCTCGCCGCGTCGGAGCTGAATGTGGAGCTCTTTCGTATGACGCAATCGGGCGCCTATGGCCCCGCCATGCGCGCGACGATGGGACGCATCGAGCCACGCCCCAACCGCGTCAACGTGGTGCCGGGGGAGGTGATCTGCACCGTCGATCTCCGCAACCCCGGCGACGCGCACATGCGCGCCGCCGAGGCGCGCCTCGCCGAGCTCGTGGGCGAGCTCGCAGCACGCTACGGCGTGACGATCGACAAGCGACAGACGGCGCGCACCGCGAGCGTGGTCTTCGCCGACGAGGTGCTGGCGATCATCGCGGCCAAGATGCGAGAGGCGGGCGTGGTGTCGCGGTCCATCGTGTCGGGGGCCGGCCACGACGCCCAGGAGCTCGCCGCTATCTGTCCCGCGGGGATGATCTTCGTGCCTGGAGAGCACGAGGGCATCAGCCACAACCCGCGCGAATACTCCACCCCGGAGGCCTGCGCCCGCGGGGCCGAGATCTTGTTTCAGACCGTGCTCGAGCTCGCCGAGCGCGCCCCGTGAACGAACGAGCGACGATGACACGTTGGTGCACAATCGCGACGCTGACCTTCGCGCTCGCGGGTTGCGGCGGAGCGGCTGAGCGACCGAAGCCGGGGAGGCCGGCGCCGGTCGAGCCCTTCGACGACGACGCCACGGGCGTATCCCAGGCCGCGGGCCCGTCCGCCATCGTGGCCCCTCGGGGCGATCCGGAGCCGGCGACGAGCGCTCACGACGATCCGCACATCAGCCGCTCGGTGGGGCGCGAGGGCGGCTTGATCGTGTTCTGGCCGCGCGTCATCCCCAAGAGCGAAGCGCCCGAGCTCCGAGCCCTGGCCGCGGAGCTCCAGGCACGCCTCGTGGCCATCGGGCACAAGAAGTTCGCCGAGGTCGACGTGCGCCCCGAGCCGGAGCGGGTGTGTCCGCGCGTCGGCTGCAAGGCGAGCACGCTCGGCGTCTTGCTCACCCATCGCGACGGCGGCTGCACGGCGGTGGCGCTCTGGTCGAGGCCGGGCGCGTCCCCGACGCACCTCGTCCCGTGGGCAGGGACCGTGAAGCTCAAGGCCGAGGAGGTCCCATTTCGCGACTACCCGGAGAGCCAGCTGATCATTGTCGACGCCGTGCCGTGCAACGACCTCTTGGCCGCCCTCGCGACGAACGAAGCCAAGGTGGCGGCGACCCTCGAGTGAGCCCCCTCCAAGAGGAGAGGATGTGGCACCATCTTACGACGTGACCACGCGAGGCGGCAGCTGCTGTGAACGATTCTGCGCTTACCACCGCGAGCCCGAGGCGTTCTTCAGGGGCACGCGTGGGCTCGATCAGGATCGATTGAGCCGAGGAGACGACGGCGAGCGTCGCGTCACCGTGACTGCGCGCGGGCTGTTCCTCACCCGTGATCTCCTCGTCCAGCACGACACCGAGCCCAGCTACGACGCCGAGCGAGGTGGTCACCACGTCCCGCGCTGGGATCACGACACCTACCTCGGGGGCCTCGCGCTCCCCGCGGACGCCGCGCTGCTCGCCAGCGAGCGCATCCTCGACGTGGCCTCCGGCTTGGCGCTCGCGCCCACCGAGCTCAGCGTGCTCGGCGCCACCGTCGACTGCGTCGATCTCGAGGTGGACGATGCCCATCGGGGCTTCTCTCTCACGCGCCCCCGCGTCGTCGATCGCCATGCCGAGCAGCTCGAGCTCCTCCGGTGCCTCGCCCGCCACGCCGAGCACCCGCGTTACACGATGTCCGAGCCGCTGCTCCACCTCCTCGACACGCTCCTCGCGCGGTCGTCGGCGATCGCCTCCGCCTACCCGAGGGTGAGCGGCGCGCGACGGCGCGGAGACGCCACCACCCTCGACGACATCGCCGACGGCACCTACGACCGCGTGATGTGCGGCTGGCTGCTCGTCCACCTCGAGCCCGATGACGAGCGGCGCGCGGTCGCGAGCCTGTTGCGCGTGACCAGGCTTGGGGGCCACGTGCATGTGCGTGCTGGCTACGGTGGCGAGCTCCGCGACCGCGTGCGTCGCGAGCTCGAGGGGGCGCGCGCGCTGCTCGCCCGCGACGACCTCCTCGTGCTCGAGCGCACGTCTCGGTGACCACGGACGCCCGGCGGCGCCGCGCCCACGATCGCGACTACTTGCCGAGCTCGGCGGCGAGCGCCTTGAGGAGCGGCTCCTCGTCGCTCTTGACCACGCGCTCGAGCATGCGCTTGCCGAACGGCCCTCCGCGCTTGGCCGCGGCGCGCAGGGCCGCCTCGCGCACGAGCGCGTACTTGTCGCTCACGAGCGCCGTCTCGAGGGCCTGCTCGGCGGTGGCCTGGCTCGGGCCGGTGAGCGCGACCCGACCGAGCGCCGCCGCCGCGTGGGAGCGGATCGACCACTGTTCGCTCGTCTTCAGCATGGCGATCACCTTGTCGGTGATCTCCGCGCTCTCGACTTCGCCGAGCGCCGCGAGGGCCGCCTTGCACACCTCGCCGTCGTTCGGATCGAGCGCGTCGGCGAGGGCGGCCACCGCCTCCTTCTCGCTGCGCCGGGTGAGGAACTCGACCGCGCGCTTGCGCACCTCCACCGAGGGGTGTCGGCTCAAGGCCACGAAGCCGGTGACGCTCATCTTCGCGATGGCGTCGGCGGTGCTCTTCAGGCTCGCCTGCTTCGCCTCCGAGAGCGTGTGGGGAGCGAGGGGCACGATGAGCGGCACGAGATCGCTGAGCGTGAGCTCGGCCACCACGCGCGCGCGCGTGGGGGAGGTGGCCACCGCGGCCAGGGCCGCCTTCTCGAGCGGGGCCTCGAGGAGCACGAGCGCGCTCGCCTGCTCGTCGGGGGTGTAGCCGCTGGGCGCGAGGTCGCGCAACACGTCGTGGATCACGATGCCCCCCCCGTTGGGGACGGGGAGCGCGTCGGTGGAGCGCCGGTAGCTGCCGGTCGCGTGCGCGCTGGCCGCGGCCATCGCGGTGCGCCGGAGCTCCGGTTGGTCGCCAAGGAGCGTCCGCGCGTAGATCGCGCCGGCGTCGGCGGGGATGGCCTTGCCGGGGGGATCGAGGCGCGCGAGACCCAGCACCGCGGCGGTGCGGACGTGGAGCTCGGGGGAGTCGGTGAGGGCCAACAAGAGCGCGCGCGTCGGTGCGTGACCAAGCTCACCGAGGGCGTACACCGCGGCCGCCCGCGCCGTCGGACCAGCCTCGGGCGAGCGGGCCAGCTTCGAGAGAGCCTCCGCGTGCGCGCCGTTCTTGGTGAGGCCGAGGCCGATGGCGGCCAACGCTCGGATCTCCGGAGACGACGCGGCGAGGAGGCGGCCGAGGAGGGGCTCGGCCTTCTTGTGCCGCATCCGGGCCACCCCCCACGTCGCGGCGAGGGCGACCGCGTCGCCAGGGGCCACGCCTCCACCCTCCGGGGCGAGCAGCTTCTCGTAGCGCGGCAAGAGCTCCACGTCGTCGAGCGCGCCGCAGGCGACCATGGCGCGAACCCGCAGGTCGCGCTCGGCCTGGCCGGTGGCGAAGTTGAACAGCGCGGGCCCGGCACCCTTGTTCTGCACGAAGGCGAGCACCTCCACCGCGATGCGCTGCTGAGTCTCGTCGCTGTCGGTGAGCGCGTCGAGCAGCGGCTTCACGGCCCGCGCGCCGATCGCGGCGAGCTTCTGGCGAGCGTCTACCGCGGCCGTGGTCTCGCCGAGGCGTGCGGCGTGCCGGAGCGGGAAGGTCATGGCTCGGTAGAGCTCCACGAGGAGGCGCCGGTACACCGCCTTCTGGGGGTTGCCGAGCGTCACCGGCAAGAGCTCACGCTCGAGCGTGTCGAGCGTGCCCTTGCCGAGGTTGATGTCCATCGACAGCCGCGCGGCGCGGATCACGAACTCCTCGTCGCGCGCCGCCCGCACCACGTGCCGGTAGAACTTGTCGGCTTGCTCGACGTCGCCCGAGGCCTTGAGCAGCTCCGCCAGATCGAAGTAGGCGGCGAAGAGGCGGTTGTTCTTGGTGATCGCCTTGCGATACTCCGCCGTCGCCTTCTCGTTGTCGCCGCGGCGCTGATACATCTTGCCGAGCCGGTGGTGCCCGGTCGCGTCGTCGGGCGACAGCTCCACGGCCTTGGCTGCGTACTTGATGGCGTCGTCGTCGAGATAGAGCTCGGCCGAGTATTGCGCCATCCGCTGGTAGTGCTCGCGCGCCCGCTTGGGGCTCACCTGCACCAGCTTGTCGAGGATCTTGATCGCCTCGGCGAGCTTGCGCTGCATCACCAGCACCCGCTCCAGCGCGAGCAGCGACGACTCGTCGCCGGGAGCGTGGCCGACAACCTTCTCCAGCGTCTTCTGCGCGTCTTTCGGCTTCTGGAGGCGCCGCTGCACCTCCGCGAGGAGCCGCCCCGACTCGAGATCGGGGGGTGTGGCGTTGAGCTTCGCGGTGAGGGGCGCCACCTTGCTCGGGAGCTGCCGCATGATGGCCCACAAGCTCACCATGTGCGTGCGCGCCTCGCGCGCGACCAGCTCGTCGTCGCCGGCCTCGGCGAGCAGCTTCTCCCAAATCCCGAGCGCCTCCTGGTAGCGATACCGCGAGCTGTTGGACGCGCTCGCCGTGCGCTCGAGGGCCCCCGCGAGCTGCTTCTGATAGCGCTTCTGTTTGGGCTCGAGCTTCACCGCCTCCCGGAACGCGTCGAGCCCCTCCTCCGGCATGTCGTGCTCGATGTACACCTCGCCGAGGGTGGCGCTGGCTTTGGCCTGGTTCTTCACCACCGCCTTGATGCGCGCCCAGGTGGCGAGCGCCTTCTGCTTGTCGCCTTGTTGGAAGTACCGGTCGCCCAGATCGATCAGGTACTGAGGATCGCCGGACGGCAGCTTGGCCAGCCGCTCCATCACCTTGAGGGCCTGCTTCTCCTCCTCGATTCGCTCGTAGAAGTCGGCCACCGTGGCGAGGATGTCGGCCTCGTTCTGGGAGCGCTGCTCCAGCTTCGCCACGAGCTGCATGGCCTTGTCGCGCTCGCCGCGCTGGATGTACGTCTCGGCGAGCTGAAAGACGAACTCGGGGTTCGAGGGGGCGGCCTTGATGAGCGCCTCGCCCTCCTTGATCGCGTCGTCGAGCTGCCCCGCCGTCTGGAGGAGGTGCACGAGCTTCACCCGCACGTCGATGTTCTGGGTGTCGAGCTTGAGGGCGTCGCGATAGGTGTCGAGCGCCTTGTCCACCTGGCCCGTCTCTTCGTAGAGCTGACCGATGGTCGCGAGCTGGTTGAAGTCTTTCGTGGGCTCGCTCTTGAGGATCGCGATGAGCTCGACGAGCTTCCCCTGCTCTCGGTACACCTCGGTGAGGACGCCAAGGATCTCGTTGCGGATGCCGGCCTGGGCGCCCGCGATGGCGCGCGCGCGCTTGAGCACCTCGAGCGCCTCGTCCAGCTTCTTCTGCTTCGCGAGCGCCTTGCCGAGATCGCGCAGGCAGGGCGCGAGCGCGCGGTTGTCACCGGTCGACTCCTTGCACACCTTGCGGAACTCTTCTTCGGCGAGCTTGTAGTGCTCTCGGTAGTAGAGCTCGGTGCCGAGCTCTTTCTTCACGAACACCGAGCCGTTGGCGGCCTTGACCAGCTCCTTGTGAAACTTCGCCGCGTCCTCGAACGCCTTCAGATCGATCGACAGGAGCATGAGCGAGCGGACCACGCGCTCCCGATCGATGCCCGCCTTCACGTGAGGCAGCGCCGCCTCGTAGTGTTGCTTCGCCTTCTGCTTGTCTTGCTCCGCCTCGGCGAGGCGGGCCATCATGAGGCGAGGAAACGGCGACTTCGGCTTCTCCTGGATGGCGGTCTCGAGCAGCGCGCTCGCGTCTTTCTTGCGGCCGGCCTCCACGTAGATGCCGGCGAGGGCGAGCTTGGCGTTATACTGCTCGCTGTTGTCGGTGGCAGCCCGCTTCTCGAAATCTTCGACGAGCTTGTCGAGGTTGCCGTCGCGCTTGCGGTAGAGCTCGCTGAGCTTCTGGAGCGGGAACGCCTCGTGGGGCGTCTTGAGCAAGATGTCGGTGTAGCGCTTGATCAGCTTGTCGCCGTCTGGCTTCTTCGGCTCCTTCGGCTTCTTTCCGCCGCCCCCGCCGGGCTTGGGCGCGGGCGTGCGCCGCCCACCCGGGTTGAAGTCGGGCTGTGCCCAGCCGTCCGCGGGGACGAGCAGGGCGACGAGGAGCGGTACCGCGAGACGACGCAATCGCACAGCTTAGGTTAGCGCGGCCGGCGCCGCGGAGCCACGCTGTGAACCACGGCCGAGGCGTGTAGTCTCTTCCGATGCACAAGAAGAGCCGCCGCGAGGCCCCCCTCTGTCCCCCTATCCCCTTCCGCAGCGGCTCCAACGGCGAATTCGTGCCCCGCCCCGAGACCGAGCGCGATCGCCGCGCCGAGCGCACCTACTGGCGCGAGGTGAACGAGCGCTCGCGACGGCTCGGGCTCTCGCGGCGCGAGTTCACCACGAGCATCCTCGGCACCGCGACCGCGCTCGGGGTGATCAACCAGGTGTATGGCTGCGGCGAAGGGGAGGGGACGCCGGGAGGGAGCTACGGCGTGGGCGGCGACATGATGATGGACCCCGACGCCTGCGAGCCCCTCACCGGCGACGAGTTCATCTTCGACGTACAGACCCACCACGTGAACCCCACGGGCGCGTGGCGTGACACGAACCCGGGGATGGAGGTGTTCCTCGCCTCGCTGGCCCAGGCGAGCTGCGGCGAGTCGGACGCGGTGGAGTGTTACAACACCGATCACTACATCCGCGAGATGTTCATCAACAGCGACACCACGATGGCGGTGCTCTCGTCGCTGCCCGCCGAGCCGGGACAGAACCCGCTCGAGTCGCCCGAGATGCGCGACGCCGCCGATCTCGTCAACAAGCTCGCCGACAGTCAGCGCGCGGTGATCCACGGCCAGGTGTTGCCCGAGCAAGGGAGCGCCCAGCTCGACGGGATGGAGAACCTCCTCGGCCAGTACGACATCGCCGCGTGGAAGGTGTACACCTCGTTCAACGGCTGGCGCCTCGACGATCCGATGGTGGGGATCCCCTTCATCGAGAAGGCGCGCGAGCTCGACGTGACCATCATCTGTTGTCACAAGGGGCTCTCGCTCCCCGGCTTCGACGCGGCGTACTCCGATCCGGTCGACGTGGGGGTGGTGGCCGCTGCCTATCCCGACGTGAGCTTCGTGGTGTACCACTCCGCGTACGAGCTCGGCGTGGCCGAGGGGGAGTACGACGAGATGGCCATGGATGGCATCGACACCCTCATCCGCGCCTTTCGGGAGAACGGCATCGAGAAGAACACGGGCAACGTGTACGCCGAGCTCGGGAGCACCTGGAAGCTCCTGATGCAGAGCCCCGATCAGGCCGCCCACGCCCTCGGCAAGCTCTTGCTCCACATCGGCGAGGACCGCATCGTGTGGGGCACCGACTCGATCTGGTACGGGAGCCCCCAGGACCAGATCGCGGCGTTCCGCGCCTTCGAGATCTCCACCGCGTTCCAGGAGCTCTACGGCTACCCCACGCTCACGCCGGCCATCAAAGCGAAGATCTTCGGCCTCAACGCGGCTCGGCTGTACGGCATCGACGTCGACGCGCGCCGCTGCGCGATCACCGAGGACGACATCGCCTCGGAGAAGATGGCGCTCTCCCACGAGCCGTCGCTGCGTGTGCCGAGCCTGCGCGGATACGGTCCCCAGACGCGGCGCGAGCTGCTGCGTTTCTTGCGTCACAACGACGGCAAGCCAGGGTGAGGCTCGCCGGTCCCAAACCGCGCCGCGCCCCATCGGCAGTGTAAGCGTGCGACGGAGCGCTCGTTGTCACGACGTCCCTTTCTTCCGAACGAGGAGGTTCCCGATGAAGAGCACGACGTGGTGGAGCGCGGTGGCGCTTTTGTGGACCGTGAGCGCGTGTGGCGCTGCTCCCGAGGCGGCGCAAGTCCCGCCCGCAACGATGGCCGATGAGGCGCCGCGACCGGCGGTGCTGACCCACTCCGCCTACAGCAAGGACGCGACCGGCTCGCTCTCCGAGGCGGAGCTGCAAGAGGTGCTGAAGACGCCGATCGATCTGCAGTTCCCGGCGCGGGTGGGCGTGGTGCCGCTCGCCAAGCCGTTCGAGCCCGGGGAGCCGGTGTCGATCGCGACCCGCACCACCGCCGCCCGTCACCTCGCGGAGGCGCTCGTGGGCTCGCCACAGTTTTCGCACGTGAGCGACATCTCCACCGATCTGCCCAAGACCGGGGGCATCGAGGGCTTGCGGCTGCTCGCCTCGCGCTATCGCCTGCGTTACCTCCTGCTCTACAGCGAGCGCTTCGAGGACGACACGCACCTCAACGGCTGGGCGTGGCTCTACCCGACGATCATCGGGATGTTCATCGCCCCCGGCGTCACCGTCGAGAGCAAGGGCCTCGCCCAGGTCGATCTGCTCGACGTGCGCACGGGCACGATCCTGTTCACCGTGGTCGAGCCGATGCACGTGTCCGAACAGGAGTGGATGATCGGCGCGGCCCGCGCGCACGGCAAGGCGCAGGGCGACGCGGCCGCGCGAGCGGCGTCGCACCTCGCCCAACGCGTCACGAGCCAGGCCAACGCGCTCGTCGCGTTCGCAGAGCGCGGCCATCGTCACAAGACCCGCATCGTGCCTGCCCCGATCGTCGCCGATCCTCCTCCCACCCCCGCCCAGCGCGTCGTCGCGCAGAGCCCGCCGCCACCCGTCGCGGCGACCGCGGTGGAGCCGCCGCCCGTGGCTCGGTAGGGTGGTGTATCCAATGTGCATACATGGATAGATTTTGAGCCAACCTGACGCGGCGGACAACGTGATCCCAAACACTTGAGCGATCTCCAGCGCTGGTTGGACCTCGAGCCGATGCGGTATGTGGTTTGCAGTAGGTGCTAGTCGCACATCGCCGGCGCAGCCGTCGGCGGTCGCGAGGAGGACGCCATGACCACTCGACCCAAGTCGGTTCGGATGAAGCACGAGCGCGCCCGCCGCCGGTCGGCCTTCGCGGGCGCGGTGGCGGCGACGTGGCTCGTCTGTGGGGCGGCGATGGTCGCGCTCACCTGGTCGTGGTGGGCGTGGCTCTTTGTCGGGGTGGGCCTCACCGCCGCCGTCACGTTCTTCGGATTGTTGCCACGCCTGCGGCGCGCCAAGGAACAGCTCCGCCGCGTCGAAGAGCTGCGGGTCGCGCAAGAGCGCGCCGCCGAGGCGCAGCGCGCAGCTCGCATGCGCACCTTCGGTCAGCCCCCCATGCGCTCTCCCCAGCCGTCGCGCTGAGACGCCGTGCGCCCTCCCCGCCGTCGCCGAGACGCCTCGAGGCGCGACGCGAGGTCTCGTCACCCACCGCCGCACGCGCGAGGCGCGCGCGGAGGGAAACCGACCCGAGCAGGAGGTGCCGGCTAGAGCGGGACGGTCTCGCAGCCGAGCACGATGTCGATCTTGCCGTCGGTGTCGCCTTCGACGCGGTTGCACGTGAAGGGGCACAGGATGATCTGCGTCGGGTTCTGTGCGTTGTTGTAGTACCAGCCGTCACCGTTCGCGGGGCAGCCCGCCTCGCTGCCCACGTAGGGGATCTGCTCCGGCGTCTCGCCGGGGCCGGGCGTGTACTGCACGTTCACGCGGTCGTAGTCGGGGTCGCCCATCTCCGGCTCGGGGATGCCGTAGGTGCAGCCGAGCGCCGAGCCTTTGATCGCCTCGAGCGCGGCGAGGAACTGCTGCTCCGCGTTGTTGGCGTTGTCGACGATGAACGCCTGGTTGGTGCCCCCTCCGGCTGCGATCGCGTTCAGGTTGGTGAGCTCGCTGCCGACGCCGATGACGAAGGTGAGGATCGACGGGTCTCCGGCCACGCCGGCGGCGGCGATCTGCGCGATGCCAGGGATGTCTTGCGGCTCGCACGACTGGGGCAGCCCGTCGGTGGCCAACACCACGATGGTGACGTGGTTGGGATTGGAGGTGGCGTGCGACTGCGCGTATTGGATCGCGCCGGTGAGCGCGGCCGCGGTGGGCGTGCCGCCGGTGGGGCCGTGGGCGGCCATCGACGCCGTGATGTCGTTCGCGATGCCCGGCAACACGCCGATCGGCACCTCGGGGGTGGCGTACTGGCTCACGTCGCAGGTGTTGCCCGGACCGCTGCACACCCCGAACACGCCGAACGACATGCAGGTGCCGCAGCCGGTGCCGCAGTCGCCGTTGGTCTGGCAGAGATCCGGGCACTGGGGCCCCCACGGGAAATACTGGATGCCTACGCCGAGGCCAGCGCTCTCCGGGAGCGCCATGAAGTTCTGGATGGCGGAGGTCACCTTGCCCCAGCGCCCATCGGTCGACATCGAGCCCGACTGATCGAGCATGATGTACATGTCGAGCGGGAGATTGTCGCCCTCGACCGTCTCCGCCGCGCAGCCGCCGCCGAAGCCGGTGCCGCTGCTCCCGCCCGAGCCCACGGAGCCGAGCCCGCCGCCGCTCCCGCTGCCCGAGCCGCTCCCGCTTGGGTCACCGCTGCTGGTGAGGGTGGAGCTACCATCCGTGATGCACGCCTGCATCACACCGGTCACGAGCACCCCCGCCGCGGCGATGGTTGACGTCCACAAACGGAGGCGAGGAGCCCACGAGCTTCGAGCGTTCATCACGTACCCCAAGGATGCCGAGCGGTGAGAGAGAGCGATGCGCGGCGCTGGCTCACACAGCGCACCACATCGAGGAGCCGAGAGTATATCAGAGCGCACCCACCCACCGACGCGGAGACCGAACCCCGCTTCGGGATTTGTAGGAGCGTGTCGCCAGCAGCCTTACCTGTGCCTCCCGCTCCCGGGCACCACGACGCCGCGCCCTCTACCGCAGCGTCGCACCGCACTCGAGACAGCGCGCGGGGACACCGCTCCGATGATAGAGCACGCAGCAGCGGGCGCACATGCGCACGTCGCGCTCCATGCTGAGCGCCCGGTGAGTGGCGCGACAGAAGAGCTCGGTCACCTGCGGGGGATCTGCTGGCTGGCGCTCCCCAGGATCGGGGCCCGGCTCCGCGAGGGTGGCGAGGGCGGCGTCGTCGAGCGCGATCCGCTCGGGGAGGCGCTTGTGCAGCTCACGGAGCACGCGTCGGACCCCTGACGGATACGTGCGCAACGGGAGCGACAGCGGCTTGCCTCCGCTCTCCACGACGAGCGCTTCGTGCGCGAGCTTCACCTGCGCGATCTGATACCACGAAAGCCGCGTGACTCGGCCGTGTTGCTCGAGGCCTATCCCCAGCTCCCCCACCACGAGGGGCTCGGCGCCGCCCACGCCATAGAAGCCGTAGCCGACGAGCAGGCCGAGCCCTGCCACCAAGAGGAGCGGCGCATAGCTCGGGGCCGGCTCCGCGTGCCAGAAGAACTGGGCGTAGATGCCGGCGCCGAGGGCGAGGGCCCCGAACGACATCAACAGCACGCTCCCCAGATCTCGCGCCGTCGTCTTCGGCTCGAAGCGGAGCTCGGCGAACGACTCGTCCACGTGGCGCAGGCTCCTCGCCGCGCTCCCCTTGCGCTTCCTCTTCCTCTTCCCCTTCCCCTTCCCCTCGCGCTCCTCGCGCTCCTCGCGCTCCTCCTCGCGCTCCTCGCGTGCCCCTCGCTCGCGCGGAGCGGCCTGCGGCGGCGCCCCCTCGCGCGCGTCGCCGGTGGCCACGGAGGCGGAACGCGATCGTTTGCGTCTTCGCGCCATGCCCCCGTATACGAGCGAAAGCACCCCAGCGCTACACTCAAACACCGTGCCCTCCGCCCTCGACATCGTGGCCCTCTACGCCGTTCCGCTGGTGGCGGGGGGCCTCGCGGTGGGCGTCTTCCTCGGCCCGGCCAAAGAGCGTCCAGCCGTCGGCGCGAGGGTGTTTGGGTATGTCACGCGGGGCACGAGCACCTGCGCGCTTCGGGTGCAGCTGCGGCAGCACCGGCGTGGCGCCTACGCGGAGTTCGAGGGGGCGACGGAGGTGCGCGTCGAGCAAGGCGGCGTCGTCGTCGGCAGCGCGCGGACGGAGCTCGCGTCCATCGCCGATGTGGTGATCCCGCTCGCGCAGCCGGCGTCCGACGGGCTCGCGCTCACCGTGACCTCCGGCGCGCTGACGTTGGCCAGCGTGCCCGTGGCGCTCGCGCCAACCCTCGCGAGCGCGCCCATCCCCATGCACGAGCACGTGCAGCGTGGCGTCACGCTCCGGGTGGGCTTCGCGCGCGGGGTCGCCGTGCCGGAGCTGCCCGAGCGGCTGCGCGTGAGCCTCACCGCCCCCGCCGCGGTGGTGGCCCCCGCGCTCCGCGTGGACGGGGTGGGGGCCGACATCGGGCCGAGCGGGCCGCCGCTGAGCCGCTGTGGCACGGGGCGCTGCGAGCACGTCTGGGAGCTCGAGGTCACCGGCCGCGCTCCCACCCTTCAGCTCGAGCTGTCGGTGGGCGATGGCGGCGTCGAGCTCACCCGCTGGGCGGGGGTGTTGCCCTTCGCGCCGGGCCTCGCGTGGCTCGACGCGAGCTCACGCGAGGCGCTGAAGGTGCACACGAGCGTGCCACGCGAGGTCGCCTTCGTGTCGCTCTTCGCTCCGGAGGGTCGCGTCTTCGGGGGGCGCGTGCCGCTCACCACGAGCGAGCGCGGGGTCTCGACCGGCGAGCTCGCGCTCCCACCGCTCCCCGCTGGACCCGTCGTGGCTCGCGTCTCGAGCGAGCTCGACGAGCCCGACGCAGCCACGCTGGCGTGGCCGCTCGACGACGCCGTCCTGCCCGACGCGCGCACCCTGCTCCTCGGTGACGGCCTGCCCGGGGTGATCGAGGCCGAGCGCGAACGCCGGGCGCGTGCCCGCTGGCCGGCCTTTCTGCTCCTCTTCGCGGCCGCGCTGTTCGAGATCGCCTTCCTCTGGTGGCGGGCGCGCCGCGCGCAGCGGCGTCTGGCCCTGCACCTCGCCGAGGAAGGGGCGGGAGGGGAGGCGGTCGCCGCGGTTCCTTCGGCCCTCCCGCTCACCGCCCTCGTGCTCCTGTCTGGAGCACTCGCTCTCGGCTTCGCCGTGCTCGCCCTCGTCGCCGCGCTCGGCTGAGCCCTGCGAGCGCGGCGAAGCGCGTTGGCGATCAGGTGGCGCGGACGGTGCGTCGCCGCATCGCGAGACCGAGCCCCGCCGCGCCGAGGGCGAGCAACACCATCCCCTCGGGCGGGATGCGGTGCTTCGGCACCGTGGGCAGGAGCGGCGTCGTCGACTGCTGATCCCAGCAGGGGTTCACCTTCAAGCCGGCCGCGAAGCGGCTGTCCACCGTGGCCTGATCGTCGCTCGCCTCGAGGCGCAGATCTTCGCTCAGCAGCGCGACGGGGAGCTTCGCCTCGAGCCGCGTGAGCACGACGTCGCTCGGGTGCATCCCCTCGAGCGCCACCGCGATGTCGTCGAGGTTGCCGCAGGTGAGGAGCTCTGCGTCGACTTGGCCGGCGGTCGGGGCCTCGCAGTTGCCCTCGTCGTCACAGAGCTTGGTCACCACGCCCGAGCCGTTCACCTGCCGCAGCCGATCCAGGCAGGTCTGGGCGCTCGTCGCAGCCTCCACGTCTTCCACCTCGCCGTTGTCGAAGCCTTGCAGCACGTAGGCTGCCGCGAGCGTGTCCGCGAACTGGAAGTTGTCGCCGATGTTGTAGCTCACCGTCCCGCCGTTCAGCGGATCGGCGACCGGCCCGAGGATCGCGTTCAGCTGGGAGTAGGTGGTGAGCCAGCTGCGCCCACCGTTGGCAGACAAGAGCCCCAGGCGTTGCTCGGCGTAGTCGGAGCGGTCGACCTTGAAGTCCCACGTGATGAGCTTCGGATCGATCGTCCCGTTCTCGAAGCCCGCCGCCTGGTAGCGACCTTCGCCGATCACGAACAACACCACGTCGACCTCCGCGCCCACGCCCGCCGCCACCATCCGCAGGGGGAGCGTGTAGCTCGAGCCGGGGGTGATGACGCGCACCGGCTTCATCGCCGCCACGCCTTGGTTGGGCTGGAGCTTGAGGGCGATGAAATCGAAGTCTTCGGCCACGTAGGCGTCGATGGTGGGGCGGATGTTCTCGGGCAGGTCGTAGCCGTTCTCGTCGAGCCACTCGGCGAGCGCGTTCGGGTTCTCGGCGGCGAGGGTCACCGTGTCGTAAGGGCCCACCGTGCCTTCGTGGAGCACCTGCACCCCGTCGTTTACGCCGCGACCTTGAGCATCGGAGGCGCCGAACTCGTTGCTGCCGCAGCCGAACCCGCCACCGCTGTTCTGAGGGGCACAGCCCTCGGGGGGGGCCTGCACCGTGGTGAACGTGCCGCTCTCGAGCACGTCGAAGAAGGCGTCGTGGGCCACCTCCACGTAGGCGCCGCGCTTGACCGGGAGCACCCACGAGAACTCGGCGGGATCGCCGGCATATTGGATCTGGTCCCAGAGCACGGCCTGGGTCTTCGAGATCGACACGACCATGCGGTGGCCGGTGACCACCGTGCTCTCGGAGGCGGGGATGAAGCAACCGCCACAGGCGGTGGCGTCGTGTGTCGAGGCGCTGACGGTGCCGAAGGCGGCGAGGGCGAGGAAGGAAGCGATAAGGCGTTTCATGTAAGTCCGGTGCAACGTTGAAGGTGAAAGCGAAGCGAGCTGTCCACAACGACCGCGACGATCACGACGTCGAGGTGGCGGCGGTTCGGCGCATGGCGAGTGCGAGCCCTGCCGCGCCGAGCGTGAGCAGCACCAGCGCTCCGGGCGGGATGCGCGGGTTGTCCGCGTCGAGGGGGAGGGCGACGCTCGGCGTTTGGTCCCAGCACGGGTTGACCTTGAGGCCGGCTTGGAAGCGGCTGTCCACCACGCCCTGATCGTCGCTGGCGCCGAGCTTGAGATCGGCGTCAAGGGCCTCGACGGGGAGGTTGGCCTCGAGGCGCGTCAGCACCACGTCCTCGGGGTGCATCCCGTCGAGGGCCACCGCGAGATCGTCGAGGTTGCCGCAGGCGAGGAGCCGCGCGTCGATCTGGCCGGCGCCGGGGTTGTCGCAGTTGCCTTCTTCGTCACACAGGTTGGTGACCACCCCAGACCCCGACACCGCATCGAGGTTCGCGAGGCACGACTGAAGGCTGACGGTCTCTTCGTTCTCCACCTCGCCGTTGTCGAACCCCTGCATGAAGTAGGCGCCGCCGATGGTGTCGGTGAACTGGAAGCCGTCGCCGACGGTGTAGCCGACGAAGCCGCCGCTCAGCGGATCGGCGACCTGCCCGAGGAGCGCGTTCTTCTGCGAGTAGCTCGTGAGCCAGCTGCGGCCGCCGGCGGCCTCGAGCAGGCCGAGGCGCTGCAGCGCGTAGTCGGAGCGATCGGTCTCGAAGTCCCAGGTGATGAGCTTCGGGTTGACGGTGACGTTCTCGAAGCCGGTCGCCTCGTAGCGGCCCTCGCCGATCACGTAGAGGACGATGTCGACCTTCTCTCCCACGCCGGCAGCCACCATCCGCAGGGGCAGGGTGTAGCCGCTCCCCGGGCTGACGACGCGCACCGGCTTCATCGCCGACACGCCTTGGTTGGGGCGGAGCTTGAGGGCGATGAAGTCGAAGTCCTCGGCGACGTAGGCGTCGACGATGGGCCTCACCGCTTCGGGCATCACGTAGCCGTTCTCGTCGAGCCACGCGGCGAGCGCGTTGGGTGTCTCGGCGGAGAGGGTCACCGTCTCGTAGGGGCCGACGGTGCCCTCGTGTAGCACGTTGACGCCGTTTTGGTTGACGCCGCCGCCGGTGCCTCCCTCGAAGTCGCTCGCGGCGAGGGAGCTGGTGGCGCAGCCGAAGCCCTCGTCGCGCTGCGCTGGGCAGCCCTCGGGGGGCGCTTCGACGGTGGTCACGGTGCCGGTCTCGAGCGCTTCGAAGAACGCGTCGGAGGCGACCTCCACCCGGGCGCCGCGCTTCACGGGGAGCACCCACGAGAACTCGGCCGGGTCGCCGGCGTAGCGGATCTGATCCCACAGCACGGCTTGGGTCTTGGACACCGACACGACCATGCGGTGGCCGGTGACGACCGTGTTCTCGGTGACCGGGTGAAAGCAACCGCCGCACGCTTCGGCGGGGCGGCTCGTCGAGCTCGCCGCCGCGCAGGTGGCGAGGGCAACCAGGGGTACCAGGAGATTTCTCATCGTGGGCTCGTTTCGTCGCCGTCGAATCACGACATCGACGTCATAGGTGTCTCGGGCTGTGCCGCCGCATGCGGTTGGATGCTGGCTGTCGAGGCGTGTCGTGGGCAACCAAGCAAAGCACGTGCCGCTCGCCGTGACGCGTGCCGGTCGGCGTCAGGGCTCGGCGCAGCCAGCGTCGGTGTAGACGCCCCGGTCGAGCCGGTCCTCGCAGGCCAGCTCGTCTTCGGACGCCACCGCGAACTCGCACGAGGCGCGCGCTTGACGGCCCTCCGGCGTGTCGGGACAGGTCGCGCAGATCTCCGCGAGGTCTTCACAGCTGCCGTCGGCTCCCCCGCAGCCCCCCGTGGACAGGGCCACCGCCGCGCCCAACACCCCCACGAGCCCCACGACGCCGCCCTCCCCGTTTCGCCACCGCGCTCGAAGCATCCCCGGATGATAACCGCGGGCGTCGCAGCGGTCGAAATGTGAATCGACCCGCGGCTCGACCGTCGAATGGACGTTACTTCGCGGCCCCGTCGGTTCGACGCCGCCCGCGAGCCCCCGCACGCAAGACGCCTCGCGAGGCGCGGGCCGAGCTGCGCCTGGGCGCGGCGCGCAACGACCAAGACCGAGGAAGCTACAAGACCCGAGGAAGCTACAAGACCCGAGGAAGCAAGGAACGAGCATGAAGACCCAACGTTTCGCCCAGCTCATCGCCGC
>CAYOAL010000139.1:0-26539 GCA_964401935.1 uncultured Polyangiaceae bacterium
GCGCCCTCGTCCTCGACGGCACCGCCAGCACGGGCTTCGGCTTCCGACACGCCGACGGCGCACCCTACGGCGAGGACGTGCGACCCGAGGCCATCGACACCACCCAGCGCGTCAGGAGCGCCCTCATGAACATGGGCTTCCGCGAACGCGAGGCCCGCGCGCTCATCGATCGCGTCCTCGAGCAGGGCGCCCCAGACGACATCACCGTCTTCCTCCGCGCCGCGCTCCGCGCCACCTGACGCGACCCACCGACCCCGCCACTCCGCCTTTTCCGGTCGGCTCTTGAGTTGCTGGAGGGTGCTCCGCACCCTCCCCCCACGCTGCGCGCGGGTCCCCGACACCCAAGCGCGCTTCGCGAGAGCCGGGTCTGTTCCGGTCAGGGCTCGAGCGCCGCGCCTGGCTCGGTGGGGGTGGCGTCGAGGGCGGCCACGATGCGGTTCCGGCCCTCGTGCTTGGCGCGATACAGCGCACGGTCGGCGGCGGCCACCAGCTCGCGGACCTCGCCGAAGGGGGTGGCGGCCTCGAGGCAGGCGACGCCGATGCTGGTGGTGATCGTGATCAGCTGGCCTTCGAACGCCACCTGGAGCTGCTCGACGATGCGACGCACGCGCTCCGCCATCACGAGGGCGCCGTTGAGATCGATGCCCCTCGCCAGCAACACGAACTCCTCGCCGCCGTAGCGCGCGACCAGGTCTTCGGTGCGCACAGCGTCTTTGACGGCCTGGGCGACCGCGTGCAGCACCGCGTCGCCGGCCTGGTGGCCCCACGTGTTGTTCACCGCGGTGAAGTGATCGAGATCGATGAACAGGAGCGATAGCGGCGTGCGGTGTCGAATGGCGTAGGCGAACTCGACGTTGAGGGAGGCCTCGAGGTGCCCGCGGTTGAACACGCCGGTGAGCGGATCGTTCACCGCGGCCTCGTAGATCCGGCGGGCGGCCTGTTGCTCGGTCTCGTCGTGGAGCGCCACCCGGATCAGGGTCTGCTCGCCGAGCTGGATGCGGTCGCCGTCGTGGAGTCGGTGCCCGTGGAGGACCCGTCGACCGTTCACGTAGGTGCCGTTGGTGCTGTCGAGGTCGCTGATCTCGAACCCACCGCTCTGGTACACGATGCGCGCGTGGCGGCTCGAGACGCCCCGGTCCTCGATGGGCCATGGCAGCTCGTCGTCGCGCCCGATCACCAGCTCGCCGCTGGTGAGGGTCTTCACCGTCCCCGGGGTGGGACCGGTGAGCATCGTGAGCGTGCAGCAGTCCTTGGGTCGCTCGGCGGCGTCCGGTTGGATGTCGATGCGCAGCGTCTTGCTCTTGCGCCGCTTGGGCGCCGTCGCCGAACGTGGGTCGTCGCCGCTTCGCGAGCTCACGGGCGAAGCCTAGCAAACACGGTGCGTCTCTCCTACTTGGAGAGTGCTCGCCGAGCCGTTGCTCGGTGGTTTGCAGCGTGCCTGCCGAGGCCTCGCTCGGTGGAGGGCTCGGTCGCCCGTCGCGTGCGCGGTCGCGATGGTGTGAACGCCTCAGTCGGCGAGGAAGCGCATGAACACCCGCTTGAGCTCGGCGGGCGTCATCGTGGGGCGGCCGAGATCGTCGCGTGAGCCCTTGCAGATCCGCACCTCGAGGAACGTGGGGCCTGGCTCGCGGTGGAAGGCGACGAGCGCGGCCGTGAGGGACGCCTCGTCGGTCGCGCGGCTCACGTACCGGTACCCCGAGGCGCGGGCCACCGCGCAGAGATCGACATCGAAGGCGACCGTCGGTTGTCCCCCGACCGAGTCGTGGGCAGCGTTGTTGAGCACGAGGTGCCGGTAGTTCTTCGGACCGAGCGTGCCGATGGTGGCGAGCCCTCCCATGTGCATGAGCACCGCCCCGTCGCCATCGAAGCAGTACACCTCTCGGGAGGGCTGCGAGAGCGCCACCCCGAGCGCGATCTGCGACGCGTGACCCATGCCGCCTACGATGAGCAGATCGGCGTCGTGTCGCTCTCGGCGAGCCTCTCTCAGCTCGAAGAGCTCACGCGAGGGTTTACCGGTGGTGGCGATCACCGCGGCTTGGGCCGGGAGAGACTCGAGGGCGAGCGCGATGGCGGCTTCCCGCGTGAGCGCATAGGGAGCCTTCTCCTTCGGCAGCTTGAAGGTGGTGAAGGTGTCTTTTCTCACCACCAGGGCGTGGGGAGCCATGCGAGCGCGTGCGTCCTCGAGGGCGCCTGCGACCGCGGCGTGGGCGGCCGTCGGCTCGTCGGGGAGCACGGTGTGCGGCACCCCCACCGCCTCGAGGGTGCTCTCCGTGATCCGCCCCATGTGCACGTGTTGCGGCTCGTCCTTGACGCCGGGCTCGCCGCGCCATCCCACGATGAGGAGCATGGGGACGCCGTAGATGGCCGGATCCGCGAGCGAGGTGAGCGGGTTGACGGTGTTGCCGAGGCCCGAGTTCTGCAGGTAGACCGCGCCGAGCTTGCCGGTGGCGAGGTGGTAGCCCATGGCGAGCGCGACCGCCGAGCCCTCGTTCACGGTGATGACGTGTTGGGACGGGGGGGCCGTCGCGGTGACGTAGGCGCAGAAGTCTTTCAGCAGCGAGTCGGGGACGCCCGCGAAGAACTCCACCTCGCCAGCCACGAGCCAGTCGTAAAACTGTTGGGGATCGAGCACGGCAGGCTCATAAAGAGGCGCCCGTCGAGCCGCAACCCTTCGCTGCGGCGGCGCCGGTCAGATCGACGGCGGGATGACGACTTCGGACGGGATCGCGAGGCGCTCGGCGGCGTCGCTCTCGATGGCGGGGGTGGTGCCGCTGGTCTCCGGCTTGAGGCCGTCGATCGGCAGGTTCTGTTGCAAGAGATCGAGCGTGCCGCTCATGGGTCCGAGCGTGAGGTCCTCGATGCGGCTCCCCGACGCCACCGGCCCGTCGATGAGGACGCCCACGCGCGCGTTGTTGTCGAGGCGCACGTCGACAAGGCGGACCTCCGAGGTCCCGAGCCAGGCGATGCCGTCGCCCACGTCCATCACGTTCGCGCTGACGCCGTCGACGAGCACCGGCAGGGCGACGAGCTGGGTGTCGGTGATCTGACAGCGCTCGAGGCTCACGTTGCTCGAGGCCTTGTCGACGCCGAAGCCGACGCCTTCGTTGCCGGAAATGACGGCGTCGAGCACCCGCACCGCGTCGGTGCTGCGCGACACGCCGACGGCCTGCACCCACAGCCCGCGGAGGTTGTCGTCGATGGTGGCCTCCTCGAGGGCGAGCGAGGAGTCGTCGACGAGCACGCCGAAGTCGGCGTTGCCGGTGACGGTGAGGCGCGTGGCGTTCACGTCGCTGCAGCCGGACGCCGAGATGCCGCCGCCGGCGTCGAAGCGCGTGCCGACGCTGGTGTCGGCGACGACGACGTTGTCGAGCTCGAGCTGGGCGCCGACCACCGAGATGCCGACGATCCGGTTGTTGCGCACGATGGTGTTCTCGATGCTGCCGTTCACCGTGTCGCTGCACGCGCAGCCACCGGAGCACTGCAGCCACAAGCCGGGCCCGCTCGAGCCCTCGATCACGGTCTGCGCGATGGAGACGCTCTCGCTGTCGAACGCGCTCACCCCGTAGCGGGCAGCGCCGATGATCTCGGAGCTCTTCACCGACGCCGACGCGCCCGGCTCGACGAGGAGGCCATCGTCGCCGCTGTTCTCGACGCGCGTTCCGGAGAGCTTGGCCTCGGCGCCGTCCTTCACGACCACGCCCGCCACCGCGACCGTAAGATCCGCGATCGAGGAGGTGCCCGCGCTCACCGTGATCCCGTCGACGGTGACAAGGTCGGCGCCGCGGCCGTGGAGGCTCACCCCGCCCGGCAACGTGACCGCGGCGTAGCGGCCCGCCTCGAGGATCACGCAGTCGCCGGCCTGGGTGCCGCTCAACGCTGCGTCGAGCTCGCCGGCGGTGGCGACGGTGTGAACGGCCGCGCATGACGAGGTGTCGCCGGTGGTGTGGGTGGGCACGCCTGCGCAGGCGTCGCCGATCGTGTTGCCCTCGGCGCACGCGGTCGTGCTCGGCGCGGGGGTCTCGTCGGTGTCGCAACCGATCGGCAGCACGAGCAACCCAAGCGCGACAAGAGCGACCTTCTTCATGCGTTCGTCACCTCGTGGTGGGCGCGCAGTTACGCCCAGATCAACAGGCTAACAAAAGAGATGGGAGCACGCGATGTGTGTGCGGCACCGCTTCTGGCCCACGACGTGCTCCGCTGTCACCGAAGTCATCGGCGCGTCATCGGTCGGCGGGCCATCGCTCGTCGGCGCGGCGCATCGGTCAGCGGTCGGCAGGCGAGGGGCCCCCTGGGGGCTGCGAGCCCTTCGACGCGTCGTCCACGGTGTCCGCGTCGAGGGCTTCAGCGTCGAGAGACTCGGTGTCGGAGGCTTCGACGACGCCGTCGCTGCGCTCGGCAGCGACGAGCGCAGCGCTTCTCCTCACCGCTTCCTCCGCGGGGCGGGGCGCCGACCACCGCTCGGCGAGCGCGAGGGTGCGCGCGTGGTCGGGGATGCGCTCGAGGAAGCTCTGGCGCCAGCGCTCGTCTTGGATGTGTCCGGCGCGGGTGAGGAGTCGCCGCACCCCCGCGCCGATGGCGCTCTTGGCGCGGGAGCCGTCGCCCGCCGCGTGGTGGGCCTCGGCGAAGGTGAGCCGCACGAGCGCCTCGCCCTCCTCGATCCCGCCGAGGGTCTGCAACAGCGTCATCGCCTCTTCGGCGGTGGTGACGGCGTCGGCGGTCCGCCCTTCGGTGAGCTGGATCCGGGCGAGCGTCGCCAGCGCGTGCGCGCGCAGCGAGGGCGACACCTTGAGGAGCTCGGCGGCGGCGCTGGCGTCTGCCTCCGCAGCGGCGAGCTCGCCCCGCAGCATGCGGATGATGGCCAGGTAGTGGCGGCTGCCGCCTTCCACCCGGCGGTCGCCTTGGGCGGCGGCGAGGTGGAGCGCCTCCGTCTCCACGTGGATGGCTTCCTCCAGACGCCCGAGGCGAGCGAGGGCGAGGCCGAGGTTGTTGAGCGACGAGGCGACGACGTTGTGGAGGCCCATCCGCTTCGCGGCGGCGAGGGCCCCTCGAAGCGCGACCTCGGCCTCCTGGTAGCCGCCCACCTCGATGTAGCCGAAGCCCATGTGGACGCGGGCGTTCACCTCGCTCCGCAGATCGCCAGCCGCCTCGAACTGCGCCGCCGCCCTCCCGCTGAGCGTGAGGTAGGTGCCCACGTCGCCCGCGTAGAGACCGCGGAATGCGCTCGCGAGGTGGGTCCAGGCCACCACCGACGGGTGCGTGGTCGAGAAGAGCGCCTCCGCTCGAGCGATGCGGCTGAGCAGGGCGTCGCCGTGTTGGGTCCAACCGATCATGAACAGCTGGATCGCGGTGCGGGCCACCGCCTCGGTGTAGGCCGCCTCGAAGTGGGCGAGCGGCTCCAGCTTCGTGAGCTCGTCGGCCACCTGCAGCAGCCGGTCGTAGTGGCTGAGGGCGCGGCAAGCGACCGCGATCTCGGCGACCGCCTTGCACCACGGCGCCTCGCCGCGCGGCAGCTCCTCCATCGCGGTGAGGGCGCGCGCCTCCATCTCGGCGAACTCTCCCCGCCAGCGATGGGCGTCGGTCTGGAGCAGGCGAAGCATGCCGAGGGTGTCACCGCGGGCGCCGGAGGCCACCCCGCGATCGGCGAGGGTGAGCGCCGCCTCCAGATCGTTGCCCTCGAGGGCCTGCTCGGTAGCGCGCTGATACCAGCGCACGGCCCCCAACGCGTCGCCGCCGCGCTCGAAGTGCTCGGCGAGGACGATGCTCTCCTTCTCGCCCGAGCTCTCGAGCCAGCCCCCCGCGAGCCGATGGCCGAGCTCGCGATCGTTCTCGGTCAACGCGGCATACGCCGCCTCGCGCACCAGCGCGTGACGAAAGGCGTACTCGGTGTCGTCGGGGAAGCGGGCGTCGGGCCGGCGGGTGATGAGCTCTCGCTCTTCGAGCGCGAGCAGCCAGTCGTCGAGATCGGCCGCGCGCTGCTTCCCGATGAGCGCGGCGACGCCTCCGCGCCAGAACACCTGACCGAAGACGCTCGCGCCGCGCAGCACGCGCCGTGCCTCGCCCTCGAGCTCGTCGAGGCGCGACTGCACCATGGCGAGGACGCTCTCGGGGAGCGCGTCCCCCTTGCCCTCGGCGACGGCGCGGATCAGCTCCTCCAAGTAGAAGGCGTTGCCTCCCGCGCGCTCGACCAAGCGGTCGACGAGCGTCTCGTGGGTGTCGGCTCCGAGCACCTGCACCACCAGCTCTGCGCTCGCCTTGCGGGTGAGACGGCTCAGCCGGATCTCCTGCAGATCGCGCTCGCTCCACAGCCCGGGGAAGCGCTCGTGCACGTCTGGGCGTGCGAACGCGAGCACCATCAGCGGCGACTCGCCGAGGTTCCTCAGGGCAGAATCGACGAGGTTGATGGAGGGCAGGTCGCCCCAGTGCAGGTCTTCGAGCACGAGGAGCACCGGCTCCGCGGCGCACTCGGCACCGAGGAAGTCCTCGAAGGCGCGACGCATCTGATCGCCCATGATCATCGGATCCTGGCGCGCCGCGCGCAGCTGAACGCTCTCTGTCTCGTCGAAGGGGGCGCCCAAGAGCTCCCCGAGGAACTCGGTGACCCGCTTCTGGTGCTCTCTCGGCACGCGCTGGCTCACCCGCGCCGTGAGCTTCTGCCGCCGGAGCTCGAGCGCCTCACCCACCCGCATGCCGGTGGCGGCGCGCAGCGCGTTCGCGATCATCGCGAAGGCAGAGCCGGCGCTCATCGGGTCGCCGCGGCCGAGCCAGATCTGGAAGCGCGTGGGCTCTCCCTCCGCGTCGTCGATGGTGCCGCGCTCGAGGAGCCGGCGCATCAGCTCGTAGCGCAGGCGCGACTTGCCGATCCCGGCGGCGGCGGTGACGAGCACGGCGCGCGCAACCGGCTCGGTCACGCTCTCTTCGAAGAGGGCCTCGAGGTTGTTCAGCTCGCGTGCGCGGCCCACGACGCTCGTCTCGCGTCCGAGGAGGCGCCTCGTGTAGTCGTCGCTCGCGCGCGTGCCCTTGAGCACGTAGCCCCGCGCGTCGCGCTCGACGTCGAAGCGGTCGCGCATGAGGGCGGCGGCGGCGTCGTCGAGGCGGATGCGATCGTCGCCGCCCACGTTGAGGAGGGCGGCCGCCCGATCGATCGCCTCGCCGAGCAGGGCGCCGGCAGCGACCATCCCGCGCCCCGCGGCGAGCGCCACCGGCACGTCGCCGAGCACGTTCTTGAGCGCCAGCGCACAGCGTCCGGCGCGGGCGGCTTGCTCGGCCGGAGCGCCGGTGGCCACCGTGACCATCAGGGTGCCGTCGATGAGCTGATCGACGCGTCCCCCGAAGGGCAAGATGGCGGCGGCGAGCTGAGACAGGCGCGCGTGGTCGCGCTCGGCGCCGTGCGTTGGGTCGCCGGCGGACGGCGCGCCATCGTGACGCGCGAGCACGAGGCACATCACCCGCTTTTCTTTGACGGTGATGGAGGGGAGCGCGTCCATGGCGGCCGGCGGCGCGAGCGACGCGAGCTCGGCGCTGCGGATCGCGCCGTCCATCTCCGTCAGCTCCGCCAGCACGGCGGCGCCATCGAGCGGCCGATCGTCGCGCGACTTGGACAACATGCGGGCGATGAGGCCATCGAGCTGCGGCGGGATCCCCTCGCGGAGCTCGCTCACGCGCGGGGGTGTCTCGAGGATGAGCTTGGCGAGCACCGCGAGCGCGTCATCGCCCTCGAAGGCGCGTCGTCCGGTGAAGCAGCGAAACACCACGCAGCCCATCGCGAACACGTCGGCCCGCGCATCGAGCGATTTCTCGCCCCGGGCCTGTTCGGGCGACATGTAGCCTGGGGTGCCGAGCAGCTCGCCGGTGTTGGTGAGCTCTTGGCTCGCCGTGCTCGTGCGGGCGAGGCCGAAGTCGAGCAGCTTCAAGCGCTTGATGTCTCCGTCGACCAACACCAGGTTCCCTGGCTTGATGTCGCGATGGAGGATGCCGTGGGCGTGGGCGACGCCGGTCGCTTCGGCGAGCGCGAGCGAGACCTCGTAGGCATCGTCTACCGACAACACGCGCTCGCGGAGCACCTGCCCGAGGGACACGCCCTCGAGCCACTCCATCACCAGGAAGAGCTTGTCGCCCTCGGCGCGGCCGTGGGCCACGTAGCGCACGATGCGCGGGTGGCGCAGCTTGAACAGCACCTCGGCCTCTTTCGCGAAGCGGCGCACTCGATCTTCGCCGCCCTCCCGCAGCACCTTGAGCGCGACCGGCTCGCCGGTGTGCTGATCGAGCGCGCGGTACACCGTGCCCATCCCGCCTGCGCCGGCCGGGCGCTCGATGCGGAACCGGTCGGCGATGAGGACACCCGCGCGCATGCGGACCGAGTATGGCACGGAGGCGCCGACCGACGCTCGGTTCGCGGCTCGAGCGCCGCAGTGGCCGCCGCCGGGCGGCGTGGGGGGATGCGCGATGGATCGCCTTGTGGCACCATGAAGGGCGATGGGAGCGGGTGCGCGGGTGCGCTGGGCGTGTGCTGGGCTGCTCGGGGGCCTCGGCATCGTCGCGTGCGGGGAGTCGGGCTTGTTCGCGGATGCCTCGGTGGGCGCCGCTGGCCCGGGAGCGGGCAACGCTGGCGCCGGCGCCGCGGGCGGCGACGTCACGGTGGTGGGCGGGGCGTCGGCCGCCGGTGGCGACGCCACGGTGGGGGGCCGGGCGGGGATGGGCGGCGCGACGGAGGGGGGCGGGGGGCAGGGCGGGAGCGGCGGTGACCCGTGGGTGCCTCCGACGTGCGACCCCCCGTGCGACAACGTCTTCTCGTTCTGCTGCGACAAGGGCGATGGCAACGCCACCTGCGTCAACTCCACGCAGGGCTGCAAGTGCGATCGGGCGCAGGAGGGGTTGAGCTGTGGTGGCTTCTTCGGCGAGTGTTGCGCCGCTCCCGGCAGCGACATCGGCGTGTGCAAGAGCAGCAGCGTGGGCTGCGCCTGCACCCCGGGCGCGAACCAGTGTGGGGTGCTCAACCCGTGCTGCGACAAGGGGAGCGGCTTCGAGTGCTCGACCAGCGCGTCGGAGTGTCTCTGCGGCGACGACGCGAGGATCTGCGACTTCGTGTACGACGTGTGCTGCGACAAGGGCAACGGCAAGCGCTGCTACCAGAACGAGGGCGGCTGCCTCTGAGGCGCGCTCCGGAGCGCACCGCTCCGGTCCCGCGAGCGTGAGGCTCCCCGGCGGGCTACACTCGTCGTATGCTTCGCGTCGACCTTCCACCTCTGTGAAGTTTCAACGTCACGCGCCCCGCACGTTCACGCGTCGCGTCGAGAGCCTGCTCGCCTCGGCGCGGGAGGAGAACCACCTGATCGAGGCGCTCGCGCGCCGTCTCGAGGACGGCACGATGACCCTCGCGGGGACGCCGGTGCTCGCCACCGTCGACGAGGGTGACACGGCGGTGCTGGCCGCGTTGCGGACCCCGCCGGGCAACATCATCCTCAGCACCGGACCGATCGACGCGGCGAAGCTGCTCGCGCTCGAGCTCGCGCGGGCGGAGGTGGCGCTCCCCGGCGTGACCGGCCCTCGCGAGCCAGCCGACGCGTTCTCCGCGGCGTGGCCCGCCAGCCGCGAGCTCGTTCACCTCGCGCGGGTGCGCGTGTGCTCGGGCGTGCCCGCGGTGACTCCGGCGTCGGGGAGGCTGCGACAGGCCACCGAAGACGACACGGAGCGGCTGGTGGCCTGGGTGGACGAGTTTGGCCCTGGAGTGTTCGCGGCGCCGGGGGACCGCCGGCGCTTCGTGACCCGGCGGGTGATGGAGAGGGCCTTCTTCGTGTGGGAGGTCGACAAGGAGCCGGTCTGCATGGCCTGCATCGACTCGGAGACCACGAGGGGGGTGCGGATCGACTGGATCTACGCGCCGCCGGCGCACCGAGGACGGGGCTACGCGAAGAGCTGCGTGGCGATGCTCTCCCAGCGCCTCCTCGACGGCGGGCGCGACTTCTGCCTGGCCTACGCCATCACCGCCGATGCCCGCGCCAACGCGTTCCTCGAGCGTGTCGGCTTCCGAGCAAGAGGGGTGCAGGCGACCTGGCGCTTCCTTCCTCGCGCGGAGTGATGACGAAGCCGCCCGCGCTGATTAAGCGGGAATAAGTGGGAGACCGAGCTGGGCAGACCCAGCCTCTCGAGGTCCCCACCCGTCCCGGGTCACCCGAGGAGCGCTGCCCATGTCCCCAGAACGCTTGCATCACGACCGCCCGTCCGGAGAGTGTCTGCGCCCGCCCGACCGCCCGCCCCCAGCCCGCACCGCCACGAAGCGCCCGGCCACGAAGCGCAAAGCCACGAAGCGCCCGTCGCCTTCCCGACCCCGTGTGTCCGATGAGTCGTTGATGGAGGCTTATGTGGGAGGAGAATCCGCGGCCTTCGACGCGCTCTTCGAACGTTACGCGCGCCCGCTGGTGAAGATGCTGCGCGATCGCGGCGCCCACGAGGAGGACGCGCGCGAGATCGTGCAGCAGAGCTTCCTGCAGCTCCACCGCGCCCGCGACCGCTACCAGCCGGGGCGACCAGTGCGCGCGTGGCTCCTCACCATCACCTTCAACCTGTGGCGCGACGATCTGCGCCGCGCGCGGCGTTGGCGGGAGCGACCGCTCGTGGGGGAGGTGGCCGCCGCGCCGGAGCCCGATCGACTCGGTCGAGAACGCGACGTGTATCGCGTCCGGCGCGCGCTCTCGTCGCTGCCGCCGCGGCAGCGCTCGTTGCTCGAGCTGCACTGGTTCGACGAGCTGACCTATCCGGAGATCGCCGAGCGCTGCGGCCTCTCGGCTGGGGCGGTGAAGCTCCGCGCGTTTCGCGCCCACGCCGCGCTGCGGGAGCTGTTGGTGGCTTGACGGTGGCGGGGGATGCGCCCCAAAGTGGCGCATGGCGCTGAGCGACGACTTCGAAGCGGCCCAGACCCGTGTGCAGGGCCTGAGCAAGGCTCCCTCCCAAGATGAGCTGCTGGAGCTCTACGGTCTGTTCAAACAGGCCAAGCTGGGCGACGTGAGCGGGAAGCGCCCCGGCATGCTCGATCTGAAGGGGCGCGCCAAGTACGACGCCTGGGCCGCTCGCCAAGGGATGTCGCGAGACGACGCCATGACCGCTTACATCGCGCTGGTCGATCGCCTCGCCTGAGCTCCCGCGGGCAAGCGGACCAGCGGCCAACGCGCGGAGCAGGAAAGCGACGTCACGGAGCCAACCGTGGTGGCCACCGGTTGCCCATGACGACGGGTTGGCGAGCTTTGGGTTGGTTGGGGGCGTTGTGTTGGACGGCTTGCGGGGGCGCCGCGGTACCCCCGCCGACCGTCCCAGGACCCGTGGGGCCCGGTGACACCGACGTGGTGACGCTCGTGACGGCGCGGCCCGGCGAGGGGACGTCCAAGCCCCCTTCGACGCCGACGCTCCCCACGCTGGTGACCCTCTCGAGCACCCCCGAGCGCAAGGTGGTCGCCGCGGATCAGCCGACGGAGCTCATCGTGCGGGTGCGGCTGAGCGCCGAGTCGATCCCGAGCGTGAAGCGTCCCCCGATCAACCTCGCGCTCGTGGTCGACACCTCTGGCTCCATGCAGGGCGAGCCCCTCGCCGCCGCCCGGGCGGCGTGCGCGACGCTCGTCGGCAAGCTGGCGCCCGGCGACCGCGTGTCGGTCGTGGCCTTTGGCTCGAGCGCGGAGGTGCTGGTGCCGTCCACGGTGCTCGCGAAGGACAACGTGGCCGCGCTGAAGCAGAAGATCGCGGCGATGCAGGCGCGGGGCACGACCAACATGACCGAGGGGCTCGCGCTGGGCCTCGCCGAGGCCCAGAAGGGCATGCAGGCGAGCGGGATCAACCGCATCGTGCTCCTCGGGGACGGGGTGCCGAACGACCCCGCGAGCACGCTGTCCTACGCGTCGAGCGCGCACGCGAGCGGCGTGCCGATCACGTCGCTGGGGCTCGGCGTGGAGTTCGACGAGACGCTCATGAACCAGGTCGCGCAGCGCTCGGGTGGCTCGTTCCATTTCATCGATGAGCCGCAGCAGGTGGCCAAGGTGTTCGAGAAGGAGGTGACGCGGCTCGAGCGCGTGGTGGCTCAGGGCGGCTGGCTCGAGCTCACGCCGGGCCCCGGTGTGGCGGTGACGCGTGTGCTCGGCCTCGCGGGGAGCCACGTCGGCAGAGCGTTCCGCGTGCAGATCGGACAGCTGAGCGAAGGCCAGGTGCGCGATCTGATGGTGGAGCTCACGGTGGCCGCCCATCACGACGGGGCGAACATCGAGCTCGCCGACGCGGTGTTCCACTACCAGGACGCGGTGCAGGACAAGGGCGGGCGAAAGCTCGAGGAGTTCGTGTCGCTCTCGGCGTCGAAGGACGCGGGCGCCCTCGCCGAGGGGCGCAATCCGGCGGTGGAGCACGAGGCCACCCGCATCCGGGTCGCCGACATGATCGTGCGCTCCATCGCGCTCGCGCGCGGGGGCGACGTACCCGGAGCGCGCAAGCTCCTGGTCGACGCGGAGAAGGTGGCGCGCGGCGGCGCCAAGCGCTTCGCCGACCCGGAGCTCGACACGCGCGCCGCGGAGGCGCGAGAGCTCCGCCTCACGGTGGCCAAGCTCGCGCCGCCGCCGACGCCGGCGTGGTCGGGCGGGGGGCTCGGGCTCGGCGCGGTGGCACCGACTCAGATGCCCAAGCCGCAAGCCCTTGGCCTGCGAAAGGCCCACGGGGACGCCATGAAGGCGATCAACGGCCTCTAGAGACTGGGGCGGCGCCCCTGAAAAAAACCACTCACGCTAGAATTTTTCGGAACTCTCGCAGCGGTGGGATGTCAGAGCCCATATCTCCACAACGACCGAGGGTTTCCCCATGAACACTGCCCGCAAGAATCGCAAGCTCCGAAAAGTCGCAGGTTTTTTTGCTGGGATCGGCCTCTCCGCGGCTGCCATCGCGATGGTCGCGCCGGCCTTCATGGACCCCGGCCCGCCCGCGCCGGTGGCGCGTGCGCTCAACCTCGCCGCCACCGAGACCGCCCGCGCCGCCTACCTCGAGGCCATGAAGCAGCAGGGCTACGAGATCCTTCCCCCGGTGACGATGGCCGAGGTGAGCGCGACGCCGGCTCCCTGAGCGCGGCTCCTCGCGCGCCGCTCCCCGAGCCTCGCTGCGCGCTGCTCGCTGCCCTCGTGAGGGCTCCCGAAGCTGAAGCGGCCCGTCACCCTCGTGGTTCGGGCCGCGCGTCGTTCGGGCCGCTCGCCGTTCGGGCCGCTCTGCGGCGGTCGGTCGAGGCGGGTCAGTCGGCTTCCCGCGGCAGCCACGCGCGGCGCTCCTCGGGCGTGATCCCTCCCAGCCGATCCGCCCAGGCCTCGGGATAGCCCTCGAAGTACCCCTGCCAGCGCCGCCCCGTGACCTCGCGGTACGCGAGACCGTAGACGACGCGCGCGGTGGACGGGAGCCCCACGAGCGGGAGGTAGAGCGGACCGAGCAGGCGGGACTGGAAGGTGTGGCCAAGCTCGTGCCTACGCATGAGCGGATCGGGAGGGAAGTAACGGTTGCCGCGGTCGTTGTAGAACACGAACGACCCGAGCGAGATCCCGAGGGGGGCGACGATGAGCAGGCGCCCGTGCTCGCGCTGGACCTGCTCGACGCGGCCGGTCGCCCAGGTGGCGGCGAGGAGCGTCGCGCCGACGAGGTTCTGGGGCAGCTCCCACAGCGCGAGGGCCGCGCCTCTGACGATGGCCCCGATCACGTGCCGAGCTCGGCAGCGAGCCAGGCGCGGGCGCGGCGCCAGTCTTTCTCGGCGGTGGTCACCGACACCTCGAGCACCTTGGCGATCTCGGGGATGGTGAGGCCGCCGAAGAAACGATACTCCACCAGGCGCGCTTGGCGTTCGTTCAAGCGCTCGAGCTCCGAGAGCACGCGATCGAGCTCGACCACGTCGAGGGTGGACGGGCTGTCCGGCAGCACCACGTTGGTGAGGGTGATCTGCTTGGCGCCCCCGCCGCGCTTCACGGCCAGTCGCTTGCGCGCGTGGGAGGTGAGGATCTGCCGCATCGCGGTGGCCGCGACCGCGAAGAAGTGCTCTCGCCCGTTGAGCTTCGACACGTCGGTGTGGGCGAGTCGAAGAAACGCCTCGTGCACCAGCGCGGTGGGCTGGAGCGTGTGATCCGACGGCTGTGAGCGGAAGTAGCCGCCGGCGAGCGCGCGCAGCTCATCGTACACGAGCGACATCATGGCGGTGGTCGCGTCGTCGACGTTGCCGAGGGGCGCGCGGGCCTCCGAGGGCGTTTCGTCGGACGCCGGATCCTCCGACGTCGGATCGGGGGTCGAGTCGGGGCTTGGGTCGCTGTCGGGCACGTCGCTCACGGCGGCGAACATATCAGCGCCGTGCGTGGTCGTCAGTCCCGGGGGCCGTGACCCGTCGAAGGCGCGACGGCGGCGCTCGTCGAACGACGCGAGGCGAGGTGCCACCCACCCGGCGAAGCACGCGAGGACGAGGCCGGCCATCCCCTCGAGGACGTGGCCGCGTGGGGACGCGGGGTCGACCGTCAGCCGCCCATGACCACCTCGAGGAGGGCCTCGGCGATGTCGTGGCAGCTCGCCGGGCGGTCGTCGGGATCGCGCGCGAGGAGCCGATCCGTGAGCTCGATCAACGCGCGAGGAGCGGTGGGGGCGCGCGCGCCGAGCGAGGGGGCGGCGCCGCTGAGGCGCGCGTAGAGGCGCTCGAAGTTGTCGCCGGTGAACGGCGGCGATCCCACCCAGAGCTGATGGATCATGCAGCCGAACGCGTACATGTCCGAGCGGGCGTCGGCGCGGCCTCGTAGCTGCTCGGGGGACATGAAGTCGATGCTCCCCATCACCGCTTTGGAGCCAGTGATGATCGCCGACGCGTCCGACACTTTGGCGAGACCAAAGTCGGCGAGCTTGGGCTGCGGGGGCTGGCCGCGCGTGAGCAACACGTTGGCCGGCTTGAGATCGCGATGAACGACGCCTTGTTGGTGTACGTAGTGAAGCGCGACGGCCACGTCGTGGAGGACGGCGAGCACGAGCCGCGGATCGCCGCGAACGAGCCGTGCGAGGTCACCGCCGGTGACGTGCTCCATCACGATGAAGTGCCCGTGAGGCGACTCCCCGATGTCGAAGACACGCAGACAGCCCGGGTGCTCGAGCCTTCGGATGGCTTTGAACTCGCGCTGAAGGCGGCGCACGCTCTCGGGGTCGCTCGTGGCGTGAGGCTTCAGGAACTTGATCGCGACAGTGGCGCCGGTGCCGATGTGTTGCGCGCGATGCACGGCGCCGAGCCCGCCGGCGCCGAGGAGCTCCGCCACCACGTAGTCTCCCACGCGGGCCCCGGTGCGCGACGGGCCCTCGCTGGGGGTGCGACCGAGCTGTTCGAGCGCTCCCGCCGCTTCGAGCTCGCCGGCGAGCATGCGCTGGCCGGCGGCCCGTGCGAACACGTCGGTCGCGTCGGCGTCGTGCTCGAGCAACCGGCCGAGGCGCTCGGCGAGGTCGGCGTCGGTGGCGTGGAGCCGCGCGACGGCGGCACGCTGCTGCTCGTCGGGCAGGTCGCAGGTCTCGTCGAAGAGCTCCATGAGCCGCGCGTACCGTTCAGGGGTCATGGGACAGCGCGGTCACGCTAGCCCCCTTCGAGGGTGACTCGTCAAGGTGGATCTCGCCGACACCGCCGCAAACAACATCCTCTTCACGAGGGTTGGTGACGCGGTCGGGCGCTCGTGGGCGGGTTGGGCGCCAGGCGAGGCAACCGGTGGGGGGACGCACCGAGATTGCGGCAGTCGTCGCGTCCGGCCGTGGGTAGGATCCGGGCGATGGCGGTTCGGATCGCGGTGGTCGGCACGGGGACCGAGCTCGGGAAGACGCACGTGGGCTGCGCGCTCGTGGCTGCGTGGAGGGGAGGGCGCCGCGTGCTCGCCCTCAAGCCGGTGGAGTCGGGTGGGGACGCGGACGCGCGCGCTCTCTCGGAGGCCTGTGGGATCGCGACGCCGCCCCTCTTCGGCTTCGAGGACGCGCTCTCGCCTCACCTCGCCGCCCAGCGCGCGGGCCGCACCATCGCGGTGGACGCCATCGTCGACTGGGTGAACACGCGGGAGCGTGAGCTCGGCGCGGACACGACGCTCATCGAGACCGCGGGGGGGCTCTTCTCACCGCTCGCGCCTCATACGACGAACGCGACCCTCGTGGCCGCGCTCGAGGTGGACGTGATGGTGCTCGTCGCCCCGGATCGGCTGGGAGTGCTCCACGACGTCACCGCGGTGTCGAGGGCATGGCCGGAGCGTCCACCCACGCTGGTGGTGCTGAGCGCACCGGCGGTTCCCGACGGCTCTACCGGCGGCAACGCGACCGAGCTCGCGCTGCTGTCGATCGCGGACGTCGTCGCGTGTTTTCCGCGCGCGCCGCTCGCGTCCGAACCCACGCGGGCAGCAGCGGAGCGTCTCGCTCGGGCCGTGCGCGCGACCCTCGCGCTCAAGGCTTGAAGGCGCTCACGAAGGCGTCGTGCTCGTATTCGCCGGGGCGCGAGATGATGCCGAACATGCGCATGGTGTTCTGCTTGAACAAGCAGTCCACCGCCTTCTTGTAGGCGTTGGCGCTCTCTTCGATGCTCGCCCTGGTGCGGACCGCTTCGTGGATCGCGCGGAGCGACTCGCCGAGACCGCAGGCGGCGAGCGCCTCGGTGATGCCGAGGGGGGCGACGTCGCCACAGCAGCGGGTGCGCACCACCTGGAGCTTGGCCATGCGGTACCAGCCGAGCTTGTTGAAGGCACCGCGGGCGTCGTGATCCAGGTTCTTGGCGGTGGCGAGCAGGGTGCTCATGGTGCGCTGCGCGCGGTTCGCGTCGGGCTCCTCACACACGAACTTCAGCCCGTCGGTGGGCAGGGTGAGCTGGATCTCCGCGGCGACGCAGGCGGAGAGATCGGCGGCCGCCACCGGCGCCGGCCCGGGCGTGTCGGGCGCGGGCGCTGCTCCCGAGGCGGAGGCGCTGGGCTCGGCGGGGACCGGTGGGTCGGGGACGGGCGCGGGCTGCGCCGGCTCGCGGGGCTTGTCGGCGGTGGGCTGCGCCGCCGGCTTGGGCGGGGGCTGGGTGACCGGCTGGGACGTGGGCGCGACCGGGGCGTTCTGTGAACGCGCGACGAGGTGACCGATCCCGCCGGCCACGACCACCAGGGCCAAGAGCTGCGCCCAAAGCGGGAATTTCTGGCGCGGGGGTGGCGCCGGTGCGGGTTGGGTCGGAAGCTTCGCCGCGACCTTCGGTGGGCGGGGAGCTGGCTCGGCCGTCGCCTTCCCAGGGGAGACCGCAGCCCGTGGCGCAGGCGCGGCGGCGGGCGCGCTCGCGGTCTGCGGTGGCGCCGCCGCCGCGGCGGTAGGCGCCGGCGATACGTCGGCTGTCTCGCCTCCGACGTGGGAGCGGTCGACGGTGTAGTCGCCGGTCTGGGGCGGCGCGGGCGTCGGCGCGAGCTCGGGGGGGATCGAGGTGTCGTCTGCCCGCGGTGCGCCGTGGGCTGCTGGCAAGGGCGGCGGCTTCGAGCTGCGGCTCGGGATGGGGGGGGCGCTGCTCGGGCGCGCGTCGGCGTCCGCCGCCGCTTCGGGGAGGTCGTCCGCGCCGACCAAGATGGTGCCGTCACCGGCCACCCGCGGTGCGTCGTCGCTCGTGAGCACGGTGCCCCCCAGCCCCTCGCCTGCCCCCTCGTCGCTGCGCTCGTCCGCACCCACCAACACGGTGCCGCCCAGCGCCGGCTCGCCCAGCGCCGGCTCGCGCGGGGGTGCGTCGATCATGACGGTGCCACCATGATCCGGGCCGGTCGGCTCGGCGCCGGCGTCGGGTCTGTCGCTCTTGCTCACCAGGGCCTTCGTATACCAGGAAGGCCCATCAGCCGTCATCGCCAAGCACGTGATGGTCGAGGACGAAGGCGGTCATCGTGCCCCTCATCACCTCGCGCTCGCCCACGCTCGCGCTCACCTCGAGGAGGTGCTTCTTGCCGCGCTGTTCGGTGCGGCGGGCGGTGGCGACCACCACCTCGCCCACTCGGGTGGGCGCGCTGAAGCGCACGTCGGCCGCTCCGAGCACGACGAAGGGGTGGTTCACGGCGAGCATGGCCGCGTAGTCGACGAGGCCGAACACGAAGCCTCCGTGCACGAGGCCGCGCGTGTCGGCGGCCATCGCGCGCTGGGTGGTGAGCTTCACCGTGGCCGTGCCGTCGCCGAGCGCGACGGGCTCGCCGCACAGCGCGCTATCGATCGCGAGGTGAGTGTTCGGGGCGGGGGGCTGGTCGGAACGCATACCCCGAGCCTCGCCGCTCTCGGGAACCACGACAAGCCTCGCGCGTCTCCTCGCCTGTGAGGTGGATGCGCCCTCCGCCGGGGGCTCAGAAGTCAAAGGAGAGCGAAGCGTGGCCCAAACCGAGCCGAACCGACGGGCGGAAGGCTCCCCCGTCGTCGCCCTGCAGCGTCGACACCACGATCATGCTCACCCCGCCTGCGAGCAACACGCCACCGATCACGAACATGGCGGTGGCCCCGTCGCCGAGGCTGCGCGCGTCCGCCACCAGATCGAGCCCCTGCTGATCGCAGCCGGTGTCGTCGCAGAACGCGTCCGAGTCGTCGTAGGTCGACTTGGCGACCCCGGCCAAACCTGCGCCGATGGCGAAGCCCGCGAGCCCGAGGCCACCGACGGCGATCCCCGAGACGAGCAGCGCGGGAGGGAGGGCCGAGTCGCCCGGGCGGTCGTCGCCCGCGGGGGGCAAGGCGCCCGAGTCGGCGGTGAGGTCCGGCACCACCACCGTCAGCACCGTCCCCGCCGTGGTGAGCTCGACGTCGCTCGACCACGGGGGACGCTCGGCCAGAGTGGCGCGGACCACGTGATGGCCGGGGTCGAAGGGGAGCGCTTGTCCCCACGACGACTCCGGGATGGTCTTGCCGTCGCACGTGATCTGGAGCCCGGGGGTGCGGCTCGTGACCTCGAGGCGCAGCTTGGTGAGCTTGGGCGCGAGCTCGGCCATGCGCTCCCGGGCCACCTGAGCCCGCTCGTGCTGGCCAGCGCGACTCGAGATTTCCGCGACCTCGTCGAAATGGTGGTACGCGCTCGCCGTCTTGCCGAGCTCGGCCAGGCAGCGCGCGAGGAAGTACTGCGCGCCCACGCCCTTCACCAGCGCATAACTCTCTTCGAAGCGAGCGCAGGCGGCCGTGTAGTCCTTCTGGTCCATCAGGCCCTTGCCCTCCTCGAAGAGCGCCTCTGCGCGCGCCGTCTCCGCCGGCGTCTGCGCGACGGCCGCTCGAGGGAGGGTGGTGGTCGCGAGCATCAGCGCGACCACGCCGAGCCACGACAGAGGCGGTGGCGTTCGCTCTCGGGCGCGGTCAGAACGGGCCGTCGTTGAAGAGCTCATCACCTGGGGTGCCTCGTTTGCGTCGCCGAGGGGGCGCTGGCGTGGGAGGGGGCAGGGGTGCCGTGCCGCCCTTGGCGGTGCTCGGTGGGTTGGGCGCGGGTGGGGCCAGCGGGGTGTTGGAGCTCGCTGGCTCCGGCGCCGGCGCCGACGACTGCAGCGGCTCGGGGGCTCCGGGCTCGGTCGGCGGCTGGTCGTCGGGAGGATCGGTCGCGGCGGGGGCTTCGCGGTGGGCGGGGGCTTCGTGGTGGGCGGTGGACGCGGTCGTCGCGTCGTCGCTGGGGGCCGCGGGGGACAGCACGATGAAGGCGCCCACGACCAGCGCGACCACGGCGAGGCCGACGCCGATCGCGATCGGTCCGAGCGCGGGGCGCTGCGGTGGCAGCGTCGCCGCGGGCCAGGCGGTGGCCGCCGCCGGCGGTGGGGTCGGCGTGGGCACGTTGAGCGCATCGACCGAGGGCAACGGCGTGAGGGACGAGAAGGACGAGAACGACGACGCCGCCGTCATCGCCCCCGGATCCGAGTCGACGAGGGTGGGCTCGACGGAGGGAGGGCGCGCCGACGTGCGGACGAGCGTGACCTCCCCGGTGCTCGGCTCGTCGTCGTCGATGTTCGGCACGGAGGCGGCGACGACGCGGGGGGGCGGCGCCACCGGTGCCGGTGTCGGCAGCGCCGCGCTCGTGACGACGGCCTCCACCGGCGGGTGAAGCGACAGCGACAGCGGGCCGGTGGGGGTGGGCGTTGGGCCCCCTCCCGGGGTGAGCGGGGCCGCGACCGCCGAGGGGCTCGAGTCGCGGCGAAGCGGCGTGGTGGCCGCCATCTCGTCCGACACGTCGAGCACCTCGAAGGGAGCGGAGGCTGGCGGTCGGGTGAGCAGCGCGTCGAGCGCGTCGGCGAAGTCGGGCGCAGACTGATAGCGGCCCTCGCGGTCTTTCGTGAAGGCGCGGTCGAACACCGCGTCGATGCCAGGGGGAAGCGCGGGCTCGTAGTCGCGCGGTCGCACGTGGGGCTCGTCCATGATGCGCTGCACGAGCGTGACCAGCGAGTCGGACGCGAAGGGGTGCACCCCGCAGAGCGCCTTGTAGGCGATGACCGCGAGCGACCACACGTCGTCGCGGTGATCCTCCTTCGCGCGCAGCTGATCGGGGCTCATGTATTGAGGCGTTCCCACCGGTTGGTTGTGGGTGGTGATCGCGGTGAGCGTGGCCTGACGCCGGACTGCCTTGGCGATGCCGAAGTCGACGACCTTCACGTATTCGGTGTCGCGATCTTTGACGATGAACAGGTTTCCCGGCTTGAGATCGCGATGCACGATGCCCGCGTCGTGCGCCGTGGCGAGGCCGCGCGCCGACTGGCGCATGAGGGTGGCGACCTCGTCGATGGGGAGCTGTCCCTCCCGCGCGAGCCTCTGGCTGAGGTTCTCTCCCTGGAGCAGCTCCATCACCATGAACGGCTGAGGATCGACCCCGTAGTCGTAAATCTGCACGATGTGGGGGCTCAACAGGCGCGCCACGGCCTTCGCCTCGCGCTCGAATCGATCCACCGCGGTCTTGTCCATCAAGAGCCGCCGCGCCATCAGCTTCACCGCGACCGAGCGGTTGAGGCGGTCGTCCTGCGCTTGCCAGACCGTGCCCATACCTCCGCGGCCCAGCTCGTAGACCAGCCGGTACCTCCCCGCGATCACGTCTTTGGCGGCCGGGCCAGCCATGCGCCCGGATCATATCCCGATGTCCATCGACAAAGGCACAAAGCCCGCGAAAGGCGTACGGGGCCCGTCGATCCCCGGCCGCCGGCCGCCGCTCGGCTCGTCGCAAAGCCCTTCGGCCGGTGGGCATCGCGCCTCGGGAGCCGCCGCGCCGCGCGCGTCGTTCAGCCGATCGCCGCGACCATCTCTTCGATGCGATCACACGCCTCGGTGAGCGTCTCGAGCGACGGACCGAACGAGAACCGCGTGTAGCGGCGAAAGCGCGAGTGTTCGGCGTTGCGGCGCTTCCCGGGGTTCACGTCGAAGAACATCCCGGGCACGGTGACCAGCTGACGGTCGAGGCCGGCGCGGAAGAAGGCCAGCCCGTCGTCGAGGGGGGGCGGCAACGCGTCGAGGCGGCCCCACACGTAGAAGGTCCCCTCCGGCGCGAGATCCGTGGTCACGCCGAGCTTCGACAGCCGGGCGAGCAGGGTGTCGCGCTTCGAGCGGAAGTGGCGAGAGATGGCGAGCGTCTCCGCCTCGACGTGCGCTTGTCCGAGCATGGCGATGGCGGCGCGCTGCATGGCGCGGCTGCCGCCCCCATCCAAGAACGAGCCAGCGCTCGAGACCGCGTCGATCACCGCGCGGGGACCCACCGTCCACGACACGCGCCAGCCTGGGTAGCGCCAGTTCTTGGTGAGACCGTCCACGATGACGACGGGGTCGCGATTCACGTCTTCCACGTAGCGGGCGGCGCTCTCGACCGGCAGCGGCCCGGGCGTGTCGACCCACACGTAGTGGGAGTAGAACTCGTCGAGCAAGAGCGTGCAGTCGAGCTCGCGCGCCGCCTCCACCCACCCCGCCAGCTCGTCGCCGCGCACGAGCTTTCCACTTGGATTGCAGGGGTTGCTCACCAGGAGCGCGCCCAGGCCGCGTCCACGCACCTCGCGTCGGAGGGCCTCCGTGGTGAACGCGTAGGCCTCTTCGGGCTCGAGGAGGATCGGGATGGCGGTGAAGGCTTTGAAGATGTCGAGCAGCTCTTCGTAGGCGGTGTAGTCGGGAAGAAAGTGGCCCAGGTTGATCGGACCGAGGCTCGCCGCCACGCGGGTGAGGCCGGTGCGCCCGCCGCTCGAAATGGCGACGTTCTCGCTCGTGTACTTCGAGGGGAGGCCCTGGCGGTAGAGGCGGTTGTACATGTCGGCCACCGCCTCGCGCAGCTCGGGGAGACCGGGCACCGGCGCATACTCCTGATCCGAGAGCTCGATGGGGATCGTCTCCACCCGCGGCGGGGCCCCCGGCAGCGGCCCCGTCTCCGGCTGCCCCTGGCCGAGGTTGCACCACGCGGGGTCGCCCTGGCGATAACCACGACGCACCGCCGCGGTGGTGACGAAGATGACACCCGTGCGGGGCACCGGTCGAAAGGCGCTGATGGTCTCGCCGCTCATGCGGTGCCCTCTGGTCCGGCTCGCTGTGCGCTCCGAGCTTCAGAACGTCCCGGTCAAGCCCATCCCCGTGAACCCGGGGGCCACGATGGGCTGCACCTCTACCGTGAGCTCGCCGTATTGGGGCACCGGCCGGATGTAGGTCTCCTGCGCGGCGAGGCCGGCGATCAACATCGCCAGGCCACCCGCCTGGCCGATGCCGTCGATGAGGAGGAACGCGAGGCCAGCCCCAGACGCCTCGGTGGTGGCGATGGTGATGAAGGGGCCAGCGGCGGGAATGAACAACGGGTAGAAGTCTTCGGGCCCCAGGCCGTTGCTGTCGATCGTCGCGTCGTCGGCCTCCTCGATCGACACCGCGAACCCCGCGACCACCACCGAGACGAGCCACAGGGCGCCGAGCGTCACCGCGCCGCCGATCACCAGACCTTTGCGGATGCGCGTGTCCTCGCGGTAGCCGGGGGGGACGGGGTCTCCCTCTTCCCAGTCGCTGGCATCCCAGGTGGGCGGCGTGCCCGGCGGGACGCCGTAGTTGTAGGGATCGGGAGGTGGACCGTACCCGGGAGGGGGTGGCTGATGGCCGTAGCCCGGCGGTGGCGGGGGCTGCGCGTCGGTCTGGGTGTAGGCGGGCGGGATGGGGCTGTCCGCCGGGTCTTCTGGCGGTGGCTCCTGCGCGAAGGCCCCGCACGACGCCCCGAGAACCGCGGCCGCGGTGAGCGCTGCCGTCAGTGGACGCATCAAGCCGCGCGTCTGCGCGGCGTCCCAAGCAAAGATCGTAGCCATTCCCTCTCCTCGTCGTCGTGGCGCTCCCGGCTCGCGGGATCCCCGCATGGTAGACCGGAATCCGAGACGTGTGCCACGAAAGTACAGTAGGAGAGGATGAAGGACCCTCTATGAAGGAACAAGCTCCGAGCAAGCCTTCGCCGCCCGCGATCGGCCCCGCTACCCTCGAGCACCCGACCGAGATGACCGGGGCGACCGCCGCGATCTCGACGGACGAGCACGCGCCGCTCGAGAACGTCCACATCGCGTCGATCGAGCTCCTCCCCACGCCGCGCGAGCTCCAAGCGAGCTTGCCAGCGGGCGAGGCCGCGACCCGCACCGTGTTGAGGGCGCGTCGGCAGGTGCAGCGCATCCTCTCCCGTGACGATCGGCGGGTGATGGTGGTGGTGGGCCCGTGCTCGATCCACGACGTCGACGCCGCGAAGGAGTACGCCGTCCGTCTCGAGCGCTTGGCGCGAGAGGTGTCGGACACGCTGCTCTTGATCATGCGCGTGTACTTCGAGAAGCCGCGCACCAGCGTGGGGTGGAAGGGCCTCATCAACGACCCGGATCTCGACGACTCGTTCCACATCAACAAGGGGCTGTCGCGCGCGCGAGAGCTGCTCCTCTGGCTCGCCGAGCGCGGGCTAGGGGTGGGCACCGAGGCGCTCGATCCGATCACCCCGCAGTATCTCGGCGATCTCATCGCGTGGGCCGCGATCGGGGCCCGCACCTCCGAGTCGCAGACCCACCGCGACATGGCGAGCGGGCTCTCGGCGCCGGTGGGTTTCAAGAACGCCACCGACGGCAACATCGACGTGGCGATCAACGCCCTCCGGGCCGTCGCCCGGCCGCAACACTTCCTGGGCGTCACCGAGGAGGGCCGCTGCGCCGTGTTCCGCACCCGGGGCAACCCCTTCGGCCACGTCATCCTCCGCGGCGGCGCCCGCCCCAACTACGACTCGGTGAGCGTGGCCATGTGTGAGCGAGGCTTGGTGGAGGCCGGCCTCACCGCCAACATCATCGTCGACTGCAGCCACGGCAACTCCTTCAAGCAGCACGAGATGCAGGCGCTCGTGCTCAAGAACTGCGTGAACCAGATCCGCGATGGCAACCAGTCGATCGTGGGCTTCATGCTCGAGAGCAACCTCGAGGCGGGTCGCCAAGACATGCCTGCAGATCGCAGCCAGCTGAAGCGAGGCGTCTCGATCACCGACGCGTGCATGGATTGGTCGATGACCGAGGAGGTGCTGCTCGAGGCTCGCGAGCGCCTCGCCGAGGTGTTGCCCGAGCGGCGTTACGACCTCTCCGACCCCCACCGTGACGAGGCAGGGCATGGCTGACACGCCCTCGCTGGAGGCCTTGCGTGCCGAGCTCGATCGGCTCGACGCGGAGCTGCTCGGCGTCGCCAACGAACGGCTCGCGGTGGTCGAGCGGATCCGAGACGCGAAGCGGCGGTCGGGGAAACACCTGTTCGACCGCGCGCGCGAACAGGAGGTGTTCCGGCGGGCGGAAGAACACGCTCGCGCGATCGGCCTCGACCAGGAGGTAGGTCGGGCGCTCCTCGCGGCGTTGATCGAAGGCTCCCATCGCCTCCAACAGAGAGCCCATCCTTCCGAGCTGGAGGCACCGCGCGAGATCCTCATCGTGGGAGGCCGAGGCAAGATGGGCGCCCTGTGGGGGCGACTGTTCGCGGAGCGCGGCCACCGCGTGGCGGTGCACGAGCGCGACGACGTGCTCGAGCCGGCGCGGGTCGCCCGGGCCGACGTGGTGATGATCGCCGTGCCGATGACGGAGGCGGTGTCGGTGACCGAGCAGGTTGCGCCCCAGGTGCGCCCCGGGGCGCTGCTCTGTGACATCAACAGCCTCAAGCGGGAGGTGTGCGCCGCGCTCGAGAAGAGCGGCGGCGAGGCCATCGGCACCCACCCGATGTTCGGCCCCACGGTGGGCTCGCTGCGGCGGCAGAAGATCGTTCTCTGCCCCGTGAAGCCAGGGCCGATGGCGGCCTGGTTCGAGGCTGAGCTCGGGCGGATGGGAGCGGAGCTGACGGTGACCGACGCCGACACCCACGACCGATCGATGGCGGTGGTGCAGGTGCTCACCCACTTCGGGATCATGGTCATGGGGCGGGCGCTCTGCCGGTCGGGCCTCGAGCTCGCCGACACCTTGCCTCTCACGAGCCCGATCTACCGGCTCGAGCTCGCGATGGTGGGGCGCCTGTTCTCGCAGAGCGCCGAGCTCTACCGCGAGATCCTGATGGGCAATCCCGACGGGGCGCGGATGCGCGAGGTGTATGGGCGCGAGGTGGAGGCGCTCTCGCGGCTGCTCGAGGACGAGGACCGCGCCGGTTTCGGGGCTGCGTTCGAGGAGGTCGCGCGCTACTTCGCCGGCTTCTCGCGCGAGGCCATGGATCTGTCGGATCACATCATCGAGACGATCATGAGCCGCCCGTGACGGGGAGAGCCAGCGACCGCGGCGCTTCGTCGGCGCGGTGACGCGAGGTCTCGAAAGGGCGCGCGCGCTGGTGTATCCATCCCGGTGGTGACGGACGGATCAACCGAGGACTACGGCGGCCGGTGTGGCAGCTGCGCCGCGTTCATGCGGCCTCACGACCACCCCGACCACGGCCGCGTGGGGGACTGCGCCCTCGAGGTGTACCCCCCGCCGGTGCGGGCGAACGCGACCTGTTCGCGCTACCGGCCCAAGGGTGCCCTCGCGCCCGCCCCCAAGCCACGCGCCGCCGGCGAGCCGCGGCGCTATCGGGGCGAGAGCGGCGGAGGGGAGGCGTCTCCGCGGCGTGACCGTGTGGACCAGCCCTTTGCCCCGCGACGTGACCTTCCCAAGGAGATCGACATCGACATGGACATCAACGAATTCCGCCGCGTGTTGAGAGAGGTCCTCGCCGATGAGCTCGGCGTGGCCGACGTGGAGATGGGGCGGCGCTGGCAAGGGGGTGAGCTCGTCCTTCGCCCCGGGGCCACCGAGACCCAGGAGAAGCGCGTGCCCATCGAGACCTTCTTTCACAAGATCGTGATGATCCGCGACAAGCTGCGCGTGCTCGAGGCCAAGATCAACGCGCACGAAGGCATGAACGACACCGACAAGGTGCAGCTGCAGCAGTACATCACCGCCTGCTATGGCTCGCTCACCACCTTCAACGTGCTCTTCGCCGACAAGGACGACAGCTTCTCGACGAAGCGGTGAGCCCCGGAGCGTCGCGCAGCGTGGGGGGAGGGTGCGGAGCACCCTCCAGGAAACTCAAGACCTGACCGGAAAAGGCGGAGTGGCGGGTCGGTGGGTCGCTTCAG
>CAYOAL010000140.1:0-26443 GCA_964401935.1 uncultured Polyangiaceae bacterium
CCGGTCAGGTCTTGAGTTTCTTGGAGGGTGCTGCCGCCCCCTCCCCCCACGCTGCTCGTGGGGCCCCCTCCCACCGCGTTGCGCTTCTCGCCCCAACGCCCAAGCGCGCTGCGCGAGAGCGTCGGTCTCTTCCGGTCGGCTCTCGAGTTTCCTGGAGGTTTCCTGGAGGGTGCTGCCGCACCCTCCCCCCACGCTACGCGCGGGGCCCCCTCCGCCAAAGCTGCGCGTGGAGGTGGTCACACTGGGGGAGGCCGGGGACGTTGGGCAGGGGAGCGCCGTGCCCGGCGCGGCAAAGCCAACTTGCGAAAAGGGGCGGTTAGGACTAAACAACCCGCCCCTCTAGCGCCCATCCGGCGCCTGAAGCTCACGTCATCGCTACGATGACGAAAACCCCCGACCCCACAGAGAGAGCGATCTCGTGACCCCGCTCATGCTCCAGCCCGGCCGCTCCCCGGGGCGCGCCACCCCGGGCGACGCGCCGGCGACCCCCGCGCCCAAGTCCGAAACGACGCAGGGCGCCAGTGATGAACAGTCTCCTGCCGCAGCCCCCGGGGGCGGCGGCCTGTTCGGCGGCATGGGCATGATGTTGCTGCTGCCGCTGCTCTTGTTCGGGCTCATCATCCTGATGAACCGCTCCGACAAGAAGCGCCGCACCGAGCTCGAGGCGAAGCTGAAGAAGGGCGATCGCGTGGTGACGCGCGCCGGCTTCATCGGCAAGGTGGTGGAGGTCGCGGACGCCAACGTTCGGGTGGAGATCGCGCCCGGGGTCGTGGTCAAGATGGTGAAGACCGCCATCGAGGGGCTCGCCGACGATGAGGGTGGCAAGCCCGCGGCGAAGGACGAAGACGCCAAGGCCGACAAGGACGGCAAGAAGAAGAAGTGATCTACCAAGCTGTCGCAGCAATCTTCGCGGTCATCGCCGTTTTGGCGCTGGCCGGGGCGTGGCTCAAGCGCAACAAGCGCGGCATGCTCGGCTGGGCCGCCATCAACGCTGGCGTGGTCGCGGCCTCCGCCTTCACCGAGGTGTTCTGGCCGGTGCCAGCCTTCGGGTTCATGACCGGCATCGCCTTCCTCGGCGCCACCAACTTGCTCAACCAAGCGTGGCGGATGAAGGTGGGGATCGCGCTCTCCCTCGGTCTCGGCGCCATCGTCTCGCTCTTCCCCACGTACCACGACGAGGTTCAGTGCTCGTCCAAGCGCGAGGTCCGGCCCGACAGCTGCCCCGAGCTCATCACGCGGATGGAGCCCGAGGCGCGCGAGGCGTTCACCGTGGCGGCCGCCAAGGGCGACAAGGGCTTCAAGCACTGGCTGCTCGGGAACATCCCCTTCCGCATGGTGCAGGGGCTCGATCTCGCCGGCGGGATCCGGCTCGTTTACACCGTGGAGGTGCAGGAGGCGATCCGCGACAAGCGCGAGCGCTACTACGACGATCTCCGGGTGAAGCTCACCAAGGCGTACGGCCTCGCGGCGGGCGAAGACCCCACCATCGAGGAGATGCAGAAGCTCGTCGACCACGTGACGATCGTGAAGCCGCGCGACGAGATCGGCACGCTCCAGCTGGTGTTCAAGAACGGCGAAGACTCCAAGAAGCACATCAACAACCAGTTCTTGGCGCCGTTTCTGAACGAGCTCACCTACGTGCGCTCCACCGACGGGAGCGAGGTCACGTTCACCATCCGCAGCGAGGCGGAGACCGCGATCCGCGACTCGGCGGTGAGCCAGGCGAAGGAGACCATCCACCGCCGCATCGACGGGATGGGCGTGAAGGAGGCGGCGATCTCCACCCGCGACGAGGACATCATCGTCGAGATCCCCGGCGACCCCGAGAAGAACGCCAAGAACTTCGACGAGATCCGGGACATCATCGCCAAGACCGCCCGCCTCGAGTTCAAGATGCTCGACGACGAGGCGAACTTCTTCGAGCAGTTTGCGCGCTCCCAGGACGTGCCCGAGGGGCTCGACTTCTTGATCGAGAACGCGCCCGTCGGCCCCGGCCGCACCCAGCCCAACTACTACGCGCAGCTGAACAAGCTCGACAGCGAGTCGATGGAGGAGGCGCAGAAGCGGCTGAAGGCGTGGACCGACACCGAGGCGGTGCGCTCGAAGCTCGACCAGGACCACTCCATCGGGTTCGGCAAGATCTATCAGCTCGACGAAGAGTCGGGCGACTACAAGATGGTGGGCTGGCGCACCTACTACCTGTGGGCGAAGGCCGAGCTCACCGGCGACATGGTGCGCGACGCGGTGGCGCAGGCGGATCAGACCGACGCCGGCATCGGGCAGTGGTTCGTCACCATGAACCTCAACGTCAAGGGCGCCGAGCTGTTCGAGCGCACCACCGAGCAGAACGTGAAGCGCCGTTTCGCCATCATCCTCGATGAGGTGGTGGAGAGCGCCCCCGAGATCCGAGAGAGGATCGGCGGGGGCACCGCGCGCATCACCATGGGGGCCGGCGGGCTCGACCAACAACAGAAAGACGCCAAGAAGCTCGAGCTCGTGCTCCGCTCGGGTGCCCTCCCGGCGCCCATCTCGAAGTCGAACGAGCAGACGATCGGCGCCTCGCTCGGGAACGACTCGATCGATCTCGGCATGCGGGCGGCCGGCATCGGCGGCCTCTTGGTGCTCGCGTTGATGCTGCTCTCCTATCGGCGCGCCGGCCTCATCGCGAACTTCTCGGTGTTGTTCAACCTGACGCTCCAGCTCGCGGTGCTGAGCATGTTCAGCGCTTCGATGACGTTGCCCGGCATCGCCGGCCTCGCGCTCACGGTGGGGATGGCGGTGGACGCCAACGTGCTGATCAACGAGCGCATCAAGGAGGAGCTCGCGGCCGGTAAGCTCGCGCGGGCCGCGGTGCAGCTCGGCTACGACAAGGCGTTCAGCGCCATCCTGGATGGGAACGCGACAACGTTCATATCCGCACTGATTCTCGCCCAGTTCGGCACGGGGCCGATCAAGGGCTTCGCGGTGACGCTCATCGTCGGCATCGTGTGCAATCTGTTCACCGGTGTGGTGGTGACGCGCCTGTTCTTCGAGTTCTGGGTGCGTGGCCGTCGCGACGTGAAGTTGGGCCTGGAAGTTTGAGGTAGCGCCGTGGATTGGCTGACGTTCGACAAAGACATCGACTTCATGGGCTATCGCCGATACTTCATCGGCCTTAGCGCCCTGTTAGCGCTCGCGTCCATCGTGGCGTTCTTCAAGCCCGGCCCCCGCTACGGCACCGACTTCATCGGTGGCACCGAGGTGGAGGTGGAGCTGCAGAAGCCGGTGGAAGCCGGCGAGGTGCGCCAAGCGGTGGTGGACGCGGGCTTCGCGAGCCCCGACGTGGTGGCCATCGAGAACGAGAAGGGGACGCCCCAGTTTCTGATCCGCGTCAAGGAGGTCTCCGCCCTCACCGACGAGCAGAAAGACGCGGTGCGGGCAGCGCTCTGCCTCATGCCCGAAGACGGGACCAAGCTCGACGAGGCCAAGTGCCCGAAGAACATCGTCACCACCGAGGTGAAGTTCAGCCCCGGCGGCGAGAAGGTCACCGCCCGCTTTGCGGAGAGCCCCTGTGAGGGCCAGAAGCAGTCGGGCTGCGCGCCCCACGCCGCCATCCAGGGCCTGCTCTCGGGCAACGTCGCGGGCCTCACCCTGCGCAGCGGCGACAACAACCCGATCGTGCAGAACCCGCAGGATCACAAAGTGGAGTTCTTGTTCAAGAGCAAGGGCGACCAGATCATGGACGGCTTGCGCAGCAAGCTCGGGGCCGAGGCGGTGCCGGCGGTGCCGCGACGCATCGAGTGGATCGGACCGAAGGCGGGCAAGCAGCTGCGTGACGCCGCGATCAAGAGCGTGACGATCGCCGTGATCGTGATCATGCTCTACATCGCTTTCCGGTTCGACATGCGCTTCGCCCCAGGGGCGATCGCGGCCCTCGTGCACGACGTGTTCTTGGCGATGGGGGCGATGGTGGTGTTCCAGCGCGAGGTGACCCTCTCGACGGTGGCCGCGCTGCTCACCATCGTGGGGTACTCCATCAACGACACGGTGGTGGTGTACGACCGCATCCGTGAGAACCTGGGACGGTATCGTAAGATGACCTTCCCCAAGGTGATCAACCGCTCGGTGACCGAGACGCTCGGGCGCACGATCCGCACCTCGCTCACCACGTCGGCGGCGATGATCCCGTTCCTCTTCTGGGGCACGGGCGTCATCCGCGACTTCGCGTTCACCCTCCTCGTCGGTGTCATCGTGGGCACCTATTCCTCGATCTACATGGCCGCGCCGCTCACCGAGGTGATCGACCGCCGCGTGTTCGGCCAGGTGGGCAAGACCAAGAAGCGGCGCCGGGTCAGCCGCAAGAAGAAGGACGACGCGCCGGCGCCGGCGACCGCCTGACGTCACGTCACGGCTCTCGACGTGGACATGGCGAGCTCCGACCTGCCCACGCACGACGCGGCGCTGGTGCTCGCCCGCGAGGTGGGGCTCTGCCTCACCGTGGCCACGGTGCTCGCCGGGCGCGGCTTCTCCGCCGACGACCGCCTGAAGCGGTGGCTCGCGCCCAAGCTCGCGCACCTCACCCCCCCGACGGGGATGGCGGATCTCGAGCCGGCGACCCAGCGCATCGCTCGCGCGATCAAGAACCGTGAGCGCATCGTCGTGTTTGGCGACTACGACTGCGACGGCGTCACCGCCGCGGCCATCCTCACCGAGGTGATCGCGGCGCTCGGCGGCGACGTGCAGACCGAGCTCGCCAACCGGTTCGCCGGCGGCTACGGGTTCAGCGAGCCGGCCCTCCGTCGCGTGCGCGAGCGGGGTGCGAGCCTCCTCGTGACGTGCGACTGTGGCTCGAGCGACCACGAGCGCCTCGCGGCGGCGCGGAAGGTGGGGATCGACGCGGTGGTGATTGACCACCACTTGGTGCCGAAGGAGGAGTTGCCCGCGCTGGCCTTCCTCAACCCGCACCGCCCCGACTGTGGCTACCCGTTCAAGGGGCTCGCATCTTGCGGCCTCGCCATCGTGGTCGCCGCCGCGCTCCGGCGCGAGCTCGACGCCAACATCGACGTGCGGCGCTGGCTCGATCTCTGCGCGGTGGGGACGATCGCCGACGTGGCCCCCCTCGATGGCGACAACCGCCCTCTCGTGCGCGCCGGTCTGGCCGTGCTCGCGCACGGGTCGCGCCCCGGACTTTCCGCGCTCGCGGTGAAGGGGAGCGGGGGGAAGCGGGTGCCGATGAGCGCCGAGGACGTGGCGTTTCAGGTGGCTCCGCGCGTGAACGCGCCAGGACGGCTGGGGGACCCGATGCTGGCCCTCCGCTGCCTGCTCGAGCGCGACGCGGCGCGGGCCTGGGAGCTCGCGGAGAAGATCGAGCGCGTGACGTTGGAGCGCCGTGAGCTGCAGCGGACGATGACCGCGGAGGCGCTCGCCGAGATCGCGCAGAAGGGCTTCGTTCGCGATCCAGCCATCGTGCTTGCCCGCGCGAGCTGGCACCCAGGCATCGTGGGTATCGTCGCCGGGCGCATCGCCGACAAGCTCCAGAAGCCAACAATCATCGTCGCCCTCGAGGGCGCTCGCGGGCGTGGCTCGGCCCGCGCCATCGCCGGCTTCCGCCTCTACGACGCGATCGCAGCGGCGAGCGACGCGCTGCTGGGCTTCGGCGGCCACCAGGCGGCGGCGGGGGTCGAGCTCACCGCGGCCCAGGTCGATCACTTTCGGGACCGCTTCAACGAGGCCTGTCGCGACCAGCTCCGCACGATGGCCAAGCCGGAGGCGCCCCGTCGTCCCGACGTGACCCTCGACCCACGGGACGACCTCGAGCACGTGCTCACCGACTTGGAGCGCCTCGAGCCGTGCGGCGAAGCGAACCGCGCGCCGCGGCTCCTCTTCGACGACGTGGAGGTCGTCTCGGCGTCGCCGCTGAGAGAGCACCTCAAGCTCGAGGTGCTGTTGCGGGGGCAGCGGCTGCGCGGCTTCGGGCCCGAGCTCGGCGCCCTGGCCTCGCAGCTCTCGGGGAAGGTGCGCCTCTTGGGTCGCCTCAAGCGCGATCACTGGACGGGGAGCGGCAAGCCGGAGATCCTGGTGGACGCGGTCGACGAGGATGGGGCACCGTGAGCGGAGACGGCGAGCGGGGGAGCGCGACGTGGAGCGCGCGAAGCGTGGTAGGTGCGGGTAACGGGTACGTCGGCGCGTGACAGAGCCCATCATCAAGTTTCGGCGGGTGCAGAAGCGCTTCGGGCCGAAGGTGATCTTCACCGACCTGACGCTCGACGTGTACGAGGGGGAGACGTTGGTGGTGTTGGGGGGCTCGGGGGTCGGCAAGAGCGTGCTGCTCAAGCTCCTCATCGGCTTGCTCGAAGTTGACGCCGGCTCGATCCGCTACCGCGGCAAAGAGGTCACCAAGATGGCGCAGGACGATCTGCGCCACCTGCGGCAGAACATCACGATGCTCTTTCAGAGCGGGGCCCTGTTCGACTCGCTCTCGGTGGGGGACAACGTCGCCTACGCGCTCCACGAGCACCACCGCGACACGATGACGGAGGCGCAGATCGCCGAGCGCGTCGACTGGGCGCTGACACTCGTCGATCTGCCGGGGATCGAAGAGATGCGGCCGGCCGATCTGTCCGGCGGCATGCGCAAACGCGTGGGGCTCGCGCGCTCCATCGCGCTGCAGCCGGAGGTGGTGCTCTACGACGAGCCGACCACGGGCCTCGACCCCATCAACGTCACGCGCATCAATCACCTCATCAACGGGCTGAAGCGTTCGATCGACCTCACCAGCGTGGTGGTCACCCACGACATGTCGACCGCCTTCTCGGTGGCGGATCGCATGGCGATGGTGCACTCCGGCGAGATCATCGCCTACGGCCGACCCGACGAGTTCAGGGCGTTTCCAGACCAGCGGGTGGCGGACTTCATCCATGGACACGCGCCCGAGCACGAGGACGTGGAGACCCTCCTGAACGCCTGAGCGAGCCCCCCTCTGCGCGCGCGCTCGGTGAGCCGAGGCGCTCTGCGAGCGCGCTCGGTACGCGTGGGCGCGCGGGTGAGGGGATGGGCGCCCACACCTACATCGCGCTCGGCCGTGGCCCGGCTATACTGACGAGCAGCAGATGGAGGCGTTGCGGTCGCGTTGAAGCAGCTGAAGAGCGACATCAAGGTGGGGTTGTTCGTCCTGTTGGGCCTGTCGCTCACGGGGCTGGTGATCTTCCTCATCGGGAACGAGCGCCGCGTGTTCGACCGCGCGGTGTCGTTCCACAGCGAGTTCTACGACGTGGCGGGGCTCAAGCCGGGGGCACCGGTGGAGATGGGCGGCGTGCGCATCGGGCAGGTGGGGACGGTGGGCTACCCTTCCGAAGGCGCCACCAAGGTGCACGTCGAGCTCTCGATCGTGGCCTCCGAGGCCGGGCGTATTCGCAGCGACAGCGTGGTGCGGATCATCCCCAAGGGCATGCTCGGCGATCGCATGGTCACGGTGACGCGTGGGCTCGACGACAAGGTGCTCGAGCCCGGCGACACCATCGCTGGTGAGGAGCCGGCCGGGCTCTTCGACGATCTCGGGAAAGTGGCTGGCAAGGCCGAGACCACGATGGGCAAGATCGATCGCCTCGCCGAGCAGCTCACCAACGAAGACCTCCACAAGAACATCCGTGAGAGCGCCGCCTCCATCAACGTGATGCTCAAGCACGTGACCGAGGGCGACGGCTACCCGAACCGCTTCCTCACCGACGAGAAGGAAGCAGAGCGCATCTCCAACGTGGTGGAGAACCTCGACGACACGACCAAGGAGCTCGCGCTCACGCTGCGCGAAGCGCGCCAGGTGGTGCAGCGTGTCCGGAGCGGACCGGGCTTCGCCCACGATCTGTTGTACGGCGACGGTCCCCAGAAGGAGATCGCGCAGGTGGGCTTCGCGGCGCAGGAGATCGGCATCACCCTCAAATCGATCCGCGAGGGCGACGGCTTCGCCCGTGACGTGCTCTTCGGCGGCAACGGCGACGCCAAGGACGCGCTCACGAACATCACGCAGGCCACGGCCGACCTCCGCGACATCATGCGCGGCGTGAAGGACGGCAAGGGCACCATCGGCGCGTTGCTCGTCGATCCCTCGATCTACGAGGATCTGAAGCGCGTGCTCGGCAACGTCGAGCGCAACAGCGTGCTCCGCGCGCTGGTGCGCTACTCGATCAAGAAAGACGCGAAGGGCGCCAACAAGACGAAGGTGACCCCCGTCGCCACCGGGGAGAGCGCCGTCAAGGACTGACGCGCGGCGCGCTCGAGGGCCGGCGCTCCGTGCCCCCCGACCAGCGGTTCACCGCCGCGCGCCGGCGACCCCCGGGACGTGGCGCTCCTCGGCAACCCAAGGCGCCTCGTTGGCCATGCCTAACGTAAAGGAATGACAACAAAAAGCGCTTGTCATGGGGCTTCGTTGACGGCGGCGGTACCCGCTGTTAAAAGCCGCGGTGGCGTGCCCTGGGGGTACGCCTCCACCCGGCCTGACACTTTCGGTTTTTTCACATGGCCAAAGCAGAAGACGGAACCAACCCAGAGGTTCACATCTGGCGCATCGCCCCGACGCGCCGAGACTTTTTCGGTTTCCTCGGTTGGGGCGCGGTGCTCACCTCGCTCGGCGTGGGCACGCTCGCCTTCGTGCGGTTCATGTATCCGCGCGTGTTGTTCGAGCCGCCCACGAAGTTCAAGCTCGGAAGGCCGATCGAGTACGGCCCCAACACCGTGAGCGACAAGTGGATCAAGGCGCTGCGCTTCTGGCTCGTGCGCTTCGACGATCGCTTCGTGGCCCTCAGCGCGCTGTGCACGCACCTCGGCTGCACCCCGCGCTACCTCGCCACCGAGGACAAATTCAAGTGTCCGTGTCACGGGTCTGGTTTCCGCGGCCGCAGCCTCGGCTGGACGATCCTGGGGGTGAACTACGAGGGTCCGGCCCCGCGGCCGCTCGAGCGCTTCGAGCTCGCCCTGGCCGACGACGGTGAGATCGTCGTCGACACCGGGATCCTCTTTCGCATCGACAAGGGCGAAGACTCCAAGCCCGGAGCCTTCCTCCCGTACGCCTGAAGTACGGATCACCCCCAACGCCTGATCAATCGCCCCGCTCCACGGATAGGAATACAAAAGTGGAAAAGAAGAGCTGGTGGGACATCGTCAAGAGCTCGTACGTCTGGAAGTCGGTCTTCCGGCACGAGTACCAAGACACGTACCGCAACCGCGTGTTGCAGGTGTCGACGAACGTTTTCTTCCACCTCCACCCGACGAAGATCCGCCGTCACGCGCTGCGCTTGCGCTTCACGTGGTGCATGGGCGGCATCACCTTCCTCCTCTTTCTGATCCTCACGGTGACGGGGATCATCTTGATGTTCTACTACCGGCCCACCGCCGAGTACGCCTACCACGACATGAAGTATCTGCAGTTCGACGTCCCCTTCGGGATGATCATGCGGAACATGCATCGTTGGGCGGCGCACGCGATGGTGATCGCGGTGTGGCTGCACATGTTCCGCGTGTTCATGACCGGCTCGTACAAGCCGCCACGCGAGTTCAACTGGGTGATCGGGGTGAACCTCCTGGTGTTCACGCTGCTCCTCTCCTTCACCGGCTACCTCTTGCCGTGGGATCAGCTGAGCATCTGGGCCGTGACGGTGGGCACCAACATGGGCCGCGCCACCCCGCTGCTCGGGCACGAGGGCCCGTTCGCGGAGCTCGTGGGCGTCAACGCTCGCTACGACGCGCGGGCGCTGCTCACCGCCGGGCGCCTCGTGGGACCCGCCACGCTGCTGCGCTTCTACGTGCTGCACTGCATCTTCATCCCGGTGATCGCCGCCATCCTCATGGTGGTGCACTTCTGGCGCGTTCGTAAGGACGGGGGCATCAGCGGGCCGCTCTGAGCGGGACGCGAGGTTCGAAGCATGGCTCAATCCACCGTAGGAGAGGCTGTCGTCGAGCGCACCGACCGTTCGGACGCGGTCAAGGTTCGCGAGCGCACGGCCACCAAAGAACGGCTCGCCAAGGCGCTCCCCGACAAGGTCCACACCTGGCCCTATTTGGTGCGCCTCGAGATGATGGTCGGGACGGCCATCATGGCGTTCATGACCGTCTGGTCGATCGTCGTCGACGCTCCGCTCGAGGAGCCGGCCAACCCCACCAAGACGCCCAACCCGTCGAAGGCCCCGTGGTACTTCCTCGGCCTCCAGGAGCTGCTCGTCTACTTCGACGCGTGGTTCGCTGGCGTCGTGCTCCCGGGCATGATCATCGTCGGGCTGATGATCATCCCCTACGTGGACATCAACCCGAAGGGCAACGGCTACTACTGCTTCCGTGACCGCTGGTTCGCGATCTCGACGTTCCTCTTCGGCTTCCTCGTGCTGTGGATCGCCACCGTCATCATCGGCACCTTCATCCGCGGCCCGGGCTGGTACCTCTTCCTCCCTGGCGAGTACTGGGACGTGCACAAGACGGTGGCCATCACCAACGTCGACTGGCCGGCGATCTTCGGCATCACCGACTTCTGGCCCGCGTTTGCGTTCGGCGCGACGAGCACGGTGCTGTTCCTGTTCGGTCCCCCAGCGGTGTACTGGCGACTTCGGTTCGACAAGAGCCCCACCCTCCAGAAGCTCGGCGCCGCCCGCTATTGGATCGTCGCCTTCTTCTTCATGAGCATGGTGGGCGTGGTCGTGAAGATGATCATGCGCCTCGTGTTCAACGTGAAATACATCTTCGTGGGGCCGCTGAACTTCAACGTCTGACCCTTTCGTTCTCCGGCGCGGGGCCCAGGTGGCCCGGCGCGCGGCGGACGGTGTTCCCTTCAACCAGCTGACCCAAGAACCCAGCTGAACTCACACAAGCAATGGCTCGCTTCGTTCGAGACGAGAAAAAGACGTTCCCGTTCACCTGGCTCATCATCGGCGGCACGTTCGCGTTCGCGACCGCCTGGGCCATCTACGCGGAGCTCGTGACGCGCGTCCCGTGGCAGGCGCACCAGCAAGAGTTCTTCGAGCTCGAGCTGCGCCTCGCCACCGAGGCCTTCGAGGCCGAGAAGGCCAGCTGGGAGCGCGTCAGCCAACAAGACCCGCTCAAGACCCAGATGGCGCGCGCCGCCGAGCTGGAAGCGGAGATGAAGTCGGGCGAGTACGCCGACGCCAAGAAGAAGCTCGACCAGCTCGACCTCGACTTCGCGAACGCCGAGGTGGGCAAGACCTTCGGCGGCAGCGATCTCGACGAGGCCTACTACTATCGAAACCTCGCCGAGTACGAGCGTGACGCGGCCCAGGTGAAGGTGCGCAAGCTCTACCGCGACGTGTACGGCGCGACCGATCCGGCGCGCGCCAAGAGCGAGCCCGACGGCATCTACGCCGATCCTGCGGCGCCGGCTCGCGAGGACAAGGAGACCAAGGAGTCTCACCATCTGCGCACCGAGGTGGCGCGGATGACGGCCCACATGGCGAAGCTCTCCGAGGCGCTCAAGAGCAATCACCCCGCCGAGCTCACCGCCGCCTTGAAGGCGTCGCACGAGGGCGAGGCGGGGGTGGTGGCAGCGCTCGAGGTGGAGCAGAAGCACCAGGCGCGCATCGACGAGTCGCTCGCGAAGATGGCCGCCATCGACGGTCCCGCCGACCCGCGCATCACCGAGCGCGACCCGAAGAAGGTCGACGCCGCGCGCGACGCCGCCCGCGCCGCGGCGTGCAACGGGTTCGAAGACACCCGCAACTGCATCAAGTGGCTCAAGCTCGGCCCCAAGGACAACGAGCTCAAGGAGCTCACGATCGCCATCGCCAAGGCCAAGCGCCCCCTCGAGGACGCCGAGCTCCGCCTCGCGAAGGCGAAGGAGCGCGCCGAGCCCGAGCTCGATCTCTCGAACCCGCTCCAGAGCTTGGTCGGCCCCTACCAAATCCAGCAGATCGTGACGAGCTGGATGAACTACGACCGCGACGTCGACATCCAGCAGGTGGACCGCTGCCTCACGTGCCACATGGGCGTGAACAACGGCCTCTACACGGGCACCGACGTCGACTTCGTCTACCGCACCCATCCCCGGCGCGACGTCCTGATGAAGTCGCACCCGATCGACACCTTTGGCTGCACGTCGTGTCACCAAGGCCAAGGGCGCGCTACCGACGATCTCGCTCACTCGATGTGGGAGCTCGAGGTGAAGCACGGCCACGAGCGGTGGCACTACACGGGCGATCACTACTGGGAGGACCCCCTCCTGCCGAGCGGCAAGATGACGAAGATCGTCATCGACGCGCAGAACGACACCTTCGAGGTGCGCCTCGGCAAAGGACAGTGGACGCCGATCACGCTCGAGCATCGCAACCCCGTGCTCAACGTCGATCAAGACGAGTCGCCCGAGGAGCGCCTCCTCCAGGAGATCCAGGACAAGCTCAAGGCGTTGGTCGACGCCGATGACACGCTGAAGACCGCCTACCGGGCGGTCGCTCGCCGCATCGACAACCGCATCAGCCTCGGCCTCGAGCGCGTGCCCGCCGCGACCGGCGACGGCGCGTCCGACTCGGGCTCGTCCGACTCGGGCAAGGCCCCGCCCCGGGTGGAGGTGCGCTTCCCCAAGGTCGAGCTCGCGCAGGTGCTCGGCTTCGCCCCCGCTCGTGAGCTGTCCGACAAGGACAAAACGCTCTTCACCGCGAACCGCCCCCCGATGGTGCCGGTACGTGCGGACAGCGTCGAGGCCCAAGGCGTGCTCGTCGACACCGACAAGGAGTACAAATTCGTGGCGCCCGACGGCGCGTTCGGTCTCCAGGTGCCCGACGAGATGCGGAACCGCCTCATCCGTGGCCTCCCCGAGATCGAGGCTGGCTGCCTGCGCTGTCACTCCGCCGACGCGGATCTGGTGCCGTGGCGGTCCCACGCGAAACACGTCGCGTCCAAGCTGGACTATCAGCGCGCTCACGCGGAGCAGGCGGCGGATCCGGCGGCGTATCGCGAGGCCCACGGGAGCGACGATCTCCCCGCCATCGAGGACTCTCCGCGCACCATCGCCCACGAGGTTGGCTCGCTCGCGCCGACGATGGACGAGGGCCGCCAGCTGTTCCGCCAGCTCAACTGCACCGGCTGCCACCTCCTTCAGGGCTTCGAGAACAACCCCGACCAGGGGCCGCAGCTCGACGACATCAGCGCCAAGGTGAAGCCCGAGTGGCTGCTGCGCTGGCTGCGCCAGCCCCGCGGCTGGCGGGCCAAGACGAGCATGCCGAACCTCTGGCCGCGGCCGCTCGACCCGGCGTCCAAGCTCCCCTATGCCGAGGGCTCCCCGGAGTATGCGAAATGGCAGAAGGAGCGCACCGAGGAGACGATCGCGGTCGCTGCCTACCTCTGGGAAAAGAGCGAGGATCCGGGCTCGCGGCCGGGGGCCGGAGGCACGGCGAGCAAGCCGCTGCGCGAGAAGATCGCTGGCGTGGCCAACGTTCCCGGCGCGAGCGTCGAGCTCGGCCAAGAGGTCTTCGAGTCGTATGGCTGCCAAGGGTGCCACGCGGTGACCGAGGGCGCCGAGCTGCCGGCCGAGTGGCGGGGGCGCGAGCGCGATCTGGCGCCGACCCTCTCCAACCTCAAGGACAAGATCGCGAACGAGGACTGGATCGCGCACTGGGTGAAGAACCCCAACGCATACTGGCACGGCACCGCGATGCCCAACCTGCGCCTCACCGAGGTGGAGGCGGCGTCCGTCGCGAAGTACCTGATCGGGCTCTCCACGCCGGCTCCGGCGGCCGCCGAGGTGACCCCCGAGGAGGTGGCGATGGTGACGGATCCGAAGCTCCGCGCCGAGGAGATGGTGTGTGACCTCGCCGGTGGCGTGAAGATGAGCCGCGCCGAGTGCGGGGGGAAGGTCATCGAGAAGCGGGGTTGCTACGGTTGCCACTCGGTGAGTGGGTTCGGGGAGCTCGCCCCCATCGGCCCGGAGCTCACCGGCTTCGCGAAGAAGGACATCACGACGCTCGACTACGGCTACGCGATCTCCGACCACCACCTGCAGACGACGGAGACCTTCGCCGCGCTCAAGCTCGACGCGCCGCGCATCTTCTCGCGCGACCGCATCCAGCTGTTCATGGGCGACTTCGACCTCTCGGCCCGCGAGATCCGTGCGCTCACGCTCTTCCTCAAGGCGACCGTGCCGGCCACGCCGAACACGAGCTTCGATCCGCTTCAGAAGGAGGACCACGCCGCGGTCGTCAGGGGCCGACAGCTGGTCAACGATCTCAACTGCCGCGGCTGCCACGTCATCGAGGGTCGCGGCGGCGAGATCGACGCGTGGCGACAGGCGCTGCTCGGCGGCGATCCGCAGCAGCGCGCGCCGTTCCTCGACGGCGAGGGGGCGAGGGTGCAGCCCGAGTGGCTCTTCACCTTCCTCCGCGACCCGGAGACGCACGGCATTCGGCCTTGGCTCCACCCGGAGTGGGTGTACGGCGACAAGGTGCCGCCGAAGAAGAAGGCGCTCCGGATGCCAACGTTCAACCTGACGTCGGAGCAGTGGACGGACATCGTGCGCTACTTCGCGAGCTGGGACCGTCAGCCCTATCCGTACCAGGTGCCGAAGGTGCGGGAGCTCGACAAGCAGGAGAAGCTCTGGGCGCTCTCCAACGTGAACTCCACCCAGACCGGTAACTGCATGTCGTGCCACTACTACCGCGACTTCCCGGTGGAGAAGGCGATGGGCGATCTCAAGAAGATGGCGCCCGATCTCGACGTGATGCGGCGCCGCCTGCGACCGGAGTGGGTGCAACAGTGGCTGCTGCGACCGCAGAACTTCTTGCCGTACACGTCGATGACGGCGTTCTTCTCGAGCAAGACGCGCCCGAAGGAGGCGGCGTTGTTCGCGGGCGAAGACGACCCCTTCATCTCGCCCAAGCCTCCGGGATGGGAGAAGATCCTCCCCGACTTCCGCGAGCTCTCGGTGGAGGAGCACGCGGCGTTGATGCGCGACTTCATCTTCAGCATTCCCGATGGCGCCCCGTGGCCGGCGCCGGGCGAGGAAGCCACGAGCGTGTTGGTGGATCCGGCAGCGGGCCGGCTCGCCGCGCAGTCGGGCGAGGGTGAGGAGGAGCCGGCGGGTCCGGCGCCACCGCCCGGCGAGGCGCCGGGAGGCTGAGGCCCACGAGGCAGCGGGCCGCGGATCGGGGCTGAGTTGACACTCGGCAACACCCGCGGCCTGTACTAACCTCGCGCAATGCCGTTCAAGTCGCTCGCGTCCCTGAAGAAGATCGCCAACCTCGACGCCGAGGTCGTGGCCATCGCCCCGCTCGACAGCGACCGCATCTGCGGGGTCGCGACCAACGATCCGGTGAAGGTGGCGATTTACCCCTACGCGGCGGGGACCAAGAAGGAGAAGAGCGTCGGCCTCGACGACGTGTCGGCGCTCGCCCTCATCAACAAGTCGGTGGCCGTCGTGAAGACGGGCAACGACATCTGGGGTGTGATCGACCTTCAACACAGCCCACGCATCGAGCAGGTGGGGCGCGACATCCGCGCGCTCGGCCACTTCCACAAAGGGGGGACGGCGCTCGCGATCGGCTGGGACGGTCACGGCGCCGCGCTCGCGCTCGAGGGCCACGAGGTGGGGGGCCGGCAGTTCGTGGTTCGTGGCGACATTCGGGCGGTGGCCCTCGACGCGAGCAACACCTACGCGGTGGTCAACGGCGCGGGCGGGGCCGGGGGACAGCTTCGTGTGCACCCAGGCCAGACGCCGGAGTCGGGAGCCAAGGCGCGCGTCGATCTCCCCTCGGAGGCGATGGGCATGAGTCGGCTGGCGGCGTCGGAGGGGCTGGTCGCGCTGACCAAGCGTGGCGGCGACAGCGTGTGTGTCGTGCGTCAGCCAGGGGGTGCGCTCGAGCCGGCGATGCTGGCGGTGCCGGGAACGGTCGTCGACGTGGCGGTGATCGAGACGTCGCTGTTCGTGCTGTGCAAAGACGGCAAGCTGCGGCTCTACAACAGCGAGGCGCTTGCCAAGCTCGGCACCGATTTGGTCGATCCCAATTTCGAGCTCGACGTGAAGGTGAAGGGCGAGCCGACGGTGCTGCGGGCGACCACGACCGGTGGCAACAAACTCTGGATTGGGAGCAAGGGTGGCGACCTCAGCCGCTGCGACGCGGTGAAGGGTGAGATGATGAGCTTCTAGCGCGGGGGCACGACCCTGCGCTCCGTGGCGAGAGGGGCCCGACCGCAGGCGACCCGAGCGGCAAGGCGCGGTCGCCGGCACCCCCCGCCACCTTGGCCTCCCGCCGGATTCGGCCGGTTCGATGAACACATCCTTCAGCCATGCGTTGCGCGTCGTGCTTTGCTCCGAGTGCGGTGCGGCGATGCATGTCGACCTTGCGGGGGGGCAGGCCACCTGCGGAGCGTGTGGGGAGAGCCGCGAGCTCGGCCCTCGGGTCGAGACGGTGCCCGGCCCGTCGGCTTCGCTCGCCGAGGACGAGCGCCTCGCCGCGCTCTCTAGCGCCGACCGCAGGCTCCCCGCGGTCCCCGAGGCGGTGAAGGCGCTCACCCGTGACGACGGTTTCTCGTTGCGGGACGAGGTGTTCGATGAGGCGCTCGCAGCGTGGTGGGGGGCGCTCGCGGCGATCGACACCGGCGGCGAGGAGGGGGGCGAGGCAGCGCACGTGCGCTTCTATCACCTCACCATGTTGCTCTACCGCCACCTGAAGGCGCACAAGGACGACCTGCGCATGCGGGGGCTCCTCGAGAGCGCCGTGGAAGCGACCCGCGGCCACCGCGACGAGCAGATCCTTCGTTGCGTGTTGGCGCGAGAGGCGGCGCGTGCGGGCGACCTCGCGGCCGCCGAGGACTGGCTCGCACCCTGCGATCCGCGAGCGCGCGACCTCCACGCAGATGGCGCCTTCCGCTACACCGCGGCCTATCTCGCGACGCGCCACGGCCACTTCGCCCGCGTGCATCCGCTGCTCGGGGCGCGCTCGGGCGACGTCCCCCTCGCGGCCAACCTCGACGTGATCTGCGCCGTGTTGCGGGCCAACGCGCACGAGCGCCTCGGCGATCTCGAGGCGGCGGTGCTCGAGCTCGTGGAGGTGATGGGGCGCGCCCCGGGGGGGCCGGCGGAGATCGAGCGCTCGATCCGAAACACGCGCGACGTCGTGTTGTGTCGGCAGTCGTTCGTTCGCGCGCGCCGAGGTCACGACGCGCGCGTCGCCGCGCGAGCAGGCGTGGGGAGACCGCCAGAAGCGCGCGCCCTCTTGTGGGGGGTTCCCTGCCTCTTCTTCCTGGGCCTGGCCGTGATGACCGATCCTAGCTCCACCTGGCCAGGAACGCAGCGCCTCGACACGCTGTTCTTCGTGTTGGCCGCGTCGTTCGCCGTCCCCATCGTGGTCCTCTGGCTGCGCCGGCGGCGCGTCGCGAGCACGGGCCGCTGAGTCTCCTGCGGGCTGCTGCCGCTCGAGACCGGCGCGTTCAGCGCATGATGGCTTCGACGTCGTCGATGGTCGCGGCGGCGAGGCCTCGGAACAGCTCGTCGGGAGCGAGCTCGACGCCCAGCGCGAGACCCACCGGTATGGCCACCGCTTTGGGCGGCACCTTGGGTTCGTGCAGGCCGAGCAGGTGGCCGAGATCGGACGTGGCGAGATCCGTCCACGAAGCCTCGAGGAGGCTCAGCGCCTTGTCTTCGGCGGCGCCGAAGTCGCCCGCGATCAACACCGAGAGCTGCATCGTCTCCCGAGCGGTGGGCATCAACGCGACACCGACGCCGGTGGAGCCCGCGAGGAGCCCGCGGGCTCCTCGCGCGAGCTCGCCCTCGAAGGGCCCGGGGAACAACAGCTCCGCGACCGGGATGCCGCCGTTGGCGAGCGAGGCGTGAAGGTCGCGCAGCGTCTCGTCGTCGAGGACGGACGGGACCGTCTCGAGCTTGCCGAGGGCGTAGAGGAGCGCGACGCGGCCCGGCCCGCGTTGCTCGTCCCCGCCATACTGAAAACCGGCGACGTCGACGCCGATGGACACGAAGCCATGGGGGCTCTGTCCGATGTCACCCCAGACGCTCACGGCCTGGTGGCCTAGCTCGGCGCGTCGCTCGTTGGAGGTCAACCGCCGGCGAAACTGCTTCTCGACCGCTTGAGGGTCGGCGTGGTGGCGCGTCAGCTGGAGCGTCACGTCGGCGCCATAACGGGCCACCGCCAGCTCCGGACACTCACGCAGATCGAGCCCGGTGGTCTTCGCCACCAGATCGAGGCGCTCGTCCTTGAGCACCCGCGACAGGGAAGGCCGCAACCACTCGGTGCGCGCGAGGCGCTGCGGGCGCAACAGGAGCACCCACGACAGATCCACCAACGTGAGCACATCCGTGAGCTGCCCGACGATGAGATCGGGCGACGTCACTGCGGTGGGCAGCGGTGGCAAGGGCGACAAGCCCTCGCCGCCGCATGCCCCGAGCGCGGCGCAGAGAGACCAGCCGAGGAGCGACCGCCGGCGCATCGACCCGGACGGTCTCGCGTCAGTCGCGGCCGGAGCCCGCCGTGATGGGGAAGCTGCGACTGCTGTTGACGATCTCTCGCAGCTCCTTGCCCACCTTGAAGAAGGGCAGTCGCTTCGACGGCACCTCGACGGCCTGTCCGGTTCGCGGGTTGCGCCCGGTGTAGGCCTTGTAGGGCCGCACCGTGAAGCTCCCGAAACCACGGATCTCGATGCCGTCTCCGCGCTGCAGGGACTCCGTCATCGTGTCGAAGACACAGTTTACGACCAGCTCGGCTCGCGCCTTGGTGATCTCGCCTCGGGCCGTGATGGCTTCAATCAGCTCGCTTTTGGTCATCCCCCACTCCTTTTGTCCGTGGCTAGGTTCTCCACAGTGTCATGCAACTGTTTGTTATGTCAACGGTTCTCCCGCAGCTCGAGGCGGTCCAGGCCGACCGGCAGGGCGCTCTCGATGCCCAAGCGGAGCGCTGGGCCCCCCCGAGGGATGGAGAGCGGCCCAGCCTCGACGCAGGGAGCGGCCCCCGAGGGGCCCACGGAGACCGCTGCGACGGCCTCCTGCTCGCTGTAAATAGCTAATTTTATGTAATATTCTCCCGGCGTCGGCAACAACGTGGCGTAGAGGTCGACGCCAGCGTCAAGCGCGGGGAGCGCGAGCCTCACCTCGGGGGGGGCCGCGGCGGAGGCGAGGTCGGGGGTGAGCTGGAGCACGCGTCCCCCGGAGGCACACGGGCTCGCGGCGTGACGGGGGAACGCCCAGAGGCCTCGCTGCGCGGCGGGCGGCCACAGCGACTCGCCCTCGATCCTCCCCTGCGGCGCGGCCAACGACAGCGGCGTGACGCGGGGTGGGCCGCCGTCGAAGTCGTGGTCGTACCGAAACGCGGGAGGGCGACCGGCGTCGAGCCAGCGCAGGCGATCGAGCGCGTCGCCGTGCCACCGCGCGACGCGATCGGGGTGCCGCGGGTCGTACGCGAGCAGGAACCCGTGATCGGTGTCGACGAACACGAGGCCGGTGCTCGGCGCCGCGGACGGAACGAACATCGGGCGCCCTCCCTCGCGTTCGCGGAGCGCGCCGTGCTGGGCGCCGAGGTGCACGCCGAAACCGAGGAGGCTCGCCCCGAGCAACCACGCCGCCGCTCGCGGGGCGGGGATCGTGCGCGAGCGCCAACGCCAGCGGCCCAGCGTCGACGCGGCGAGCACGTGCTCGATCGGGAGCACCTCGGCGAACATGCGCGCGCCGCCGCCGGGGTAGTTGCCGTCGAAGTAAAAGGGCGCGTAGGCGAGCCACTGGGCGAGCACGAGCGCGGGGAGGAGGCGCAACGACGCGTGACGGGCGGCGACGACGCCGCCTGCGACCACGGCCACGAACGCCGGCGCGAAGCCCATCGCGTCCGACACGTGCAGCGAGAGACGGCGACCCGTGGTCTTCGCCGCGGCGACCAGACCGTAGCCGTCCGCGAGGTTGTGGCCGACGAACGTGCCGTGCTCGCCGAGGCAACCGATCCCTTCGCCGAAGCCGTAGCGGAAGCACCCGGCGGGGCCATCGCTGACCGCGTAGTAGACGGATTGGGCGGTGCCGAACGGGCGGCCCGTGACGTGGCTCTGGAAGACGAACCAGAGCGCCACCGGGAGAGCGGCGCCGGCGAGCGCGCCGACGAGCGTCGCTGCGCGCATGCGGCGGCGGGCCATCGCGCCGAGGAGCGGGCCGCCCACAACGGCGGCGAAGGCGAGCGCGGACACGGGCCTGGCGGCGAAGAGCAGGCCTGCGCTCGCGCCGAAGGTGACGCCCACCCGCCAGTCGGCGGACGCGGTCGTGAGCAGGCGGAGCACCGCCCACAGGGCGAGCGTGAGACAGAGCGCCGCGAGGCCGTGGGACATGGTGTCGGCGGTGTGGTAGCGGAGCGCCGCGCAGCCGACGGAGGCGAGCGCGGAGAACATCACGATCACCGCTCGGGTCTTGGGATCGTGTCCTTCCGCCGCGACGCGGGCGAGGCCGATGGTGGCCCACGTGAGCGCGGCCCCGAGCAGCGGTCCGATCGCGAGCGGGGCGCCCACCAGAAATCCCAGCGCGAGCACGGCAGGGTAGCCAGGGGGAAAGATCACGGCGGCCGCGCTCGTCGCGTGGGTTCGCACCATGAACCGGCCGATGACGGCGTGCTCGGGCTCGGGCAGCGGGATGCTCAACATCCCCTCCGCGAACGTCCGCGCCTGGAGGTAATAGGCGGTGGCGTCGATGATGCGTGGACCGCCGCGGAGGTAGTAAACCACGTAGCCGGCCGACAACACGGCGGCGGTGAGCGGCGCAAGCCACACGAGCCAGCGCGGCTCGCGCGCGCGGTCGAGCTGCCGGGCCCCACCCCACAGCGCGAGCAGCGCGAGCCCGACCGCGGCCCAGCGCGGCGCGTCGTCGGGCACCGAGAGCGGGCCGCTCTGAAGAAACCAGGCGAAGCTCACCCAGCTCAACGACCTCGCCTCCCTTTCGGTCGGTGGCAGATTGTGGCAACTTGACTCACCAGGGGCCGTCCTCGAGCCCGAACAAAGCACGATTCCGGCGTGACGGAGATGGGGTGCATTGCCATCTTTGAGGCCGCTCCGAGATACTCTGGGCCTCCGAGATCCTCGCTACGGGATTGGGGAGTCCGGTAACGAACGCGACGAACTGGGAACTATGATGGGTGATTCGAAGTGGTTGCGTGCTGGTGCGGGGCTCGTCGCCGCGCTGTTCGTGCTCGGCTCGGTGGCTTGCGGTGGGGACCAACAATCCCAACCCGACGCGGACGCCGAGCGCGAAGGGGCAAAAAGCGGCGAAGACGGCAAGGACGCGCCGACGGACGCGCCGAAAGACGCGCCCGACGACACGACGCTGAACGACGGGACGGCCGTCGGCGCCAACGTGCGGGGCCTCCCCGAGGCGAACAGCTACGTCGCGGACAGCGGCTTCCGCCCCGCCTCCCACGGCTTCTTGTTTCCCAACGGTGACCGGGACGAGCGCGGCAAGCGCCTGCAGTTCCCTCAGAGCTCCCCGGGGCACCTCGACAAGAACGGCATGCGGCGCCTGTTCGGCAGCGACAACGTTTGTCTCGGCCTCGAGGAGCACGAGGGCGAGTGTCTGCTCACTCCGAGCGCCCACGAGTGGATGACCATGGTCAACCGGAAGATGAACGGTGGCCAGTGCGAGGGGCTCGCGGTGTTCTCGCTCACGCTCTTCGCGGGCATGGACCCCGTCGACGTGTTCAAGGACGGTGCGACGCTGGCTTCCGAGCTGGATCAGAACACCATTCGGAGCCCCGTCGGATACTACTTCTCGTACCAGTTCCTCCAGCCGTTCCGGAACTACCTGTTCGGCACGATGACGAACACCACCCCCAACGAGGTGCTCAAGACGGTGACGGCGTCCTTGAAGCAGAAGGAGGATCCAGTTGCCCTCGAGTTCTTCCAACCCGGGGTGGGGGGCCACGCGGTGGTGCCCTACGCGGTGGAGGACAAGGGCAACGGCGTGTTCCACGTGCGCATCTGGGACAACAACTTCCCCAAGGCGTCGCGCTACATCGAGTTCGACACCAACAAGAACAGCTGGCTCTACTCCTTCGCGGCCATCAACCCCAGCGAGGACGCGCGACCCTGGGGAGGAGACGCCGCCCGCAACACGATCGTGGCGACGCGGGTGTCCGAGCGCATGAAGCAGGCGGACTGCCCGTTCTGCGAGCGCACCAACGGCGTGCGCATGCTCATGACGAGCGGCAGCGTGAACGCGCTCGTGCGCGACTCGCAAGGCCGCAAGATCGGGATGGAGAACGGCAAGCTCGTCAACGAGATCCCCGGCGCGATGGCCCACCCGGTGCTCAGCTTCATGCCCGGCGAGGAGCCGCCGGAGCCGCTCTACGAGCTCCCCGCCAACGACGACTACGACATCGAGCTCGTCGGCAAGGGCACCGGGACCGGCACGGTGGGGGTGTTCGGGACCGATCATGCGATGGTGGTCGAGGACATCAACATCGACAGCGGCGACAAAGACAAGCTGAACATCTCCAAGGATGGTCAGGGGCTCGACTACACGCCGGGCAAGGAGGGGCGCAAGCCCAAGGTACGGCTGGCCATGGGCTCGGGCAAAGACAGCTACCGCATCGAGCTCAACGAGCTGAGGCCGAAGAAGGGCTCGAAGCTCGGGTTCCGGGTGAACAAGCAGAGCCGGCAGCTCAACGTCACCGACGGCGGCAAAGACACGAACAACTTCAAGTTCCGCGTGACGCGGTTCACCAAGAACGGACAACAGCACTCGGTGGGCGACCGCGACGTGGAGAAGCCTCAGGGGGGCGGCGTGGCGTTCGGGAAGATCACCGCGAAGATGCCTCCGCCCAAGCCGCGTGAGCCCGGCCTGAAGCCGAAGGGCAACGACAAGGGCCACGTCCTCAGGCCGAAGGGGCCGACCCGCCCCCCCGAGGCGCCGAAGAAGCCGGAGCTCAAGCCGCTGGTGCCTGCTCCTCTGCCGAAGCGGCCGCCCGCGCCCAAGCGCCCGCTCATCAAGCAGTGAGCGACCGCGCGTCGCCGCCGAGCGGGGTCGAGACCACGCTCGGTAACGCCCCCGCGGCCCCTCAGCGCGCGACGACCCACACGTGGAAGGTGGTGCCGTCGTGCTCGCGAGGGGTGAGGCCGAGCTCGAACCGCCCTCGGAGCCGGTCGGGGAGGTTGGCGGTGAGCTCTTGCCAGCCGTCCTTCGGCTGCGCGGTGAGCGTGGTGAGCGGCGCCCCGTCGATGGTCACGTCGGTGGCGAAGGGCTTGTCGGTGGCGATGCGCACGATGAGCCTCGCCTGCGTGGTGGGAGCACGGAGGGTGGCGCGTTCGGTCTGACCGGGGGGGATGATACGGCCCGCGTCGAAGAGATCGCGGCGGGGGTCGCCCAGATCGGGCAGCACGTGCCACCGGATGAAGCCCATGTTGGGCTGGGGGAAGTTGTAGCCGTGGTTCTTTTCGCTGATGAGATCGGCGACGTCGAGCTGATCGGCGACACGCTCGCCCTCGAGGAGGGTGCGGGGGTGGCCGCGCCGGTCGAGCGGCGACCAATCGGCCTGGTAGATCACCTTCTCTGCGCCGCCGCAGATCACGTTTCCCCGCACAGGGATGGCGGTGAGGTACGAGCCGAACAGCGTGGGCAAGTCACCCCACCAGCTCGGGTAGATCGCCATGAAGTCGGGGCGCTCCGTCTCCGGCATCCGCTCGAGGAGCTCGATGGACGCCCCGAGACCGTGCACGGTGGAGCGCGCGAAGGGATAGGCGTGGTAGCCACCGAGCCCGATGAGATCGAGGCCCTTGACATCGGACGCGTAGATGATGGCGCCGGCGTCGCCCACGAGCACGCGCCTCACGTTCATCTTTTCGAGCACGAGGCCCGCGGTGACGTGTTGGTCGAGGATGTTTCGACACGCGCGGCCGAAGAACCACACCTGATCCTTGTGGCGCGGGGCCTGGCCCCACCAATAAACGCCCACCATCGCCACCGCCACCGCCGCCCGCGACGGCCCGAGCCACTTGGCGACGCGGTGGGTCGAGCGCGCGAGCATGGGGGGGGCGCCTCCGCCGGCGACGAGCCCCACGCCGACGGCGGCGAGCACGAGGAGCCACGCCACGGCGGGCATGGCGTAGCGCTCGTTGTGCCAGCGCACCTGGTTGTTGAGCGAGACGACGAGGATCCAGGTGACGATCTGGAGCCACAGGAACGCGGCGAGGGGGCGGGTGCGGCGCGACGCGAGGGGCACCGCGGCCGCCGCCAACACGAGGTAGCCCAAGCCGTGCTCGGCGAAGTGGTGATGGACCAGGCGCGGGACGATGTACGAGAGGAGCGAGAGGTAGCGCTCCCACTTGTCGGCTCGCGTCATGAACGGGTTGTTCATGAACAGTTTGGCCACCGAGCCGTTGGCGGCCCACTCCCCCGTGAGCAGCAGGTTGGCGGTGCCGTGACCGAGCAGGAAGAGCACGCCCGGGGCGCCAGCGCCCGCGAGGATCGCGATGGCGTGACGAGCCCCCGCGGTGGTGCCAGCGCGCTGAGAGGCGTAGGCGGCGAAGACACCGAAGATGGCGACACAGATCGCCGACTCGGGGCGCGTGGCGATGAGCACGGCGCCCCCGACGCCCAAGAGCCACGCCCGTCGGATGGCTGCGCCTGGGTTCGGGGCGTCGAGCTGTCGCAGCAAGAGCAGGATGGTGAGGCCCCAAATGCCCAAGTGGAAGGCGTTCTCCATCCCGCTGAAGAGCGTCCAGTCGAGCGCGCCCATCGACAGCACGCTCGGCGGGATGAGGAAGCGCACCCAACGAAGCGATGGAGCGCGTGTGTCCGCCGGCTCGCGGGGAAGGAGGCGGGTGACGAGGGCTCCCGCTCCGATCAAGAACAGGAGGACGAAAACGCAAGCCACGATCGCAGCCCACGCCATCAGGCTCAGGGAACGGAAGCCCACCCAGTAGCCGAAGGCGAGCACGATGGGGTAGGTGAGGCTCGTGTTGCCGCTCGAATAACCGTTGCCCTCCGACCAGTGAAACGGGAAGCCGCGCGCGAAGGAGCGCGCGTAGTCGAAGTGAATGAAGACGTCGTCGAGGGGCGCCGACCACACGCCAGCGGTCTGGTGGAGCATGTAGCCGTAGAACTGGCTCGCCACGTAGAGGGTGCAACAGAGCGCGAAGGCGCCGTAGAGCGCGTCGTCATGGGCCGTCCACCAGCGCGCGGCCCGATCGACGAAGTGGGTGAGCGACGATCTCACGACCGGGGACCTTACTCCGACGGTCTCGAGTGAACAGCCCCTCGTGAGGCGCGCAGCCGGCGCCGCGTCGTGGGGCGGCGCCGAGGGGCGAGGCGCAGGCCACACGGAAACACCGATTGACCGGCTCCCGTGGCGTCGTTAAACCATCAATCTAATTGGTCCGGCGGATCGCGCGGGTATTATTATACTTGCGTATGATAAGTCTGTCCCAAGAACCGCTCACACGCCATGCGCTGGTACGTCGAGATCTCGGCCATGGGCCACGGAGCCGAGGAACGAGAGAGGCTCTGTCTCGAGGCCTCGCACTGGCAACCCGCGCTGCAGAGCGCCCGGCGGCTGCGAGGCGAAGACGAGCATCTGGGGGCGCTGTCGGTCGAGTCTCTCGACGATGGCTGCAAGGCCATCGATGCGACGCTGCGAGTCGCCTATCACGTGTTTCAGGCTCCAGATGACGCCCCCATCGTCGAGTCCGCGGGAAGGGAGAGAACATCGATGACGAACGGTTCGGATCGCGATGAGCCGACGAAGGCACGAGATCGCAAGAGTCGCCCCGGGCGCCGCTCGCGACGCGACCGACTCAAGAGCCGTCGGAGTCGGCCGCCGGGCGGCGAGGATGGGAAGAAGACCATGGTGCTCGGCTCGACCGGCTCGGCCGAGGTGCGGCGGCGAGCGCGCGAGGAGGCGGAGAAGATGGGGATGGTGGTCCCGCCGGGCGAGCTCGCCCCGCTGGATCCGTCGGTGCCCGAGCCGCCCAGGAGCCGCGCCGGCTCGGAGTCGAGCCTCCAGGTGATTTCGGAGCGGAGCTCGGCGAAGACCGAGGCCACGCCCCTACACTATCGCGAGCAGATGCTGAGCGTGTCGCTCCCGGTGGCGTTGAAGGAGCTCGAGGGCGCAGCGCGTAGCGCCCTCGAAGGGCTGCGCGACGAGGTGCAGGGGGAAGGAGACGGCTGCCTGGTGCGCGTCGCCGTCTTCGACCATCGGTGGTCTTCGGCGCCGAAGCGCCCCCCCGTGTTGATCATGGAGTGGGCCGACTGGCGCGAGCAGCCAAGCACCGTGTTCTTTCCGTACGCCGAGCGTCCGGCGCCGACCCTGAAGGACGCGGCGGAGCGGCTCGGTGGCGATGTGCTCGAGGAGGGGAGCGCGCCGAAGCTCGCGCCAGCCAAACCCCAGAGGGCCGCGGAAGAGAAGCGGGCCGCGGAAGAGAAGCGGGCCGCGGAAGAGAAGCGGGCCGCGGAAGAGAAGCGGGCCGCGGAAGAGAAGCGGGCCGCGGAAGAGAAGCGGGCCGCGGAAGAGAAGCG
>CAYOAL010000141.1:0-26320 GCA_964401935.1 uncultured Polyangiaceae bacterium
CGCCACCCTGACGAACGCTTCTTCTGCAACCTCCGCGGGCTGCGCGTCCGCGCGCTCGTCGATCCCACGTTCGCCGATCGCCCCAACCCGCCCCGCAGCTCGCGCGCCTCGATCTTCGTGGTGCTCCCGCCGGCCCAGTCCTCGACGCGCCTGCGAATCCCTCGCGAGCTCATCGAGCCGCTCGCGGGCTGAGCCAGCCGCCGCTCGGCGCCAAAAGAGGGCCCGGAGCTCGGCCGACGGCCGGCGCACCCGACGCCGCAGGCCACGCGCCTCTCGCCGCGCCGCGCGCGGCCGCGGGCGACCCCGCGACGCGTGGTCGTATTCGCGATCGCGCAGGAGCTCACCGGCCATACGAGCTATGATGGCCGACATGCCCCCACAACTCCACACGACCTGGCGGCTCCCACGCACCCTCGTCGGTTTCGCGGCGGCGACGCTCTTCATCGCCTTCGGGGCCGGGAGCTGCGGCGAGGACGTGTCGTTCCCCGGGAGCGGCGGCTCGGGGGGTGCGGGCGCCTCGAGCGCGGTGGTTGGAGGCGCGGGCGGCAGCGCCGCGGGCGGCGCGAGCGGCTGCGAAGACTGCGGACCCACGGCCCCGATTTGCGTGGACGACCAGTGCCAGTCGGCGTGTCCGTCTGGGCGTGACCGCTGCCACCCCTCGGAGGACGAGAGTGCGCCCGACGTGTGCTGCGAGGTGGGCGACCAGTGCTGCGCCGCCGCCGCGACCGGCTACGCCACCGATCTGTGTCGACCTGCGGGCGAGCCGTGTCCGTTCGTGTGTCCGGACGGCGCCACGCTGTGCGACGACGGCGAGCACTGCTTGCTCGACGCGGAGACGCTCGGCTACAGCTGCACGAGCGCGTGTCGGGCCGAGAGCGTCTGCGCCGACAACACGTGCTGTCCACTCGGCACGCTCTGCGAGGCGGGCAGCTGTGCCCTCCCCGATCTGGTGATCGACGCGGAGCGCATCGGCACCAGCGCGAGGATGCAGAAGCGCTCCTTCTCCAACAACGCCTGCGTGATCCAGGAGGGTTGTGTCGCGATGCCAGGAGAGCGGGTGCTCTTGCGGTTCGACCTCGAGACCCCCAACGTGGGCGAGGGCGACCTCTACCTTGGCGATCCCACGCAGAACCAGGAGCTGTTCTCGTACAGCCCGTGCCACGATCACTACCACTTCGACAGCTACGCCGCCTACGAGCTGCAAGACGGCGACGGCAACGTGGTAGCGACCGGACACAAGCAAGCCTTCTGCCTCCTCGACTTCAACCCCTACCTGCCCGAGGCCGATCCCAACCCCGCCTACGACTGTCAGAACCAAGGCATTCAGGCGGGCTGGTCGGACGTTTACGGACGCAACCTCGACTGCCAGTGGGTGGACGTCACCGGCGTGGCCCCCGGCGACTACAAGCTCGTGGTGTCGGTGAACCACGGCAAGGTGCTCGGCGAGGCCGACTACACCAACAACGAGGCGGTGGTGGATGTGACCATCCCCGCCGACAGCTGCCCCGGAGGCTGCCGCGGCTTCGACGCCACGTGCTGCGCCGACGGCGACCCCTGCGGCTGGGGAGGGGACGGGTCGTGCGACTGCATGGGCGTGTTCAACTGGGACGCCGCCGACTGCAGCTCGTGCCTCGAGTGCCCCGCCGAGACCACGTGCCCGGGCGGGTGCACCGCGGACACCGGCGCCGACTGCCAGACCGCGATGGGGCGTGCGAACAACGGCGTGTGCGACTGCGGCGGCGGCTACGCGTGGGACGAAGACGACTGCGAGCGCTGCGTCTCGAACGACCCGCTCTGTCCGACGATCGACACCTGCCCCAACGGCTGCGCGACGGGAAACAACCAGCCCGCCTGCTGTTCGAGCTCGAGCGATCTGTGCGGGTGGTCGAACGACGGCTGGTGCGACTGCAACGGGGCGTGGGCGGAGGGCTGGGACTACGTCGACTGCTCGAGCTGCGCCTGTAACTAACTCTCTTGGAGGGTGCTGCCGCCCCCTCCCCCTCCCTCCGCGACAGGTCGCGACGGGCGAATTCATCCCACATTGTCGCATCGTTACGCGCTTGCATAAGGCGTGAAGCACCCTTTGCGGTCATCGCGCCTGCGAGGTACCGTGTTCGGCGTGCGAGGCTCCATGGTGCCTCGCGAGGAGGAGAACGTTCGGATGACGCGCACGCTTCGCACGAGGATCACACGACTGGCGCTGACCCTGGCCATCGGCTTGCCGGCGGCGGCAGTGGTCACCACCACCACCGACGACGCCGCGGCGCAGACGAGCTTCCAGAAGCAGCAAGAGGCCAAGAAGGCTTACGCCACCGGCAAGAAGAAGATGGACGGCGGCGACTACGCGGGGGCCGTGGAAGACTTCAAAGCCGCCGACGCGGCCTGGCCCGGCGCCGCGCCGAAGTACAACATCGCCGTCTGCTACGACAAGCTCGGCAAGTATGCCGAGGCGGTGGAGGCGTACCGCAACTTCATCGACAGCAAGCCCGACGCGAAGTACGCGGACCGCGTCATCGCCGCCGACAAGCGCATCGAGGAGCTGAAGGCGAAGCTCGAGGGCACCGTCACCCTCACCATCACGCCACCCGACCTCCAAGGCCTCGCCGTGATGGTGGACGGCACCGCGGTGCAGGGCACCGAGCTGAAGCTGCCCGCCGGCCCGCACACCATCGAGGTGAGCGCGCCCGGTCATCAACCCTTTTCCCAGCAAGTGGACGTGCAGGGAGGGCAAGCGGTGAGCCTCCCCATCACCCTCCAGCCCATCCAGACCACCCCCGAGCCGGTCGAGCCCTCCGACGGGGGAGGCGGCGGCACCGCCCAGGCGCTCCGCATCGCGGGCTTCGTCTCGCTCGGTGTGGGCGTCGTCGGCGGCGTGCTCACCACGGTGTTCGGGGTGCAGGCCCTCGGCGCCAAGAGCGACTTCGACGCGACGCCTACGACCGAGCTCGCCGACGACGCTGAAGACAGCGCGCTCCTCAGCGACGTGTTCCTCGGAGTCACCGGCGCGTTCGGCATCGCGGGGATCATCCTCCTCGCTGCCGGCTACACGATGGACGACGGCGAGGGTGGCGACACCGCGGTGCGCGTGCTGCCCATGGCAGGGCCCGAAGGCGGCGGCGTCGCCCTGACCGTGAAGTTCTAGCCGCGGTGTCCGTCTCCCGGCGCGGCTGGCTCGCGGCGCGGCTGGCTCGCGGCGGGAGGGGCGCGCGGAGCGGGGGGCATGGCCGGCTCGGTGTCACACTGGGCCGGCCTTCGACGTTCAGGAGCAACATGCGAATCACGACGTTCACCCTCTGCGCCGGCGTCCTCCTCGGCTGCGGCGCGACGCCCGTCCCCCCGACGCCCGAGCCGCGTGGCTCGGCGCCCCCACCCGCCGATCAGCTCGAACGCGACGTGGCGCTCCTCGGGCGCCAGCACGTGGAGAAGCTGTCGAGCGGCGACCACGAGGCGGTGTACGCCCACTTCGACGCGGCGATGAGGGCGGCCATGACCGAGGAGCAGCTCGGCGGACTGTGGCCCACGCTCCTCAGCCAGGCTGGTCCTCTGCGGCAGATTCGCTCGGTGCGCGTCGAGCGGAGCCAGGGGCTCGAGGCCGCCATCGTCACCTGTGAGTTCGACAAGGCGCTCCTCGACGTGCGCGTGGTGCTCGATCCCGAGAGCAAGATCACGGGCCTCTTCGTCAAGCCCGCGGATCAGAGCGCGGCCTGGTCTCCCCCACCCTACGCCGAGCTCGACGTGATCGAAGAGATCGAGCTCGCCGTCGGCGACGGCGACTGGACGCTGCCCGGCACGCTCACCCTCCCCAAGGCGCTGGATCCGGCGGCAGGCGGCTGTCCGGCGGTGGTGCTGGTGCACGGGTCGGGTCCCCACGATCGCGACGAGACCATCGGGCCCAACAAGCCGTTCAAAGACCTCGCCTATGGACTCGCCGCGCGTGGGATCTGCGTGCTGCGCTACGAGAAGCGCACCAAGCACCTCGGTCCTCTCGTCGCGGAGCGGTTCGGCGCGGCGCTCACCGTCGAGCAAGAGACGGTGGACGACGCGGTGGCCGCCGCCAAGCTCTTGCGCAGCCACGCGTCGGTCGATCCGGACCGGGTGTTCGTGCTCGGTCACAGCCTCGGCGGCTACGCCATCCCACGCATCGCGCGGCGGAGCGACGACGCACGGGGCTTCATCATCATGGCCGGCTCCACCCGGCCCCTCGAGGATCTGGTGCTCGAGCAAGTTCGCTACATCGCGAACATGGACGGCACAGAGAGCGCGACCGAGAGAGAGGCGCTCGACGCGCTCGAGAAGCAGGTCGCGGCGGTGAAGCAGCTCGACGAGACCTCCGCGGTGACGCCGGACGCGCTGCCCCTCGGGATCCCCGTCGCGTATTGGCTCGATCTGCGCAACAACGATCCGGCGAAGCTCATCGCCGGCGAGACGCGGCCGCTGCTCGTGCTGCAAGGCGACCGCGACTATCAGGTGACGCTCGCCGACTACGCCGGATGGGAGAAGGCGCTAGCAGGCCACGGGGCGGCGACCTTCCGCCGCTACGCCGAGCTCAACCACCTGTTCGTGCCGGGAGAGGGGCCGAGCCAACCCACCGAGTACCAGACGCTGGGCCACGTGGATCTGCGCGTCATCGAGGACATCGCCGCCTTCGTGACCAAGAGCTGAGAGACCGTCAGAGCGACGACGGCTCGAAGGCGTCGATCGGGAGGTGCGCGGGGCCGCGCTGGGGCAGCGCCTTCGGAGCCCGCAGCGCCGGAGCGCGACGCGGCGCCGCCTCGGGTCGGCCTGGCGTGTCCCCCGCGCCCTCTCCTTCGGGCTCGGGACCGTAGATCGGCCCGTCGTCCTCGGGGGGCAGCGGTGGCTCGCCGGTCTCGTAGAGGGGGAGGCGGGGCTCCTCGCGTGCCATGAAACAACGCTCGACGCTGGCGCGCCGCGAGCTGTGAACACCCCACGCCCCAGCGCCGACCAAGAGCGCGAGGGCGGCCACGACGGCCAGGTGTTTGCGCAAGATGCCGATGCACTCGTGGATCACCACGCCCACGTGGCTCACCGTCATGCCGGTCGTGCTCGCGATCTCGCGGTAGCTGTGGCCGTGACGGTATCGGAGCTCGAGCACACGCGCCTTCTTCTCGGGCAGGTGCTGCATCCGATCGAGCACCTCTCTCACCGTCTGCTGCTCCTCGTCGTTCGCGTCGACCGCCGGCTCGGGGGCCGTGTCGATGGGTGACAGCCGGCCTTCGCGCCGCTGGACGTCGATGGCGCGGTTGCGACACACGGTGAACAGCCAGGCGCCGAGCCGAGGATCGTCGGCCGTCACGTCCGACTCACACCAACGGAGGAACGTGTCCTGCACCACGTCGCGCGCCCGCTCGCGATCACGCAACAAACGCGTTGCATACCTCATGAGAGGCTGCTCGTACCGGTCGAAGGTGCTCTTGAAAGGGCCCGTGGGCCCGACGCTCGGCATGCCCGTCTCAGGAATACGGTACCCGCGCCGGTTTCTTAGAGCACGTGTCGTTTTTCCTCACGTTGGTAGGAGACCACCTCACACGAGGTCCTCGGCGCGCGCTCAAGCCGCCGGAACCGCGCGGCCATCCGCCCACTGGCGGAGGCGCTCGATCTTCTCCGCGCTCGTCACGCTGAGCGGCCGCGTGGTCTGGATCTCGTGGAGGATGTGGGCGGTGCTGAGCTCGGCGTCTTCGGCATAGGCCGCGTAGAGCGCGGACACGATGGCCTGCTCGAGCTCGGAGCCGGAGAAACCTTCTGCCGCCTCCGCGAGCGTGTCGAGCTCGAAGCCCGTCGCGTCTCTGCCCCTCCTGGCAAGATGCAGGGCGAGGATCTCGCGGCGCGCGTCGACGCGGGGCAGATCCACGAAGAAGATCTCGTCGAAGCGGCCCTTGCGGAGCATCTCGGGGGGCAGCTCCGAGACGTCGTTGCACGTGGCGATGACGAACACCCCATCCGGCTTGTCCTGCATCCACGACAGGAACGTGCCGAACACGCGCTGCGACACCCCCGAGTCGCCCCCCGAGCCGTGCCCGAGCCCCTTCTCGATCTCGTCGATCCAGAGCACGATGGGGGCCATCCCCTCCGCGGCCTGGATGGCGCGCCGGAGGTTCTCCTCCGTCTCGCCGATGTACTTGGTGTAGAGCCGCGCCGGATCGAGCCGAATGAGGGGGAGCTCGTACTCGCGCGCCACCGCCTTGGCCGAGAGGCTCTTGCCACAGCCCGGCACGCCGAGGAGCACGATGCCCCGCGGTGGGCTGAGGCCGAACTCCTTGGCCCGCGCTGGATCCTCGAACACCGGTCGGCGCCGCCGCAGCCAGGCCTTCAGCGCGCCGAGGCCAGCGATGTCGTCGAGCGAGTGGTCGGCCGGCGAGTACTCGAGCACGCCCGTGCGCCGGAGGGCCTCGGTCTTGGCCTCGGTCACTTTCTTGATGGTGTGCGGGTCGAGCGTCCACGTCTCGGCGATCGCCTGGGTGACGATCTTCTTCACCTCGAAGAACGTGAGGCCCCGCAGCTGTTGGATGAGCCGCGACACGTCGGCGGCGGTGAGCTGAACGCGCACGGTGCGACGCGAACGGAGGTCGCGCAAGAGGTCGGACAGGAAGCGGTGGTATTCGAGATCGGTGGGTGGGGCGAGCTTCACCGTGGTCATCAGCCGCACGATGTCGGCCGGCAGCTCACTCTGCGCCGAGCCGGTGAACACCACCGCGCCGCGGTGCTGCCAGAGGGCCTGGTGCACCTGTCGCAGCTGCGCGCGCAAGCTCTCGTCCGACTCGAGCAACGGAGCCAGCCCCTTGAGGTGGTAGAGCGCCTCCGTGCGCGAGCCCGCGATGTGCTCGAGGCAACCGCTCGCGGACACCGTCCCCTCGAGGGGATGATCCACGAGCGCATGCATGAGCCCCTTGGTGGGCATCCACGTCAAGAAGAGCAGGTCGAGGTGGTCGGCGACGTGCTCGAGGAGCGCCTCTGCCCGCTCCTCTTCGTTGGTCTCCAGGTAGAGCAGCGGGTGATGCGCCGACAACAACAGCTCCAGATCACGGAGCTGCCCGAGCGGTGCCGGAGGCCGCATCGTGCTGGGGGGGGTGAAGCTATTCATGGTCGAGGAACTCGATGATCGCGCGCGCCGTCTGTCGCGGACGCTCGGTTGGAAAGTCGTGCGCCGCCCCCGACAGCCAGGCGAGCTCGGCCCCGCGAATGCGGCGGGCGAGGAGGCGGCTGTTGCTCGGCGGCACCAGCTCGTCGCGATCGGCGCTCAGCACCAGCGTGGGGGCCGTGATGCGATGCAGCTCGTCGAGCGTGTGATGGGTGATGGCCGCCCGCAGCTGATAGAAGAGCACGCGCTTGTGGATCGGACGCTCGGAGTCGAGCGCGACCCACCGCGCCAGCACCTCGGGGTGGTTCGCCAAGAACTCCGCACTCAAGAGCACCGACGCTTGGGCCCGCACCGCGGTCTCGCGCGACACGAGCCGGGCCCCGACCAGCCGCGCCAGGGTCTGCCACCGCGGGCGCTCCGCCTCGCGCCCACCGGGGGTGGTACAGCCGAGCACGAGCCCGTCCACGCGCTTCGGATGCTCGATGGCCACACGCTGGGCGACCATCCCCCCGAGCGAGGTGCCGAACAGGTGGGCGCGGGCGATGCCAGCATGATCGAGGACCCGGATCACGTCCCGGGCCATGTCGGCCACCCCGAACGGCTCCGAGCCCCCTTCGCTCTGACCCACCCCGCGGTTGTCGAGGAGCACGAGACGGAACGCGTCCGAGAGCTCGTCCACGATCTCGCCCCAGTGGGCCGCGGTGCGACCGAGACCTCTCACCAGGCACAGAGGAGGGGCGCCATCACGGCCTCGCTGCTCGTAATAGATGCGCGGTCCGCCTCCACTCGTTAAGGGCACGCACGGAGTCTACCCGATCCGCGCACGGGCCCGCGAACTGGGTTACGCTCGAACCACACCCGGCCCCCCCCACCCCGAGAGGCGCGGCTCAGACCGTGGCGAGCACCTTGAAGCAGACCGACGCCGTCCCCCTCGCTCCGGCACGCATCCTGCTCACGGGAGTGTCCTCGGGTGCCTCGTTCACCACCTGGGCCCGCCGCCTGGTGTCGTTCTCGCTGTTCTTCATCCTCGCGCTCGTGCTCGTGGTCACGAGCCCCATCACCGTCCCCCTCGCCCTCCTCCTCGACGCCGTGCGACGCAAGCGGCTCGCCACCCTCCGAGCCCTCGGCTTCTTCGGGCTCTACCTCGGCTGTGAGACCCTCGGCCTCGTGGCCGCGGGCTGGCTGTGGCTCTGCCACCTCCGGTCGAGCCGCGAGCGCTTCGTCGCCAGGAACCTCGAGCTCCAGCGCTGGTGGACCGGCACCCTCCAGCGGGGCGCCTTCCGCATCTTCTCGCTCCGCACCGCGGTGACCGGCGCGGAGCACGCTGCTGGCGGCCCCCTCATCGCGCTCTTCCGCCACTGCAGCGTGGCCGACACCCTCCTCCCGATGACCTTGATCGGCATCCCTCATCGCATCGCGCTGCGCTGGGTGCTCAAGGCGGAGCTGTTGTGGGATCCGTGCCTCGACGTGGTGGGCGGCCGGCTGCGAAACTGCTTCGTGTCGCGCATGCCCGAGACACGCGACCGCGATGTGGAGGCGGTGGGGCAGCTCATGGATGGTCTCGGTCCCGACGACGGGGTGGTGATCTATCCCGAGGGGACGCGGTTCTCCGCGGCGAAACGGCAGCGCGCCCTCGACCGCCTCGCCCAGAGCGGCGACGCCGCCGCGCTCGCGGAGGCCCAGGCCCTCGAGCACGTGCTCGTGCCACGGCTCGGAGGGGTGATGGCGCTGCTCGAGAACAACCGCGCCCGTGCCGACGTCGTCTTCTGCGCCCACACCGGGCTCGAGGGCATCGCCACCTTCGCCGACCTGTGGAACGGCCGGGTCATCGGCAACACCGTCCACGTCGCGTTGTGGCGGGTCCCGTTCGCAGCCATCCCCGAGGGGCAAAAGGCCCGCATCGAGTGGATACTGCGCGAGTGGGCCGAGGTGAACGCCTTCGTGGCCAAGCACGCGCGCTGACCCACGAGCAGCGGCCGTCCACGACGAACACGCGGGGTGAGCGCCTGCAACGATCGCGGCCGACACCCGAGATGGGCGCCGGCCGCGTCGCGCGCTGCGCTCGCGAGCGCAGCGCGCTCACTGCACGTTGAGCAGCGCGTCGAGATCGAAGAGGCCGCCGTCGATGGGAGCCACGTCCTTGCCGCGACCGTACAGATCGATGCTCTTGTAGCCTGCGGTCTTGTAGTGGCCGTAGCTCGAGCCCCACTTGCCACTCATGTCCACATCGAGGCGCAGATCCACGCTGCTCGGGGGGGTGAGGCCGAGGAGGGTGAAGGCCACCACCTGCTCGGGGTGATTGTCGACGCCCTTGCCGGCGTCGTCGACCACGTCGATGAGGCGGTCGACGAGCTGGATGGCGAGCTTGCTGCGAGCCTGGGCGAGGGAGCCGGCGGTCGCCTGTTCGTAGACGACCTTGTTGTTGCTCTGGATGGGGAACCGCACCTCGATGGCGCTCGAGCCCATCTCGCCGAGCTCCGGGTGCTCGGGGAGCTTGATGCCCTCGGCCTGGACGATCGCGCGGTAGCGCTTGGCGAGGCCCGACCAGTTCTTCACCACCTCGTCGGCGAGGCCGCCCTGCTCGCGGCGGAGCGCCTCGCGCGCGGCCGCGATCTTCGAGGTGGAGTCGCTGCGCTTGACGAGGGCGAGGTCGAGGTAGTTGAGGAAGGCTTGGCGCAGCTCGTCCTCCGAGGTCTCCACCATGAGGTGATAGAGGGCGTCGTCGTCCATGCGGTAGTCGACGACCACCGAGGTGGGCGGGCCCACCAGCGAGGCCTTCGGCTCGTAGGCCGCCTGCGCGCTCAGCTTGAGCTCACCGGCGCCGAGCACCAGCTGTTGGAGGCTCGGCTCGAGCGTAGACACCGCCTGTCCGAGCGCGGAGAGGCCCTGGCTGCGGAGCGACTGGACCGTGGCGTGGCCGAGGATCTGCTCGCGACAGGGGTCGAAGGCCTGACTGTTGGGGCAGCTCTTCTCCACGAAGCGCTCGAGCTCGTTGGCGGGCGTCTCGATGGCCGCCATCGCCGCCGGACCGCCGACGCCGAGGATCACGCCGTCGAGGTGGTCGAGCAGCTTGTCGCGCTCCATGTAGTCGTCGCCTTCGAGCACCTGGAAGATGAGGTTGGCCTCACCCATCGCCCCTTCGGGGCTCTCGGGGTCGAAGATCATGCCGCTCAGACCCACCCGGGTGTAGCCGTGCGACGAGAAGAACCAACCGCTCTCCTTGTGCAGCGACTCGAAGAGGATGGAGCGCGCGCCGCCGGGGGTCTGGATGACGATCGAGCCCTCCCCTTGTTGCACCTTGCGGAAGAAGCTCATGCCGAGCAGATCGATGCCCGCGTAGGAAGCCGACGAGACGCCGGAGCGCGTGAGCTCGAACTCCTGGACGATGCCACGCTCGCCGCGGTTCGACAGCGCCTGGGCCAGGCGGAGATCCGCGTGGAGGAGCTGGGAGAGGGCGCGCTCGGTGGGAGAGTCGGGGGTGGCTTCGGCCAGATCGACGCGGAACCGCGCCACGCTCAGGCGGCTGTTGCGCCCCGTCTTCTCGAGGGTCGCCTCCACCAGGTTGAGCTTGTCGTTGAGCCGCTTCTGCAGCGCCTTCTCCACCACGCGCCCGAGGTCGAGCTCGAGACCGCCGATGTTCACCCGCGACTCGATGAGGCCCGACACGCCCCAGCCGTCGCGGAGCGCGAGGCGCGCGCTGCGCACGTTCGTGCGCTCGACGCCCACGTCGATCACGAGGTTGTCGCCATCGAGGCGCACCACCTGCACGTCGACCTCGCCCTCGAGCAGGGCCTTGAGGCCCGCGGACACGACGAGGTTGTAGGTCACGGCGTCGATCGCGGCGACCATGATCGGGACGCCGACACCGAGGTTGACGCCGAGCCGGCCCTGACCGCGGAGCGCGTAGCTCTCACCGGGCTTGAGCGAGCGGAGATCCTCGGCGGAGCGCGGCAACACGAAGCCTCGGGTGGCCTTCACGGCCGCGAGGGGCGAGTCGACGGTGGCCTTCCACTCGCTTCCGTAGGCGCTGATGACCCGCGCCTCGAGGGAACGGCTGGCGTCGAAGCCGATGCGGGTGGTCACCTCATCGAAGCCCCCCACGGAGTGGCCCCAGTCGTGCAGCCCGAGGCTCACCGAGAAGGCGCTCTCGCCGTAGACCACGTCGCTCGAGCCGAGCAGGTGGTTGCGGCGCACCGTGTTCACCTCGGTGGTGAGCTCGGTCTCGCCGTACGCCGACACGAGCCCGCTCACCAGCGCATCGAGCGAGTGAAGCGTCAGGTCGTGCTGGGCCACCTCGCCGAGCGCGTAGAGCTCGGTCGGCGCGACCCGGATGTTGGCGAAGGCCGAGAGGGACAGCGCGTCGTTGAGCTCATCGGTCGCGAAGCCGCTCGCCACGCTCAACAGATCGTTCAGATCGAGGTTCTTCCCGTCCTCGTAGAGATCGCGGAGCTGCGTCAGGTCTTGCGTGTCCGTGCCGGTGTCGGTGACACAACCAGGCGCGCCCCCGAGGGCCAGCGCCAATCCGAATGCAGCGAGGGTGCGTCGCATGAAAGTCTTTCTCCTCCGGCGCTGGTCCAAGCAAGCACTGTGCCTACATTTACCCACCAACACTTCCATGAGCTTACGTCGCAAGGTGCACAAATGTACGCTCATGTGGGCCAGGGTCACACGGTACCCAATGGATCGCGAGCACACCACCTCGACGGGTGGATCGCCGCGAGGCCGGCGCCGAGCCTCAGAGATCTTTCGGACGCACCACGAGCTCGAGCTTCCACTTCTTGCGAGTGAAGGCCTCGGCCCAGGTCTTCGCCTCCACGCTGAGCAGCGCGGCGTTGCAGGTGGTGAGCGTCACCTCGCTTCCCACGAGCTCGGAGAGCGCCTCCTCGAGGCCGGGGTTGTGGCCGATCACCATCACCGTCTTGGCCTTGTCCCCCACGCCCTTCACCAGCTCCGCGATGGCCTCGAGGCCCGCGTGGTAGAGCTCGGACGTAAACGCCACCTCCACCTTCTTCTTGTCGAAGCTCCGCTTCATGCGGCGCCACGTCTCGCGTGTTCGCATCGCGTCGCTCGAGAGCACGTGATCCGGCGCCCAGCCCTCCTTCGCGATGGCGCGCCCCACCCGAGGCGCGTCCCGGCGCCCCCGTTTGTTGAGCGGCCGTTCGTGATCGTTTGGCGCTTCGGTGTCCCACGCGCTCTTGGCGTGGCGCACCACGATGAGTCTTCGTCGCATGCGAAAGGCCCGAGGGCCCTCATGACACTGAGCTGCCACGTTGGCAAGAGCGGCAGGCGCCCCCGCCGTCATGTGGCGTTTTGATGACAACACTCCCCCTCCCCGAACGCCCCGGTCACGACAGCCTCGGCGGCGCGACGCTCACCGCCGAGCCGCGGTCACCGCCGAATCACAATCGCCGTCGAGCCGCCGTTCTCCGGCGAACCGGAGCCGGTGGCCCCCTGCCAGCCTGGCGGCACCACCGGGTCCGACCAGTCGAACAGCCACTCGGCGTCGAGCGGCGACGCGTTCACGCACCCTCCGCTCATGAGCTCGCCGAACTTCTCGTGCCAATAGGCCGCGTGGAGGGCGAACGGCGCGTTGAAGTACTGGGTGAATGGCACGTCCGCGATCCAGAAGCTCCGATCTTCTCCGAACTCGGGCGACATCGTAGCCGCGCGATCCTTGAACGTCATGTGGTAGGTGCCGAGCGGGGTGGTGCTGTCCTTCACGAGATCGCCCCCCTTGCGCGGCACACCGCCGAGGCCGGGCGAGATGAGCGTGGCATACACCGGCACCAAATCTTCGTAAGCGATGAGGGTGCCCTCCATGATGCTCACGATCATCCACTTCTCGCCGGGCTTCACGCCGAAGGGGTGCTTGCCGTAGTCGCGGACGACGGTGGCGTCGGTGGCGGCGATGAACAATGGCGCGGCGCCCTTCGCGGTGGGACGCACCTCGAGGTAGGTGGCGCCGGCGTGCTGCCGTTCGGCGCCGGTGAGGGCGACGACGCTCCTGAGCGGCCAGTTCTTCCCCGTCGGCACGAGGGTCTCGCCCTCGAGGCGGTGCTGAGGGCGCGCCTTCTCGCGCATGAAGGCGACGGGCAGGGACACACCGTCGCCGAGCTTGATGCCGTGGAACTCGCTCCGCTCGAACAGCCGCACCCGATCCGCGGGGACCACGGTGAGATCGGTGCTCAAGAGGAACGTGCGGCCGCCAACGTCGAACGCCTCCGTGAACGCGAGCATCGAGCCGTGCGGGATCGTCCGTCGCAAGACCGCGAGCGGGTGGTGCCCATAGGCGTCGCGACCATCGGTGAGGAACTCGGGGACGCTGTGGCTCGGGAGGATCGGCTTCGTCGTGGCGAGGTGCTCGTGCCCCGCCTGGAACATCCCGAGCTTCACGAAGGAGCCCGCCTTGCCGTACTGCGCGACCTCCTTCCGTTGCTCGTTGGGGGTGGGCAATCGCGTGTACATGGGCGCCCCGTTGGAGAGCGCGAAGCGATAGGGGTGGGGGCCGTCGTCGGGCAGGGTGTGGGCGTTGGCTTCGAGGAACGGCGAGGTGGCCTCGGTGGTGACGGTGCGGTCGTTGCACACGAAGCCGTGAGGCTCGATGGCGTAAAAGCCCTTGGGGCAGTCGCTGCCGGGGACGAGGTCGGTCGACTTCAGCTTCACCCGGCTCCCGACGCGGATGTAGCCGAGGAAGCGTCCACCGGCCGCTGGGCGTGGCCAGATCCAGGTCTTGTAGCGGATGCTGGTGAGGCTCGGGCCGTCGTCGGCCGCGCTCGGGGGAGCGGAGGCGCCGCTCGGTGCTTCGGGGGTGGCGCCCACCTCCAGACGCGGCGGTGCGTCCCCCGGGGCGCTCGCCGCAGGGACGGACGGGGTCACCTCGCTCTCCGCAGTCGCGCCCGCGGAGCTCACGCGTTTCTCGTTCCCCGAGCAGGCCCCCGCCATCAGGGCCCCGACGGCGGCGCCCAAGAGCAACAATCGTTTGGTGCGGTGCACTGGATGCGGAAATATCACAGGATAGGCGGGGACGAGAGCACATGCCCAGCCGGGACGACAAACGAGGCACGATCACGACCCGCTGGACGCGGGCCGATCCCTTGGTGCGCGCGGAGATCATCGCCACCGCCTGGGAGATCTTCAGCGTGCTCCTGTTCATCTCGGCGGTGGTCCCGCTCGCCTTCACCACGCCGTGGCCGAGCGTCGTCTTCGTGAGCGGTCTCGGCCTCTCGACGGCGCTCGCGCGGCGCCTCACGCATATCGGGCGCCGCGGTTACACCATCGCCGCCGGGCTCCGCATCCTCTTCTGGCTCGCCGCCGTCACGCCCCTCCTGAGCGGGCGCGACCTGCGCGTCCTGGTCGCGAGCTGCGGCTTCGGCGTGATGGCAGGAGGGATCCGGCGCGCCATCTACCGTCGCCTCCTCGATCCACCCACCGCGAACCCGTCGCCGGTGACGATGCGCACCGAGCTCCGCACCGTGCTCGCAGAGAACGCGATGGTCGCCGGCATCGTGGGCGGCCACGTGATGCTCTTGTTCAGCGTGGGCTTCTTGCGCACGGCGAGCCGCGTGGTGTTCAAGGCGTGGTGGGAGATCATCCCCGCGCTCGCGCTGCTCGGCACGCTGGGCTTCACGCTCGGTGTGCGACCCACCACCCACGCCGTGCTCGCGGGGCTGCGCGCCGGCGCGGAGGGGTCCCCCCACGTCCTCGGCGAAGCGCTCGCGCAGGCCCAGCGCATCCCGCGGCGGCTGTCGGAGGTGAACTTCGCGGTGTGGATGGTGTGCATCGCGATCGGGGTGTTCTACTTCCAGTCGGAGGCGCGCTGGTACGCTCCCGACGCGCTGATGCAGCTCTCGTTTGGTGCGCTCTTCGCGTGGGGCGTGTCGTTTTATCAGCGCGGTTGGCACGAGGACACGGTGGCGCCGGTGGTCGCCAAGCTGCGGGAGTGGACCGGGCGCACGGCCGAGCGGGACAAGATCGATCTGCGGCAGCGCATGTTGACCGACTTCGGCCTGCCGCTCCTGTTCACCCTCACCCTCTCGTTGTTCGCCTCGATCGGCCTCTACCGTTCGATGGCCTCCCACCTCCCGTTCCAGGAAGACTTCAACGCCATCACCGCGCTCTCTGCCTCGTTCACGATGCTCGTGCTCGCGGTGGGCAGCGTGTTCATGCGCGCCGCGCGGCAGCTGTCGGAGCCCCTCTCCCGGCTGGCGGCGGCGGCCGATCGGGTGGCGAGCGGCAAGCTCGAAGCGAAGGTGCCGCCAGTGCCAGGGCCGGTGGAGGTGGTGGGCCTGGGGCGGAGCATCGAGCGCATGCGCCAGGCGTTGGCACGCACCATCGCCGAGCTCAAGGAGGAGCGCGCCGGGCTCGAGACCAACGTCGAGCTTCGCACCGCCGAGCTCCGCAACGCGCTCGAGGAGCTGCAGCAAGCCCAGAGCGCGTTGATCCAGGGGGAGCGCATGGCCCTCATCGGCGAGCTCGTGGCGGGCATCGCCCACGAGATCTACAACCCGCTCAACGCGATCACGGGCAGCATCTCGTCGCTCGACCGCGTGCGCGACGAGCTCGCGGAGATGCTCGCGGCGTACGACGGCGCGCTCCCCGAGCTGCCCGACCCGCAGCGCGCCGCGCTCGAGAAGCTGAAGCGCGACCTCGACATCGACGGCGCGTTCGACGACTTGGCGGGCGTGGTCAAGGTGGTGCAGAGCGCGACGCGCCGCAGCGTGGAGATCGTCGGCAGCCTCAAGAGCTTCTCGCGTGCGCCGGAGGGGCCGGTGGCCACCGACATCCACGAGGGGCTGCACGAGACGCTCAGCCTCTTGCGGCACCGGATCAAACAGAGCGGCATCGAGGTGGTGGAGGACCTCGGCGAAGTGCCTCGGGTCACGTGCCGGGCCGGGGAGATCAACCAGGTGTTCATGAACCTCCTCACCAACGCCATTCACGCCGCGGCCACCCACCACGGTCACCGCGGCGGTCGCATCGAGGTGACGACCCGCTCCCGGGGGGGAACGGCCGAGATCGCCATCAGCGACAACGGCCCCGGGGTGCCCCTCGAGCTCAGGCAGCGGATCTTCGACCCCTTCTTCACCACCAAAGCCCGCGGGGAGGGCACCGGCCTCGGCCTGTCGATCTCGAGCGAGATCGTGCGCCGGCACGGCGGCACCTTTCGCATCGACGACCCGAACGGGCTCGGCGGGGCTCGGTTCGTCTTCACCCTCCCCTTCGTGCCCCCGCCGTCGGGACCGCGTCACTCCGTGCGAGATCTCCGATCTTCGGCTGCTGTCAAGGAGGAGACCTCGCCCGACCGCGCCGACCGCGGCTGACGAGATACGGCCCCGTTCGGCCGACAAACTGTACTAGGATGGTTCCCGTTCATGACCGTTCGAGCTGAGAAATCGAGGCGACGGAAAGGCGCGGATCCTCTCATCGGCAAGGTCGTCGCGGGGCGCTATCGCCTCGAGTCGCGGCTCGGCGAAGGCGGGATGGGCCTGGTGTACCGCGCGCGCCACGTGCTCATCGATCGGGTGGTGGCGCTGAAGCTCATTCGCCCCGATCTTCGGGCCGAGACGCACCTCCGGGCGTGGATGCTGCGCGAGGCCAAGGCCGCCAATCGCGTCGATCACGCGCACATCATCGACATCCACGACATCGGCGAGACCGAGGAGGGCGAGCTCTATCTGGTGATGGAGTACTTGGTGGGCACGCCGCTGTCGGCAGAGCTCGCCAACGGCCCGATGGCCATCGCCCGAAGCGTGGACATCATCGAGCAAATGTGCGCCGCGCTCGCTCGCGCCCACGACCTCGGCGTGGTGCACCGCGATCTCAAGAGCGACAACATCCTGCTGACCGAACGCGGCGGCCGCAAAGACTTCGTCAAGATCCTCGATTTCGGCCTCGCCGCCCTCAAGCGGGACGCGCGCCTCGCTCCCAAGGGCGCGGTGTTCGGCACGCCCGAGTACATGTCCCCGGAGCAAGCCCGCGGTGAAGACGCCACCCCGTCGTCCGATCTGTACGCGCTCGGGGTGCTGTTCTTCGAGATGCTCACCGGCCAGCTGCCGTTCCGCTCGAGCGATCGCGACACCTTGCTCAAGATGCAGCAGCAGCAGGCGCCGGCGCGCCCGCGCTCGATCCGCGCAGACGCGCATCCGCAAGGTGAAGAGATCGTCCTGCGCCTCCTCGAGAAATCGGCGAAAGACCGCTACCGCGACGCGCACCACCTCCAAGAAGACCTCAAGAAGCTCCAGCGCAGCCTGCCCTCCTCCCAGGCGTGGGAGGTGCGTTCGGACGCCACCGCGGCCCCTTCTCCGCCGCCTCCGCCCCCCCCGCAGTCGCCGGGTGTCACCGAGTGGGCCAACCGCGCCGCCCTCTTCACGCGGATGGTGTCGCGGGTCTACTCGGGCAAGGAGGCTCCTTCGGAGCTGCTCGGCGCGCTCTCGCAGACGTGGGACCTCGCCGCCCGCGCGAGCCGACTCGAGGGCGAGGTGGCGAGCCTCACCCGCAAGCTCGACGCGCTCGAGCGCCGCGGCCGCGCCCTCCGCGCAGAGATCGGCCGCAAGGTGGAAGACCTCGCGCAGGAGGAGTCGCGCGTGTTGCGAGAGGCGTCGGCCCACGGCGACGACGTCGAGCGCGCGGAGCGCGAGCTCGCCCGGCTCGAACGCGTGGCCCACACGGCCCGCACCGAGGCGCAAGCGGCGCTCCAGGCGCCTCGGGTCGACCCCACCGTGTTCGAGCGTGCCGGCGCGTCGGCGGCCTCGGTGCAGGCCAAGCGCGACGAGATGCAGCGCTACAAGACGCGCAAAGAGGCGTGTGAGAACACCGCGCGCGGCCTGCGACGCCAGATCGAGCAGCTGCGCGGTCAGCTCTCACGCTACGCGGAGGCCCTCGAGGAAGACCTCACGCGGGGTCGCAACCAGGTGGCCGAGCGCACCCGCGAGGGCTTGCGCTTCGAGAAGGCGTTTCACGAGGTGTCGGGCAAGCTCCTCAACGAGCTCCGCGACAAGCCCGAGTGCCGCGACCTCATCGCCGATCTCATGGAAGAGCATCGGCGCTACCAAGACTCGGCCGACGGGCCCAGCAGCCGCCGTCACGGCGAGCGCTCCGACAGCGGCCGCGGCTCGATCGTTTGACCGACGCGGCCACCCGTTGGCGGGCCGCCTCCGGGGAGCTGCCGCCTCCGGGGGAGCTGCCGCCTCGGGGGAGCTGCCGCCTCAGGGAGCTGCCGCCTCGGGGGAGCTGCCGCCTCGGGGGAGCTGCCGCCTCAGGGGAGCTTGGCGGCGAGGAAGGAGCGGAGCTTCACCAGGTTCTTCTCGTCGCGCGTGAACGTCGGCGGCTCGTAGCTCGTCGCCCAGCCGTTCACCTCGTTGAGGAAGTCGCGGCGTACCGCGTCGTCCGCGAGGATCTCGTCCACCGTCCGACCGCGCGCCGCGCCGCCCTGGAGCTTGTCCACGTAGCTCTCGAGGCGGGCGTAGTCGCCGCCGAGCAGCTCGGAGATGAGGCGGGCGTCGTGGCCGAGCCGCTCCACGATGGGAGGCACCGGGCCCCCACCCGCCGAGGCCAGCGAGCAGGCCACCCGCAACACGAACGCGTCGTCGAGGTAGCCGAGGTCCTCGATCCCGTCGGGGATGAGGTCGAGCGACTTGAACAAGTAGTTCAGCGCCGCCGCGGCGAGCTTGCGCTGCCCCGCTGCGGCCTCCCCGTCGCTCACCACCTCCGCCAGATCGGCAGCGTCGGTCGCGAGGCTGCGCAGCCACTCGGGGAAGGTGTCGAGGCACTTCGTCTCGGTCTCGGTCATGGCGCGGCACGTATACCCCCCTCCGAGGGTGGACACAATTCCGAGAGAGCGCTAAGAAGCGGCTCTGACTTCCCTCGGTGGGGTAGCCAAGTGGTTAGGCAATGGTTTGCAAAACCATCACACGCGAGTTCGAATCTCGTCCCCACCTCCAGCAGGCCCCACCCAAGCAGAGCGCGCAGTAGAGCGCTCGCGTCAGGCCCTCAGTTGCAGTCGGTGTTGGGGTTGCGGTCCCAGCGGCCGTTCGTGTTGCAGGTGTAGTGGCTTGCGTCGATGCGGCCGCCGTCGCTGCAGTAGTAGCACTCGGCGCCGGCGGCGAGGTCGCAGGCGACGCCTTGGTTGGGCGGCTCGCTCGGGCAGTCGGGAGCGCTCGTGCACGTCGCGTCGTCGTCACACAGGTCCTTGAGCGCGGCCTCGGTGACACACGCGACCGGGGAGGTCAGCACCATCGTCCACGCCCCCGCCGCGAGCAGCGCGCGGAGCGACCGGAGGCGGAGCGACGGGGAACGGAGCATCGCAAACAGGCTCATCGGGGTCACGGTATCACCTCTCATTGGTGCTCTTTTCAGAGTTTCGGTGCACGGTCGGCGCGCTTCGTGGGCATGCGGTGGGCCTCCTCATTGAAGAGGCTCGCTGCTCGAGCTGCAATCGACGTGCCGCCGCCAAGTCGCCGACGCTCGGCCTCGACACGCCGCGATCGTGAACGCGTCGCCACACGAGTCCGACCACCGCGCTTCACGCACGTGGGTCGCCGCGCTGCGACGACGCGTCAGGCGAGCTCCTGGAGGAGACGCGCGAGGGCGGCGCGCTCGGTCGCCGGTCGATAGGTCGGCGCGAGCGCTCGGCAACGCCGCTCGAGCTCGCGGCGGAAGGCCGCGTCCGTCTCGGTGGCGTGCATGAGCCGCGACAGGGCGCGGGTGTCGGCCACGGGGAAGAGGCCCGGGTAGTCGTCGCCGAGCATGCCGACATTGCCCGAGATGTCGCTCGCGAGCACCGGTGTGCCCACGACGATCGCCTCGCTGACGACATGGGCGCCCCCCTCGGCCCGCGACGAGATGACGAGCCCCCGCGAGCGTGCGATGAGGCGCAGCGCCCCCGCGTGGCTCAGCTCCCCAAGCCACTCGAAGCGAGGGTTCGCCGCCGCCTCGCGCGCCACCGCGGTCTCGAACCGCGACTCGAGCACGGCCCCTGCTTGGAGCACGGCGATCCGCGACGACGTCGGGAGGCTTCGCGCCGCCATCGCCGCCCGCAGCGGATCCTTCACGTGGCGGAGGTGTCCCACCACGCAGAGCTCGAAGGCGTCGCGCCGACGGGGTGGGCGCGAGGCGAGCGGCACCACCGACTGGGGCACGACCCGCGCCTTCGCGGCCATCGCTGGCGGCAACACGCGGAGCGCGGCCGGCTGCAGCACCAGCAGCCGATCCGCGCGCTCCATCGAGGCGAGCGCCTGGCGGTCGTGCTTGGGTGCGTCGCAGTAGAGATCGGTGCCGGTGAGGGCCACGACGATCGCGCTCTGGGGGAACCGCTCGGCGAAGCGCGCGACCGCCTCGGCGCTGCGTCGCGCGTGAAGGGCGAGCAACACCTCTGCCGCGCGCGGCTCGCTGTGGGTGGTGACCACCACCGCGTGGCCGAGCTCGCGCAAGAGCCTCGCCCAGCGCTCGGCGCCGATGCGATTGCCCTTCCGCGAGCCGCGCGCCGCCGGTGTGACGATCCGAACCCGCACGCCTACTCGCCAGGGACCATGGGCACGAAACGAACTGCGCCGAGCACGGTCGTCTCGAGGCGGCCCTCTCGCTTCACCCACTTCACCAGCTCCTGCTCGACCTCGCCGACCGGGGCGACGATGACGCCCCCCTCGGCGAGCTGCTCGACGAGGGCCGACGGGAGCTCTGGAGGGGCGGCGGTGAGGATGACTCGGTCGAAGGGCGCGTGCTCCGGCCAGCCGCGATAGCCGTCGCCGATCCGCACCGTCACGTTGTCGTAGCCGAGCTTGGCGAGCCGCGCCTTGGCGATCTCGCCAAGCGGCGCCACGAGCTCGATCGAGTACACCTCTTTCGCGAGCAGGCTCAGCACCGCCGCCTGGTAGCCGGAGCCGGTGCCGATCTCCAACACGCGCTCGGTGCCGTGGAGCTCGAGGGCCTGGGTCATCAACGCCACCACCGTAGGCTGGGAGATCGTCTGCCCGTAGCCGATGGGGTACGGCATGTCGCGATAGGCCGCGAACATCCCTGCGTCCGGCATGAACAGGTGGCGCGGCACCTGACGCATGGCCGCGAGCACGCGCGGGCTCCAGGACAAGTCGCCCCAGGGCCGATCGAACGCCTCGATCGACCGCACGAGGCGGTGACGGAGGCGCTGCGACTCCTCGGTGTCGCCGGCCACGGCACCCTCGGTGGAAACGCTCGGCGACGGCTCTCGATCGGTCATGGTGCTGTCCTCTGGAGGCGCCGCGGGCGGCGCGCCGCTCCGCCGATTGTCGTCGGCCGAACAGCGACACGCCATCACTATCAGCGGCGTGGCGGCGAGCAGCACCAGACGAGGGGAGGACGACTCGAACACGCTGCATTATCGCAGACGGGGAGGCACGACGCCTGCCCGTCGGTTGACGCACCGGGGGATCGTTGACAGAGTGAGCACGCCCGTGGCGCGAGCACGCCTCGGACAGCATCAAGGTGAGCAGCGCGCGGATCCAGGGGGCCCCTTCGCCGAGGGAGGGCACGTCGGCGGCGGTGGTGGAGAGCAGCGCCGGTGCTCCCGGGACGGCCGCGGTCGACGCCAACGCTCGCTCGCTCGCCGAGCGCTTCGTCTCCGTCCGGGCTCAGACGCGCCGCCTGTGCGAGCCGCTGCAGATCGAAGACTTCGGCGCGCAGTCGATGCCCGACGTGAGCCCCACGAAATGGCACCTCGCCCACACCACCTGGTTCTTCGAGACGTTCTTGCTCGAGGCCCTCGGGGAGGCCCCCCACCACCCGGCGTTCAAGGTGCTCTTCAACTCCTACTACAACGGCGTCGGCGAGCAGTTTCCGCGGCCACGGCGAGGTCTGCTCACGCGACCGACGGTGGCGGAGGTGTGGGCGTATCGGGAGGCGGTCGAGGCCCGCGTGCTCACGCGCCTCGAAGCCGGCGACCTCGACGACCACGCTCTCGCGCTGCTCGAGCTCGGGCTTCACCACGAGCAGCAGCACCAGGAGCTGATGCTCACCGATCTCAAGCACGTGTTCTTCCACAACCCGTTGCTCCCCAGCTACCGCCCACCCCGCGCCGCCTTGGCCGCCCGTGCGCCCGAGCCGCGCGTCACAGAGCGCCGCTTCGTCCCGTTCGACGGACGCGTCGTCGCGATCGGCCACGACGGCGATGGATTCGCGTTCGACAACGAGCTCCCCCGACACGAGGTGATTTGTCCCCCCTTCGCGCTGTGCTCGCGCCTGACGACGGTGGCGGAGTACCGCGCCTTCATCGCCGACGGAGGGTACCAAAACCCCGCGCTCTGGCTCTCCGAGGGGTGGTCGTGGGTGAAGGAGCACGCGGTGGCGCAGCCGCTGTATTGGCTCGACGAGGAGCGAGGGTTCACGCTGCGAGGCGCGCGCCCGCTGCATCCGGACGCTCCGGTGTGCCACGTGAGCCTCTACGAGGCGGACGCCTTCGCCACCTGGGCTGGCGCCCGCCTCCCCCGTGAGCACGAGCTCGAGGTGGCGCTCGCCGAGCGCCCCGAGGTGGGCACCTTCGTCGAGTCGGGAGACCTTCACCCCCGCCCCGCGGCGTCCGACGACGGGATCGCTCAGCTCTTCGGCGACGCCTGGGAGTGGACGGCGTCGCCCTACGCCGCCTACCCCGGCTTCCGCCCCCCGCCGGGCGCGATCGGCGAGTACAACGGCAAGTTCATGTGCAACCAGCACGTGCTCCGCGGTGGCTCGTGCCTCACCCCGCGGGACCACGTGCGAGCGAGCTATCGGAATTTCTTCCCCGCCGCTACCCGCTGGCAGGTGTCGGGGATCCGCCTCGCGAGGGACCTCTGACCATGGCCGAGGGCGCCGCCGATCGGGCCGAGACGTTCTCGGAGGCGTTCCTTCGCGAGGTGGTGGCGGGCCTCGCGAGCACGCCGAAGACGCTGCCGTGCAAGTATTTCTACGACCACGAGGGCTCGGCCCTCTTCGAGCGCATCTGTGAGCTCGAGGAGTACTACCCCACGCGCGCCGATCTCGACGCCACCCGCCGCAACGTGGCCGCCATCGTCGAGCGCGTCGGGCCGCGGTGCGTCCTGGTCGAGCTCGGCAGCGGCAGCAGCAAGAAGACCCGGGTCTTGCTCGACGCGCTCGAGGACGTGGTGGCCTACGTGCCCATCGACATCTCGGAGAGCGCCCTCGAACAGAGCGCGCTGTCCCTGCGACGCGACTACCCGCACCTCGAGGTGATCCCGGTGCTCGCCGACTACCAGCAGGCGGTGGAGCTGCCCCCCACGCGGCGCTCGGCGCAGCGGACGTTCGTGTATTTTCCAGGCTCCACCATCGGCAACTTTCACCCTCCCGACGCCATCGCCTTCCTCCGCCGCATCCGGGGCGCCATCCGCGACGACGGCGCCGCGCTCATCGGCGCCGACCTCAAGAAAGACAAGGCCAAGCTCGAACGAGCCTACGACGACGCGGCGGGCGTGACCGCGGCCTTCAACCTCAACCTGCTCACCCGTATCAACCGCGAGCTCGGCGCCAACTTCGCTCGTGACGGCTTTGAGCACCGGGCCCTGTACGACGAGGAGCTCGGGCGCATCGAGATGCACCTCCGCGCGACGCGCCGACAGACGGTGACGGTGGGCGGCCAGACCTTCGCGTTCGAGGCGGGGGAGACCATCCGCACCGAAGAGTCGTACAAGTACAGCCTCGACGACTTCGAGACCCTCGCCCACGAGGCCGGGCTCGAGGTCGCGGCGGTGTGGACGGACGCGGAGGGCCTGTTCAGCCTCCAATACCTCGAGCCCCGCTGACCGGGCCCGGGGAGGGGCGCGCCTCCTCGACCACGACCGCTATGCGCAGCGCTGGTCGGAGGGCAGAGGCCGCGCTACCCTCGCCCGATGCAACTCGAGCTCATCGCGCCGGCCAGTGAAGACTCGACGTACCTCCCCCGCATGGGGCTGGGCATCCTCATGGCCCGCACACCGCCTGACGTGGAGGTGATCTACACCGACGACGTGGTGCGGCCCTTCGACATCGAGCGCGACGTCAAGGACGTGGATCTGGTGGGGATCAGCGTCGACAGCAAGACCGCGCGACGCAGCTACGACATCGCCGCCGCCTACCGAGCGCGGGGCATCCCCGTCATCCTCGGCGGGATCCACCCCACCGCCTGCCCCGACGAAGCGATGGAGCACGCCGACTGCGTCGTGACCGGCGAGGCGGACGTGATCTGGCCTCAGGTGATCGAAGACTTCAAGCACGGGCAGCTCAAGCCGCTCTACCAGCCGGAGCTCCCGGACATGGCCCACATGCCCGACGCGCGCCGCGATCTGTTCACGAGCAAGAAGTACATCCCCTTCCAGGTGGTGCAGACCATGCGGGGCTGCCCCTACCCGTGTGAGTTCTGCAGCGTCTCCACCGCCAACGGCAAGACGTTCCGGTTTCGCCCGGTGGACGACGCGGTGCGCGAGCTCGCCAAGCTCGATCGGATGATCATGTTCGCCGACGACAACGTCATGATCCACCGCGCCTACTCGAAGGAGCTCTTCGAGAAGATGGCCCCCCTCCGCAAGCACTGGATCGGGCAGTGCTCGCTGGCCACGGTGAAGAAGCTCGAGAACGTGAAGCTCATGGCCGAGAGCGGCTGCAAGGCGCTCTTCATCGGCTTCGAGAGCATCGACGACGAGACGGTGAAGTTTACCGGCAAGCGCCAGAACCGGCCCTCGATGTATCGCGAGGTGATCGACATGCTGCACGATCACGGCATCGGCGTGTGGGGGAGCTTCGTGTTCGGCTTCGACACCGACACCCTCTCCGTGTTCGATCGCACCGTGGAGGAGGCGATCGCGATGAAGCTGACCATGGCCTCCTTCGCCATCCTCACCCCCTACCCCGGGACACCGCTCTACAAGCGCCTGCTCGCGGAGGGCCGCCTCACGGATCCGAAGTGGTGGCTCCGCTCCGACCACGACGAGGGCTCGCCCTACTACGTGCCGCGCAACATGACCCGCGAGCAGCTCAAGGAGGGCTGGGTGCGCGCGTGGACCAGCTTCTACACGCTGAGCTCGATGTGGCGCCGGTTCACGGTGCGACCCGCGTCGAACTGGATTCAGACCGTGGGGTACTGGCCCCTCAACCTCATGCAGAACCGGCTCGCGCACTGGAAGATCGCGGGGGGCCAGCAGCGCCATCGCACCGCGGGCGGCGCCGACACCACCCGCTTCACCGGCGGCGCCCCCGCCCAGTCGCCCACCCCCGTGGGCTTCCCCGAGCTGTCGCTCCCGAGCATCGGACGCGAGAAGAAGAGCCGCCTCCCCATCGTCCGCTGAAGGTCCGACCGACACGGCCTCGATGGGCCCCCCGAGGCGCGGTCCGGCGAGCTCGGCAGAGCGGGCCGCGTGGGCGGGCCGGCGTGAGGGCGTGAGAGCGTGAGGGCGTGAGGGCGTGAGGGCGTGAGGGCGTGAGGGCGTGAGGGCGTGAGAGCGTGAGGGAACTGGGGGGTGTGGTCGTGGTCGTGGTCGTGGCCGTGTGGGCGTGGTCGTGGCCGTGCGGGCGTGGATGTGGTCGTGGTCGTGCGGGTGTGGTCGTGGTCGCGCGAGGGCGGGTGCGGGTGCGGGGGCGCCGTGCAGTGAACCCCTCGCTGCGGCCGAGGCCGCGAGCCCCGCGACACGGCGGATAGCAAGCCCCTCGCTGCGGCCCGAAAAGGAAAATGTCCCGCTTCGGGTTGCCACGAAATAAAATATGCCCATACTAACCACATGCCGGCAAAGTCGTCGAAGACGGTGCTTCGCTCGAGCCGCTCGGGGCCGCCGAGCTCGGGGGCGGCGAGCTCGGGGGCGGCGAGCTCGGGGGCGCCGAGCTCGGGGGCGCCGAGCCCGGGGCCGGCGAGCTCGGGGGCGGCGAGCTCGGGGGCGGCGAGCTCGGGAGCGGCGAGCTCGGGGGCGGCGAGCCCGGGAGCTCGAACCGCTGACGGCCCTGCGACGTCTCGGCGCTCGCGTCGTGGGCGTTCTGTTACGAACCCTCGGCAGCCGAGCTTGTTCACGAAGGCGGGGGCGGGGCGGCGGAGGCGAGTGGCGACGTTCGCGCGGGGGCGTCGTCCGGGTCGCCCGCCGAAGGAGGGGTCGCGGCTCCGGCACGGGCCGCGGCCGGCGCTGTCGGCGGCGCATCCGGTGCACGTGACGTGGCGCCTCTGCGCCGGGCTGCCGAACTTGCGATCCGCCGAGGTGATGCGGGTCCTCCGGAGTCGGTTCGTCGCGGGGAAGCTGTATCCCC
>CAYOAL010000142.1:0-26196 GCA_964401935.1 uncultured Polyangiaceae bacterium
TCCCTCTCTCTCTCCCTCTCTCTCTCCCTCTCTCAGTAGCGTGGTCCGGGATCGGTGAGCCTCGGATCCTCGTCGCGGTGGTTCCACGGCATGGTGGCGTTGAGCAGCCGCGCTCGCTCGCCGATGTGGTGAGAGTCTTCGCCGCGGGCGGCGTGTTCGAAGGCCTCGACCATGGCCGACGCCGACTGGAAACGGTCGGCGGGATGTTTGGCGATGGCCACCCGGAGGAAGCAATCCACCGTCTCGGGGAGCGCGCGGACCACCGCGCTCGGGCGCGGAGGCATCGTGTTCAGCACGCGGTAGATCATGTCGGGCACGCCGGTGGCGGCGAAGGCGGGACGGCCGGTGAGGGCCCGGTAGCAGATCACCCCGAGCGCGTAGAGGTCGGCGCGATGGTCGACGTCGTCGCCGCGCGCTTGCTCCGGCGCCATGTAGGCTGGCGTGCCGATAAGCGCCCCCTCGGTGATGGTGCCGCGCGCGTGCACCAGCTTGGAGACGCCAAAGTCGAGGATCTTCCACACCCGCCCCGCCTCGTGGCGGGCGCGGAACAGGTTCCTCGGCTTGAGATCGCGGTGCACGATGCCCGCGCGCTGCGCGGCCTCGAGGCCCTTGCCCACGTCGCGCACCAGCTGCACCACGTGGCGCAGCTTGAGCCGTGTCTCGCTCCGCAACAGATCGCCGAGATCTTCGCCGATGAGCCGCTCCATGGCGATGTAGGGGGTGGGCGCGTCGAGGCCGCCGATCTCCTCCACGCGGACCACCTGCTGCACGGTGAGGGTGGAGGCCACCTTCGCCTCGCGCAAGAAGCGCCGCACATGATCCGCGTTGGACACCATCTCGGCGCGCAACACCTTGACCGCCGCGGCGCCGCCGGTGGTGCGGTGCACCGCCTCGTACACCTCGCCCATCGCACCTCGACCGATGACCGAGCCGAGCTCGTAGGAGCCGAGGAGCACGTCGGTGTAGCGCCCGAAGCCGCCCGCCCGGAGCGCCAGATCGAGCTCCTGGCGCGCTTCGCGCAAGAGGGCCTCGCGCTTGGTGAGGGAGCGCACGTCGCGATCGTGGCGCTCCACCGCCTCGAGGTTGGCCCGTCGCGTCGCCCGCCCGATGACGTAGGTGGCGAAGAAGATCGCCTCCACCACGAAGAGCATCACGAGCTTGTCGAGGGTGTCGAGCGCCGTCGCAGCCACGACGCCGCGATCGGCCAGCACCCCCGCGACGGTGCCGCCGGCGAGGAGCGCGTAGGCGACCGCGCAGGTGACGTAGGTGGCGAGCGTGGCGCGGAAGCTCTGCGACAGGCTGAAGAAGTAGAGGCCGAAGGGGATGACCACCGGCCCCGGGGAGAACGGGCCGAAGAAATAGATGCCGCTGAACGCGCCGGCGATGCACGCGTAGCCGGTGGCGATGACGCGGGGCATGGTGTAGCCGTCGTCGCTCTTGATCGCCCACGCGAGCGCCCCGCAGGCGCCGATGATGAGCGCCATGCCGGCGAGGAGGATCCCCTTCGCGGTGGGGTCGCCGCCGAGCAGGGGGGCCACCAACGCCACGGTGGCGGCCACCGCCGCCGCGAGCTTGGTGAACACCCGCGTCCGCTGGATCTCTTCGTCGAGCAGGGTCTGGTGGGGGGTGAGCTTGTGCGCGATGGCGAGCGACCTCGGCATCGAGGTGTCGCCGCTCCCCTCGCCGACGGCGCTCGCTCCGGTGGTCGACTCGAACAGCCCTTCGAGCGCCCGCGCCTCGGCTTGGGTGTCGGTGGCCGGGTCGTCTTCGCGAACGGTGGCCTCGAGGCCGTCCGACGCCCACCGCTCCCGCGCGCCGGCGCGGCTCGGGGCGCTGACGCGGGTGGGATCCTCTTCCTCCTCTCGGCTCAAGCGGGTGACCTGGGGTTTTGTCGTGGCGACGACATCACGCGCGACAGACCAGCTCGAAGGCGCGCGCGAGATGGGTGACGAGCACCTGCCCTGCCTCCTCTGCGTTGCGTCCGAACACGATGATACCGTCCTCGTGGCCGCCCATCGCCATGATCTGTGTCGAGGCGAGCGCGCCCCCGGAGTAGAGCCGTGCGGCCTCGGCCGCCATCTCGGGGGTACCGTAGGGCACCCGCGGGTCGCTCGTCGCGATGCGGAGCGCGCGGGCCGCCCGCCAGATCACCGGGCTGTGGGCGTGAAACACGAAGCGAATGGCTGGCGACAGGTCGTAGATCGCCCCGTGGGTCATCGTCTCGGAGGAGGGCATGCGCCGCCCGTGGCTCCGCACCCAGTTGCGCTGGGCGTCGTAGCGGTCGACCACGCAGAGATCCGCGAGGCCGAGGCGGGGGAGGCCGCCGGTCTGGGTGCCGCTGATGAGCATCGCCCGGGCTCCGCGTGGCGTGCCCGGGGGCCCCACCCTGGCGCTCACGTTGCCATAGCCCGCGCCCCCGTAGCGCGAGGGATCCTGGCCTACGAGCTGGAGCTTCGACATCACCTCGCGCCACGCGGTGAGTCGGCACGCGAGCTCGCCGTAGCGGTGCGGATCGAGCGAACGTGGCTCGTGCTCGGCGTGAAACTTGATGACCCCCTCGTCGACCATCGGTGCGCGACCCTATCACGTGACGTTTGCGGTGCGGCGCAGTCCGGATAGGCTTCCAGAGACGCATGGCGCCGGCCCTCTACCTCAAGTTCCGCGGTTTGTCCGGAACCTACCCTCGCCGCTACGAGCAGGCGCCATCCGGTTTCTCGTCGGTGGCCCCGGTGAGCCTCGGGCGACGGGTCATCCTCGGCCGCGACGCCGACGCCACGATCGTGTTTCGCACCCCGGACGTGTCGCGCCACCACGCGGAGATCGATGGCACGAGCGGCGCGTTCGTGCTGCGCGACCTCGGCTCCACGGCAGGGACGCGCCTCAACGGGCGCCTGATCGCGCTCGGAACGCCGCTCTCGCCGGGCGACGAGATCGGCTTGGGCCAGGTGTTGCTCCTGGTGCACGAGGAAGCGCCGCCCCCCGAGGGGCGATCGCTCGAGGCGTGGGCGCGCGACCTGCGCTCGGCGAGCCGCGATCGCCGGTGGGCGGCCGCGGAGGCGCTCGCCTCCTACGGCGCCGAGGCCAGGGGTGGGCTCGCGTCGCTCGTGGGAGCGTTGCACGACGAGCACGCGCCGGTGCGCCGCTACGCAGCGCGGGCGCTCGGGGTGATCGGGCACGAGCTGGCGATCCCCGTGCTCGCGCGACAGCTCGCCGAGCCCGATCCTCTGGTGGCCATCGAGGTGGTACGCGCGCTCGGGCGTTTCGAAGGACGCGCGGTGGAGGCCAGCGGGGCGCTCGCAGCGCTGCTCGGTCATCCACGCCTCGGCCACGCCGCGAGCCGCTCCCTCGCTCGCATCGGCGCGGGGGCCGTCCCCGCCTTGAGGGCAGCCCTCGAGCGCCAGCCGCCGTCCGCGCTGAGGCTCGCGGTGCAGGCCTTGGCCGACATCGGCGAGGCGGCGACGCCGGCCCTCGGGGAGCTGGTGGAGCTCGCCCACCACGAGGATCCCGATGTGCGGCGCGACGTGTTGCGGGCCCTCGCCAAGATGGGCGAGGGGGCGGCGGGGGCGGTGACCACGCTGTTCCACGTGATCGAGCGCGACGACGACGAGCGGGTGCGGGCGTGGGCCACGAGCGCGCTCGGGGCGGCGGCGCGCCACTCGCCATGGGAGGCGAAGGCGGTGGCCGAGCTCACCCGCGCGCTCGACGACCCCGATCTCCGCTTCAGCGCGATCGTCGCGCTCGGGCGGCTCGGGCCGGCGGCTCGGGTCGCGAAGCGGGCGCTGCGCCGCATCGCGGAGGGGCCGCGGGAGCTGTATGCGAAGGCAGCGCTCGAAGCCCTGAGCGCCGTCGACGTGTGAGCCGCGAGGCGTTGGTGCTGCTCGCTGGCCGCGCGTTCGGGCCGGCGAGGAGGCTGGGGCTGTTCGCGAGCGACGCGCCGCGATGACGGCTCAGGCCGCTTCGAGCGACTCGGGCAGCGCCTCCGCGTCGGCACCGTGGGCGCGCGCGGGGAGCTGGATGATGCGCAGCCCGTGCAAGAGGCGCATCACCTGGTAGGTTGGATCCAGCTCGAACCAGCGCTGCGCGAAGTTGGGGGAGCTCGCGTGGCGGTGATGGTTGTTCTGAAAGAGCTCCCCCACCGTCACGAAGTCGACCCAGAGCGTGTTCCGCGAGCGATCCTTGATGTCGAAGTTGCGGTAGCCGTACTTGTGGCCAGCCCAGTTCACGATCGCGCCGTGCACCGGCCCCATGATGTAGTGGATGGGGAGCAGCAGCGCCCAGGCCCAGTGCGGCGCGAACTCCACGTAGAACATCGTGTACGCGAAGCCGAACATGAGCCGCACCGACCACCGATCGGCCAGACGATCGATGGTAGGCCACGAGGGATAACGACCGTCGAAGCGCGCCTCGGGCACGATCGTGCCGCGGTTGATGCCCCGGTAGTGGTCTTTGGTGTGGCTCATCATCGTCCACAGCGACGGATACACGTGCGGCGAGTGAGGATCGCGCTCGGTGTCGCTGAAGGCGTGATGCTCGCGGTGGAGGATGGCGTAGCCGCGGGGCATCAGGAACGAGGAGCCCTGACACACGAAGGTGCAGAAGTAGAAGAACCGCTCCCAGCCCTTGCTCATCGTGAACATGCCGTGGGCGGCGTAGCGATGGAGGAAGAACGACTGAAAGAAGACGGACAGCCACCAGTGAGCCAAAAAGAACGCGATGATTGCGAACACGGATAAACCTCTCCTCCATTGTCGATTTGGCTCGCCCCTCGTGCTGTCACAGGTTGAACACAACTGCCTCGACGCAGTTATTCAAGTGATTGCGAGGGGTTGTGGGCTTCAGGAGGTGGGATCGAGCACCGTGTCGACCCGCTCGAGGCCTCGGCGCAACACGTGCGAAAAACGCCGCGCCCGTCCTCGCACCGATCGATCGGCGTCGTGCGCGGGCCACATCGCGTCGACCACCGCGTCGAACGCGAAGCCGAGCCGCTCGTTGACCTCGCTCTTGGTGCCGGGGGCGGTGGCCCAGAGCTCCTCGAGCGCCAGGAGCTGCTTCGACTTCCCCAACATCGCCACGCGTCGCGGATCGATCCCGAGCGCGACCAGGTCGTCCTGCATCTGGCGCATCGAGTAGATGGAGAACGAGGCCACCTTGAACGAGAAGGCGGTGAAGGCGAGCCCCTCTGGAGCGGAGAGCTCCCGCAGGAGCGACGGCAACAGCTGGATGCCGAGCCCGACGTGGCGCGCCTCGTCCTTCTCGAAGAACACCAAGAGCTTGGTGAGCACCGGGCAGAGATCGCGCTCGCGCAAAGCGTGAAAGATCGTCAGCGCGGTGGGTTCGAGCTGCAGCTGCATCCCGAGGATCTTCTTCGGGACGGTGTCCGCCGTGAGCACCGCGCCGAGGAGCCGCTCGGCGGCGGGCGGCACCCCTCGGGGCGCCTCTCCACATTTGCGGGTGAGGTAGTCGTGCATCACGTAGAAGTGGCGCGCCTCGTCGTGGGCTTGGCTCACCGCGGCCATTCGGGCCTCGAGCGGCACCAGCTCGTCGGCGAGCTGGGCGGCGATCTTCCACGCCGCGAGCTCGCCCCACATGATGATCCCGAGCACGCGTCGGAGCGGCTCGCGGTGCTCGGCTCGAAGCGGGGCGTCTCCGGCCTCGGCCCACAGCGCGTCGAGCAGCTCGTGCCCCTTCCACGCGAGATCCTGCCCGCGGTGGTAGATCGACTCCATCTTCGCGAAGCGCTTCGCGTCCCGCGCGTCGCGCTCCACATCGAACATGTCGTAGGGCAGAACCGGGCGCCGCATGCGCTCAATCTAGCTTCCGGACGCCCGAGCCGGAAGCAGCACTTCATCCCGGCGCGCCGCGGCCCCCTCGGCGCCGGGGCCCGGGCGGCGGGGGCACAATCCCGTGGATCGGACGGGCCCCAGGGCCACGAACGTCGCCCCCACATCGGAATGATTCTGAATTCATGTCGACGCTGGCGGTCCATGGTGCGGGGCTTGCTTGCTGCGCCAGCGTCATGGGGAGCTGCGCCAGCGTCATGGGGAGCCGACGAGACCTCGCCGCCGCCGCGCTCGTGGGGGTGGTCGGGTGGGCGGCCGCCACCGGCTGCGGGAGCGAAGAGACCGGCGAGCGGTCGCGCTTCGAGGATGACGCCTCCTCCGCCGCGCAGACCGGCGCGGGGGGGCTCATGACCACCGTGACCACCGGGAACGGTGTCGGCGGCGCGGGCGCGGGGCAGGGGGGCGGCTCGTCGCCGACCACCGGCGCGGGGGGGGCGGCCTGTGACTACGACGCGCCCAACAGCTGCCTCAGCGCCGACACGCTCACCGCCATCGCGGGGGACGCGGGCACCGACCTGCGGGTGGTGCGCGGCACCACCGCGCGCTTCGTAAAGGTGTTCGTGGCCGAGACGGTGGGGTCGGTGATCAGCTTCCCCGACTTGAAGTTCGCGGCGCGCCTCGACAACAGCCCGAGCATGGACTTCGACCTCAAGGTGTACGTGGGCGACGACGAGCCGCACTGCGACGGCCAGACGGTGACCGCCACCACCGAGCCGGCCGTCGTCGTCGGCACCTGGGAGGACCAGCTCAACAACGACGACGGGCGCTGGATCATCTTCGAGGTGGCCTACGTGGGCGGGACGGCGTGTGGGAGCGCGGCGGAGTGGACGCTGACGATCGCGGGTAACCACGCGTTCGACTGCGACACCAACGGGGTGTGCGACGGCGACGACGACTGCGTCTGCCCCGACTGCGACAGCCACCCGTCGTGCGCGGCGCCCGGCTCTTGCGACGACGACGGCACCTGCGACACCACGAACGAGGGCTGCGGCTGCGCGGACTGCGAGGGCACCCCCGCCTGCCTCTGAGTTTGAGCCGAGACGGGACGTCGCGCCGAGAGTAGGCTGAGGTGTGATCAACGCTCGGGTCGTGATCTATACCACCGGCACGTGTGGCTTCTGCCACGCCGCCAAGCGCCTGCTCGCTGCCAAGCAGGTGCCCTTCGAGGAGGTCGACTGCGGCGGGCGCCCAGATCTGCGCGCGTGGCTCGTGGCCGCCTCGAGGCAGCGCACGGTGCCCCAGATATTCATCAACGGCACGCCCATCGGGGGCTACACCGAGCTCGCCATGCTCGATCGAGCGGGTCGCCTCGACGAGGAGCTCGCGCGCAGCCCTCGACCGGATCGGGCCGAGCTGCCGCGGTGAGCGCGGGGGCGTTGGCGACGCTGCGCGTTGGCCCGCCGCAACGTGCCACGCGGCGCGCTCGGTGCCGGCGCGGGGTCGCGCGCGGTCCGGGCATCGCACTATGCCGGCCCTGCTCCGACGGGTCATAATCTCCCCGTGCACTTGCCCCGCGTCATCGGCCGCTACGCCCTGCACGAGCGCATCGCGTCGGGCGGCATGGCCACCGTGTACTACGGGCGGCTGGTGGGACCGGTGGGCTTTTCTCGCACGGTGGCGATCAAACAGCTCCATCCCCAGTACTCGCGCGACCCCGACTTCGTGTCGATGTTCGTCGACGAGGCTCACCTCGCGGCCCGCATCCGGCACCCCCACGTCGTTCCGGTGCTCGACGTGGTGAGGGACGGGCGCGAGCTCTACCTCGTGATGGACTACGTGCTCGGGGCGCCGCTGTCCGAGCTCATCGCGAGCGCGGCCCGCGAGCGCCGCCCCTTTCCTCACGCCGTGAGCACCGCGATCGTGGGCGGCTGCCTCCGTGGGCTGCACGCGGCCCACGAGACCACGGACGACGAGGGTCGCTGCCTCGGGATCGTGCACCGCGACGTGTCTCCCGCGAACATCTTGGTGGGACGTGATGGCCTCGCGCGCGTCCTCGACTTCGGCATCGCCAAAGCGGCCGGGCGCGCCCAGGTGACGCGCCACGGGGAGCTCAAGGGGAAGGTGGGCTACATGGCCCCCGAGCAGCTCCGCACCGGCGACGTAGATCGGCGCGCAGACGTCTACGCGGTGGGCGTGACGCTGTGGGAGACGCTCACGCAGAAGCGCGCCTTCGCCGGCGACACGGACGACGTGCTCGCGCTGCGGCGTCGCGCGCAGGCGGTGTTGCCGCCTCCGAGCCGGTTCCACGCCGATCTCACCGTGTTCGACGCGGTGGTGGCGAAGGCCCTGGCGCGCGCTCCCGCCGAGCGCTTTCAGACCGCCGAGGAGCTCGCCGATGCGCTCGAGGCGTGTCACCCGCCGGCCACCATTCGGGAGGTGAGCCGCTTCTTGGCGGAGCGCCTGGGGGATGTCCTCGAGCGGCGGGCTCGGGCCATGGCCGAGCTCGATCAGAAGACGACGCCGGCCGCGGTGCGGGCCGCGATCCTCGAAGAGGTGGGGGTCGCCATCGACGACACGCCGTCGATCAGCGTGTCGACCTGGACGGATCCGTCGCTCGATGTGCTCGAGCTCGAGCTCGGCTCCGAGTCGGACGCAGGGACCGATCGCGGCGAGCCGACGACCCGCGAGCTCCGTCGCGAGCCCGGGCCCGACCCCGACACGCACCGCATGCCGCGCGGCGAGATCGGGGAGCGCGAGCTCGGGGAGAGCGCCCCGGTGGCGCTGCTCACCGCGGCGCGTCCAGCCGAGCCGGACGCGGCCGTGGCCTCGATCCCGGTCGTGACCCCGATCCCGACGCCGGCCCCCGCGGTGACCGCGCCCCCGCCCTCGGCCGTGACCGCGAACGCGGTCGCCCCCGCCGCGCCGCTCGTGCCCGCGCTCACGCCGGCGGAGGCCCCTCAGGGCGCGACGCCGCGGTGGGCTCCCGTCGTGGTCGGGCCCGCGACGCCTCGGGCGAGCTCGCGGCTGCGCCCCTGGGTGTTCGTGGGGGGCGCGGTGGCGATGGCCTTGGGAGGGGCGGTGGCCCTGACGGTGCTGAGGGCCGAGCAGGAGGCCGCGCCCATCGATCACGAGCTCGCGCCGGCCACGGCCGAGAGCGCGGCACCTCCCGACCCTCGCTGGGCCGAGCCCGCGCCGAACGCCACCGAACCCGAGCGCCCGCCCGCCGTCGAGCCGCCGACCCCAACGCTCGTGCCCGAGCCCCCGCGCCCGGTCTCACCTCGTCAGGGTGAGCCGAAGGCCGCCGCTGGCGCCGGCCCCGAGGCCTCGGGGGGCCAACCCGCGGCCTCGTCGTCCCCGCCGCCCGACCCGCCGAACCCCTTCGATGCGCTGGGAGGCCGCCATTGAGGGGGGCTGCCCTCGCCCGCGTGGTCGTCGCGTCGGTGCTCCTCGGCGGCTTGGCGCCCGGCCTGTCGCTCGGGGTGGCGAGGGCCGAGCCGTCCAGTCAGGAGCGGGCGCTCGCCGAGACGTTGTTTCGGGAGGCGAAGGCGCTCGCGCGCGACGGCGCCTACGACGCGGCCTGCCCCAAGTTCGAAGAGAGTCAGCGCATCGATCCACAGCTGGGTACGCTCTTGCACCTGGCGACGTGCCACGCCGAGCAAGGGAAGACCGCGTCGGCCTGGGCCGAGTTCAGCGCCGCCGCCGAGCTCGCCGAGCGACAAGGCGACACGCGTCGCGCGGAGCTCGCCGCCGAGCGCGCCGACGCGCTCGAGCCCACGCTGTCGCGCCTCTTGATCGCGCGTGCGCCGGGCGCGTCGCCGCCGACGCTCGTGGTGCGGCTCGATGGCGAGCGGCTCGGCGCGGCGGTGCTCGGCACCGCGATGCCCGTCGATCCGGGGCGTCACGTGATCACCGCGAGCGCGACGGGCTTCAAGACCCTCGAGCGCGCGGTGGACGTGGCCGCGGGGGGCGCCACCTTCACCCTCGAGCTCGGCGACCTCACCCCCATCCCGCGCTCCGCGGCGCCGCCTCCCGAGACCGCGCCGAGCGAGACCAACCCGGTCTGGATCACGGGGTGGGTGGTGTTCGGGGTGGGCGTGGCCAGCGCGCTCGTGGGCGGCGGCATGGGCGTCGCGGCCGCGCTCGAGCGCGACGCCGCCGACGAGCGCTGCGAGGGGCGCTTCTGCAGCGCTGAAGGCCTCGCCATGCACGACACCGCGCGAACCTACGCCACCGTGTCCACGGTGACGTTCATCGCGGGGATGGCGGCGGTGGCCGCTGGCGTGGTGATCGTGGTCGCCTCCGACCGGGTCACCGGAGCGGACAGCGCGTGGCTCGAGGCGACGCTGCAGCCGGGTGGGGGAACGCTCACGCTGGGGGCGAGGTGGTGACGCGCGCGCTCCTCACCGCGCTCGCGCTCGCGGCCCTCGTCTGCGGAGGCTGTGCGCTCGTGTTGGGCTTCGAAGATCACGAGCCGTTCCCCGCCAGCGAGGGCGGTGGCGGCGCGGGGGCGAGCGGTGGCACCGGCGGCAGAGGGGGGGAGCCGCAGGGCGGCGGCGGCGCGGCTGGAGGGCAAGGTGGCGAGGGCGCGACGATGGTGCCCGCGCTCCTCATCCCCGACCGCCTCGAGGGCTCGGTGGGGATCTACAGCGCCACCGACGGCACCTACCTGCGCGACTTCGTGCCACCCCCGACGGGGGCCGAGCCCTTCATCTTCAGCGCGGCGAACAACGCGGTGCAAGGGCCGGACGGGCGGATCTACGTGTCGGATCAGCTCGAGGACCACGTGGTGTGTTTCGAGGTCGACGGCAGCTTTCGCAGCATCTTCGTGGATCAGAGCGACGGCCTCGACAATCTGCGTGGCATCGACTTTCGCGGTGGTGATCTCTTCCTCTCGGTGTCGCCGGCGGGGGCACCGTTCGTGGCGCGCTTCGACGCGTCCGGGAGCCGGCTCGCCGACTTCGTCGACGACGGCAGCGATCCGTTCGACATCTTGTTTCTCCCTTCGGGGACCATGCTCATGGCCGACATCTCGGAGCCGGACAACCTCCGCCTCTACGACGTCGACGCGAGCTCGTTCGTCGAGCTCACTGCCATCGACTTCCCGCAGCAGATCAAGCTGCTCGACAACGGCAACTTCGTCGTGGCCGGCTGGTCGGAGGTGATCGAGATCGAGCCCGACGGCGACGTGGTGCGGTCGCTCGTGATCGACATCGGTCGCGGGGTGCACCCGCTCGCGAACGGCAACTGGCTCATCAGCTCGGAGGCGGGCGTGATCGCCGTCAACCCCTTCTCTCAGCAGCTCGTGCAGACCGCACGGGTCGGCACCGGCTTCTCGAAGATCGAGCGGGTGATGCTCCCCCCCGCGGTGGTTCAGGGTGGAGGCACGTAGCCGTCGCGGAGGTAGCTCCCGCGGCCGGTGCGCCACAGGACACAGTTGTCGCTCGCCCCCTCCACCCGGAACACGAGCACCTGCGGCTCCCCATCGGCGGCGTCTTTGAGGCTCACGATGATGTCGAGCGTCCCGTCCCCGTCGGCGTCGTCGATGGTGGGCACGGGCATCGCCCCTCGGCCCGGGAGCGCGACGCGATGCAACAGGTTGCCCCCGCCGTCGAGGATGAAGAGCTCGCCGAAGTCCTCCTCCGTCGAGTAGGTGGTGAACACGATCTCGGGCGCGCCGTCCCCCGACAGGTCGGCCACCACCACCCCGCCCGTCGCCACCACGTCGCTCTGGGTGTAGCTCACGCTGAACAGCACGTTCTGCTCGGTGTCCACGGCGTGGATGGCCCCGTCGAAGCCGGCGAAGATCATCTCCGGTCCCGGTCGGTCCGGATCGATGTCGGCCACCGTCACCTGGTTGGTGATGGCCACGATGTTGTTGTCCCCGTAGTCCCAGAGCCCGCTCAGGTAGCCGTCGAAGTGCAGCGGTACCTCCCAGCCGAGAGGGCGGGTGCCGTCGTTCTCGAGCACCCAGAGCGCCACCCCCTGCTCGCGATCGTCCTGCGCCGCGTTCTGCACCGAGGCCACGAACACGAGCTCGCCGATCCCGTCGCCGTCGATGTCCGCGATGGCGGGGGCGGTGTTGGTGTGGTGGGCCTGGAGCGCCGTCGACTCGTCGTCGGCGTAGCCTTGGTGGGCCTCCGCGAGATCGTGCAGGCCGCGCACGCCGTGGAACTTGGTGCGGTTGCGGAACGCCGGGTCGCAGTCGAAGGCGCGCCCGTCGCCCTCGTGCAGCGAGTTGTAAGCGTTGTCTTGGGTGGCGAACACGTCCGACACCCCGTCGCCGTTCACGTCGCCGAGCGCGATGTTCTGATCGTAGCCGTTGTACACGTAGCAGGCGTCGTCGCAGCCGGACGCGCCGCTGGTGTTGGGCGGGAAGCCGGACACCACCGAGCCGTCGGCGTTCACTGCGATGACGATGTCGCGCTGGCCGTTCTCCTCGAGGTTCTGGGTGGTGACGCTCACGAGCTCGAGCGCACCATCGCCGTCGATGTCGCCGGCGGCGAGGCTGCGCAGCTCGCCGCGCCACGTGAAGGGGAAGCCGGGGACCGGCGTGCCATCCGCCTGCCAGGCGTAGATGGTGTCCGCCGACGCCTGCGCCACCTCGAGCCCCGGCAGATCGGGTCGCAGGTCGGCTACCACTGGAGACGCCCAGCAGCGGCCGTCCACCTCCTGGCGGAACACCACCTCCCCGTCGAGGTGCCAGCCGAGCACGAGACCATGCCTCGCGGCGAGGATCTCGGGCGTGCCGTCCTCGTCCAGATCGGCGACCACCGGCGACGCGAGCCACGACTCGTGCCACCGATCGCCGAGGCTCGCGATGAGCTCGGGCTCGGAGACCTCGGATGAGCCCTCGGCCGCTGGCTCGCACGAAGGCGGGGGAGGCTGCACCCCTCCCCCCACGCCGCTCGGCCCCGCCCCTGGGCCCGGGCCAGAGCTCGCCGTCGCCCCCGCGCCGCCGGCGCCGTCGTTGTCATCGCCGCCGCAGGAAGCGATCGCGCCGGTGGGAACGGCCGCTGCCGCGAACAGAGCCAAGAGCTGCAAAGCACGCATGATCGCGAGCCTACCTCAACTTCGTGGGTCAGCGCGCCGCCGGATGAGGGCCCTCGTCGGTGGCGAGGAGGTTGCCGATCTCGCGGGCGATGTGTTCGGCCGTCACCGGCTTCTGCAGCCTCACCGCCGACGCGGGGAGCCGCGTCAGATCGTGGCCGCGCAGATCGCCCGAGATCACGATGACGGGGAGCGACGGCTCCTCCTCGAGGAGCTGCAGCGCCAGCTCGATCCCCGACGCTCCCGGCATCACGATGTCGGTGACGAGCGCCTCGACGGCACCGCGACGGTGACGCCACACCGAGATCGCGTCCTCCGCGCTCGCCGCCTCGATCACGTGGATTCCGAGCAGCTCCAGACCTCGAGCGAGCGAGGTCCGGACCGCGTCGACGTCGTCGACCAGGAGAATGCTCAAGGTTGGTGTGGGTCGGGGCTTGCTCGCCGCCGGCGCGACCTCGGAGGCCTCGGTGGCGGCGGCGATGGGGAGCAGGACCCGGATCTCGGTGCCTTGCCCGAGCTCGCTCGCTACCTGGATGTGTCCCTCGCTCTGCGCGACGATGCCGTACACGGTGGCCATCCCGAGCCCGGTCCCGCTCGCTTTGCCTTTGGTGGTGAAGAACGGCTCGAACAGGCGCCGCTTCGTCTCGGCGTCCATGCCGGTGCCTTCGTCGCGCACGGTGAGCGCCACCCAGCGACCGCTGGGGCCGAGCGGCAGCGAGAGCTCCACCACCTCGGTACAGATGAGGATCTCTCCGCCCCCTGGCATCGCGTCCTTGGCGTTCAGCACGAGGTTCATGAGCACATGCTCGAGCTGGCGTGGATCGATGTGGGTGGGCGGGAGCTCGCGCGCGAGCCGGGTGTTGATGCTCACCGTGGTACCCAGCGAGCGCTGGAGCAGCTGAGACATCTGCCTCACCACACCGTTGAGATCGAGGGAGCGAGGGAGCAACACCTGGCGCCGGCTGAACGCGAGGAGATCGCGCGTGAGCTCTGCGGCGCGGTCCGAGGCGAAGCTCACATCCTCCACGTAGCGCCGGAGCGGGGAGTCTTCCGGCATGCGCCGGAGCAGCATCGCCGAGCCGTTGAGCACCACCGTCAGCAGGTTGTTGAACTCGTGGGCCACACCGCCGGCGAGCCGGCCCACCGCCTCGAGCTCGCGGGAGGCGCGGAGCTGCTCGGCCAGCGCGTCGCGCTCGGTCACGTCGTGGATGATCGACAACAAGAGCTGGCGCTCGCCGATGGTGACCGGCCCGGAGTGCACCTCCACGTGGCGCACGTTTCCGCTCGAAGTCATGTGCCGAAATCGAAAGTAGCGACGACGCCCGGTCTGCGCCTTTGCCATCTCCGCGCGCACCTCGTCCGGCGAGAGCTGGTTGATGTCGGTGATGCGCATGCCCCGGAGCTCTGCGAGCGACCAGCCGTAGAACTCGACCGCCGGTTGGTTGGCGTCGACGATGACGCCGCTCTTGGGATCGATCAGGAGCTTGATGGCGGTGTTGACGTCGAACACGGCGCGGTAGAGCGCCTCGTCCGAGCGCTGGTCCTCCAGCGGGGCCGCGTCGAGCCCTCGGTGGAACAGCACCACGTAGCGCGCAGCGCCGGAGGTGAAGCGCGTGGAGGAGAGCTCGGCGTCGAACGGTGTGCCGTCGAGGCGCACGCACGTGGTGCGGAACGACGCAGGGACCGGCTCCTCGAGCGCGTGGCGGCGCATCACCTCGATCATCATGTGCTGCGCCTCGGGGGTGATCAGATCGAGCACGGAGCGGCCGAGGAGCGTCTTTGTCGCGGTCTCGAGCCCGTAGAGCGCGCGACACGCCGGATTGACGTAGACGATGGCGGCGCCGTCGACGACCGCCACCGCGTCGGGGGAGGTGCCGAAGACCAGCTCGAGCGAGCGGCCGAGCTCGGGGTCGGAGAGGGCCATCCCCGCAACCATACACAGAAACTTCCGTCAGCTGCAGTTTGCGCAGGCGACCGCTCTTGATATGTTGACCCGCCGCAGCGGGTTGTGCGGCCGCGCCCCGAATGAAGCAGGTCGATTTCTTCGCACTGACGCGCAACATCCAGGATCGCTTCCTGTCGTCCTGTCGCGGCGAGTTCGACCCCAAGCCGATCCTGTTCCGCCGCGCGAGCCGGCCCACCGGATGGTTTTGGCTCACCCTCAGCCCGCTGTCGCTCCTCGCCATGTGGGCCCTGTACCGCACTGGCCTCGGCGACATGGAGAGCTCGCTCGGGCGTCATCCTGGCGCCTACGTCGCTGGCTACGTCGTGCTCGCGATCACGTTCGCGGTGGGCATCGTAGAGTGGGCCGCACACCGCGCGGCCATCGCCGGGCTCCCCTTCGCTCCCGGCTTCTACGTGTTCCCCGCGTGCATCGTGGACGCGCGCACCACCAAGCTCGGCGTGACGCCCATCTCCGAGGTGTCGAGCGTGGCGGTCGTCGCCGACACGGTCGTGGTGAAGGCGGGGCCGCGCACCCTCCGCTTCCCCATCGCCGCCGGCTACGGCGACCAGGCGCTCTCGGCCATCAAGCTCGCTCAGATGCAGTGCAGCGACGAGCTCGAGGCCACCGCGCGGGTGCTGCTCGATCCGTTGGCCCCGCCGGTGGTGAACGCTCCCTTTGCGCCGGAGAAGGCGCTCGTCCCGCGCCGACCGCTCTGGGTGAAGGTGCGCCTCGTGGTCGCCGTCGCGTTCGGCGTGGTGGGCGTGGTCATCTATCAGAAGCGCGACAAGGTGAGCGACGACGCGATGTTCGCGGCGGCCAAGGCGCGCGACGACGTGGCGACCTACGAGCGCTACCTCGACCGCGGCAGCGAGCACCGGACGACCGTCTCGCGGCTGTTGTTGCCGCGGGCCGAGCTGCGACTCGCGGTGGCCGACGGCACGGTGGAGGCGATCGACGCGTTCAAGGCGCGTTACCCCGACACCGACATCACCGAGGAGGTCGAGGCCGCGCGGCGACGGGCGCTCGAGGTGGCCTTCGCCGCCGCCGCCGCCCCGCAGACCTTCGACGCCCTGCTGGCCTTCGACGCGACCTATCCCGGCCATCACCTCGGTCAACAGGTCGCGGCGAGTCGACGCGCGATCTACGCGCGCGGGCTCACGGCGTGCAAGAGCAAGCTCGCCGAGAAGGGCAAGACGGTGGCGGTGGCGGAGCAGCTCATCGCCCACGCGGAGAAGATCGGCCCCCTCCCGACGCCGGCTGGAGCGCGCGGCGCGTTCGTCGACGTGCGCATGCGCGCGGTGCCATCGAAGGCCCTCGCGAAGGCCGACGCGCTGGTGGAGAAGAACACGTACTACGTCGGGCCGCGCTCGCGCCCCACCCAGTACCTGCTCCCCGACAAGCTGCAGGAGCTCGAGGCGCGCGAGGCCCAGCGCTACGTGGACGCCCTCGGAGGCTGCTTCCCGGAGACCGTGCTCCGCTTTCGGGTGGGGCAAGACATGGATGGCGCCGCCGAGCTGCCGGCGGTGGACAGCCCCACCCTGGTGATCAGCTATCGGCTCGAGCCGTCGGGGAAGAACTACGCGAGCGCGAAGCCGCGCGGGATCTTCATCGGGGTGGTGTTCTTCTTTCGCGTCGACTTCCTCTTGCCTGGCGGTGCGGAGCCCCACGTCCTCAAACACGTGCTCCCCGTCGACGTCCCCGGCCGCATCGTGATCGCCCACGCCGACAAGCCGGACGGGAAGCTCGAGCAGAAGGTCTACGACGCGATCACCGCCGAGGCCTTCGACGACGTGTACCGGCGCTACCTCGCAGAGTGGCTGCGACCCGAGCACCTCCCCAAGTAGGGCGGCGCGCGCACCGGGCTCACACCGAAGCGTCGGCTCGGGTACGCTCGGCTGGCTGGGCGTCGGTCGCGAGCCAGGGCGAGGTGCGACGGCGCGGGAACGGGTACAAGAGCGCCGCCTTGGCGCGGCTCATGGTGGGATCGGGGTCCTGGCCGCGGCCCATGCGATCGAGCTGGAGCTGGTACCAGCTGCCCTGGATCACCGCGTCGAGCTGCTTGATCCCCGTCGCGAGCTGGATCGGCCGCGCCGCGCTCACGTCGCCACCGAGCAGACGTGCGGGCAGATCCGGCTCCACCGCGAGCGGTCGCGCGAGCCCGATCACGTCGGTGGCCCCGCTCGTGATGGCCTCCTCCATCCCGGCCCGGGTGCGGAACCCGCCGGTCACCATCAGCGGCGTCTCGGTGAGCGCCCGCACCTTCTCGGCGTATTCGAGGAAGAAGGCCTCCCGACGCTGGGTGCTCTCCGCCTTGTTGCGCTCGTCGAACATGGCCGCCGACTCGTAGGTTCCGCCGGAGATCTCGAGCAGATCGATCCCCGCCAGACCCCGCACCACCTCCATCGACTCCTCCTCGCTGAACCCACCACGCTGGAAGTCGGCGGAGTTGAGCTTGAGGCCGACCTGAAAGCGCGGGCTCACCGCGCTCCGGACCGCGGTGATCACCTCGGTGAGAAAGCGCCGGCGCCGGGTCGCGTCGCCGCCCCAGCCGTCGTCGCGCAAGTTGGTGAGCGGCGACAGGAACTGGTTGACGAGGTACCCGTGCGCCCCATGGATCTGCACGCCGTCGAAGCCTGCGCGCTCGGCGATGGCGGCGGTGCGGGCGAAGCGCGCGACGATGTCGACGATCTCGTCCTCCTCGAGGGCGCGAGGGCGGGCGAAGGTGCCGCCGGTGCCCTTCATCGCCACCGCCGAGGGCGCGACCGGCTCGCGCGTGACGAAGCGTGGGGTCTGGCGTCCCGGGTGGTTGATCTGCATCCACACCGCCGCGCCGCCGCGCTTGCTCGCCTGGGCCCACGCTCGGAGCGCGTCGAGCGCGCTCTCGTCTTCGACCACGACGTTGCCGCTCTCCGCGATCGCGCGCCGATCGATCATGACGTTGCCGGTGATGAGCAAGCCGGCGCCGCCGCGGGCCCAGCGCTCGTAGAGGCGCACGAGCTCCTCGCTCGGGGCACCGTCCTTGGCGGCGATGCGCTCGCTCATGGCCGCCTTGGCGAGGCGGTGGGGGAGGGTTCCAGTGGGCAGCGTGAGGGGTTCGGACAACACGGTCATGAGCAGGTCTCCAGCGAGGGGGGGGCAGGGGCGAGGAGGCGGCGGGCGAGCCGACGTGCGGAGGCGATGGCGGCGCGGCGATCGCTCACCGAGCGATCGCCCACGTTGGCCCGCCCGCTCGCCGCGAGCGAGACGAGGCCGTGGACCCCGGCGTACAAGAGGCGCGCGTCGCTCTCGGGCTCTTCGGAGCCAGCCCCCGCGAAGAAGCCCACGAGCGCGGACCACACGCCGAGGCCGGGCATGTCGGCTTGGAGCACCCCCTTGTCGCGGAGCGCCTCCCAGTCGTAGCGCTTCTCGAACATCAGGTGGTAGAGCGCGGGCCGATCGAGTCCGAAGGTCACGAAGGCCTCCGCGACGTCCTCGAGCGACCGCCCGGCCTTCAAGGTAGCGGCGAGGCGCGCTCCGAGGTGGCCGAAGCCGGCCTGCGCCACCGCGAACAGGAAGCCATCGAGCGAGCCGAAGTGGTGATAGAGCACGGACGTGGTCTTGCCCAAGTGCTGCCCGAGGTGCCGCGCCGTGAGCGCGTCCGCGCCCAGCTCACCTTGGGTGAGGGCATCGCAGACGGTCTCGACGAGCTCGTGAGGTTGCATAACAACGTTACGCCAATACATAACATCGTTACGTTCGGTGTCAAGGCTCGCTCGCGTTGCGGTGGAGACCCTCGCCGCCGACAGGGCGCTCGGCTCGGGTTAAGAGATCGATATGGCCACCCCTTGCGTCATCGCCGTCGCCATCACCGGCTCGCTCCCCACGAAGGAGCAGAACCCGGCCGTGCCGATCACCGTCGCAGAGCAGCTCGACGCCACCGAGGAGGCCTTCGCGGCGGGGGCCGCGCTCGTCCACGTCCACGTCCGCAACGACGACCAGTCGCCGAGCTCCGACCCCGCCAAGTTTGGCGCCTTCCTGGCCGGGGTGCGGGAGCGCTGCCCGGGGATGATCGTGCAGTTCTCCACCGGAGGACGTAGCGGCACCGGAACGGAGCGCGGCGCGATGCTCGCGCACGGCCCCGACATGGCGTCGCTCGCGACCGGCTCGGTGAACTTCCCGCACAGCGTGTACGAAAACCCCCCGGCCCTCATCGAGGAGCTCGCGGCGCGGATGCGGGAGCACCGCGTCAAGCCGGAGGTGGAGGTGTTCGACGTGGCCATGCTCTACAACGCGGTGCGCCTGGCCCGCGAGGGGCTCCTCCCCGAGCCGCTCCACGTTCAGTTCGTCTTCGGCATCAAGAACGCCCTCCCCGCGGATCGCAGCCTCTTCGAGTTCCTCGTCGACAAGCTCGGCGCGCTCGCTCCGACCGCGACCTGGGTCGCGGCGGGGGTGGGGCGACATCAGCTCGAGGTGAACCGCTGGTGCCTCGAGCTCGGTGGACACGTCCGCACCGGCCTCGAGGACAACCTGAAGCTCGGCCGGGACGAGCTGGCCCCCTCCAACGCAGCCCTCGTGTCGCAGGTGGTGGCGCTGTGCTCGGAGTACGACCGGCGCCCCGCGACCGCGACCGAGGCCCGCGCGCTCTTGTCGCTGCCCCCGGGGGGGGACGTCGGCGGATCGGCGCCACCCCGCTGACGCGCGCGTTCGCGCGCCAAGGACGCCGCTTCGAACGCGCCGGACGAGTGACCAGCGCTCCCACTGTGGCGTGGCTGTCACGGTGTCGGCGCGACGGTCAGGGGCCTCCGACGGAATCCTGCCGACTTGGGTGGTGGCCACAGAGTTGCAATACGCGGCTCCATGACAACACTGCCGCTGCGGCGCTTGTGGCCGCTCTTCGCGGTGCTCCTCGGGTCGGCCGCGTTCGACTCCCTGCTCGAGGAGGACCTCCGCTGCGAAAACCTCGTCGTCGAGCTCGTCGACTGCTGCCCCGACCTCGATCCCACGGCGCTCTTCTGCGACTACGACTCAGGCTGCGCGTCCCCGTCGTTCTCGACGACGGAGCTCTCCTGTCTCGAGGACATGGAATGCGACGAGCTCCGCTCGAAGGGGATCTGCGACCGGCTCCCCCGTGCGACGAGCTCGGGGCTCGCCGACGAGGAGCTACCGGAGGCACCGCTGTGCGTGCGCTGAGAGGCGTCGGGGCGCTCGCGACGGCGGCGCTGGCGTTCGCGCTGGCGCCATCGGCCTGGGCTCAACCGGATGCGCCTCCGGCGGGCGACGACGACTACGGCGAGGAATTCGACGGGTGGGAGCCCGAGGAGGCCTCCGTCCTCGACGAGCGCGATCACAGTGGGCGCTTTTTCAGCTCGAAGATGGCGCTCGGGCCCTCGCTGCGCGGCGTGTTCACCCAGCCGCTCTATGGCGTCGAGGTGGAGGTCGCGCTCGGCGCACGCTGGCAACGGAGCGGGCGCTTCATCTACGGCACCATCGGGTACCTGCGCGCCGAGACCCACGCCGGTCTCAACGTGCACCGGCCGGTGCTCGGCGCGATGTTCGAGTGGGAGCACGACCGTGTCCACCTCGGCATCGGCCCGCAGCTGTCGATGATCCTGGTCGAGCGCGTTTCGAGCCGCGGGCTCATGGTCAGCTTCGGGGTCGGCGTCGACGCCGTGGTGTCGGTGGATCTGTATCGTGGCGACGAGGGCGACGGCCTCTTCTTGGCGCTCCACCCCGGGCTCGCGCTCACCTCCGCCGATCCGCTCACGGCGTTCTACGGCGGCGCCCTCCGCCTCGGCTACCGCTTCTGAGCGCTCCGGGGAAGGGCTCGGGCAGACGGCGTCGAGCTCGCGCGCCCGCGCGCCCTTGCCCTTCCACATGACATCTATCGACGTCGTGCAACACGCACCCGAGCGCTCCGGCGAAGAGCTCGAGCGGACGGCGTCGAGATCGTGCGCGCGCGCGCCCGCGCCCATCCCGCGGGATGGCGCGCGAGGATCAGGGCATGGTCGTGGGCGCGACGAGAGGTTAGCCTTCTCGCATGGTGGGACCCGGCAGCGTGCTCGGAACCAACATCGTCCTCGAGCGAGCGATCGGCTCGGGTGCGATGGGGACGGTTTGGTTGGGCGAGAACCGGTCTCTCCACAGCAAGGTGGCGGTGAAGATCCTCCACCGCTCGCTCTCCGACGATGAGCACGCGCTCGCGCGCTTCCAGCAAGAGGCGCGCGCGGTGGCCAACCTCGACAGCCCTCACGTCGTGAAGATCTTCGACTTCGGCACGACGCCGGAGCAGGAGCCCTTCATCGTCATGGAGCTGTTGGACGGGCGCGATCTGCGGCAGGTGATCGAGGAGGATGGGCCGCTCAGCCCCGCGCTGACGGCGGAGATCGTGCGACAGCTGTGTCGGGCCCTCGGGAGGGCCCACGACCTCGACATCATCCATCGCGACATCAAGCCGGCCAACGTGTTCGTCGTGGAGAGCGATGGCGAGCCGTTCGTGAAGGTGCTCGACTTCGGCATCGCCCGCTACCTCACCGAGTCGAGCCTGAACATGACCACGACGGGCACGGTGCTGGGCACGCCCTACTACATGAGCCCAGAGCAGTTCGTCGATCCGCGCAACATCGATCGCCGCTCTGATCTGTGGTCGGTCGCGGTGGTCGCCTACGGCTGCCTCCTCGGGCGGCTGCCGTTCCTCGGGGAGACCATCGGGGCGCTCTCGCTCGCCGTGCACAGCGGGCGTTACCCGCTGCCGAGCGAGGTGAACCCCGCGCTCCCGGCGGCCCTCGATGCCTTCTTCCTCCGCGCGCTCTCGGTCTCGCCCCACGAGCGCTACGCCACCGCGGCCGAGCTCGCGACCGCGCTCGGCGCCGCGGTGGGGTCGGCGCCGTCCTCGCTCGCGCCCCACCTCGCGGGGCACGCAGCGAGCGTGGTGGGTCCCGCGGCGGCGTTTGGGACGGCCGGGTCGCCCGCGTCGCTCTCGGCTTCGCACGCGGCGCCCCTCGCGACCGGGCCGGCGCCGTTCCCACCGCCCCCCGCCGGGCCAGCGCCCGCCGCGGGCTATCCGAACCAGGGCGCGCTCCCGGCGCTCGGGCCTTCGGCGGCGGTGATCGCGCCCACCCCCGGCGCGTTCGCGCAGCCCACGTACCCGCCGCAGCCGCTCCCTCCGCCCCAGCCGGCGACGACGCCGAAGGCGGGCTCTCCGTGGCCGTGGATCGTGGCCGCCGGCGGGCTCGTGGGCTTGGGGATCTTCGGCGCCGCGCTCGTGCTCCCCGGGGCTGGTGGCGCCGAGGGTGACAAGGCGCAGGCCAAGGTGGAGCGCGAAGACGAGGCCGGCGCGAAGAAGAGCAAGAAGAAGAAAAAGGGGAAGAAGACCTCGAGCGACGACGCTCCGTCCAAGGCGAGCGCGGCGCCCGACCCGGCTCCGGAGCCCGCGCCGACCCCCGCCCCGAGCGCCGCGCCGACCTCCGAGCCGAGCGCCTCACAGAGCGCGCCGCCGCCAGCGCCGCCGCCGAGCCCTCCTTTGGCCCCCAAGCCGGCGCCGCTGCGGTAGGCGACCTACGGGGGCCCCGTGTGTCGTGCCTACGCGAACAAGAGCTGCCCGACGGTGAAAGACTGCTGCGGGGGTTTCGGGGGGCCGCGCGACATCATTCAGTACAGCCCGCCGGCGCCCGGCGAAGAGAGAGGGAAATGCACGTGCATGCGCCCGGTGTGCGGCCCGGGGGAGAACTGGTCGACGCACCAGTGCATCATCAAGTGACGCCTTGAACCCTGCTTCGCCGTCTGCGAGGCTGAGCACGAGGAGCGCACCGTGACCGCGAAGAAGGTCGAGCCCACGGCGCAAGAGATCGCGACCGCCATCGCGGCGATCGCGGACCAACCGGAGCGGCTCCTGCGCGCAGCGGGGCTCGAGAAGAGCGCGGTGACGGTGGCCGCCGCGTCCGACATCTGGGGCCATCGGGTGGGCCACGTCACCATCGTCAACGTCGACTTCTCGGGCGATCCCCTCGTCCCCGGTCAGATCGAGGTGACGTGGCACGTCACGCTGCGCCGTGGGGTGGTGCACGCGGTGGGCCACACCCGCTCGCTCGTGCGCGAGGACGGCCGCACCCTCGACACCCTCCCTCCGCTGTCCCTGTCCGAGGACGAGTGACCGAGCGCGGGGGCGACCGCGGCGCGAGGGTGAGCCCGAATTCGGCGTTTGCGTCCCCGCCGCGTGCGCGTCTAACTCCCATCATGAAGCGCGCCTTCGTCGTTGCCTGGCCCCTGCGCCCCCTCCGCTGGGTGGTGCTCCTCGTGTTGCTCGGTGGGCTCGGCGGCTGTGTGCACGAGCCCACCATGCGGCTGCACGCGAGCGGCATTCGCGGTGTGGGCACCTCCGGAGTGCTCCTCAACATCACGATGGCGGTGCGCAACGACAACAGCTTCGACGTGATGGTGCGCAACGTGACCACCGACGTCACGCTCGCCGGTCGTCACCGCCTGCCGACCGTGTCGTTCTCGCCCAACGTGTGGCTCCCCGCGGGCAAGACCACCCTGGTGACGGTGCCGGTGGCGATCCCGTGGGGCGAGGTGGCGCCGATTCTGGCCACCACCGCGACCTCTTCCAAGGTGAGCTATCACGCGATGAGCGTGGCCGACATCACCGCGACCCGAGCCCTCGAGATCAACATCAACGAGTACCGCCTGTCCGAGGACGGCTCGTTCTCGCGGGCCGAGCTGCTCGCGGCTGCGGCCCGCGGGTTTTGAGCCGAGCCGGCGTCTTGCCGACCTTGGCGGTGGCTCGGCGCGGCGCGTCGGGCTGCTCCCAGCGGCGCTTGACGTGCACGGCGAGGATGTCGCGGAACAGCCCGATGTGGGCGCAGTGGTCCATCTTGTCGTTGCCTGCGAAGCCACGCACCTCGAGGTTCTGGCGGCTGAAGCGCTGGATGAGCTCGAGGCCCATCGGATCTCCCTGGCGTGGAAAGGCCGGGCTCGGGCGGCCGCCGAGCTGGTGGAGCAAGAGGTTGGCGGTCTCGGTGGACGACGCGTAGCCGGGCGGGATGATCGACGAGTGGCTGATGAACATGTGTTTGTCGCCTGCCGCGGCGCGCTCCGCGAAGGCGATGAACGGCGCGAGCTGGGTGACGCTCGCCCGGCCGTTCACGTAGCTCGAGTGCATGCCGTCGAGCACCACCGCGGTGTCGACGCGCTCCTTGCCGAAGGGTTGGTCGAGGATGCGGAGGAGGGCGCCGTAGCCCGCGCTCCAGGCGCTGAGGCCGATGCGGCGGGCCCGGGCGGCGTCGTTGCCGGTGTGGGCCGCCACCGCTCGCTCCACGCTCTTGACGAGCTCGGGGAAGCGGTTCGGGGCGCCGAAGGCGTCGGCGTAGGGAGCGGAGCCGATGCCCAGGGTCACCGCCACGAGCACGGTGCGGTCCATCACCTGCACCCACTCTTTGCGGATGGGCTCATGGCCGTGGAAGTGAAACATCACGTCGAACTCGCCGCCCGCGAGCACCGACGGGTCGTTGGGCATCACCATCTGGCCCATCGACGGCGCCCGGCTCCATTTCGTGTAGCTGCCCCAGCCGGGGTTGGGCGTGTTGCACGGGTTGATGCCGCCGCGGTCGGCCACCGACTTCTGCGTCTGCGTCCACGGCGCCGGCTTCTCCCACACCCAGCCCTCGTCCGCGCCGGAGCGGGCGACAGCGCCGCTCGGCGCCGGCTGGCCCGGGCGTGGGATGCGCAGCTTCTGCCCGGCGCGGAGCACGTCGCCTTCACTCATGTCGTTGTGCGCCCGCAGCGCGGCGACGCTCACGCCGTGGGCGCGCGCGATGCCCCAGAGCGTCTGGTTCGGCTCGATCTCGAGCACCTTGTCACCGGCGGGCGACGGAGCGCTGAAGAGCAGACCTGCGAGCGCGAGGAGCGCGACGGAGACGGTGGTGCGCGGCATGAGAAACTCCTGCCACGGACCGTCGCGGTGGGACAAGTAAGTAGATGTGGGTGCGGCTAGCGGGGGCGGACGAGCTCTTCCCACAGGGTCTCGGCGGGGAGGTTCGGCGGTCCGTCGCCGCGCTCCTCGGCCCGCCGCACGAGCTCGACCACGCGGCGGTTGATGGGGGCGGGCGCGCCCACTTGCTCGGCGAGGCGCACGATCTCGCCGTTGAGGAAGTCGACCTCGGTTGCCTTGCCGCGCGAGAGGTCTTCCCACATCGAAGAGCGCGCTTCGGGATCGATCCGCATCTGCGCGCGCGTCACCACCCGAACGAGCGGGGTAGGGAGGCGGAGGATGAAGGGCATGAGCTGGATCGGCACGCCTCGGAGCTTCGCGGGGTGGACCCCGGCCACGCGCAGCACGTTCAGGGCTTCGGCGACGATGGCGGCGATGATCCGGCGGTAGCGTGGCGAGAGCAAGAGCTCGCGGGTGGGGGCGCCCGACAGGGCGCTCACGGCGTTGTTGAGGTTGACCAACAGCTTGGTCCACTGATCGGGCGCGATGTCGGTGGGGGTCTCGAGCTCGAGCTTGGTCTGCCGGAGCACCTCGAGGATCGCCTCGCCGCGGCGGGTGATGGAGCGCTCGAGCACGAGGGGGCCGCTCATCGCGCGATGAAAGCGGCCCTCGCCGCGGGAGACGACGTTGAAGCCCACGATGGCGGGGAGCACCTCGCGCGGCGCGAGGTGGCGCAGCAGCACCTCGGGGTTGCGAACGCCGTTCTGGAGGCTCACGAGCACGGTGTCTGCGTCGAGCACCGAGGCGAGCTCGGCGGCCACCGCCGCCGTCGCGGCGCTCTTCACGCACACGAGCACCGCGTGGCAGCGCGCGAGCGCGGTGAGCTCGGTCGTGAAGAGGAGCTGCTCGGGCGGGATGCGCACCGCGGGCAGATCGAAGTCTTGCACCGAGAGTCCGTGCCGGGCGAGCTCCTCACCGATGGCGGGCCGCCCGACGAAGAGCACGTCGGCCGCGCCCGCGGCGAGGAGCTTGCCACCCACGTAGCAGCCGATGGAACCGGCGCCGAGGACGCCTACGCTGAGCCGCTCGGTCATGAAGGCTACCAACGTGTTGGATGGCGGCGGGCAACGCAAGCACTTCACGCCCTCCGCGTGGAGAACCCGGCGCGGACACCCGCGGATGGGCCGCCCTGGGCGTGGGCCGCCCTCGGCGTGGCCCGCCCTGGGCGCGGTCCGACCTCGGCGTGGGCCGCCTCGCCCGCGGCGAGCCGAAGGTGTCGCTGCGTAACTCATGATTGAGTTACGCATCCATCGCGGACGCGCTATCCTCTGCCCATGACTCGGCGCTCTCGGTTCGCTTGGGCCCTCTCCTTGGTCTCCGTCGCCTGCGCAACCACCCCAGACGAGGACGCGGCGAGCGGCGGTGGGGGGGCGACGGCAGGTCCGGGGAGCGGCGCGGGTGCGGCCGTCGGCGGCGCCGGCGGCGCCGGACCGGGAGCCGGCGGCACGGGGGGCACGGGG
>CAYOAL010000143.1:0-25041 GCA_964401935.1 uncultured Polyangiaceae bacterium
GCGAGTTGGTGGAGGGCGAGTTGGTGGAGGGCGAGTTGGTGGAGGGCGAGTTGGTCGACGGCAACAGGATCGATCGCGACCTCGCTCGGGGAGTTGGGTGTTCGCGGGCGCGGGCACACGTTGGAGACGCCGGGAGTCGAGGGGGTGGATCGAGGCGTGGTGCTTGCGGTGGGTGGCTCGCTCTGCGATGAAGCGCGCCGACCGTGAGCGAGCCATCGTCGGACGCACCCTCCTCCCCACGCCTCGACGGCGCCAAGGGCACGCAGGCCCCCGAGGGGAGCGGGCGCGCTGCGGGCAGTCCGCCGGTTGCCGGCGCGAGTCGGGGGGGGGATGCGCGGGCGGCTGGGCGGGGGGGGCTCGCGATCGCGGGGGCGAAGATTTTTTTCATGGTGACGGGGCTGGTGCAGCAGGTGGCGCTGACGCACTTGCTCGGGTTGAAGCAGTACGGGGCGCTCGGCCGAGTGCAGAGCGTGGCCAGCATCCTCTACAATCCGGTGATCGCCACCGGGGTGCAGGGGGTGAGCCGCGCGATCGCGGGGGCCCCCGACGCGGCGAAGCTGGCGACGCAGCGGCGAACGCTCACGGTGCACGGCGCGCTCATCGTTCCGCTCGCGCTCGGGTTCTTCGTGGCTGCGCCGTGGATGGCCGAGGCGATGGCGGCGACGCACCTGACGACCGGGCTCCGCATCGTGTCGGCGGTGATGCTGCTCTACGGGTTTTACACGCCGATGGTGGGGGTGGTGAACGCGGAGAAGCGGTTCACGGTGCAGGCGGGGCTCGATGTGCTCGCGGCGACGCTGCGCACGTTGGGGCTGCTCGGTGGGGCGTGGTGGCTCACCGGCCGCGGGCTCGGGGTGGAGGGGGCCCTCGTTGGCTTCGTGGGCTCGGTGACGGTGATGACGCTGGTGACGCTGCCGCTCGCCCGCCTCGGGAAGAGCGGGGCCGGGGCGCCGTCGTGGGGCGAGCACATCGCGTTCGTGGCCCCGCTGTTCGGCGGACAGCTGGCGCTGAACCTGCTCTTCCAGAGCGACTTTCAGCTGCTCGGGCGCTTCGCCGCCGACGCGGCGGTGGCGGCGAACCTGCGGCCCGAGGACGCCGACACGCTCGCTGGCGCGTACCGCAACGCGCAGCTGTTTTGCTTCTTGCCCTACCAGCTCCTGCTCAGCGTGACGTTCGTGCTGTTTCCGATGTTGGCCACCGCCCACCGCGACGGGGATCGCGAGGCGGTGGCGCGCTACGTGCGCACCGGGATCCGGCTCGCCCTGATCGTGGCCGGGATGATCGTGAGCGTGACGGCGGGGCTGCCCCACGCGCTGCTCGTGCTGGTGTTCAGCCGCGAGAGCGCGGCGCTGGCCGGGGATCCGATGTTCGTGCTCGCGCTCGGTCAGGGCGCGTTCGCGATCTTCGGCATCCTCGCGACGGTGCTCACGAGCCTGAAGCGGGAGCGGACGAGCGCGCTGCTCACCACGGTGGCGCTCGCGCTGGTGGGGGTGCTCTGCTTCCTGTTCGTGCGCGGTCAGCCCTACGGCTCAGGGTTGCTGTTGCGCACTGCCGCCGCGAGCGGGGTGGGGCTCCTCGTGGCGACGCTCCTCACCGCCGCGCAGGTGAAGCGCACCGCCGGTGCGGTGGTGGCGCCCAAGACGCTGCTCCGCGTGCTCGCAGCCCTCGCCGCGGCCCTCGGGGTGGCGAGGGTGCTCCCTCCGCCGAGTAAGCTGATGACGCTCGGGTATGCGCCGCTCGTGGCCGCCGTGTTCTTGGGGGTGCTCGTGCTCACTCGGGAGGTTGGCAAGGACGACCTCGCCATCGTGCGTCGCGTGCTCGGCAAGCGATGACGTGCAGCCGGTGGTGAGGCGGGGCGGGGTGGCTCCGAGTCCTTGGATGCTTGGCGTGAACGTCGTAGGTTGATCGCATGGAGCTGCGGCCGGGTGTGATGGTGGGCGACCACGCGCGCCTGCTGCGACCCCTCGGCCAGGGCGGGATGGGGACCGTCTGGGTGGCCGAGCACCTGCGCCTCGAGATCGAGGTGGCGGTGAAGGTGATCGCCGATCCTCAGCTGCGAAAAGACGCCGGCCTCATGGAGCGCCTGCGCCGCGAGGCGAAGGCGGCCGCCCGCATCAGCTCGCCCCACGTGGTGCACATCTACGACCACGGGGTGATGCCCGACGGCTCGCCGTTCGTGCTCATGGAGCTCCTCCGGGGAGAGAGCTTGGGCGAGCGCATCGAGCGCGAAGGCACGATCGAGTTCCCGATCGCGGCCGAGGTGGTGCGGCAGACGGTGAGCGCGCTCGAGGCAGCCCACGCGATGTCGATGGTTCACCGCGACATCAAGCCCGACAACCTGTTCCTCACCGGCGAGCCCGCCCGCCCGTTCGTGAAGGTGCTCGACTTCGGCATCGCGCTCCGCCACGGCGTGGACAGCCCCGATCCGCGCCTCACGACCACCGATCGGGTGGTGGGCACGCCCGCCTACATGAGCCCGGAGCAGCTCCTCAGCGCCGAGGAGCCTGGCCCCCACGTCGACTTCTGGGCCCTCGCGGTGACGGCCTACGAGATGCTCACCGGCGCGATGCCGTTCAACGGCGACACGCTCGCGCGGGTGATGCTGTCGGTGACGAGTGGCGACTTCGTGCCGCCGCGGCAGGCACGGAGGACGCTGCCCGAGGAGGCGGACGCCTGGTTTCGCCGTGCGTTCTCCCTCGACGTCGAGCAGCGCTTCCACGGCGGGCGCGAGCTCGCCGACTCGTTCGCCGCGCTGTGCGAGCTCTGCGCGCGACCCCCGAGCTTGGACGAGGCGCTCGCCTCCACGATCGGGAGCGGCGAGGTCGAGTCGCCGCTGATGAAGACCGTGGCGCTCGAGACGAGCGACAATCCGCTGACACCCGCCGCCACGCCCGCGCATCACGCGCATGGCATGCCATTGGGAGGGTCGAGCGCGGCGGGGGGGTCATCGTCGTCGGGGAGGTCGGGTTCCTCGGGAGTTGCGACCGCGTCGGCCGCGTCGTTCTCCCCCCCTCCGGACCGGACGATCGCGAGCAGTCCCTCCATCTCCGGCATGCACGGGGCGCCGCCGGCCCATCCGTCGCTCGGGCCACACGGCGCGGGGTCGCCAGGGGCCTCCTGGCACGGCCGACACCCGGTGACCATGGGAGGCGCGAGCGCGCCGTCGCGCCCCTCCGCCGCCGAGCGCTCGAGCCCGCTCGGCTGGGTGCTCGCCGTCGTCGCCGTGGTGGGCGTCGGTGGGGCGGTGGCTGCATGGCAGCTCACGTCGGGTGGCGAGGAGGACGTGGCCAGCACCCACAAGAGCAGCGCCAAGGGGAAGGACGGGGGCGCGCGCGACGGGAGAGACGGCGCCGCGAGAGGGTCGGCTGCGACCGGCGCCTCCGCCGCACCCGTCGCGGCCGACGTGCCAGCGGGGATGGTGCGGGTGGATGCCGGCACCTACACGATCGGCTGCAGCCAAGGGACGGGGGCGCGCTGTTTCTCGGACGAGGGGCCGGCTCACTCGGTGACGCTCGGCGCGTTTGCGCTCATGAAACACGAGGTCACCCGCGGGGAGTACGCCGCCTGCGTGGCCGCCAAGCAGTGCGCTGAGGTGCCCGCCGCCGTGGCCGGGATCGACTGCTCGAGCGGTGACGACGAGCCGGTGCGCTGCGTGTCGTGGCACGCCGCCAGCGCGTTCTGTGCGTTCCGCGGCGCGCGCTTGCCCACCGAGCAGGAGTGGGAGGCCGCGGCGCGGGGCGCCGACGGACGCCTGCACCCTTGGGGCGAGGAGGCGCCGTCGTGTGAGCGCACGGTGATGCTCGGACCGAGCGGCGAAGGGTGCGGCAGCAAACGCCCGACGGCGCACGGCAAGGCCGCCGACGTGTCGCCGTTCGGCGTGCACAACATGGCCGGCAACGTGCGGGAGTGGACGAGCTCGATCTACGGCGCCTACGAAGGTGGCACGGAGCGCCCCGAGGAGCGGGGCAAGGTGATCAACCGCGGCGGGAGCTACCGGATGACGGCCAAGCAGCTCGGCGCGTCGCACACCCGCATCCCCGACGACAAGGCGACCGCGCAGCCCGATCTCGGGATCCGCTGCGCCGCCGATCTCTGAGCGCGCCGAGGGCGGCCGGCGTCGCCGTGCGCAACGGGCTTCTGACACGGAGCGAGTGCGGCTACACTCGTTCACCGTGCGTCGTCGTGTGGCCGCCCCCTCGTTCGCCCTCGTGCTCTTCGCATGCTCGAGTGCGGGGTGGGCGCAGGCGGAAGAGTGCCGCGGCACGAAGCAGTGGTACCAGGGGGCCTGCCGCTATCCGGAAGAGATCGAGAAGATGAAGGCCGCGGCGGTACCGAAGCCACCGCCCCCGAAGCCCCCTCCCACGCCGCCGCCGCCACCACCCACGATCGATCCCGTGCCGGTGCCGGTGCCGGTGCCGGTGCCGGTGCCGGTGCCGGTTCCCGTGCCCACGCCGCCCCCCGCGAGCCCCGACCCGGTTCCCCCTCCCCTGCCCCCGCCGCCGCCACGAGCCACGGTCTCCATCTCGCCGCTCGTGTGGGTGGGCGTGGCGGTGGCCGGGGCTGGCGTGGTGGTCGGAGCCATCACCGGCGGCATCTCGCTCGGCCAAGCGAACGAGCTGTCCGACCGCTGCCCAGGGGATGTGTGCGCTCCCGACGACCAGGAGGCGATCGACGAGATGCTCACGCTCGCGAACGTGTCGAACGTGTCGTTCGGCGTGGCCGGGGCGGGCGCCATCCTCGCCATCGTCGGGCTCGCGATCACCGACTGGTCGCCCGGTCCCGCCGAGAGCGCGCTGCGCTGGCGCGTGACCCCCGGCGGCCTCACGCTCGAGGGTCGCTTCTGACGAGCGCTCGAGGCTCGGCTGACGAACGGGCCGAGCTGCGTGAGCGCGCGACGGCTACCCCCGGCGGCTGCCCGCAGCGGCTACCCGCGACGGCTACCCGCGCCCACCCCGGGCCCCTCACCTCGGAGCAAAGCTGAGCACGAGCGCGCCCTTCGCCCCAGTCGGCACCTCGAAGGTCGGTCCGCCGTCGAGCTGCCACGTGGAGCGGATGGTCGCGCCGAGCAAGAGGCGGCCGTCGGCGTCGAGATCGAGACCTGGCGCGTCGCTCCCGCTCGCCGCCGCGACGTGCAACAGGAGCGTCGGCGTGCCGTCGCGACCCACGCTCACGACGAAGGGCTCGCGCTCGGTGCTCGCGCGTCCGAGAAACGCTCCCGTGAACATCCCAGCGACGAAGAGCGAGCTCGGCGTGTCGTCGCTGGCGACGACGTCGGTCACCACCACCCCGGCCGCGTCGCCCCCGAGGTGCACGAGCGAGCCCTGGATGGGGGTGGGGGTGGCGGTGGACACGTCGTACTGCACGAGGAAGCCGTTCACGTCGCTCGAGGTGTGGGACGCGACCATCCCGCTCGTGAAGTCGACGACGAGGTTGGGCGCGAACTGGCCCCCGATCACCAACCGGTCCGGCGCGCGCAACAGGGCCACCGCCGTCGCCCCGACGTGGGCGTCCCCCGCGAGGACCCTCGCGGTGAGGCCCAGCTTGGTCTCCCCCGTCACGCCGAAGGTGACGAAGAAGCCGCACTCCGTGTCGCTGGCGCACGTTCCCACCGTGGCGGTGTCGACGATGACGTTGCCGCTCGTGATGGTGCCCACCGCCGCCACACGGAGCGACGCGGCCGTGGCCCCGTCCCAGCGCGCGTCGACCGCCCTCACCGCGGCGCCGGCGCTCGCGATGACCTGGGTGCCGTGACGCCACGACGGGTTGAGCCCCTCTTGGATCGACAGGATGAACCCCGCGCCCGCCTCGGGACAGTTGAGGGTGGAGACGGTCTGCAAGGTGTTGGCAATCCGATCGCGCGCCTGGAGCTGCCCCACACACGCCCCCCCGAGCCAGACCCGATGGGTGGCGCTCGGATCCACGGCGAGGTCGTTCACCTCCACCGCCCCTCCCACCTCGGGGACGAGCTCCGCCCACCACCACAGGGTGGGCACGCCCGCGTTCTCGCCGACTCGCGCCACGAACGCCTCTTCAGTGAACGCGCCCGCGACGTGGATCGCGCCGCCCTCGGCGACGACCACGCGGCGCGCGTCGTGAGTTGGCCGGCCATCGATCTCGAGCGGCAGGCCCCACGCGACCTCGCCCTCCCCGTCGAGGCGCGCGACGAAGCCCTGGCTGTGGGTGGCGTCGTGGACGAGCCCGAGGGCGGGGAGATCGGCGTCGAAGGTGCCGACGATGACGCATCCTCCAGCCGGGTGGGCCGCGATGTCGTTCACCACCTTCTCGCCGTCGCTCCCGAACAACCTCACCGCGAGGGCGTCGACGTCGGCGCAGGGGCTGTCGAGCGCGCTTCCCCCACCTGCGCCACCGGCGCCGCCGAAGGCACCTCCCCCGCCCTGCCCGCCCTGCCCGCCCTCGCCGCCCGCGCCACCGCTCGGGGCTGCCCCCGCGCCCCCCGCGCTCGTGGCCCCTACGCGAAGGTCGGCGCCACCCGAGAGCAGCTGACAGCCGACCCCCATGACGAGCGCCGCGAAGAAGACGACCAGGAGCCTCACGCGACGATGGTAACGCTCGGCGCCGCACGGGAAAACCCCGAGGGCCCGGCGCCGGCGCCGAGGGCTGCGCGCGTCCCCGACGGCGCGCCGAGCCGACCCCGACGGCTCACGACTTTCTCGGAACCATCGCAGCCGCGGCGCTGTCGGCAGCTGAACTCAGGAGGACACCAGCATGTTCGAGTTCATCCAAGAAGCAGGTTACGGGATCTACCCCGTGCTCACGTTCGGCCTCGCCGCCTTGTTCGTCGCGGTGCGTCACGCGTTCACCCCCGAACGACGCCACGTGGTCACCGTCGCGTGGCTCATGGCCCTCTGTGGCGTGACCGGTTTGCTTGGCGCCACGGTCGGCGTGATGGCGTCGGCAAGTCACATCCACGAGGTGCAAGACAAGTGGATCTTCTTGGCCGGCCTCCACGAGGCGCTGCACAACCTCGCGGCCGCGACCGCGCTCGTGGCCCTGTCGCTGCTCGTGATGTTGGTGGCGCACCTCCGCGGCGCGGGCGGCAAGGCGGCGTCGGCGCCGGTGCCTGCGACCACCACGTCGTAACGCGGGCCCCCCTCGCGAGCACGCCCGGTCGGTGGCCGCGGAGGCTGCGCGCGCGAGGCGGCTCGGATTCACCGCTTGGCGGGGCGCCTCGGGGCGCTGTATGCAACCCCGGTGAGCACGACGACGACCGCGGTGACCCCCTCGAGCATCGACGGCGACCGCTCGGCCCTCAACCTCCGCTGGCTCATCCGCCTGCGGTGGGGCGCCATCGCCGGACAGGTGCTGGTGATCGTCGGCGTCGAGCGCACGCTCGGGCTCGAGCTCGCGCTCGCGCCCCTGTTCGTGATCGTGGGCATCGAGGCGGCGTCGAACGTGCTCGTCGACGCCGCCTTCCGCCGCGCCGACCGCGCTGGCTCGAGCGTGTCGGAGCTCGCCGTGGCGGGGGTGATGGCGCTCGATCTGGTGCTGCTCACCGGCCTGTTGCAGCTGAGCGGCGGGAGCTTCAACCCGTTCAACTTCCTCTATCTCGTGCACATCGCGCTCGCGGCGGTGGTGCTGCCGCCGCGCATGACGTGGAGCCTCGTCGTCCTGTCGCTCGCGTGCTTCGGCTCCCTGTTCGTGCCCATCGACTGGGGCGGATCCATCGCGCACCTCGATCACGCGTCGATGATGGACATCCACCTCAAGGGGATGTGGGTGGCGTTCGCGGTGGCCGCGCTCTTCATCACCTACTTCGTCGGTCACGTGCGCAAGGCCCTCGAAAACCGCGACGCCGAGCTCGCCGCCGCCCGTGAGCGCACCGCCCGCAGCGAGCGGCTCGCGTCGCTGGCCACCCTCGCCGCCGGCGCGGCCCACGAGCTCTCCACGCCGCTCTCCACCATCCACCTGGTGGCGGCAGAGATGGGCGCCTCGCTCGAGCGCGGTCGCACCGCACAGGTCGCTCAAGACGCGCAGCTGATTCGGGAGCAGGTGGCGCGGTGCCGCGACATCCTCGAGCAGATGTCGGACGAGGCGGGCGCGAGCCGCGGCGAGTCGCCGAAGCGCCTAACCCTCGCCGAGCTGGTGCGCCGCGCCGTCGCGTCCGTCGAGCGCCCGAACCCCATCACGATCGAGGGCGACGACGCCGGGCCGGTGGAGGTGAGGCTCGCGGTCCGCGCCACCGCCCAGGCCCTCAAGGGCCTCATCGACAACGCCTGTGACGCGTCGCCGCCGGCGTCGCCGGTGCTGGTGCGGATGTCGACCGCGGGCGGGCGCGCGGTGATCACCGTCGAGGACCGAGGCGGTGGCATGGAGGAGGCGGTGCTCACCCGCGCCGGCGAGCCGTTCTTCACCACCAAGGAGCCCGGCAAGGGGATGGGCCTCGGCCTGTTCCTCGCCCGCACCATCGCCGAGGAGATGGGCGGCGAGCTCGAGATCGACTCCCAGCCGGGCACGGGCACCAGCGTCCGGCTCTCCCTCCCTCACGCGGAGGCTCTCTCTCGCGCGGAGGCTGCGACATCACGTCGCATTGCCGACGACGGCGCGCCCGCCGACTAATGCCGTGACCTACCCGAGCAGCCACCCCGTGAGCGACACCAGCAAACCCACCATCCTCGTGGTGGACGACGACGAGGTCTTCCGCGAGCGCCTTGCCCGCGCCCTCGCCGATCGCGGCCTCGAGGTGCGCACCGCCGCCGATCCTGCCGAAGCCCTCGCGTCGGCCCGCAGCGACTCGCCCGAGATGGCGGTGGTCGACTTGCGCATGCCGGGGGGCAACGGCCTCGAGCTCGTCCGCGACCTGAAGAAGATCGACGCCTCGACCAAGGTGGTGGTGCTCACCGGCTACGGCAGCATCGCCACCGCCACCGAGGCCATGCGCCTCGGCGCGACCCACTACCTCCCCAAGCCTGCCGACGCCGACGAGCTCCTCGCCGCCTTCACCAAGGACGAGCTCCCCCCGCTCGCCGCCCTCGAGCTCGACACCGACGCCCCGTCGCTCGCGCGCGCCGAGTGGGAACACATCAACCGCGTCCTCGCCGACGCCGGCGGCAACATCTCCGAGGCGGCCCGGCGCCTGCGCATCCACCGCCGCTCCCTCCAGCGCAAGCTCCAAAAGTACCCACCGCGAGAGTAGCCCGAGGGCCCCCCGCCGTCGCCCTCGCGACTGCGCGTTTTGAATGCGGACGGGGCGCGGATATTCTATTCGACGGAGTGCGCCGCTCGTCACCCGAGCGGGCGCTAGAGCGCGAGCTACACGAGCACCGTCATGGCGAAGAAGAACCGAACCCCCAAGCGACTGACCAAGAAAGAGCGCAAGGCGCTCGAGGGCAAGGGCACCTCGGGCACGCCCCAGCATGTGCACTGCATCTCCTGCGGGGCGCACCTGCACGAGCACCAGTTCACCGGGCGCCCCGCCACCGCGCGCTGGGTGAAGTGCCAACACGGCAGCCGCTTCGGCTCGTGCGAGAGCTGCGTCGAGGAGACGGTTCGCCGCCTCGCCTTCCACGATCGCACCGGCAACCCGGTGGAGACCGCCGCAGCCTGGCACTGACGCGGAGCTCGGGTGGCGCTTCACCGACGCACGCTGCAAGAGCTCTCCACCACCCCGCTGCTCGCGGGAGAGCCGCCGCGCTCGACCATCGTGCTGCTCGCCACCGGGCGCGACTGGCGCAGCACCCTGCACGCGCTCGGCGTGGGCGTGCCTGCCGCGCAGCGGGTGGCCAACGACCACGTGGTGATCGAGCTGCCCACGGAGGGGGAGCAGCTGCCGCGGCGAGGGGGCACGGTGCACATCCTCGGCGTCCCCGACGAAGAGGCCACGCACCCCGTCACCCAACAGCTCGCGCTGCGAGCGCAGGGGGTGCTGGCCGCCCCCGACGCGCCGCGCGTGTGTCGGAGCCTGCCGAAGGTGGCCGCCGGAGACGCGGCGGTCGGCGCCTACCACGCGCTGGTGCAGCGGGTGTTGCGCCAGCTCGAGGAGGAGCAGCGACGTCTGGCCGCTCACCGGCACGCGCCGGTGACGCTCGAGTCGCTCGAGGACGCGCCACCCCCGAGCGTGGGCACCCGCCGCTGCGAGCTCGCGCTCCTCGGGGTGCCGGGGTTTACCGCGCAGGAGCTGCTCACGGCCCTCGACGCGGTGATGCAGCGGGCACGCCACCGGCGCTGCGCCCACGCCGGCGGCGGCCGCGACTTCGTGCTCCTGCGCGGCGCGAGCGGCGCCGGGCTGCGCGTGGCCGACGATCGCACCGGCACCGCCCCCGAGCTCGCGGCCGAGCTCGCCCGCGAGCTCCACGCGCCGGTGCTCGCGGCCCACGTGGTGGGAGAGCAAGACTTCGACGAGAGCACGGGCGCGGTGACGACGCGGCTCTCGTGGTCGCTCTCCTCGGTGAGCGGCAGCGGGACCGGCGCCGCCTTTCGCGACGGAGCGACGGTGCACGAGCTCGCTCCCACCGGCCCGCTCGACGAGCGCGCGAGTCGCCACGTGGCCCGCGAGGTGTTCGCTATCGAGCCCGAGCCCGAGAGCCTCTCCATCCACTACGAGCGCGCCTGACCGAGCTCGGTCGCGCCCCCCAGCGAGACATCACACACCATGAGCGCCCACCAGACCTTCCGCGCCAACGTTGGGATCGTGGTCATCGACGAGGCGCGACGCGTGCTCGCCCTCGAGCGCAAGCATCAGCGCGGCGCCTGGCAGCTGCCTCAAGGAGGCCTCGACGCTGGCGAGGAGCTCCTCGACGCCGCCCTCCGCGAGCTCCAAGAAGAGACCGGCCTCACCCCCGCCGACGTGGAGCACCTCGACACCCACCCGCGCTGGCTCGCCTACGAGCTGCCCGAGCACTTGCGTCGTCGCACCTTCCGCGGACAGGTGCAGCGCTGGTTCTTGTTCCGCCTCCTCCCGGGCCGGAGCGTCGATCTCAGCCGGGCCGTCGACGACGAGTTCGTCGATCACCGCTTTATGCCTATGAGCGAGCTCATCGACACCGTGTGGGAGCTCCGCCGGCCGATCTACGAGGAGCTCGCCCGCCACTTCGAGCTGTAAGAGGGACCGAGCCCGCCGCCGCGGCGGGACGAGCGCCCGCTAGGCGGCGTAGTTGGCCTCGGCGCGGAAGTGCAGCTCGCGACAGCAGGAGCCGTCTTTGCTCTCCCCGTGACAGCAGTCGGAGCCCTCGAACGAGGGGACGTGCGCACGCAACGCCCGCAACACCTGTCCGGTGAGGTCGTGGTTGCCCGTGCAGTTGCGGTCGGAGCAGCCGATCTCGAACAAAGCCGGCGCGCGATCGATCACGATGAGGCGGGTGTGGGTGACGTCGATCACCTCGGAGCCGGTGCGCTTCTCCTCGATGTAGAGCTTGAGGTGCGCGAGCTCCGGGACGACCTCACGGAGGCGGCGGGCGGCGTTCTCGCGCTCGCGGCGCTCGATGGCGATTCTCGAGGCTTCTGTCTGTCTTCGCATACGCGTTCCTTTCAGGCTGACACTGTAAGCGTAGCGCACCGCGTGAAGGACGCACGTGGAGCGCCCCCGCAACGGGTCCAACCATGCGACAAGACACAAAAAAAGGAGAACCGCGGATGCCGCACGCAATCCACGGTTCTCGAAGCATGGGGGCTCGGGCCGAGCCCGAGCCGTCACGTCGCGCGGTCAGGGCGTGATCGTGAGCTGCGGGTTCACCATCGTGTAGGTCTCGCCGTCCGTGTAGAACGCGATCAGGTAGGTGGTGCCCGCGTTCAGCGTGACGTTGGGCAGCGAGATGGTCTTCGCGCTGGCCGTGGTGCACGAGACCTCACCGCCGAGCGGCGCGCACGTGGCGCCCTCGAACACTGCGAGCCGTGAGTAGGCGGCGGTGGTCGACTGGTTGAGCGCCGAGAGCGTGTAGGCCTGCGTCACGGTGGGCGTGTACTCGAACCACACCACGTTGTTGGGGGTGTCGTCGCAGCTCGAGCCGCCGACGTCGGCCGTGAAGGTGCCCGACAGCATGTAGGGGAACGACACCGAGCTCACGTCCGCGGCCACCTCGCAGTAGGTGCCGTCGGGCGGCGGAGCGCTGGAGGCCACGTTGATCTGCGGGTTCTCCATGCCGTAGCTGTCGCCGTCGGTGTAGAACAGCACAGTGTAGGTCTTGCTCGCGTCGAGCAACGTCGGATCGGTGGTGAGCGTCTTGGCGCTGGCGGTCTTGCAGGACAGCTGCGTGAGCGCCGAGCAGCTCGAGCCCTCGAAGATGGCCACCCGCGAGTAGCTGGCGTCCGTCGTGCTGTTGGTGAGCGTGAGCGCGTACCACCCGGTGCTGCCCGGCTGATACTGGAACCAGACCGCGTTGGTGGGCGTGGTGTCGCAGGTCGGCGCCACGTTGGTGGGGTCGTCCTCGAAGTCGCCGGTGAGCTGGTGGGGCAGCGTCACCGCCGACACGTCGATGGCCGACTCGCACTCGCCGCCGGGGGGAGGCGGGGGCTTCACCTCGACCGACATCACGGGGTTGACCATCGTGTAGCTGTCGCCGTCGGTGTGGAACGCGAGGATGTACTCCTGACCCGCCACCATGTCGACCTCGGCCTCGATGGTGGTGCTGCTCGCGGTCACACAAGCCACCTGGGTGCCGAGCGGGTTGCACGAGCCGCCCTCGAGCACGACGAGGCGCGAGTAGGCGAAGGTGGAGGTCTGGTTGTCGGCGTTGATCACGAACCGATCGGTGCTCGGCGCCGTGTAGGTGAACCAGGCCACGTTGGTGGGCGTGGTGTCGCAGGTGCCGAGCGAGATCGGATCTTCGTTGAAGGTGCCGGTGAGCGTGTGCGGGAACGAGGCCGAGGTGAGATCCTCGGCGAGGTTGCAGATGCTGCCCGGCCCTGCCGACGAAGAGAAGATGCTCGCCGACGGGTTCTGCATCGGATAGCTCGGGCCGTCCGTGTAGAACAAGATCGTGTAGGTGGTGCCGCCTTCGAGCTGCACCAGCGTGTCGATGGTCTGGCTGCTCGCGGTCTCGCACGCCACCTCGGCGCCGAGGCTGCACCCGTCGCCCTCGAAGATGGCGAGGCGCGAGTAGGCGGGCACGGCGGAGTTGTTGGTGAACGTCAGGTCGTAGAGCGCCGTGGTGGGCGCGGTGAACGTGTACCAGGCGATGTTGTCGGCGGTGGGGTCGCAGGAGCCCGCGTCGCTGATGGCGTCGGTGAAGTTGCCGCCGAGCGAGAGCGAAGAACCCGACGAGAGGTTGGCCGCGTCGCTGCAGCTCTCCCCGCTCCCCGACGGCTCGCCGCCACCCGCGCCCGACCCCCCGCTGCTCGAGGTGGTGGTCCCACCGCCGCTCGAGCTGGTCGAGCTGGTCGAGCTGGTCGAGCTGGTCGTGCTCCCACTGCCCCCCGCGCTGCTGGTGGTTCCGCCGTTCTGCGTGTCGTCGTCGTCGAAACCGGCGTTGTTGCCGCCTACCGCGCAGGCGGCGACGGCGAGTGAAGTCGTGATGGCGAATGCAGCTGTGCGAACACGTGGCGTCTTGGGGAACATGGTGCGGCCTTTCCCTCCGGTGCCCCGCAATGGTGCGGCGGTCGGTGATTCGCGAGATGGCGAGGCCCCGCGAACCGTCTCTACCCGTTTGTGGGACATGTCATACCAAAGATTACCCATTCGCACACCAATTTTTTTTGCCTCCCTCGCAAGATGTGCTTTGGCGCGAGCGCCGGCGCGGGTCGGAGCCGTCGCCGGCGAGGTGCTCAGGGCGCCGTGATGACGACACTTTTCCACGCGGCCGGGGGGCTCGACGGGTTCCCCCTGGCCCCCGCCGAAGCGATGCGGTAACCCGCCCGTGATGCGTCGATTCGCCCTCGTTTCACTCTACGTGCTGCTCGTCGCGCCCCTCGGAGCCTGCGGCGAGGGCGAGGATCCCAACGCCGCCAAGAAGGACTATGAGGCGGCGGCGATCGATCTCACCGAACCGATCGGCGAGATGGCTGCCTACCTCCCCTACCTCGAGACGCCGAAGGCCGACGGCAAGTACGATCCGCGGCCGGCCGCCCGCGACGTCGGCCCGCGCAAGGAACGAGCGGCCAACGCCATCCGCTTCGCCGCCGCCGCCGCGCGCCAGCGGAGCAAGACCGAAGCGGTGAAGCAGCTCGGCCCCGCGCTCGCCGACGTGGGCCGCGGCTGCACCCGCGCCGAAGAGGACGACGCGGTGAAGAAGTGCAAAGACGCCATCAACGCGCTCGACGCGGAGCTCGAGAAGCTCGGCAAGGCGGCGTCGGAGGCCGGCGCCACCGCCAAGATCCCGCGCATCGGGCCCGAGGCGATCACCCCGAAGAGCAAGAAGGAGCTCGAGCCCTACCTCCGCGCGCTCGGCCCCACCCCGAAAGAGGTGGTCACGCTCAAGGCGCTCAACGACAAGAGCACCGACGTCGCGCAGTTCCTCATCACCTGCGACGAAGCCGCCGAGGAGCAGAAGCTGGTGGAGAAGACCTTCGAGGGCAAGGACGAGGAGCTGCGCAAGCTCGCAGTGAAGCACCGCTTCGCGATCGAGGCGGTGTGTCGCGCGGTGCGGCGGGTTGACGCGCTCCAAGCCGAGCTCAAGCCCTGTGAGGAGAAGAAGAACATCGACACGCCGGAGTGCAAGCTCGCGTGCTCCAAGGGCAAGAACATCCTCGAAGAGGGCATGCCGGCCGCGGCCCAAGAGACGTTCCCCGACTACTACAAGGGGATCTGCGAAGAGGAAGACGGCAAGAAGTAGGGCGACGGCCGCTCGAGGCCGCCGTCGTCACGCCCGCCGTCGTCACACCCGCCCGCGTCAGGCCCGCCGCCCGCCGTCCTCACGCTCGCCGCGTCACGGGTCGGCGAGCACGGCGCGGTAGAGCGGAGAGGGCAGCCCAGACACGTCGTCGGGGTTCTTGCTCGGCGGCTCGTCGCTCAGCCCGATCATGTAGACGAAGCCGTCGGGGCCCTGGGCCCACGCGCTCGGGAACGGCGCGTGGGCGAGGTGCCAGCTCTCGCCGCCGCCGTCGAGCGGCGCGGCCCGCATGAAGCCGACGAACGCGTCGCCCCACACGAGCACGTCGTTCCACCGGCCGGCGTAGGGATCGTCGCCCCTGGGCTGGTAGATCCACCCCGCGTAGACGCTCCGCTTGTTGGTGGGGACGGCGTCGAGATCGTCGAGGACGTACTCGTGGCTGGCGCTGCGCCCATAGTGGAGGAACGGATCGTGGAAGTCGTCGCAGCTGGGCATGTTGCCGAACACGTCGTCGGCGCACGTGCCCTCGAGCACCGGCCAGCCGAGGTTCTCCCCGCGGCCCTCGAGCACGTTGATCTCCTCCACGTCGTCGAGGCCCACGTCGCCGAAGACCCACTTGCCTTCGTGATACACGCCCTTCCACGGGGAGCGGATCCCGATCGCGACCACCGCCGGATCGCCGTCTGCGCTGTACGGCACCACGCTCGACGGGACGGTGTAGCCCCCCACCCCGGCCTCGGTGGAGGGCGCGATGCGCATCAGCGTGCCGAGCAGGTTCGATGGATCCTGCGCCACCGTGGTCTCCGGATCTTGGTCGGGCAGCGAGAGGCCCTTGTCGCCCACGAGGAGCCACATGAGGCCCTCTTCGTCGAAGCCCATCGAGCTGATGTTGTGCCAGCGCGGCGACGAGGGGACCTCCAGATCGAGGATCGTCACCGCGCTCGCGAGGGTGGCGTCCGCGTCGCTCCGATCCAGCGTGTAGCGCCGCACCAACACCTGATTCCGGGCGATGTTGGCCGCGATGTAGAACATGTCGTTGTCGGCGAAGGCCGGATCGAACGCCACCGCGAGCTGGCCCGAGTCGTACTCGGCGAACACGTCGGGGATCATCCCGCTCGCCACCACCTCCATCCCGTCGGCGGTGAGCTCGACGACCTCGTAGCCCCCGTACAGATCGATCGCGATGGCCTCGCTCGATCCGCCCGGCGCAAACTTCAGGTCGGTGATGTAGGACAAATCGGTGGGGAACGGCACCGCCTCGAACGCGAGGGTGAGGCCACCAGGGGGTGGCGGCTCGGGCACGTGCGGTTCGTCGTCGCTGCAGGCGGCGGTCAACAACAGGGCGAGTGGCCAAACGCGGTGTCTCATAGCTCCTCGATCCAGGCGCGCAGGATCGCCTCCACCGCCGGATCGGTGAAGGCCAGACCGATCGGCGGCATCGCCTTGAACGCGCCCTCGTAGTCGGGCTCGCGCGCGAGCACGACGGACACGTACATCACGCTCTCGGCGATGTTGCCCGGCACCACGCGGATGCCCTCCCCGGTCTCCGACTCCGTCTCTTGGTTCACGGTGTTGGCGATCACGTCCCCGGGCAACAGGCTGAACGAGGCGTTCGTGCCCCGGCCTCCGGTGTGGCAGCTGATGCAGTTGCCCACGAAGTAGCCGAAGGCCTCCGCCTCCGCCGCGGTCCGACCGCCGAGCTCCACCCCCTCCGGGGGTGCGGCGAAGGGCAAGCGGGCCGCGAGGTCGTCGGTGAGCTGCAGCCCGCTGAGGCCGAGCACCGGCGTGCCGAGCGTGGCCTCGGTGGTCTCGTGGCACGTGCGGCAGTCGAGCCGCGCCGGCAGCGTGTGGGTGACCCCGCTCGCGAGCGCCACGTCTTGCTCCGGCCAGTTGCCCGGCAGGTGCTCGGCGTCGCTGCCGTCGTCGCGCCAGGCGTAGAGCGCGTAGTCCCAGCCGTCCGCGCGCCGGAACAGCAGCCGCGTCTCCACCGCGCGGCTCGCCTCGACGTCGACGAAGGTCTTGGCCAAGACGGTCCCGACGGGAAACTCCCAGCCGAGCTCGGCCGGATCGATCGCCGTCCCCGGCGGCACGTGGAGGTGGCGCTCCTTGGCGAGGCCGTTGGAGAACAGCGGATGGGCTGGCTCGAAGCCGAGCACGTCGTCGGCGGCCGCGCGCGTCGCGACGCTCGCGAAGACGCCCACCTCCGACAGCGTCGGGGGGAGGTCGGCCTCCACGTCGTGGAGCCACCGCGAGGGGACATCCGCGGGGTCGTCGTGGCAACCGCTCGACACCGCCGCGACCAGCACCGTCGCGGAGAGCGCCGTCGCGGCCCGCCACGCCCCGCCACCGAACTGGCGCCTGGAGAGCCTCATGAAAGCCGAAGTAGGTGAGACTGTACGGTGCCGATGCCGAGCCGGCAACCGCCACCGTTCGCTCCCGCGGCCGCGCTCAGGGGCGAACGATCCGCACCCGCGGCGGCGAGATCAGCGTCTTCATGGTGTGCCAGAGGCGGGCGAGAGGGTGCGGGGGGCGCTGGGTGCTCATGGACCTCACGCCTTCGCAAGCCCCGTTCCAACGACGAGGACACCCAAGCTCCAGCGGTTCCACCGCCCTCGCCTCGCGAAGAGCGCCCCCGCGATCAGGGTGGGGTGACAGCTTGTGCCATCGTGCCAGGCGGAAAGGTTGGCCCGCTGGGGCGCGGTCGTCTAGGACCCACGCACCGCAAGCACCGCCAAAAAGGTCCCGGGTGGGGACGCCCGAACAGGGTGCGCGGTGACTCGACTGGGTTCGACTCCTGGGCTTGCGACCGCTCTCTCGCACGAGCGCCGCACCCCCGACGCCGCGCACAAAAAACGACGGCCGCTCCGATCACGATCGAAGCGGCCGCACGCCTTTGTGCCGCGCTTCGCGGCTATCCGCGAACGTCCAGGCCTGTTAGAAGGACTGTGGGTTGTCGAGGATGTGGGGGGGCTCGATCGTGCAGTACACCACCGGGCTGCCCAGCTCCGGGTACGCCTTGAGGATGACGCGCGCGAGCTCGTTGCAGGTGGCGCCGTGACCGCAGTGGGCCACGTAGGCCGTTCCGCCCTCGTGGAACCGCGTGTCGAAGGTCTGGAGGTCGAACTTCTGCGACTCTCCGGCGACGTACTCGCCGACCTTCCAGTGCGGATGCCACTTCACGACGTTCAGGATGGCCTCCTTGTACTCGGTGTGGGGGAACGCCCCGTGAACCGTGGGGTGCGATGCCATCAGGATCGCCCAGGCCGTCATGCAGTCGTCCTTGGTCGTGGTCACGCTGCCAGCGGCAGTCGTATTGTCGACGAACGTGCAAGCCATCGCGGCGGCTCCGACGGCAACCGCGGCCTTCCAAAAGTTTCTCATGAGTTCCTCCAAGAACAGGTCTGTGGCCGCATAGCGCTGCCAAACGGAAACAGTAGTTGGGCGGCATCTGGATTTGCAAGCAACAGTTGAGGTAAGACGTCAGAATAATCGGGTTTTTACTTCAATAAGACAGGGCTTTTCGCGGATTTGCGTCTCAGCTCACGGCCCCCGAAACCACACGAACCATGCACGATTCTCTCGCTCTCGACGCCGCCGCGCGGACCTTCACGCGCGTGCTCGGTCCCCTCGGTCTCCTGCTCGGCCTCGCCGCGTGCTCCCCAGCCGCGAGCCCCGGTCCGTCCGACCCCGGCGGCACCGCCGGGGCACCCACGCAGCCCGGCGATCCGGGCAACCCCGCGCCCAACGCGACCGGCGCCATCACGCCCGGCCAAGCCGGGGGTCCGAGCTCGCCGGCGGGGCCCGCGGCGTGCAGCGCGGATGGCTGGTGCTGGCAGAACCCGCTCCCTCAGGGCAACCGGCTCAACGCGATGTGGGGACCGAGCGCCTCGCTCGTGGTGGCGGTGGGTGAGGGCGGCACCGTGCTCCGCTTCGACGGCACGAGCTGGAAGACGCAGCCCACCCCGGTCACCACGCCCCTGAACGCGGTGTCGGGGGCGAGCAAGAGCGAGCTCGTCGCGGTGGGCGACCAGGGCGTGATCCTCCACTCCGACGGCAACACCTGGACCCGACAAGACAGCGGCACCAAAGACACGCTCACCGGCGTGTGGGCGCTCGGCAACGGCAAGGTGTTCGTCGTCGGCAAGAAGGGCACCTTCCTCGAGGGCGACGGCAAGAGCTACAAGCGCGGCAGCCTGAAGGAGAAGGAAGACTTCTCCGCGGTGTGGGGCATCGGCAGCGACTTCGCGGTCGCTGGCGGGCGCGGCTTCGTCTACCACTGGGACGGAAAGTCCTGGTCGAAGAAGACCATGCCGAAGAGCGCCGACAACGCGCCCTTCCGCGGCACCATCCAGGCCTTCTGGGGCAGCGCGCCCGACAACGTCTTCGCGGTGGGCTGGGATCGCAGCAAGGGCGGGCGCCTCGTCGCGCACTGGGACGGCTCGAGCTGGAAGGAGCACGACACCGGCAAGCGCCGCTTCAGCTCGTTCTACGGCGTGTGGGGCAGCGGCAGCGACGTGTACGCGGTGGGCTCGCGCCTCGCGATGAAGTACGACGGCAAGACCTGGTCGGACATCGCCGGCGGCGAGAAGCTCAACCTCGCGAGCGCGTGGGCCAACGGCGACACCGTGTTCGCGGTGGGCGAGATGGGGACGATGCTCAAGCTCGAGGGCGGCGCGTTCAAGCGGCTCTCGAGCGGGCCCACCGAGTCGTTCGACGCGATCTGGGGCAGCGCCGACGACAAGGTGGTGGCGGTGGGGTTCGACGGGGCCGTGCTCCGCTACGACGGCAGCGCGTGGGCGAAGGAGAGCTCGGGCACCCAGGAGCACCTGCGATCGGTGGCCGGTGTGGGCTCCGAGCTGTTCGCGGTAGGGAGCCGCGGGACGATGCTGCGCCACGCGGGCAGCAGCTGGAGCAAGGTCGACTGCGGCTCCGACGAAGATCTCCACGCGGTGTGGGGCGCGAGCCCGAGCGAGGTGTTCGCGGTGGGACGCAAGGGCACCGTGGTGCGCTGGGACGGCAAGAGCTGTGCGCCGATGAAGGGCCTGAGCGAGAGCCACCTCAGCGGCCTCTGGGGCGACAGCGGCAAGAACGTGTACGCGGTGGGTCAGCGCGGCTCGATCTGGCGCTTCAACGGCTCGAGCTGGTCGTCGGAGGGCAGCGGGCAGTCGGTGGATTTCCAGAGCGTGTGGGGCCACGGCGACGAGGTGTTCGCGGTGGGCAGCGGCGGCACCATCGTCCACAAGAAGGGCGGCGGGAAGTGGACCAAGGCCACCACCAACAGCATGGCCTCGCTGCGCGGGGTGTTCGGCTCGAGCGCCAGCGACGTGTACGCGGTGGGGGGCCCCGGCGCGATCCTGCATTTCGACGGCACGAAGTGGTCGGAGCAGAAGAGCGGCATGGCGGCGTTCTTCCGCGGCGGCTGGATGAGCCCGAACGGCACCGCCTACGCCGTGGGGGACAACGGTGCCATCCTGCGCAAGACCAAGTGACCCGCGTCGAAAGGCTGCTGGAGCGATCCGTTCGCGCCGGCGCTGCGTAACCTGGAGGTTCGGCCTCCTCGAACAGGAACCACGATGAAGAAGCTCCTCGCCCCTCTGCTCGTCGGCGCCTTCGCGTTCGTCGGTTATCAGCCGCCCGCGGAGTGCCACAAGAACCACTGCCACGGGGAGAAGATCCAGATCTGTGGCGGCGGCTGGAAGCGCTACAAGGAGACGCGCCAGCACGTGGGGCCCGAGGGTGGCGCCAGCACCGGCGACGAGGCGTGCACGCAGGCCATCGACGAGCTCGAGGAGAAGCTCGACGTGGAGGCGCACGGCCGCTGCCCGGAGCTGCACCCCTGCGCCACCTGTCCCTCGTCGTGCAACGGCTGCAAGAACGAGAGCTCCGACGGTCAGGTGTGGGAGACGAAGCAACAATCGCCCAAGAAACGCGACGACGGCACCTTCGAGTGCGCGGTGAAGGCGGAGGTCGCCTTCCGATGCAGCTGCGGCGCCTGCATCAAGAAGGGCACGTAGCGAGCGCGCGCTCGAGCGCTTCGAGGGGCCCCTCGGCCGCGGGAGCCGGCTGGGCACGGGCCGCGGTGCTCGCGAGCCTCGCCGGTGGGCTCGGCTGCTCGGAGGCGCCGCGCGCTGTTGCCGTCGCGCTCGGCGCCGCGCACACCTGCGCCCTCGACGAGGACGGCGACGTGTGGTGTTGGGGCGACGGCGCGCTCTCCCCCACGCGGATCGAGGGGCTGCCGCCAGCGCAGGCCATCGCGGCCGGCGATGGCCACAGCGCCGCCCTCGGGCGCGACGGCACCGTCTGGAGCTGGGGCCGGGGCGACCGGGGGCAGCTCGGCAACGGGCGCACCGACGACGGGGGCCCGGTGCCGGTGGTGGGGCTCACCGACGCGGTCGCGGTAGCCGCTGGCGATCTGCATGGCTGCGCGATCCTCGAGGATCGCACGGTGTGGTGCTGGGGCGACAACGCCACCGGGCAGCTCGGGGGCACGCCCACCGAGGAGCCCCAGGTGGTCGCGGCGCCGGTGATCGGGGTGGCCGCCCACGAGCTCGACGCGGGGGGCCTCGAGGGCGTGAGCCGCACCTGCGTCGTCGACGGGGAGCGCGTGTCGTGTTGGGGCCGCCTCGAGCTCACGCCGGCCGAGGTGGGCCTCTCTCCCGCGGTGGCGGTGGGCGTCGGCGTCGATCACGTGTGCGCGGTGGCTCCTCGGGGCCAGCTGTCGTGCGTTGGCACCTACCCCGAGGCGGCCGTGATGGCGCTCGCCGACGTCACCTTCCGCGCGGTAGCGGTGGGCGGCCTCCACGCCTGCGGCCTCACCTCCGCCGGCGCCGTGCACTGCTTCGGCGACGACCTCGAGGGACAGCTCGGGGATGGTCCGGGCGACAGCAGCGGGCGGGCGGTGCGCGCGATCGAGCGCGGCGCGGTGGCGCTCGACGTGGGGGCCCTGCACAGCTGCGCGGTGCTCGACGACGGCAGGGTGCAGTGCTGGGGCGAGAACAACAACGGCCGCCTCGGGCTCGGGAGGGCGGGCGGCGTCGAGGCGAGCCCGACGACGGTGCCGGGCTTCGGCGACTGATGGGTCACGGACAGGGCGCAGCCCTGACACGCGACGAGCGAGCAGGCCCTGCGTCCGAATCGTGCTCGCCCGCGTGCGCACGCAACATCCCCACCCTTCGTGCCGATAGGCGCCCGTGAGAATGCCCCCGTATCACCAGTCGCCGCTCACCCCGTATCACCAGTCGCCCTCCACCCCGTCGCCCCCAACGCTCACCCCCGAGGTCGCCCGCGCCGCCATCGCCTCGCTCCAACACGAAGAGGCAGGGGTACGAAGCTGGGTGAATCGACTGCTGGCTTGGTCGCCGTGGCTCATCGGCCTGGCGGTCATCGTGCTGTTCGGCCTCGACCGCACGGTGGGTCTCGGCACGACCAACAACCCCTTGACCGACCCCCTCTCTCTCGTCCTGTTGGGCGGGATCGCCGCCGCGATCCCGGTGCTTGTGCTCCACGGGCTCGGCCGCGCCGCCGCGCACCCAGATCCGGTCCACCGCGAGTACGGGCGTCGCTATTCGATCGCGCTCGGCTTCATCGGCTACGGGGTGCTCGGTGGCCTCGTGTCGACCGGGTTCCGTGGCGTCGCCTTCATCGCGGCGCTCGCGGCGAGCGGCGCGCTGATCGCGGTGGGCGCGGTCATCGCCGGGCTCGCGATGGTGCGGACCTGGTCCCAAACCCTCGCCCAGATGAACACCACCGATCGGGACAACCTCGGCGCGCTCGGAAGGCACCTCGGCACCCACCCCGTCGCCGTGCTGGAGGAGCTCGCGATGGAGGCGGCGAGCGGCCTCACCCGCGCCGGGCTCCCGTTAGCGCACACCGGCGATGCGGCGAGCTGGTCGTTGCTGTGCGACGTGGCCGCGGCCCACCGTCGCGCCCTGCGCGCCGAGCACGACGTCGCGGCCCCCGAGCGCCTCGCCAGCCACGTGCTCGAGGTCGCGTTCCTCGCGTTGCTCGGCGCCGTGTTCATCGCGTCGCTCGGGAGTCTCGGAGACCGCGACGGCGCCTCGAGCGACGCGATCGCGACCGCCGTGGTGCTCACCGCCTTGCTCGGGCTGCGCGCGCGGCGGGAGGGGGCGGCGCTCTTGATGCGACGGCTCCGCCACCAGCTCGAGGGGGCCGCGACCACGCGCGGGGCGACCGCTGGTCGGCGCGAGCTCGACTGGCTCGACGCCCACCGCTGGGGCCCCACCCACTTCGTGCGCGACGTGAAGCAGCCGTTCGATCAGCGCGACGTGGTGGTGGGCACGCGCGGGGGATGGCCGGTGATGGCGACCCGCGCGCGCGCCGCCACGCTCCACCGCCATCTCACGTCCCTCTACATCGCGCGCCCGGTCGAGCCCGGCGCTCGACTCTCCCCACGGCTCGCCCACGAGGTGGGGTCCTGGGGCTTCTCTGCGGCGGTGGGACGCGACGGGATCCGCGTGAGCCGCCCTCGGAGCTCCCTCCTTTCGGCCTACGCGCTCTCGCGGCTCCTCCCGCTGCTCACCGCGCCCGACGCCATCGAGCGCGGCTGACGGGCAGAACGTTGCAGCCGAGAGGGGCTCCTTTGCGCTATCTTCCTCTCGCGGCGCGCTAAGGTCCTCGGAGCCCGCCGCGCGGAGTACGGCGGCGCGGCGCCGCCAGGCGGCGGTGGAGAAGGTGTTGATGAAGAGCACATGGATCGGCGTGGCCATGCTCGGTGGCGCGCTCGTTTTGGCGTGTGGTGACTCGGTGGTGGAGGGGACAGGGGCCGGCACCGCGGCGGGAGGCAGCACGGGGGACGGCGCCGGCACGCAGAGCGGCACGGCGAGCGGAGGGAGCGGCGGCAGCGGCGCGCTGAAGCCCTCCGACTGCCTCGCCGAGCATCGCTTCCCGGTCGCGCCCAACTACGATCCCTACGAGCCGGTGATGGGCAGCCACTGCAAGGGCACCAATCACCAGGCCATCGAGGGCGTGGAGAAGCTGGTGTTCGTGGGCGACTCCATCACCCAGGGCACCCCCCCCACCTCGACCGCGCAGTTCTACCGCACCGTGCTCGCCGAGCGGCTCACCGCGAAGTTTCCCGGCCTCGAGGTGGTGGAGTGCGCCGACAACGGAGCCCGCATGGACGACCTCCAGGGTCAGCTCGATCGGTGCTTCCCCGCGACCGAGCCGCTCACCACGCTGGTGGTGATGACGATGGGCGGCAACGACGTGGCGGCCTGGGCCGGCGACAAGCTCCCCCAGACGGCGGCCGAGGCCGAGGCGGTGGCGGTGGCGAGCGAGCTGCGCAACGCGGTCGGCACGCTGAAAGACGCCGCGAAGTTCCCCGCCGGCGCGTTCTTCGTGTTTGCCAACGTGTACGAGTACACCGACGGCAGCGGCGATCTCGACGCGTGTCCGACGGCGGGCCTCGCCGGCCTCAGCGGCAACTACATCGAAGGCGCCACCGCCCTCGCGCGCCTGCAAGAGCTCATGATGGAGATCGCGGTCGACACCCAGTCGGACATGGTGCTGATGGGCGAGGAGTTCTGCGGCCACGGCTACAAGCGCGACCTCCAGAACACGTGTTACCGCGGCCCCGACGCGGAGAACTGGTTCGACTTCACGTGCATCCACCCCACGCCCACCGGCCACGGCGTGATCGCCGATCTGTTCGAGCTGGTGATCGACGAGTGAGCGGCGCACGCGAAGCGACCTGACGCGCTCCTCCCCCGCCGGCCGCGGAGAGCAGCGAGCGCGCGGACCACATCGAGGGCGCCACCCCCCTCGCGCGCCTGCAGGAGCTCAAGACCCGACCGGAAAAGGCGGCGTGGCGGGGTCGGTGGGTCGCTTCAGGTGGCGCGGAGCGCGGCGTGGAGGAAGGCGGTGGTGTCGTCTGGGGCGCCCTGCTCGAGCCCGGGCCACCCGAAGCCGCTCCTCGGTCTCGCGTGGGTTGAGGCCGACCATGCGCTCGGCGTACTCGGCGAGGCTTGCATACCCGACGCGCGCGAAGACCGCGAGCCTCTCGGCAGCGAGGAGCCAGCGGCAGAGCTCGTGCTCGTGGCCGGCGCGCTCGGCACCGAGCTCGGTGATGCGCCGATGCACGTGAGTCCAGTCGCCGACCGTCGCTGGGTCGAGCCCCTGCGGGCTGGAGGTCGGGGGCGTCTCCGACGTCGTGGAGGTCTGTTCGCGAGCGACGAGCAGGGCCGGCTCGTGCCTGCGGTAGGCGTTGTGGTGAGCGTTCCGGTAGCTGAGTTGAAGTGGTGCGTTCATGGTTGCTCCTCGGCGAGCATCTTAACCACTGTTTTTTGGCAGCTATTTCGGCGCG
>CAYOAL010000144.1:0-24972 GCA_964401935.1 uncultured Polyangiaceae bacterium
GTGGGCTCCGGGGCCCGCGAGGGCTCGGTCGCGTCGACGGGGGGGGCCGCGGTGGCGTCGAGCCGTGTCGCCGGCGCGTCGGCCGAGGGGGCGGTGTCGGGCGACGCGGTGGTGTCGGCGGAGGGGGCGGGGCCGGGGATCGCAGGGAGCGGCTCCGCCTGGCTCTCCGGCGGGTCGAGGGCCACGACCTCGCCGAGGTGCCGCGCGGCCGGCGCGCTCGACTCGACGAGTGCAGGGCGGCTCGACCACAGCAGAACGGCGGCTCCGCAGGCGGCCAACCCCGCGAGGGCGAGTGAGAAGCGGCGCCACTTCCCGGAGCGCAGCTCGCGCTCTCTGGCCACCGCGTCACCGCTCGTGAGGGGAGCGGCGGTGCGATCGAGCTCGGCGACACCACCGGTGCGGCGGGTGGGCGTGTGCTCCACCGAGAGGTCCCTGGTGTCTGTGTCGCGGGGCGCCGTCGAGGCGCGGGCCGGTGTGAGCTCGCTCGGGCGGCGTGTCGCGACGCTCTCGGGGGCGTCGTCGTCGCTCGGGCGGGGCCGGGGCACGGCAGCCTCGAGCCGCCGTTCGTCGAGCTCGGGCAATGGGCGCCCTTCGAGCACGGCCACGAACCCCTCGAACGCCTCGTGCGCGTTGGCGAAGCGTCGTCGCGGTTCGCGCTCGAGGCAGCGCGCGAGCCACGGATCGAGCATCGCGGGCCACAGCGCCTGACAGCCGATCTGCTCGGCGCGCTCGCTGCCGGAGGGAACCTCCTCGATCACCAGCTCGCGCAGCACGCCCTGCAGCGAGCCATCCTTGGCGTTCGCCGCGCGCCAGAACGGTCGCCCGGTGAGCATCCAAAACGTCAACAGGCCCAGGGACCACACGTCGCAGGCGGGAGAGATCCGCGGCGAGGCTTCGGTCTGCTCCGGTGCCATCCAGGCCGGGGAGCCGAGGGCCGCGGTCGTGGCCATGGTCGAGTCGGCGATGAGCTTGGCGATGCCGAAGTCGAGCACCTTCACGATGCGGCGGCGGTCGGCGCTCCTCGATACCGTCATGAACACGTTCTGAGGCTTGAGGTCGCGATGCACGATGCCCGCGTCGTGGGCCGCGCCGAGGGCGTGACAGAGCTGCTCGAGCACGGGTGTCGCCGCGCCCGGCGTGAGGGGGCCGATGCGGCGCAGGTACGCGGAGAGGTCGTCTCCCTCGAGCAGCTCCATCGCGATCCACGCCACGCCGCCGTCATCGCTCACGCCGGCCGCGATGATCTCCACCACGTGATCGCTCTCGACCGCGGCGGCGACGCGGGCCTCTTGGGTGAAGCGCTCGCGCTGCCGCGGATCGTCGCTCAGGCGTGCGTGCATGACCTTCAGCGCGCGCGCCTTGCCCGTGCTGAGCTGCTCGGCACGATACACCTCGCCCATGCCACCGCTGCCAAGCGGCTCGAGGATGCGGAAGTCGCCTCCCACGACGGTTCCGGTCAGAACGCTCGCCTCGCTCAATCCACCCCTGGTTGTGGACGACTCCAGGGTTTTGCGCAAGGTCCTCCTTACCCTGGGCATGCCCGCGACGTCCCGAGTCGGGTCACGAACCGTCGCCGCGGGGACCCTGCGTCGAGGGTGCGCGCGGTGCGTCCGGCGGCTCGAAGTCGGGCATGGGGAGCGTGGCGTTGGCGCCGAAGGCGCTCGGTGCGCTCGGGGTGGTCATGGCCTGCGCCATCTGGGTCATCTCCACCGTGCGATCCACCGGGGTCGGGGCGGGGGAGACCGCGGGCGGCGGGGTGAGCGGGTCCGGCGGCGCAAGCTGCACCACCGGGGGGGTGGGGGTGGGGGTGAGCGCGGCCTCGGCGGGGGGCGCGGGGACAGTGGCCGGCATGGCGATGAAGGGTGCGGAGCTCTCGAACGGCGTGGGCGCCACGGTGCTCTCCCGCGGGAGGATCGACACCCCTTGGAGCAGGCGGGGCACACGCGCGTGCAGATCGTCGGCGGCGGTCCACGCCGCCACCCACGACACCCAGGAGATGGCCTGATCGCGGAACGCGATGCGTCGCATGTCGAGCACGGGCGGTGCGGCGCTCGGGGCATCGCCCCGCACCTGGGGCTCGACGACACGTGCCTTCTTTCGGATCGGGTACACCAGCTCGGTGCGATAGTCTCGCTGCGGCCACACGATCAGACCGTCGTCGGCGATGTCGTAGTGTGCGGCCTCGCCGAGCTCGGCCTCGATCTGCTCGCGCACCAAATCGACCTCCGCGAGCTGGTACAAGCCCGCGAGCGCGTTCTCGAAGAGCACCGCCTGCTCGGGCGCGTCTTTCACGAGCCGCGCGATGAAGCCGGGCTGGGCCGCTCCTGCCACCACGAAGCCCGACTGCTCCTCGAAGGTGAGCTCGGCTTGGCTCGGATCCGCGCCGCAGCGCACCGTCACCCGGACGCGGTTGGAGCTCAGATCGACAGTCGCCACCCTGAGCTTGCCGAACGACCAGCGCGGGGTCCGGTGCAGCACCGCACAGAGCTCGCGCTCGACGAAACGGCGCACCCCTTGCTCGATCTCGCGCAAGCCGTCGCGAAACCGCCCGAGCCCGCCGAGCTGTCCGCCGCGATTTCCGTCACGGCCCAAGCTGAGCGCGGCCGCGTCGTCTTCGCGCTGCGCCGTGCGCCGCATGCGCTCGTAGAGCTTGGGGAGGGTGCCCGAGTGCAGGCCTACCACCAAGAGCGCGCGCATCGTCTCGCCGTGAGGGCCGACCGGCGAGGCGTGCAGTCGGTCGGGACGGGTGGCGCGGTAGAGCTTGTAGTTCTCCTTCAGCTCCCACGCGAGGAAGCCGAACACGCTCGGCACGAGGAACACGGTGATCCCCGCGATGGTGCCCGCGATGACCGGACCGAGCACCGAGAGCGGCGCCTCGATGGCCACGAGCATTCCCGGGAGAAACGGGATCATCAGTTTGTGGGCCACCGTCACTACCGGGAAGTGTTTGAGCGGGTTGATCTCGGGCTCGATGAGGAGCGTCACGTAGAGCCGGATCACGTAGCTCACGATGCCCCACAGAAAGCCCGCCGCGCCCTTCACCACCAGCATGACCGGGTTCTGGCCGCGTCGGAAACGGAGCAGCTCGTCCACCCGCACGAACGAGCGCTGCATGAGATCCATCATCGCCGCGAAGAAGCGGCTGATCAGGCGCAAGAGCCCCGGTAGCCACTGCCGGCTGATCACCTGCCAGGTGGGGGCGAGCTGATCGACCACGAAGTCTTCGAGGAGCGCGCCGAGGCGCGAGCCGAGCACGACGCTCGTCGTCACGATCACCGCGGCGGCGATGGCCGCGTTGAAGTACCACGCGTAGGGGATGAGGAAGTAGGCGCCGACGCCTACCGCGGCGGGGAGCAACACCCGGCGGAGCGCGAACCGCACCGCGGGGAGGGTGAGGAGATGGCGCACGAGCCGGTTGTGGAACAGCGCGCGCGGCACGCGGAAGAACACCAGCGCGAGCAAGCGGCTCAAGAGCTCGAGCAGCTGCCAGGCGACGGCGCGGAACGGCGCGCTGTGGATCAAGCCGAGCACGACGACGGCGGTGACCACGAACGACTCGAGGGTGAGCGCCTGGATGGGGGCCACTCCCACCCAGCCGAGCATGGGGTTCACGATGTGGCTGGACCCGTCGAGGATCACGAAGGACGCCCCGAGGGGCAAGATGAGGAACAGCGTGAGCGCGCGCCCCACGCGGGTGCCGAACGGGAGGCTGCTCACCTTCTGAAGGCCGCGGAGGTAGATGTCGCTCTTGCGGTAGATGCCGTCGAGGGCCACGTCGAGGGCGGCGTCGGCGGCGAGGAGGGCGTCTCCCGACCAGAGCTCGCGAGGCCCGGCCAGGTCGTCGAGCTTGAGCTGATTGCGCGAGAGCGCGTCCCGCACCGCGTCGAAGGTGAGGTAGCCGTGATCGAGGATGTAGTCGATCATCTCCTCGACGACCTTGCCGCGCGCGAGCGTCTCGGGGCCGCTCGCGGCGGTGAGCCCCACCTCGTCGAACACTCCGAAGATGCGCGGGCGGAGCGCCCGTCGCATGCGCTCCTCGGCGCGCTCCGAGGCCCAGCCGAGCAAGCGCGCGAGCAGCTTGCGGTCGGCGTCGCCGAGACGCACGTTGCGCACCCGGGTGACCGCGGTGTGGATGAGGCGGGCGACGCGGAGCTCGCGGGTGGCGGGCAGCTCTCGCACCACCTTGCGTTTCCCCAGCGAGAGGATCCACGTCGACACCTCCACCGCGGTCTGGGGCTCCTCGAAGGCGAGCGCGGCCTGCTGCAGCAGATAGAGGAGCCGCGCCTCCACGCTGTAGCGCACCGCGCGCTCCTCGGCGGCCCGCGCGCCCAGAATCAACAGGAGCGACCAGTCGCGCTTCTGTGGCTTTTCGTTGGGGTCCTCGAGGGCCCGGGTGAGGCGCTCGCCGAGGTGGACGAGGGCCTCGCGCCCCACGGCCTGGGCTTGTCGGCTCAGCTCGCGGTCGTCGATGAGCGCGGCTTGGGCGGCGAGGAGCGCGGCGCGCACGTCGTTCCCTTGGGCGCGGGCGGTCTTCGCCTTCTCGAGATACCGCTGGTGGGCGCGGGGCGTGATGGGTCGGCTCTTGGCCGGGGTGTCGCTGAACGCGGCCGGCGCCGAGAAGCTCGGCATCGACGTCTTCTGGAGCTCGCGGGTCGACGAGGGAGACACCACGCTCGCCGGGCGCCCGCGCTCGAGCAACGGGACCACGTCGATGTCTTGGCTCAGCGCTTGGCGCACGCGGTCGTGGTCGGCGACGCCGGGGAAGGTGGTGAGGAGCAGGCTGGGCGCGAAGTGTTTGAGCTCGAGGTAGAGCGCGGCGAACTCCACGTACACCTCGCGATCGTCGCCGGGGGGCATCACGAGGTCGTCGTGGCGCAGGATGGCGCGGATCTCGTCGAACTCGGTCTGACCGATGAGCGCGATCCGCTGGCGCACCATGGCGTCGTCGAGGGCGCCGCTCGCGATGCGTCGCGTGAGGGCGAGGTGCACCCGCGCGTGAAACACGTTGCGCCACAGGCGGGTGGCCGTCTCGTCGCGAGGGCGAGCGCCCACCTCGCGCGGTGAGGGGCGGGCCACGAGCACCACCTCGTCGGGGAGCTCGGCGATCACCACCCCGAGCTCGTTGTCGTCGGTGAGGGCGCCGAGGGAGGCGCGGTCGAGCGCGTAGCAGCGGCTGTGCGGCACGAGCCCCGTCACCTGGCGGTGCTGTTTGATGATGCGTCGCAACAGGCGCGGGTCGCAGACCACCGCGCCCGCACTCTCTCTCAGCTCACGCTCGAGGTTCGACAGCGACATACCTGGGAGAGACCGTGTTACCACGGAGCTTCACAGTTCTGGATCAACGAGTCCGTTTCCCCTCCGGTGGGTGGCATGCGCCGGATGGGGGCACGCCACCGCCAAGCGGCGGAGGCCTGCGAGGCCGGCGGCACCGTCAAGTGCTCGCGGCGGTCCCGGCCGCCTCAGAGCCCCCTGATGACGAGCACCTCGCTTGGCTGCAGCCGTCAGCCGTCAGCCGTCAGCCGTGAGCCGTGAGCCGTCAGCCGTCAGCCGTCAGCCGTAGGCCGTGAGCTCAGGGCGCGGCTCGCGACCGATGGTCATCAATCGGCTGGAGCCATGAGCTCGTCTTCTGGCCATGGGTCGGGGTAGAACCACTTGCGCGTGAGATACGGCTTGGGGAACCTTGGGGCTGGGTCGAAGCAGGGCTGCGGGACCACAAGCAAGAACCCAACCTCGTCGCCCCTGGTCCACCATCGGATGTGCACACGCCAGTCCAAACAATGTGGGTATTCGATGGACGGATAGATGAAGTCGAGGTCGTGGGCGCCAAAGTGGATGCCGTCCTCGTAGCCGAGCTGCCACGGAAGAATCCTCTCGAGGTAGTCATCACTGATGACCTCAGCGGCCACTTCGCGCACGAACGTCGCTAGCGTGCGATGGCCCCGTTCAACGGGGACGACCACCAGGGCCTGCATTCCTTCGGAGCACGCGAGCATGATGTTGCGATCGCCCAGCGTGTACCGACAACGTTTGACGTCCCCGCGCCCGCGCTCGTTCACGAATCCAACGCACGTGAGGTCGGGAGGCGGGCGGTTGCTCACTACGTCTCCGTAGCGAAACGCACATGAAGTCCGTCCGCCGCCCGCGCGCAACAGGATCACGCCGCGGGACTCATCGAGCACGACAGGATCGTTTCCCGCTACGCGCGGATGTCCTTGCATCACGAGCTCGAGCGACTCGGGGGGCGGAAACATTAACTGAAGTTGATCCGGGTTGAAGTACTGCGCCAACGTAAAACGGCGCCGATCGGGCTCGAGCACGACCGTCAGCGCGAGGAGACAGAGGGCGCGGCTCGCGACGGCCACCACGCGCCGGCTCACTTCAGCCTGCCCCCGCGGAGCTGGCGATCATCGCCGCTGGCGAAAGTGTCCTCCTCGTAGTGGAACTTGAAGAGCGTCCGACTTGGGTGCGTCAAGAAGGCGAACGCCGGCGCGCGCAGCCGCGTGTCGCCCACTAGCATGCCGAGCAGGTACTTCCCCGCGATGATGTCGGCGCTCGAAGCTTGAAAGAAGAGGCTGGCGTTGCGCTCATCGAGCTCACGCGTCGTCGAACTCGGTTCGCGGTATCCGCAGCGGATGGCAGGGCGCTTCCGGGGTGACGCTCCTTCCCACGTACAATGAAGGTCTTCCAAGTGTCGCTCGCTCCTATGGGCTCTCGTGCGATGGTATCGTTAAAATGGGGCGCGGCGTCGAGATCGGAGGGTCGAGTCGTGAGGTTTATTGGCTGCTCGCGGGGCCAATGGGTCGGTGACCACGGGTGAGGCGATGCTATGGGGCATCGATTGCCACGTCGAGGGCTCCGCGCCGCGGCGAAGTCGGCGTGCGGGAGGGAGGCGGTCGCGACGTGAGCGCGTGGGTCCACGACACGATGCGTCGGAGGATTTCGCGGGGACGGCGTGGTAGCGTCGCCGCGTGGACGGCGAGCAGACGCAGGCCAGCACATACTTGCTCGTGATGGTGTATGGGATCGTCGGGAGCTCGCGGTTCGAGACGTTCGCCTACCCCTCCAAGTCGTCCATCATCGATGTGCTCCACCAGGAGCTGCGTGACCCTGGTGCGGTCGACCGCGTGCTCTCGATCGAGCAGGAGATGGTGGTGATCGCGCTCGAGCGAGGGCGCCCCACGAGCCGTGTCGATGTCCGCGGCCTCATCGACGTCTTGCTCGCCGATGGGGAGCGACGAGGGGTGGACGAGACGCGGGTGGGGTGGCACCACGAACGCGAGGAAGTCTGGACCCTCAAGAGCTCCTTCGAGGGGCCGGCCCCCGAGGTGGACGATCTGGAGCAGCCGGTGGTGGGTCTCGCCCTGCGCGAGGACGCCTTTTCGCTAGCGTTGCCGCCGCTACAAGGTCGCCCTCTCGCGATTGGCGGCAAAATCGTGGTGGAGGGCTCGCTCGGGCTCGGCCGCCCCCTCCGCGAGGTGGTGCACGGCTATCGCGACGGTGAAGGCATGGGGGTGGCGCGCGGCCGGTTCGTCGATCCCGAGCCGCCCGCGCCGGGTGACTTCGACGCGTGGCTCACCCGCGAGCTCACGCTGAGCGATGCGACGCGCCTGGCCGCGGGAGTCACGTCCGCCAGTGAGGCGCGCCGCCTCCTCGAGGTGGCGCGCGACCGGGGCTTGCGGCTCGGCCCGATTGAGGCGGAGATGCGGCACCTGGTCCCCCCGAGCGCGCTGGTCCCCCCGAGCGCGCTCCCGCTCCGCCCTGCCACCTCGAGGAGAGCTCGCCTTCACCTCGAGACCCTCTCCGAGAGCGACGACGCCGAGATCGCCCCCCTCGCGGCGCTGCTCCGCCTGCGCCGGCTGCGAGAGCTCGCCACGGTGGCCCGGCGCGGCGAGCTCTCCCGCCTCGCGGAGGCGCCCGATGCCTCGCCAACCCTTCAGGTGTTGGTGTACGTGTTGCAGGCCTATGCCCGAGTGGGGCGAACCACCGCGTGGCTCCAGGATGCGGTGCGAGTCCCGAGCGACGCGCTCGTACCCTGCCTCGCCCTCGCGATGCGGCAGGACACGAAGGCCGCCGCGGAGGGCCTCGAGGCGCTGCGCCGTCGCCTCGCCACGAACCTCGACGGCTCGCCCATCGACCGCCATATCGTGGCGGCCATCCCCGATTGCGTGAGCAACGTTCAGCTCTACACCAACCCTCCGCGGCCCAAGTTGGAGCTCGCCGCCTTGCTCGAGGGCCTCTCGCGCGTCGTCGCCGATCCGGACGAGGCTTGCGGTCTCGCGGCTCACGCGGGGAGGCTCTCGCTGGAGGGTGACGCGCACGTCGAGGCGCTCCGCGCGGTGCAGTCGGCGATTCGCTACTGGGAGGCGCACGCGCCGCTGCGACCGCTCCGCGAGGTCGCAGAAGCCAGGATGGTCGAGGCCGCCGCCATCGCTTGTGTGGATCTCGAGGCCGGCCTCGCCCGTCGTAAGGCGCTCGTGGACGCGGTCTCCGACCGGGGCGTGCTCGGCGCCGCCCAACTGGCCCGCCACTTCGCACCGCCACGACAACCCACCGGCCAGTGCGTGGGGGACGCCGTCCGTCACGCCAAGTTTGGGCACGGCGAAATCGTCGCCGTAGAGGGTGAAGGCGACGGCATGAAGCTCACCGTCTGCTTCGCAAACGGCGCCAAGAAGACTCTCCTCGCGCGCTTCCTCACGCCTCACACGTGAGCGATCACCCCTGAGCGACCACAGCGGAGCGGTCACCCCGGAGCGGTCACCCCGGAGCGGTCACCCCGGAGCGACGCGGCCCATCGTTCAAGGCGGATCTCGCGGCGGGTCAGGCTCGCGCTGCTCGGGGACGTCGCTCGTCTCGGGGCTGTCGCGTGGAGCGGGGCAGGGGGCCCCTTGGCTCTCGGTGATGGTGATGAGGCTCGTCGCGCGACCTGGGAGCGCGCGCTCCGCGCACCAGCCCCCGCTCGCGACCTCGACGCGGGCGGCCGCGCCGATCACCAGCTCCTCGGTCCAGAAGGGGAGCCCAGGGGCCGCTTCGCCTGCGTCGAGGGAGCGCCCGTCGCGGGCGCGCACCACGTAGCGGACGAGCTCTCGGCGGTGGGGCGCGAGCAGCACCTCGAGCTCGAACTGTTGGCGGGGCAGGAGCGCGGCCGGCGGCGCTGTGGCGGTGAGCTCGAGCCGCAGGCGCTCGACGGCGGAGGGCACGACGGCGAGGAGCCTCGTCGTCTCCGGATCGCCGGAGAGGCAGGCCACCTCGCCCATGCCCGAGCGCAGCTGCTGCTCGCCATCCACCACGTGGAGCGCGACGGGGGGCTCGCTCCGCACCACACCGCTCACCGTGCGCGACACGGCAACCCAGACATGCTCATCGATGGTCTCTCCGAAGATGTCCATGACGAGCTCGAGCGGCGCGCTCGCGGTGAGCTCCGGCAGCACGTCGAGTTGTGCCTCGGGGGCAGCCGACCACCAAGGGTCGGGCACCTGGCCCACCGCTCGCGCCATGAGCAGAGGGCTGCTCCACTCCCACGGGGAGCTTATCGCGAGGGACACTCCCACGACACACCCCTCGGCTCCGAGGAGGGGGCCGCCGCTCGAGCCAGGGTAGGCGGTGGCGGCGACTCCGAGGAGCGACGGCCGCGCGGCCCGATCACCACGAATCGCCACCACGGGGCCGGTGGTGCGGATGGGTGGACCGAAGGGCCAACCCCACACGGTGACCTCTTCGCCCATGGCGACGGGGCGCGTGCACGGCGCGAGGTGAGGCCACCCCTCGGCCGGGGGCGCGCCCTCGAGCTCGAGCAGGGCAAGGTCGCGCTGGAGATCGGAGCGGAGCAGGCGCGCGCCGACGAAGCGGGGCGCTCGTGTGGTTCGGTCGAGGACACCGACCACCAACTCTCCTTTCGGCTCCGTGTGCAGGCCAGGGTGCACGCGTGGATGGACGACGTGGTGCGCGGTGAGCACGCGGCCGCTCGCGCTCACGATCACGCCAGAGCCCCCCCGTTGAACGCCATCGTCGAGGCGCCGACCGAGGACGACCACCGCCGTGGGGGTGGCTGCGGTGCTCGGAGGCGCGCAGCTCGCGAGGATGAGCCCCAGGCCCCAGAGCACGAGGCCCCAACGCACGTGGCCCCAACGCACGTGGCCCCAGCGCACGAGACCCCAGAGCACGAGGCCCCAACGCACGAGGCCCCAACGCACGAGGCCCCAGCGCACGAGGCCCCAGCGCTCGCGAGGCTCAAGGGAGCGCGACACCGGCCCTGTCCTCCTCGATGCGAAGCGAGGCCACCGACCGGTGCGTGGTCTCCCGTGGCAAGAGGCCGTCGGGCGGCGGACCGCGCCGAAACACGAGGCGAAACGCCGCCGCGTCACGCGGGACGACCACCCGCAGCGCGGCCGGCGCCTCGTCGTCGGCCCGCAGCGCGATGCGCGAGGAGCCCTCGCGAAGCCGACCGCTGGGGCCGATGACCGCGAGCTCGACGTTCGCCTCGTTGTCCACCTCTACCCAACCCGCGGTCTCCGCGTCGATGCGCAGCCAGTGGGTCTCGCCGAGCGCAGGTCCGAGCCGTCGCGGCACGATGCGCTGTGTTCCCTCCACGAGCGCGCCCACTCCGTCGATCTGCGGGCCCTCGGCAGGAGGGCTCGACAACCAGGTGTCGAGCACGCCGCGGAGGGGGCGCGCCCACGACACCGCGTGGTGAAATCCCGGCTCGAAGTGATAGCGCGAGCTCATCACGAGCGCCACCGCGCGGCCCCCCGCGTCGAACAACGGAGCGCCGTCGTGGGGCGCGCCCAAGTCGGCGAAGATTGTGGTGGGGTTGTGGGCGGCGTCGCGCTGCAAGGACACGATCTGGCCGGGCATTCGGAGCGGCGCGCCCCAGTGCTCGGTGAGCAGCCACACCGGCTCGAGCAAGGTGACCGCCTCCTCGCGCAGCTCGGCGCGTGGGAACGGCGCCTCCCCCACGAGCTTCAACAGGGCGAGGCCGAGGTGCACGTCGGCTCGCACCAGGTGCGTCTCCACCCACCGGTCGCCGACCTGTGCCAAGAGGCCCTCCGCGACGGAGCCGGTCGGGCGCCCCTCCGTGGGCTCGAGCCTCACCGTGAGGTTCGCGAGCGTGACGCAATAACCGGCAGGGTGGACGATGACCCCCTCCCCGAGCACCTCGTGTTTCCCGTCGAGCAGCTGCCCGATGCGCACGCCGCCGGTCGGCGCTCGAGGAGAGGGCGGGAGCGGTGCGCAGCCGACGAACGCGAGCAAGGTGATGAGCGCCCTCACGGTTCACCTCGCGTGGTCTCGAGCACGAGGCGCTCTCGTCCGGCACGAAAGACACCGGCGCCGCGCCACCCCTCCGCGGCGGCGAGCACGCGATACCGACGGTGCAGGGCGAGCTTCGGCGCGGCGAACGTCGTGCCGCCACGCGCCATGGCGCGCAGCGTGAGGCCGGGCACGTGTTCCCCGGCGAGCGCGCGGTCGAGGCGCTCGGGAGCGCGGTGAGCCTCGTCGATGACCACGAGCACCTCGACGTCGGGCGCGCTGGCGAGCGACACGAGCCCGTCGGTGAAGAGGGGCTCCTGCGCCGGCGCTCGCGACAACGTGAGCGCGATCTTCGTCACGTCGGCGGGGCGCTGCACGGCGAGCCCCAACGTCTCGCCGGCCCGCACCTCGACGCAGCCCGCGCCGTGCGGTCCGGCGCCGCCCTCGTCGAGCGCCACCACGATCACTGGGGGCGACGTGCACGCGCTGCCATCCCGGGACGCCTCGAGCCGCACCACGGTCGAGTCGCCGAGCCAGGTGATCGGCGGCCGCTCGAGCGCGAGCGGCGCCCCCTCACGAAGCGTCGGGAGGCCGCTCACCGTCCACCGAGGCGGTGGCGACGCGAACGCCGCGGGCAGGGCCGACAGGGGGAGGACGGCGAGCACGCCTCGCTGGGCGTGGACGCTGTCGCTGACGCCGCCGCGCGACACGCCTACCCAGCGCCCGCGGCGATCCGTGATGAGCGCGCCGTTCCCGCGGTCTCCGAGCGCGCCGGCGTCGAGCAACACCATCGCGCTGGTGGCCGCGATGACGTGCCCCTCGACCGCGCTCACGTCGTGCGGCGCGTTGAAGCCGAGCGTGACCCCGAGCGCCGGCGCAGCGGCGGTCCACTGGGTGAGCGGCTCACCGAGGGCGACCGGCGTGTCTCGCTCGGCTCTCGGTGCGTAGGCCACCTCACCGTCGAGCTCGAGCAGCAGGAGCTCGCTCGCCACGTCCACCGCGACCGCTCGCGCCGTGAGCTTCTTGTGCGCGGTGGTCGTGACCTCGAACCGCGTGGGCGGCGGCCCGGGCGCGTGCCCGAGGACCACCGCGACGTCGTTCGCCACGAGATCCATCGCGCTCAGCACGTGGCGCGTCGAGACGAGCGCGCCGTACGCGAACGCGTCCTCGCTCTCCACGACCACCAGGCCCTCTGGGGGAGGCGCCCCATGAAAGCTGCGCCACGGGTGCGCTCCCGTACACGCCGCCGACGCGAGGGTGACGGCGATGACCGTCGCGACGGAGGCCGCGGCGACAGGACGCGGCGTGAAGCTCGCTCCACGCCCACGCCGTGGCGTTGGGCGGCGATGGTGGCTCGCGGCCTGCACCTCTGGGGATCGGTCTGTCATTGGCTGCCCGGCGTCGCGCTGGGAGGCTACCACGACGCCCTGCGCCGGCGAGGTGGTCCCCCTCCGCGCCGACGCGCACGTCCCGCCGCGCGCACCGGTCGGCAGTGCGCACCGGTCGGCCGCGCGCACCGGTCGGCCGAGCAGTGGCGGATCGCTGCCCGGTCTTTCGCTGGGGAAGGTGTGGGCCGGCGGCGCGTATCATGTCGCGACATGAAGAGTCGTTTCGTGGGCCTCGCGGCGTGGGTGGTGATCTCGACGGTGGCGCTCGTGCTGCACGCGGGCGACTTCAAGGTGAAGGAGGGGCCCGAGGCGTGCAGCAACGCGCACCTGGTCTTGGTGGCCTCCAAGTCGGGCAAGCACGACTACATCTGGGGCGAGATCGGCAAGGTGGTGCGCGCGGGCAACGGCAAGTGGCTGGTGGTGGACGACTACGAGCCGGGCGTGGTGCAGAAGGTGAGCTTCCGCCAGTACGAGGTGTCGAACCAAGAGGGGGCGCACGCCTACGTCGCGCACTGCGGTCACGGCGGCACGTGCAACAGCCTCGCGCGCGCGTTCTTCGAGAAGCACAACGACTGGTACTCCCCCGAGGTGTTCTGCGGACTCGTCCCCTCGGTGCTCGTCAGGCCTCAGAAGCCGAGCCTCTGACGTCGGGAGAGCTTCCTGGCAAGGCGAACGGCTCAGCGGGGCAGGGTGAGGCGGAACACCGCGCCCTCGCCTTCTTGGAGCTCGATTCGGCCGCCATGGGCCTCGGCCACGGCGGCCACGATGGCGAGCCCGAGGCCGGTGCCGCTACGCTCGGCGTCGGTGGTGAAGAAGCGCTCGAAGATCCGCGCGCGGTGCACCTCCGACACGCCGGGGCCGCGGTCCGAGACGACGAGGGCGACCTCGCGGGGACTCGCGACGAGCGCGATGGTCACCGGCTCTCCCGGGGGCGAAAAGCGCAGGGCGTTCTCGACCAGGTTGAGGAGAGCGCGCTCGAGATCGGCCGCGCGCCCGCGCACGCGCACGCTCTCCCCGTGGCTCACCACCGGCTGCTCGGCGGAGTGCGTGCGATCGACGACTCGCACCACGACCTCGGCAAGATCAACCTCCTCCATCGGCTCCCTGGAGGCCTCGAGGCGGCTCAGCTCGAGCAGGCGCGACACCAGACGGTCCATGCGCTCGGCGTCGAGCTGGATGTTCCCGAGGAAGCGCTCGCGGGCCTCGGGGTCGTCGGCGGCGCCCTCGCCGAGGAGCTCGGCCGCGCCTCGAATCGACGTGAGCGGTGACTTGAACTCGTGGGCCACGTCGGCGGAGAACTCCGAGATGTAGCGCAGTCGATCGTCGAGGCGGCGCGTCATCACGCGAAACGCCTCTGCGAGCTCGCGGACCTCACCGGAACCCGCGAGTGGCACCTGCACCTCGCGTTCGCCGCGCGCGATGCGCCGTGCCGCGCGGGCGAGCCGTGAGAGCGGGCGCGAGATCGTCCACGCGAGGCCGACGCTGAGCAGCACCGTGAGGGCGAGCGCGACCATCAGCACCTGGAGCAGACCGCGGCGGATCCGGTAGAGCTCCTGGAGCACGGGCTGTGTCGACCGCGTCACGTAGACGACGCCTTGCACCGCGCCGCCAGCGCGCACCGGCTCGGCGAGAAACAAGATAACGGAGGGATTGCTGCGGCGGATCCGGGTCGCCGCGTCGGAGCGCCCCTCGAGCGCGGCGCGCACCTCGCCACGCTCGGCCACCTCCGGCCAGGGCGGGCCATCGTCGCGGCCACGTCTTGGATCGATGTCGCTCAGGTCGTCGGGAAGAACGCGCGGCGCCGGGGGCTCGCGTCCCTCTGGCGGACCACCGCGGTGCGAGTCGGCCACCACCGCGCCGCCGGGATCGAGGATGCGGATCCGCGTGCGCGTGTGGCGGGCTGCGGCGGTGATCACATCTTCGTGGTCGGTGAGCTCGCGCCGCCTCTCGAAACCCTGCTCGACCATCTCGCGCACGAGGACGGCCTGGTTCCTCATGTCGCGCTCGAGGGCCCCGAGCAGCTGCCGCTCGTAGAGGCGCGCGAACTCGAGCCCCACCACCGGCACGAGGAGCACCAGGAGATTCACCACCAAGAGGCGAGTGCGCACGCGCCCCAGCTCGAAGAGCAGCGGCCGGCCCACCCTCTGCCGCAGCCAGTGGCCCAGCCGGCCGGCCATCACCCGTCGGTGGCCTTGTAGCCCACCCCGTACACCGTCGCGATCGGATCGCAGTCGTGTCGGCGGAACTTGGCGCGAATGCGGCGCACGTGGGTGTCGATGGTGCGCTCGGTTACGAGGTTGTCGTAAGCGTAGGCGCGGCGCATGAGCTGGCCGCGCGACAGCACGACCCCGGGCCGCTCGAGGAGCGAGGCGAGCAGCGAGAGCTCGGTGGCCGTGAGCGCCACGACCTCGCCGTCGACTCGGGCCTCGTGGCGTTCGAGATCGACGCGGACACGACCGTGGTCGATCGTGCTGGTTGGGGGTGGCTCCTCTTCGGGCTTCACGCGCCGGAGCACCGCGCGCACTCGAGCGACGAGCTCGCGCGGCGAGAACGGCTTGGTGAGGTAGTCGTCACCGCCGAGCTCGAGGCCCACCACGCGGTCGAGCTCTTCGGAGCGTGCGGAGAGGAACAGCACCGGGGTGCGGCCGTCGGCGCGCAGCTTGCGGCACACCTCGAGGCCGTCCACCTCGGGGAGCATGATGTCGAGCACCACCAGATCGACCGCGATGCGGCTCGCGAGCTCGAGCGCCTCGCGGCCGTCGCCCGCGAGGCTCACCCGGTAACCCTCGCGCTCCAGCGCATACTGCACCACCTCGCGGATCCGCGCCTCGTCGTCGACGACCAAAATGTGCCGGTTCAACTCGCTGCTCTCTCCGCCTTAGACCGCGTCGCCCTGCTCGAGGGCCTCGCCGAGACCCTCCACCCGGGCCCAGAGGTCGCCGAGGATACCATCGACGCCCTCGGTCGCGCCTGCATAGCGAGCGACCACGAGCTGGCTGCGGAGCGCCGCGAGCACCTGCTCGAGCTCGCCGAGCGCTGCCGCTTGCCGCGCGCGCATGGTGGCCAACCGCTCGACGCTCTCGAGGTGGAGTCGGGCCGGGCGGACGGTCGCCTCGTTGGCTCCCTCGGCCTCTAGCGTCGCGAGCCGCGCCACCACCGCCTCCCGCGAGAACTCCGGCTGGGCCAACACCGCCTCGAGCGCCTCGAGCCTCTCGGCGGCCCGCTCCACCTCGGCGGCGATGCGCGCCGTGGCGTCTTCGTTGAGCATCGCCTCGAAGGGGGTCCCGGCCGCTGCTGCTCGCGCCTCCTCGAGCACCACCGCCACGCGGTCGCTCTTGCGCGGCGAGGATCGCGCTCGCTGTCGCTTGGGGTCGATGAAGGCCACCGGGGCCCAGAGCGGCCAGACGAGGAGCCCGAGCAGGGCCGACACGTGCGAGCCGGAGAGGCGCCAGATCCCAAACGCGCACGTCGCTCCGCCGATCAGATAGAGCACCCCGAGATCGACGAGGCTCATCGCGACCGCTCCCGGTCGTGGTCGTAGGTTTCGAGGTCGTGGCGATAGACCCCTGCGGCCGAGAGGGTCGCGGTCGCCAAGGCCTCGATGAAGGTGCTCTCGCGGTCGCGGAGGAAGACCACCGCGTCGCTCCGCGGTCGGAGGAGATAGGGCCGCAACAGCCAGCTCGTCTGCCCGCCGGCGGCGAGAAAGACCACGGCAAAGGCGAGGATGGTTTGCAGGCGGCCGCGCCCCTCGCCGAGGCCGCGAAAGAGCACGTCGAGGGCGGCCAGTCCGGCCACACCGTAGCTCGCCGCCGCGAGCACGGCCGCGCCGTGGTAGCCGAGGCCGAGGTCGTACAGCAGCCACACCGCCGGGCTGAAGGCCAACAGCAAGAGCGAGGCTCGGCCGGCCGCGGCGAGGGTGATCGCCATCACGGTGCGCATGGGCCAGGGGCGTCCAAACACTGCGGCCAGGGCGTGGAAGGCTGGTACGCAGAGGGCGAGCGCGGCGAGCATCGCCAGCGGCAGCTTCACGGCCGCGTAGAGCGCCTGGAGCCCGCCGCGGAACGAGCCCACCACCGCGCCGAAGGCGACTCCGCCGACGGTGATGGCGATCAGCGAGGTGAGCACCAGCGGGCGCAGATCGCCGTCGCGTCGGCAGAGGTCGGCCACCCGCTGCGGCGAGCGCAACAGCCACCCCATCGTCGCTTGCAAGGCCGCGTTCACAGCCCACCTCCAAACGAGGGCAGCAGCGCGAACCAGATGCGCGCCGAGGCCACCGTCGCCAGGACGGCGAAGATCCCGGCCGAGAGCATCATCGCCGAGCGCGCCGAGGGAGATGCGCCACCGAGCTGGCTGCGGAGCGAGCCATGGAACTGGCCCAGGCCGACGACGCCGCCGAGCATCAGGGCCAGGATCCCGGCGCTCGCTCCCCAGAGCGGCTCGCTGGCGCTCACGCCGTAGAGCGCCGTGAGCGGCGCGAGTCCGGCGAGGACCATCCCCAGCGCGGCGGCGCCGCGCCCGGTAGAGCGCGCCAACCCGACGGCGGTCACCGGGGCGTCGAAGACCGCCAACACGATGTAGAGCGCCGGCACACCGAAGGCCACGACGCCAGCCGGCGCCGCCGCCACGCCCAGGGCGTGAACCAAGAGCGCGCTGCCGCCGTCACGCGCGCCGAGCGCGAGGCCAAACGCGGCGCTCAGCGCGAGGCCGGCCCCGGTCCTCGTCGCCGCTTCGCGCCAGCCCCCGTCGTCGCCCAAGAACTCCGCCAGCCGACCGACCGGCGCTTCATGGTCGGAAGCCACCTCGGTGGCCATCGCCTCTATCGTCATCGTAAAACCTCCTGTCGACGCTGAGCATGCGCGCGCAATGAGGCCCCCGCGCGGGGAGGTCGCGACGAAGCCGAGGAGAGATCATGGCGAGAATGTGGCGACCCGAGCGGCGCAAACACGCGCGCGGCGCGAACACGCGAGCGCGATCGATCCGACATCGAAGCGCTGGAACGGGAGCTCGTGGCGACGCACCGCCCGCGAGCCGGACGCAGCGCTCGAGCACCGAAGTCGGCGCTTCGCCGGGGCCATCGGGCGACATCGGTGGAGCCGGGATCCGATCGCGCGCCAGGGGCGATCTCTGGCAACATGTGGCCCGCGTGGGTGACGTGGAGCTTGGGCGATGAAGCGGGCGCGGATTCAGCTGATGGGGGTGCTCACGGTGTTCCGCGACGGCGCCGAGGTGGAGCTTCCGCGCTCGAAGAAGACACGAGCGCTGTTGGCCTACCTCGCCGCGTCGCACCGCCCCCAGCGCCGAGCGCGCCTGCTCGAGCTGCTGTGGCCCGACGTGGTCGACCCTCGGGGCGCGCTGCGCTGGTCGCTGAGCAAGCTCCGCGCCGCGCTCGAGGACGACACGCCGCTGTTTCGGACGGAGGGCGACACGGTCGAGCTCGGCGACACCGAGCTCTGGGTGGACGCGCGCGTGCTGAGAGGCCTCGTGGTGGCGGAGGCCTCCACCGCCGAGCTCTTGGCGACCCACGAGGCCTGCGGGGGCACCTTCCTCGAGGAGCTCGCGCTGCCCGAGCTGCTCGTGTTTCAAGGGTGGGTGGTGGCGGAGCGCGAGCGGCTGCGGCGCGCTCAGCGCGCGGTGCTCGACGAGCTCGTTCGTCGCCATCAGAGCGAGCCGGCGGCGGCCCTGCCCTTCGTCCGCGAGCGGGCGCGCCGCGACGTCGACGACGACCGTGCGCACGCCGACTTGTTGACGACGCTCGTCGCGGCGGGCGAGGTCAACGAGGCAGAGGCCCACTTCGATGCTCACCGTGCGTGGCTCGCGAGCCGAGGCGAGAAGCCGTCGGCGCTGTTGGGTGGACGCTGGGCGGAGCTCCGTGGCGGTGGGAGCGGGAGGAGCGTCACCCACGACGCGCGGGGCGAGGAGCGGCAACAGATCCAGTTCTGCACCACGTCGGACGGGGTGCGCCTCGCCTTCGCCAAGAGCGGGGGTGGCCCCCCGCTGGTGAAGACCGCGAACTGGTTGAACCACCTCGAGTTCGACTGGGAGAGCGTCGTGTGGCGACACTGGATGCGCGAGCTGGGGCGTGAGCACACGCTGTGGCGCTACGACGAGCGCGGCAACGGTTTGTCGGATCGGGACGTGGAGGACTGGTCGCTCGACGCCTTCGTGACGGACCTCGAAGCGGTGATCGAGGCGGCCGGCCTCGAGCGCTACCCGGTGCTCGGCATCTCGCAGGGCGCCGCGGTGGCGGTGGCCCACGCGGTCCGCCACCCCGAGCGTGTGTCGCACCTCGTGTTGTTCGCGGGGTTCGCGCGCGGTTGGCGCGCGCGCGGTGTCCCCCGGGAGATCGAGACCGGCGAGGCGCTCCTCACCCTCGCGAGGCATGGCTGGGGCAAGAGCCACCCCGCCTTCCGGCAGGTGTTCACGTCGCTGTTCTTCGCCGACGCCGACGCCGAGCAGGTGCGGCACTTCAACGAGCTGCAGCGGCGCACGACCTCCCCCAGGAACGCCGTCCGGCTCATGGAGACGGTGGGTGGCATCGACGTGACCGAGCTCTTGCCGCGGGTGACGGTGCCGACGCTGGTCTTGCACGCGCGACACGACGCCATCATCTCGTTCGAAGAGGGGCGGGCCCTCGCCACCGGCATCCCCGACGCGCGCTTCGTGCCGCTCGAGAGTCGCAACCACCTCCTGGTGGAGGGAGAGCCGGCCTTCGCTCGCTTCATGACGGAGCTGCGGTCGTTCCTCGCCGCCTCCCGCTGAGGTGGAGCGGACGCGGTCGCCAAGCGACCCGTGCGGGGTGTGGAGGTGCCCCGACACCGAAGCGAGACCGCGGGCATTCCCACGGTGGGCACAACGGTGGTGCACATGGGCCGGAGGCATCCTCCGTGCGTGGGGGCGACGTGCTCCCCACCCCACGACCCAGGAGGTCCCATGACGACACCAACGCCCAGCAGCCTGCTCCACGACGCCACCCCCTCCACCGCGGTACCCGCCTCGCCTGCAGCCGCGAGGCCCCCGTCGGTCATGTCGTGGTTCGTCGGTGGGGCGGCGAGGCTTGCCCCAGAGCTCGCGGCGCGGTGGGCCGCGCGGCGCTTCCTCACGCCGAACCGCCTCCGCCCGCGACCCCGCGACGCGGACGTGCTCGCGCGAGCGGAGCGCTCGACGTGCGAGCTCCGTGGCCTCCGGCTCGCCGTGTTTCGCTGGGGGGATGGGGATCGTGAGGCGGTGCTCGCCCACGGGTGGAGCGGAGGGGCGGCGCAGCTGACCCCCTTCGTGGAGCCGCTGCTCGCCTGCGGCTTTCGTGTGGTCGCTTTCGACGCTCCCGCGCACGGCGCGTCGGAGGGCAGCGTGGCCTCGGTTCCGGCGATGGCGGACGCGCTTCGGGCGGTGGCCGGCGACCACGTCGAGGCGATCGTGGCTCACTCGGCGGGAGCGACCGCGGCGGCCCTCGCCGTCGCCTCCGGGCTCGTGGTCGAGCGCGCGGCCCTCATCGCGCCCGCCGTTCGACCCACCGATTGGGCCCACCGCTTCGCGGACCACGTGGGCCTGCCGCGGACGCTGCACCCGCGCATGTGGGAGGCGCTCCAGTCGTACGCCGACGTGCCCCTCGCCGAGCTCGACCTTCGCCGCCTCGCCCGGCGATGGTCCGCGGCTACCACGATCTTTCACGATCGGCGCGATCCCGTCGGCGATCTCGGCAAGCTCGAGGAGGCGGCGCGCTCTCTCGCCGCGCGTGTCGTCGAGGTCGAAGGCCTCGGCCACTACCGCATCGTCCGCGACGATGGCGTGATCGGCGCCGCGGTGGCTCACCTCGACGGGGGCTCGACGGAGGGTCCCGAGCGCGCCACACCGCGCGTGGCGCCCTGACGCGGGTGAGGTGACAAGCGCCGAGCCTGCGTCGATGGAGCCCCCGAGGGCCATGGTCCCGCTCGGGCGAGCGTGCGCGGCGCTGTGCTATGCTCCCGGGGTGTCGAGCGAGCGCGGCCAGGAGCGAAGACCGGCCGTCGACGAGCGGCTGGTCATGCCGGAGACGCGGTACGAGATCATCGACGGCGAGGTGGTCTACGTGAGCCCGGCGCTCGAGCCTTGCGCGAGCCGCCACTCCAAGCTCTCGGCGCTCCTCGAGGTGTACGCCGCCGACGGGTACAACGCCGCGAGCGACATGCTCACGCGCACCTCGGAGATGGCCGACATGGCGCCGGATGGCAGCATCTATCCCGAGGCTCGCGATCCGGAGACCGGCGGTCGTCAGCTCGAGGAGCTGGCGTTCGAGGTGGTCAGCACCGAGACGCTCGGCCACGCGGGGACCAAAGCAGCGGCGTTGGTGGCGCGGGGGGTTCGTCGTGTCTTCGCGCTCGACGTGGAGCGCGGCCGCGCGCTCGAGTGGTCCGTTCGAACGCGGTCGTGGGAGATCCTCGCCGCCAGCGCAGTGATCGAAGACGCGGCGCTCGCGCTCCCCCTCCCGCTGCGCGATTTGGTCGGGGCAACGAAGACCAACGACGCCGTCGCGCGGGCCCTGCTCGCCAAGAACAACCCGCTGATCACCGCCGCGATCCAAGAGGGCAAGGCCGAGGGCAGAGCCGAGGGCAGAGCCGAGGGCAAGGCGGAGGCGGTGCTCATGGTGCTCAGGGCCCGGGGCCTTCAGATCGCCGCCGAAGAGGAGACACGCATCCTGGCTTGCCGTGATGGCGAACAGCTCGATCGGTGGCTGGGTCGGGCGGCGCGCGTGGCCGAGGTCGACGCGCTCTTTGCGTGAGGCTACATTCTCACGCGCTCGGACTTCGGATCGTAGAGCGGGCGGAGCGAAGCGATGGCGGGGTGCCGCTGCCCAGCGATGTCTACCTCCCAGCGGCCTGCCTCGATCCACTTCGCGGTGATGGGCTCGCCCGCGTCGATCATCGCGAGCCCGACCGCACCGCCGAGCGTGAAGCCGTAGGACGCGGCGCGGATGTAGCCCAGCGCCCGACCGTCACGGAGCACCGGCTCGGCGTGGTACATCATTGGCTCCGGCTCGGTGAGCTGGAGTTGGAGCAGCCGGCGGGTGAGAGGCCCGGCCGCCTTGTGGGCGAGCACGGCCTCGCGCCCGATGAAGCCGCCCCGCTTGTCGAGCGCGACCGCGAAGCCGAGCCCCGCCTCGAGCACCGAGTCGGTGTTGTCGATGTCGTGGCCGTAGTCGCGGTATCCCTTCTCCATGCGCAGGCTCGCGAGCGCCTTGAGGCCGGCGTGGCGGAGCCCCACCGAAGCGCCCGCCGCCACCAGCCGGTCGTAGACGTGGGTGGCTTGCTCGGTGGGGACGTAGAGCTCGTAGCCGAGCTCGCCGAGGTAGGTGATACGAACACAGAGCAAGCGGGCGTAGCCGATGTCGATGAAGCGCGCCGCGCGAAAGGGGAACGCGTCGCCGGATAGGTCGACGGACGTGACCGATTGCATCAGCGCGCGCGAGCGCGGCCCCTGGATGTTGATCTGCGCGTAGGCCGACGTGACGTCGGCGACCTGCACGTGCTCGTCGGCGGCGATGTGGCGTCGCAGCCAGGTGAGGACGTGGCGGTGCGCGGTGTCGGAGGCGACCACCCAGAAGCGATCCTCGGCGAGCTTGGTCACCGTGAGATCGGCCTCGAGCGTGCCGCCCTCGTTGAGCCACTGGGTGTAGGTGATCACGCCGGCCTCTCCGTCCACGTGGTTGGCGCTGACCCGGTCGAGCACCTTGCCCGCATCGGGACCGTCCACCGTGAGCTTCGCCATGAACGACATGTCCATCAGGATGACGCCGTCGCGGGCGGCCTCGTGCTCGGCGCGCCAGAGGTCGAACCAGGCGGGTCGCCCCCACGAGAGGGGCCCCGGATCCGGATCGGGCCCGTCGGGGCTGTACCAGTCGGCGCCTTCCCAGCCGCTCACGTCGCGGAAGTAGGCGCCGTGGGCCGCGAGCCGATCGTGGAGCGGCGATTTCTTCGCGCCACGCGCGGTCTGCAACGAGCGCAGCGGGTAGTGGCACTGGTACACCATCCCCAGCGACTCGACGGTGCGCTTTCGCCGGTACTCGGGGGTGGTCTGGTACGGCTGCAGCCGATCGATGTGCATCCCCGTGACGTCCATGTCGGGCCGCCCTTCGACGATCCAGTGGGCGAGCAGCCGCCCGAGGCCGGGGCCGGTGATGATGCCGATCGAGTTGAGGCCGGCGCACACGAAGTAGTTCTTGAGCTCTGGCGCCTCGCCCACCACCGGGGCGAGATCTGGAGTGAAGCTCTCGGGCCCGCAGAAGAACTTCTTCACGCCGGTGTCCATCGTGATCGGCACGCGGCTCATGGCGCGCTCGAGGTAGGGGGCCATGCGTTCCCAGTCGGGGGGGATCTCGCCGAAGGAGAAGTCGGCGGGTACGCCCTCCACCTTCCACGGGGCGCAGACCGGCTCGAACAGGCCGATGAGCAGGCTCTGGCCCTCTTCGCGGTAGTAGCCGTGGCAGCCCGGGTCTTCGAGCACGGGATACTTCGAGCCGGTGAGGCCCTCGATCTTGTCGGTGATGAGGTAGTAGTGCTCGGCCGACTGGAGCGGAATGCTCACGCCGGCCTGCTCGCCGAGCTCGCGGGCCCACATGCCGGTGCAGTTCACGACCACTTCGCAGGCGATGTCGCCGAAGGGGGTCCGCACGCCCGCCACCGCGCCCCGCTTCTTGAGCACCCCGGTGCAAGGCGTCGTCTCGAGCACCTTCGCCCCCTTCAGGCGCGCGCCTTTGGCGAGGGCCATGGTCGCGTCCACCGGGTTCGCGCGTCCATCTCCCTTCACGTAGAACCCGGCCAACAGATCGTCGGTCTTCGCGAGGGGGAAGAGCTCGGCGATCTCCTTCGGGGAGATCTCCTGCACGTCGACGCCACACAGACGGTTGAAGGCAGCGACCCGCCGATACTCCAGCAGTCGGTCCCGATCGCTCGCCGCCTCGATGAAGCCGATCGGCTCGAACCCTGTCGCCTGGCCGGTCTCGGCCTCGAGCTTGGTGTAGAGGTCGCGCGTGTACTTACGGAGCTCGGTCGAGGTCTCGCTGAGCGAGCCGAACGTGACCACCAGCCCCGCCGCGTGCCAGGTGGTCCCCGACGTGAGGCGGTCACGCTCGAGGAGCACCACGTCGACCCCGAGGTGGGCGAGGTGATAGGCCACCGAACACCCGATGATGCCGCCCCCCACCACGACCACGCGCGCTTCACTTGGGACACTCTGCGTCATGGCGCGAGACCGTAGTCGGCTTCGACGCCGGCGCCAGCTCCCTCGGGCGCGGCCCGCGAGAGGGCGACGGCGCTGACCGGGCAGGTGAGCCTCGCGCCCCTCGGGCAACGAGAGCTCCCCCCCCGGAGCAAACACGCCCACAGGGGACGACGGGCTCGACCGCCAAGCGTGTTCGGTGGCAACGGGCACGAGCACCGACGGGACGTGCGCGTTCGTGGCCGCGTTCACGGCGGGTGACGCCGCGACGGACACCCCCTGTGACAAACCCGACACCTGTGACGGAGCGGGCGTGTGCCCTCCGAACCTCGCCCACGACCACGCTCTGCGGGGACACAAGGGTCGACTGCCACGCCGACGATCTCTGCGATGGCAACGGCGCCTGCATCCAGGGCGTGGTCCTCTCCGCGGGTACCGCTCATGGCGACGGCAGCCACGTCAACTGCGATGGCTGCGTGGCGGGCCGCATGCCTGACGAGACGTGCGGCGACACGACCGACGTGACGACCACCGAGCGGCGAGGCGGCCCCCGTCACTCAACCGAGCACCCGTCCTGTTCGGCGCAGGTCGTCGTGTCGAACGTCGAGCAGTCGTCGGCGACACCACCGCAAGAGAAGTTGTCCTGAACCCAGGTGCAGCCGAGAAGCACGCCGCAGTCGACCTCGACGAGCTCGTCCACGCAGCCGTTCTGTTGCTTCACGACGCACGTGTCGTTCGCAACGTCCCACTCACAGCCTGTTTGCAGGTTGCACACCGTCGAGTTGGGGAAGTTCGAGTTGCTGCAGTCGAGCGTGGGCTGACAGGGCATGAGCCAGCTGCACCCCATCGCCTCGCACGCCGCCTGCTCGGTGTGGGCCGCGCAGCCGATGCTGCCGCCACCGCCGCTCGGCTCGACGCAGGTGCCGCTAGTGTTGCAGCCGCCTTGTTCGTTGCAGTCGACATCGTCGCTGAAGGTGTCACATGCGGTCGCCGTGCCCGCGCAAACGGGGCCTCTGCCGCCACCGCCACCCATCCCGCCGGTTCCGCCGGTTCCGCCAGCGCCTCCCGCACCACCGGCGGCAGCGCCTCCCGAGCCACCCGCTCCGCCAGCCCCACCGCTACCACCCGCGCCACCCGTGGCGGTCGCGCC
>CAYOAL010000145.1:0-24904 GCA_964401935.1 uncultured Polyangiaceae bacterium
AAAGCTGCTGAGAAACTCAGCCGCGAGGGGTCCCTAGCTCGTGAGAATCAACAGTCGTACAAGGCCAGGTTCCGGCCCCACCAGCGCCTCCTCCACGGCGACTGGATCACCTTCGAGTGAGCTCGCGGAGAGCGTGTCCGCCTCCTCTCCGTGGCGAGGCGAGCGCGCTCGGGTCGTGACCACGCTACCGCTCGAGGTCGTTGGCGAAGCGCTCGCACTCCTTCGCGTCGGTGCCCTCCGGGCAGCGCACGAGGATGGCGGTCTTGCCTCGTCGGAAGCTCTGCATCAGGCCCTCTTCGGCGGGCCACGTCTCGGCGGCCTTGGCCGCCTGGTGATGATCGGCATACTCCGCGAAGCGAACGCTGATCCCAGCCTCGGAGGTGAAGACGGTGATGGTGGTCCCTCCGTCCTGCTTGACGTCGGGCGCGTGCTTCGCCTTCCACCCCTTGGCCTCGAGGAGCTTGATGCCCTCTTCGGCCGAGATGGGAGAGGGGGGAGGCGTCACGGCGCCAGCGTCGGGGTCGTCGGAGCTCGCGGCCGCGTCGGACGGTTGGGTGTCGCCCTGGCGATCGCAGCCGGCGCCGAGCGATGGGATGAGGACAGCACCGACAGCGAGAACGAGCGTGATCCGCGAGGGCATGGGGATGGCGAAGCATACTCCGGCACTCCGCAAAGACGAGGGGTTCGTGCGCACGGCGACCTTCCGTTTCGCGACGTCAGCGAGCTGCCCGGGCCCGCTCTGTGGCCGCGTTGTGGAAGGTGAAGAACTCGGTGGGGAGGTTGATGGCCGACTGACAACCGTCGAACGGCTCGCACGGGTTGTCGCCGAGAGCCTCCGGCTCGTCGAAACCACCAGGTGGGGCTCCCTGGCTGGGCGAGGTGGGCCACGTACACGAGGCCGGCTTGCGCGAGCTCGATGGGCTCCTCGAACGCGTAGGTCGTGAAGGCGCCGGCGTCGTCCACGTCGCGAACACATCGTGTGCCTTGCCACAGCGGGTCGTCGGCCCAAAAGTCGAAGCCGTTGTGGCCGAAGTCGGGGTAGAGACCGGCCGCGAGCTCGGTGGCGCCGTCCCAGTCGTCGGGGATCGCCGCCCACATCACCTCGAAGCCATGGATGCGCGCAGGATGCTCGAGCTCGAAGCGCACCGCCTCGTGCACCGGCCAGTCGTTGAGCACGTAGGTGTTGTTGTTGGTGCTCACCGAATAGCTCTCGTCGCGCAGGTTGCTGAAGGGCACGCCGTCGTCGAACGCGAGCGCGACGAGGGTGGTCTTGTCGAGCGTGTCGAGGGCGGTGCCACACGATGTGGGCTCGCCGCCTCCCGCGCCGCCCACGCCTGCACCTCCCGCTCCCCCCGTCGCATCGACCGGGCGAGGCGCTGCGGCGTCTTCCGAGCATGCGGCCACGCCGAAGTACGCCGCTCCCATGAACACCGCGCGCGTCACCCAGCTGCACCGCTTCATGCCTTCGCTCCCTGGTCATCGTAACGCACGCGGGGGGTGTCCAAAGCTCGGGTGCGGCGAGCGCCTCGCTTGACTCCGTCGGGGCGCCGGCCATCATGCGGCTGTGCCTCCGAGCGACTCCGACCGCACCGCCGCGGCGCCCCCGAGCGCGCCGGATCGCGGCGGCCTCCGCAGCGTGGCTCTGGCGGTGGTGACGCTGCTCGTGGCCATCGCGCTGCCGTACGGGGTGCCCGGGCTCGAGCGCTTTCGGCTGCTGTCGCCGCTCGCGCCGGGCGAGGGCTTCGCGCTCGCGCCGCCGCCGGTGGAGGCGAGCGCGGAGGTGGGCGAGGTGGCACTCCCGCCGGCCGACGCCGACGGCACCGAGCACCTCGGCGTGCCCGAGGAAGTGAGCCTCCCCGCTCGGGCCCGCGAGCTGGTGTCGGTGCAGGCCGAAGAGAAGCCGCCGGTGTCGCTGGTCGGGGGCGACCAAGCGCTGAGCGGGTTCTTCGAGAAGCTCGCCCTCGTCGAGCAGAAGCAGCCGGGCGCGATCGCGCGGGTGGCGCTGTGGGGCGACTCCAACGTGGCCAGCGATCTGGTGTCGTCGGTGCTGCGACGCGCGCTTCAGAAGCGGTTTGGCGACGCGGGCCACGGCTACGTGCTGCTCACGCGCACGTCCAAGCGCTACTTCCACAACGACGTGCGCCTCATCGCGGCCGGCGGCTGGGGCCTCAGCCAGATGACCGGGCCGCTCACCGCCGACAACCTCTACGGCCTCGGCGCCACCAGCTTCCGCGCCCTCGGCAAGGGGGCCTTCGCCAAGCTCGGGACCGCCAAGGAGGGCACCTTCGGGCGGAGCGTGTCGCGTATCGGCATCCCTTACCTCGAGCAGCCGGGAGGGGCCGGCTTCGAGGTGTTGGTCGACGGCGTGCTCTTGGACACGGTGTCGGCCGAGGGCGACGCCCCGCGAGGCAAGGTGGCGACCTATCGGGTGCCCGACGGCGAGCACGAGGTGGAGCTCCGCTCCACGGGCACCGGGGCGCGGGTGTTCGGGGTGTGGCTGGAGCGCGACGGGCCGGGGGTGGTGGTCGACGCGCTCGGCGTGACCAACAGCAAGATCCGCTACCTGCTTCGCATCGACGAGCGGTTCTTCGCCGAGCAGATCGAGCAGCGCGAAGTGGATCTGCTGATGTTCAACTTCGGCGTGAACGGCGCGCGCGAAGGGGAGCAGCAGATGGGTGGCCTCGAGCACTACGAAGCGAGCATGGGCGAGGTGCTCGCGCGTATGCGCCGACACCACCCCACGACGAGCTGCCTGGTGGTGTCGCCCGGAGACGCTGCGGCGCCGGTGGGAACGCGACACGTGAGCTTTCCGCTGATGACCCACATCGTCGCCATTCAGGAGCGGGTCGCGGTGGCCGCCGGCTGCGCGTTCTGGAACATGCGCGAGGCGATGGGCGGCGAGGGTGCGATGGGGAAGTGGCGCGAGCGCGGCCTCGGCGAAGAAGACCTGCTGCACCCCACCAACGCCGGCGCGACGCTCCTCGGGCGCTGGCTCTATCTCGCGCTCATGGAGCGCTACACCGCGTTCGTCGCCGCCGCCAACGCGGGCAGCGAGGCGAGCGCCGACGCCCCTCAGAACTGAAAGTAGATGAACGGCGCGGCCTGCACGCTCGACGCCTCGTGCAGGCCCACCGCTACCACGAACAAGGCGAGCCCCTGCGCGGGCGCCGGCAGCGTGATGAAGGCGCGCTGCAGGCGCCGGAAGGCGCGCTCGGGCACGAAGTGGGAGGCCAGCCCGACCGCGAGGAGCGCGGCGAGGAGCGGCGGCAGGTTGGCCACCGTCGTCGAGCCCTCGGCGACGCGCCCGAGCACCGCCCACGCCGTGCCGAAGTCGGGCGCGCGGAAGAAGATCCACGCGAGGCACACCCAGTGGAAGGTGACCACGGTGGCCAGCACGCGTCCGGGCGTGAGCGCCGTCGCGGTCGCCGCCGGCGCGCCGTGCCGCTGCTGAAAGCGGCGGGTCACGGCGAGACCGAGCCCGTGCAAGAAACCCCAGAACACGAAGGTGTAGGCCGCCCCATGCCACAGACCCCCGAGCACCATCGTGAGCATCAGGTTGCGGTAGGTGCGCACGTCGCCTTCGCGGTTGCCGCCGAGGGGCACGTACAGATAGTCGCGCAGCCACTGCGAGAGCGAGATGTGCCAGCGCCGCCAGAACTCGGACAGGCTCGCCGCCTTGTAGGGCGAGTTGAAGTTGTCGGGGAAGCGCACGCCGAGGAGGAGCGCCGAGCCGATGGCGACGTCTGTATAGCCAGAAAAATCGCAGTAAATTTGTACGGCGTATCCGTACACTGCGGCGAGCACCTCGAGCGAGGTGTAGTTGTCGGGAGCGCCGAACACGCGATCGACGAGGTTGACCGCGAGCTGATCCGCGAGGACCACCTTCTTCACGAGCCCCACCGCCACCAAGAAGAGCCCCTCGCCCGCTTGCTCGCGACCGAGCTGGGGCGGCCGCTCGAGCTGCGGCAGGAGATCTTGCGCGCGCACGATCGGACCCGCCACCAAGTGGGGAAAGAGCGCCACGAAGAGCAAGTAGCGGAGGTAGCTGTCGTGGGGCTGGAGGCGGCCTCGATACACGTCGATCACGTAGGCCATCGACACGAACGTGAAGAACGAGATCCCCACCGGAGGCAGCGTGACAAGGAGCGCCTCCGCCACCGCGCTCGGGATGAGGCCGCCATCGCCCCCGAACAGCCGATGCACGTCGTTGACGGTGGCGATGCCGAAGTTCCAATACTTGAACACGGCGAGCAGGCCGAGGTTGAGCACCACCGTGATGACGAGAAGGCGCTTTCTCGCGGGCCCCTCGCGCCGATCGATGGCCCTCGCGAGGAAGAAGTCGACGGTGGACGAGCCGAAGATGAGCGGCAGGTAGCGCCAGTCCCAGTGCGCGTAGAACGCGTAGCTCGCGAGAAGGAGGAAGACGAGGCGCCCCCAGCCCTTGGCGACGCGTGCCAGCGCCCACGACACCGCAAAGCTCGCGATGAAGAAGACGGCGTAGTCGAGGGTGTTGAAGAGCACGTGGGTGCCCGCGCTGCTTACCATCAAACGTCGCGGGCGGGGCCACCCTGGTGACGGCGCGCGGCCGCGGCGGCGAGCGCCGCCCACACCGGGCGTGACGCGCGCAGACCGGTGGATGTTCGGCGTTGCCGCGGTAGAGTAGGGGCCCATGACCCCGCGCCATGCTGCCCCCGCCGACGACGGCATCGCGCTCCTCCGCGAGGCGTGGGACGGCGCCGCCGACGGGTACGAGGAGTACTTCGCGCCGCGTTTCCGCCCCTGGCTCGAAGATCTCGTCGAGCGCGCGCTCACGTCGGTGGACCCGCTCCCCCCCGGTCCGGTGTTGGTCACCTGTTGTGGTCCCGGCCTCGAGGTGGAGCTGTTGGCCCGTGCCCTCCCCCGCCGCACCGTCGTTGGGATCGATCTCTCGCCGCGGATGATCGAGCTGACGCGGCGCCGCACCCGATCCCTCGGCAACGTCCGCGCCGAGGCCGCCGACGCGTCGACGCTCACGACCACCGAGGAGCCGGTGGCGCTCTTGGTGTCGGCGTTCGGCTTGCAACAGATGCCGGATCCGCCGGCGGTGCTCGCCCACTGGACACGGGCGCTGCACCCGCGCGGGGCGGCCCACGTGCTCTTCTGGCCGAGCCGCTCCGAGGACGAGGGCCCCTTCGCCGTGGCCCGCGACGTGGCGAGCCGCGTGTTGAGCTTGCCGCGCCCTACGTGGGAAGCGCGCCTCACCACGGCCGTCGAGGAGGCAGGCGGCGTGGTAGCGTGCGACACGCTGCTCGAACACACCATGGGCCACGAGTCGGCCGAGCGCATGTGGACGGAGATGAGCGACGCCGGACCGTGGCGGGCGCTGCGGCTCCGCTTTGGCGACGACACGGTCGCCGAGCTCCGGCGAGAGCTGCTCGCGCGCCTGCCCGTGGGCCCGATCCGCCATCGTCCGCGGGCGCGGCTCCTCCAGTTCGGCAGGAGGCCTGGCTCCGCACGGAGCCCGCGTCCCACCCGAGGGTCATGAGAGGGGCGAGATGAGCGGTCCGCACGAACGCATGGTCGGGCGCGACGCCGAGCTCGTGCGCCTCGAGCTCGGCGTGCGCGACGCGGTCAACGGGCGCGGCAGCCTCTGGCTCTTCACCGGCGAGCCGGGCATCGGGAAGAGTCGGCTCGCCGAAGAGACCGAGCGGCTCGCTCGCGACGCCGGCTTCGCGTGCGCCTGGGGCCGCTCGTGGGAGTCGGGGGGAGCGCCGGCGTTCTGGCCGTGGGCCCAGGTGGTGCGGGCGCTCGAGCACGCCGTCGCGCTCGAGCACGACGCCCGGGAGGAGCGACTGTTGGCGTCGCTGTTCCCGTCTCGGGAGGCCAGCATCGACGCCGCCTCCACGCGCTTCGAGCTGTTCGACGCGGTCGCGAGCTGGCTCTCGACGCTGTCGCGTTCTCAACCGGTGTGGATCGGCCTCGAGGATCTGCACGCCGCCGACGCCGCGTCGCTCGCGTTGCTCGAAGCGCTCGTGCTGCCCCTGCGCTCGGCGCGGGTGATGGTGGTGGGAACCGTCCGCGACGAGGCGATGACCGCGAACGCGTCCTCTGCGGTGTATCGGCGGATCGCTCGGCAGGCGCGCACCCTCGCGCTGACGCGCCTCTCGGAAGACTCGGCCCGCGCGCTGCTCACACACGCGCTCGCGAGCTCGGACGAGAGCGCCATCGCCCAGGCGCTCGACGCCACCGGCGGCCTGCCGTTGTTCGTGGTGGAGCTCGTCCGCCTCGCCCAGGCTGCGCCCAAGGAGACGCCGCTCCACGCGCTCATCCCCGGGAGCGTGGAGAGTGTGCTGCGCCAGCGCCTCGAGGGGCTCGCGCCGGCGTGTCTCGAGGTGCTCGGCTGGTCGGCCCTCGTCGGCATGGACTTCGACCGCGAGCTCCTCGCCGCGGTGTTCGACGAGGCGGTGGTGAACGACACGCTCGACGCGGCCGTGCGCGCCTCGCTCTTGCGGCGGATAGGACCCCGCAGCCATCGCCTCTCCCACGCCATCTTGCGCGATGTGCTCGTGGAGACGCTCGACCCGGCCGCACAAGAACGTGCCCACGCGAGCCTCGCCGTCGCGCTCACCGCGCGTGGCGCAAGCGACGCGATGCGCGCGCACCACTGGCTGCGTGCCGGTCCCGAGCACCAGGAGCAGGCCGTCGGCACCTTCCTCGGTGCCACGCGCGACGGCCTCCGGCGCTTCGCCTTCGAGGATGCGCTCGTCCACCTCGCCACGGTACGGGAGCACCTCGGCGGCGATCCCCCACCGGCGCTCGAGGCGCGGATGGCCGTGCTCGAGGGTTTGGCCCTGGTGGGGCTCGGGCGCGCGGAAGACGGTCAAACGGCGTGTCTACGCGGGGCCGAGCTCGCGCGCGCTGCCAACGACGCCGAGCTCCTCGCCGAGGCGGTCCTCGCGTACGGCTCGGTGTACCGCTTCGCCACCGTCGACACGCGGCTCGTGGCGCTGCTCGAGCAAGCCCTCGACCGCCTCCCCCCGACCGACTCGCCGCTGCGCGCACAGCTCCTCGCCCGCCTCGCGGCGGCGCGCCAGCCGGATCCGTTGCCCTCGCGTCCCATGGAGCTGGCGCGGATGGCGATCGCGATGGCCGAGCGCGTGGGCGACGTTGCGGTGCAGGTGGCCACGCTCCGCGCCGGCTGCAGCGCGCTGGTCGACATGGCCCACCCGCGAGAGCGTCGCGCGCTGGATCAGCGGCACCTCGATCTGGCCCTGCGCGAGCAGCTCTTCACCGACGAGCTCCAGGCCCGACAGCGCCTCTTGTTCGACTGCTTCGAGCTCGGCGACTTCGCCTCGGCGGAGGGGCACGTCGATCGTGTGCTGCAACTGGCAGACAAGGACGCGCATCCCCAGCACCGCTGGCGCGCTCCTGCGCTCCACATCCTGCGGCGGCTGTGGGCCGGTGAGCTCAGCGGCATCCGCGCCCTCATCGAGCAGGTGGAGCGGCTCGGCGCCGTCTGCGGCGACGCCAACGCCACGCTCGCGGCGACCTTCCAGCTCGGGCGGTTCATCGAGCTGTCGGGGAACCACGAGGAGGCCTCGGCGGTGATCGCCCGGCTCGAGCGCGCGTTCACGGGGAGCGAGCTCGGGGTCGCGCTCGCGAAGGTGGCGCAGGCTCACTTTCTCCTGCAGCTCGGGAGAGCCGAGGAGGGGGTGGCGGCGGTGGCGCCGGAGCGGGTCGTGGCCGTGCTCGATGGCGGCGACCGAACGTCGTGGCTCGGGATCGCGCGCTGGGCGACGGCGACTGGCGATCGGGCGCTCGGGCAGCGGCTCATCGCGCGGCTCGCCGACGAGGACGGGCTGTTCGTTTCGGAAGGCGTGGTGGGCATGGCGTGGCGCGCGCCGCTCGCGCTGGTGCTCGCTCACGCGGCCGAGGCCGCGGGGGAGATGGGGCGGGGCCTCGCCTGGGCCGAACAGGCGGCCGCCGCGGCCAGAGCGGCGGGAGGAGCGCCGGCGGCCGCGGAGGCCCACCTGCAAGCGATGACGCTGGCCAGCGCGCTCGGGCAAGACGACGCCGCGGCAGCGCACCGCGGTCGAGCCCTCGCGATCATCGAGCGCCTCGGCCTCGACGGCCTGCGCCGGCGACTCGCAGAGGGCCGCCCCACCGCGCAGACGCCCCCGCGGCCCGTCGCCGCCCCCATCGTCGCGACCGCCACAACCCCCACAACCCCCACGACCGAGCGGGTCGCGCTCCCCGTGTTCACGCAGGAGGGGGAGCTGTGGACGGTGCGCTGGCGCGGGCGCGAGACCCGCCTCCACGCGACCAAGGGCCTCGCCGTGATCGCCGAGCTCGTGGCGCACCCGCGCGAGGCGCTCCACGTGCTCGATCTCACCCACACCAAGGGCCCGCGCCAACCGGTCGATCGCGGAGACGCCGGCGAGCTCATCGACGCGAGCGCCCGCGACGCCTACCGGGCCCGGCTGAGGGATCTCCGCGAGGCGCTCGAGGAGGCGGAAGAGCTCCATGATCTCGGGCGCATGGAGAAGGCAGCGGCCGAGATCGCGTTCCTCGAGGGGGAGCTCGCGAGGGGCGCGGGCCTGAGCGGGCGGGGGAGGCGCTCTCCCGGCGCCGAGGAGCGGGCGCGGCAGGCGATCCGGAAACAGGTCCGGGCCGCCCTCGATCGGCTGAGCGAGGCCGACCCCGAGCTCGCACGTTACCTCGATCGGGCCATCCGCACCGGTCGCACCTGTGTCTTCGAGCCGTGAGGCCCGGCTGCGGTCGCGCCACCGGGTGCTCGCCGGCGTCACACCCCTCGCTCCTTTGGCGCGTCACATTGTGAGGTGACCTCTCACGCCTCTTGGTTGAGCGCACCGTCTCGTGCGCGTTAACCCCAGGGAGGGTCACATGGACCTACAACTCATCGTCACACTCGCCATCCTCGGCACCTACGTCCTCTTCGCCCTGCTCGAACGCGTGCTTCCCGGCTACGACTACGAACGACGCCCGCTGTGGGTGGCCCGCGGCGTGGCGTGGTTTCTGGTCGCGTTCGGCGTGGGCACCATCGTCCCGCTGTGGACCGACGGCTGGTTGGCCGAACACGCGCTCTTGGATCTCTCGAGCTGGGGCGTCTTCGGCGTGTTCCCCGCCATCGCCGGCTATCAGCTGGTGGGCTACGCCTGGCATCGCGCCCTTCACGGCGTGCCGTTCCTGTGGCGCTTGCACCAGACACACCACGCCTCGGAGCGGATCGACATCTGGTCGGCCATGCGCTTTCACCCCCTCGACATCGCCGGCTGGACGGTCGTGTTGAGCGTGTCGGTGATCTTCCTGTTCGGCGTGAGCCTCGAAGCCGCGCTGGCGGCCGCGTTCTTCGCCAACGCCGCCGCTTGGCTGGGGCACACCAACATCCGCACGCCCAAGTGGCTCGGCTACTTCGTCGCGCGCCCCGAGAGCCACGCGCTGCACCACGCCCGCGACGTTCACCACAAGAACTTCGCCGATCTCCCGGTGGTGGACATGCTCTTCGGCACCTTCGAGAACCCCGAGCGCGCCCCCCGCGAGGTGGGCTTCTGGTCGGGTGCCTCGGAGCAGACCGGCGCGCTGCTCCTCGGCATGGACGTGACCGAGCCGCGCGAGGAGGCCTCGCCACCGTCGCGAGCGGCCGGCGCCAACGCGTGAGCTCACCCATCCACCTCGTCGACGCTGGAGCACGCCATGAACACCACGGTTCCTCTCGTCTCGCGCCCCGAGCCCACCCCACAGTCCGCCGACGGCGCAGCGCTAGCCCTGCAAGCCTGCGCCGAAGGTTGGCTCGATCTGTTCGAGGCCCAGGCGCCCGACACCCGCCGACGCCTCGGCCTCCACCACGAGCATGTCGAAGGAGGCACGCTCATCGCCGCGAGCGGTGTCGATCATGTGCTGATGAATCGCCTCGTGCTCGCACCCCCGCACGCCGTCGACGGCGCCGTCGCCGTGTTCCAGCGGCTCGGGGTGCCCCGCTTCTTGCTCTCCTTCGGCGCCGACGACCTGTCCGCCGCGCTCGCGGCCGGCTCGCGCCACGGCCTCGTGCCGTTTCGCCGCCCGTGGGCCACGTTGGTGAAGACCGTCGCCCCGCCGTTGCGACCGGCGCCCCCCCGAGCGAGCCCGTTGCCAGGCGTCAACCTGCGGCTCGCTCGCCCCGAGGACGCGGCGGCGGTCGGCGCGCTCTTCTGCGACGCCTTCGACGTGCCGCCCCACGCTGCGCCGCTCTTCAGCGCAGCCATCGAGCGCGACCGCTGGGTGGTCATCGTCGCGGAGCACGCCGAAGCGGGCGTGGTCGGAGCGGGCATGCTCTTCGTGGCGGGCCCCGCTGCTTACCTCTTCGGCGGCGCCACCGTCCCCCGCTTTCGCCGACGGGGCATCCAGCGCGCCCTCGTGGCCCAACGCGTCGTCTCCGCCATCGCGCGCGGGGCGCGCGTCGTCGCGTCCGAGACGGGAGTCGCCATGCCCGGTGAGCCCAACCCCTCGTGGGACAACCTGGTTCGCGCGGGGCTCGAGCCGGTGCACGTCAGCGAGCACCTGACCCCAAACGGAACCACCTGGGCATGACGTCGACGTGGGGCGCCCAGCCGGCGGGGAGTCGGGTGCGCAAGAAACGTCGAGCACACCGCGGGTTCCTGCCATACTTTTATCTCGTGCTGTCCGCTCTCCACCTCTCTGCCTTCGCCCTCCTCGTCGTGGCTGCGTGTGAGGCGCCCGCGCCCGCGCCGAGCGCCGAGCCTGCGCCCGTGAGCCCAGATCCTCACGAAGAGCCCGGCTCTACCCCCGCGCTCGCGCCACCGTCACCCACCAACGCCACCACCGAGGCGAGCCACGCAGAGAGCGGCACCCTGCCCATCGCACCGCCGGCCTCGGCGTCGGGCTCACCGTCCGCCGCCCCCTCGGCCAAGCCGAAGCCGCGCCCCAAACGCGCGACCTGCGCCGAGGGCGCCTACCGGCACGACGAGCCCGCGTTCTGCCTGCGCGTCCCCGACGGCTACGCTCCCACCTCCGTCAAGAGCGGCGGGGTGCTCGCCGGCGTGCTCTTCCGGTCCAACGAGAAGGGCACGCTCGATCTGGAGGTGACGTGGCTCGACAAATCGCGCAAGACCTATGACGAGGAGCGTCAGCGGCTGAAGGAGGCCGCAGACGCCGATCCGGACGCGTTCGTCGGGAAGTGTCGCGACGGCAACGGCTTGTACGTGCGCTACAAGAGCGAGAGCGGCGGTCAGCGCGTGGTCCACGGCCACAGCGTCCACTACAAGAACGGCACGATCTTCTGGTGTCGCGCCTCCGCCTTCCTCGAGCCCCCGCCCCCCGACGGTTTCCTCACCGCGTGCCAGTCGCTCATGCCGGCGGAGTAGGCGGCTCGCGGCGCCGCGCTCCGAACGTTCAGCGCGACGTCTCAAAGATGTCGGCGTCGCCGGCGACGTTGCGCGTGAACATCATGTAGCGCTGATTCGGGCTGAGCCAGGCGTCGCTCTCGCCCGCCGCTCTCGAGTTGAGCTCCACCACCGCCGTGGGCGGACCCCAAGGGAGCCCGACCGCCGCGCGCGTCGAGACCACGATGTCGTCCGTGCCGGCCGCGTCGGTGTCGAAGTAGAGCGTCAGCCCATCCGGGGCGAGCCACGCTTGGCGCTCGGAGTCATCGGTGTTGAGCTCGGCGATGGCGGTGGCGCCCGACCACGGCGAGGACACGCTCGTTCGCGTGGCGACGTAGAGGTCGTGCGCCCGCTCGAACACGAAGGTGAGCCCGTCGCTCGACACCGCGCACGGGTACTCCCCCGGCCCGGTGACGTTGACCCCCGACTCGAGCACCGGCGTCTGCCACGCGCTGTCGCGGTCGGCGCGCGTCGCGACGTAGATGTCGTTGTCGTTCACGTCTTGTCCGTCACGCCGCGCCGAGATCCACAAGGTGAGCCCATCGGGCGCGACCACCGGGTTGGTGTCGGGCCCCGCGCTGCTCAACGCGGCGACCAGGAGCGGCGTCCCCCAGGGTTCGCTCGCCGCGCTCCGGGTCGACACGAAGATGTCGGTCCCTCCCTCGCGATCGGAGTTGAAGTAGAGCTCGAGCAAGTCGGCGGTGAAGCTCGGATCGTCGTCGAACGCGCCCACCTCGTTGAGCACCGTCACCGGCTGCGGCTCCGACCACGGGCCGAGCGCTCCACCCCCTTGACCCCCGGTCCCGCCGCCGCCCGCGCTGCCTCCCACACCCCCAGCGCCGCCGACGACCACCGACGAGCCGCCCACGCCGCCGCTCCCTCCGCCGCCGTCGCTCGCCTCTCCGGCCGCGCCGCCCGCCCCGCTCACCCTCGGATCCAGCAGATCCCAGTCGAAGGCGCACGCCTTCGCAGCCACGACGAACAGAGGCACGAGGACGAGCGGGTGCACCGAGACACGCATGAGTTGGCTCATGGTAGCGGTGCATCCCAACCCGCCACAACCGGACGCGGCGCGCGCACGGAATGCCCTTCGCCCGCCACCCTCGGTCTCGGCGCCAGACACCGTGCCTATCGCGAACCCTGCGCCGAACCACTATGCTGGGACCGTGAGCGGGCCAACCGTGAAATCTCGGAGGGATCCGGCGATTCGGCAAGGATCGCTCCTCTTGTCCTCCCTCGTGCTCACCCACGACGAACACCTCCCTCGTTTCGCCGCCGAGCGCGCCGCCGATCCCGAGCTCGATCCCGCGCGACTCAAGCGCGCGCGCGATCTCCTCGACGTGGTCATCGAGGCCCTCGGCAGCGAGACCGACGAGCCATGGGCTCGCGTCGACGCCGCGTGGGGCGCGCTGTTCGAGCCTGCTCGGGCGAGCGGCGCGGCGGCGAGCGAGGCGCTGCCCAAGCCCGAGGCGCCCCCGATCGCGTCGGAGACACCAGCTCGTTCGGCGCCTCAGGACGCGGCGCCTGTGTCGCCGTGGCCGGGCCCCGCGCGGCTCCGAGACGCCCCCCCTCCCTCCTCGCCCACCCTCGGGAGCGCGGTCGCCTCGCAGCTCGCCGCGGGTACGGGGCCCGTCGCGCCCCCTCCGCTCGCGCCGCCCCCCCTCGCGGCGCCTCCCTCTCACGTGGCCATGCCCGTCGCCGCGTCCGCCCCTATCGCCTCGCCGCCCGTCGCCTCGCCGCCCGTCGCCATGCCCGCGTCGCAGCGAGCGCGCGGCGGCCTCGACGGCGCGGCCATCGACTCCACCCACGACAGCCTGAGCGTGAGCATGCTCGAGCTCGACGCGACCCCCTTCGACCGAGCTTCGCCGGCGAGGCTCGAGCTGGTGCCGGTGGCGGCGACGCTGGGCACCCACGAGAACGCGGGCTCGACGGGCCACGAGATCCCCGCGTTGCCCGACGAGGTGCTGCCGTTCCGTGAGATCGAGCTCACCCTCGAGCAGTACGCCTCGTTCTGCGTGGAGCGTGAGCGCGCGGCCAACGTGGCGCCAGTGGCCGCTCGGTATGGCGTCCACGATCACCAGGCGCTCGACCGCAGCTGGCAGGAGCGCTTCGCCGCCGAGCGCGGCCTGCGGGCGCGCTTCGACGAGCTCTCCGAGGCCTACCGCCGCTGGCTCGACCGCCCCCCTGCATAGTCATGGCTTCACCCAGCTCACGCCGTCTGTGGCCCGCCGCGCTCGCGCTCGCGGTGGGCTGCGCCCAGATCCTCGGCATCGAGGCCGGCGTCGAGCCCGACCCCGCCGAAGGGGGGGCCAACCCAAGCGGGGGCTCCGGCGCCGAGGGGCCGGGCGGCGGTGGCTCGGGCGGGGCCGGCGGCGACGTTTCTCCCGTGGCCCCCCTCACCGTGGTCTCGTCCCTTCAGCTCGGCGGCAACGACGACGAGCACCTCGGCGGGATCGCCGTCGACGCCGTCGGCCGCTACTGCCTCGTCGGCAGCCACAGCGGCCCCTTCGCGTTGGGCAGCTTGGTGCTCTCGAGCACCAACACCGCCGATGTGTTCGCGGCCAAGGTGAGCCCCGAGGGCGACGCAGCGTGGGCCTACTCCTGGGGCGACGGCGGTGAGCAGTATGGGCTCGCGGTGACGCAACGCACCGAGACGAACGAGCGCATGACCTACATCACGGGGATGTTCAACGGCGCGATGGTGTTCGACACCCCCAACACGCCGACCGTGCTGTTGGTCGACGGTTCAAACGCGCTCGATGGGTTCGTGGCCCGCATCGGTGACGAAACCGGGCCGAACGCGGCCTATGCGTTCTCGGGTCCGAGCAACCAGTCTCCCGCGCCCATCACCACCGCTCCGGTCGCCCAGCAGAACCTGCTCATCACCGGCGCCACGCTTGGCAACATGGGCATCGCGTCGGGGACCGTCGAGGCGTCGGGCGACGCGCGCGGCTTCCTCGCGCGGATCTTCGTGAACAATCCGAACACGAACGTGCTGGTTCCGTTCGGGACGGCGGTGAGCGCGTCGCAACACGGGCTGGGCATCGACGCCGACGGCAACAACCGGGTGGCGGTGGTGGGCTGGTTCACCGGCACCTTCGACATCGACGGCCACACAGCGCTCAACTTGGGGGGACTCGATGCCTTCGTCGCCGTGCTGAGCATGGGGACCGACAGCGCGACCCCCGCGTGGGTCCAACAGATCGGGGGCCTCGGAGAGGAGATCGCGGGGGCGGTCGCCATCGCCAGCAACGGCGACGTGCTCGTGGCGGGGTCCATCTCCAGCGACGTGGTCGTGCACGACGTCGCGCTCGCGCTCAGCGACGACAACAATCCCGATCTGTTCGTCGTGCGCTACCTCGCCGACGGCTCGAGCCTCGTGTGGGGCCGCAGCTTCCGGACGACTGGTTTGAGCAAGCTCGCGTTGTTGGTCTCAGGCGATCGCCTGTATCTCAGCGGCAACGTCAAAGGCAGCGTCGAGCTCGATCGGGAGCTCGTGAGCGAGGAGACAGACGTGTTGGTCGCGGTGCTCGACGCCACGACCGGTGAGCCGCTCGCGAGCCGGCTCCTCGGCGATCCCCCGGGAGCACCTCCGGCGGGAGACCAAATGCTGGCTGGGATGGCCAAGAGCCCCAACGGCAACGTGGTGGTGGCCGGCTCCTTCGATGGGGGTTTGCAGCTCGACGACATCACGCTGATGAGCGCCGGGTTGAAAGACATCTTCGTCGTCGAGCTCGCCCCCTGAGCGCTCGCTCGCGCGCCCCACGCGACCATCTCGACACCCGTCGGCGGCGCCACTACGACGCTCCGGATGACCACCGCCGCCGTGCCTGCGTTCCGCCTCGCCGCTGGAGCTTGCTCTCCCCACGACTTCCACGTCGTGTCGCTGCGCGGTCGCGAGCACCTCTCGCGGCCCTATCGGTTCGATCTCGTGGCCGTGTGTCGCACCACCGCCCCGCAGCTCGACTCGTTGCTGGGGGCGCCCGCCACGCTCACCATCGCACTCGCCGACGGGGGCGCCCGCCACGTGCACGGCCTACTCAGCCGCGTCGCCAACACGGGTGTGACGCGCGGCCGGATGCTCCTCGAGGCGCGCCTCGTACCGCGTCTGTGGCTGCTGCGGCGGCGCAAGCAGAGCCGCGTGTTCCAAGACGCGTCGGTGCAAGACATCGTCAGCGCGGTGCTCGCCGACGCGCGGGTGGAGCACGAGTGGCGCACCCAGCGCGCCTACGCCCCACGCGAGTACTGCGTGCAGTATCAAGAGACCGACGAGGCCTTCGTCACGCGCCTCCTCGCCGAGGAGGGCATCTTCTTCGGCTTCCGCCAGCCCCCGAGCGCCGCGTTGGACACGCCCCCCGGGAGCCAGGATCGGGAGGTGGTGCTCTTTGGCGACTCGGTGAGCCACTACGAGCCGATCGTCGGCGAGCCGGTCTTGGCCCTCCACGAGGCGGGTGTCTTGCGGTCGGACGAGCGCGTGGAGACCTTCACGCTCGCTCGCTCGGTGAGGCCCCGACGCGTGCTCTCCCTCGGCTACGACTATCAGCGCCCTGCGTTCAAGCCCCGCTCGAGCGGCGAGGTGGCCGCGGGCGAGCCGGGCGACGTGCAGGCGGTGCAGGAGATTTACGAGCACGATCGGGTGCTCGAGGGGCGCGAGGTACCCGAGCACGTGGGGCGCCTGCGCCTCGACGAGCAGCGGGCGCGGGCGGTGATGGGGCGCGGCACGAGCACCTGTCGTCGCCTCACGCCCGGCCACTGGTTCGAGCTCGACGATCCGGAGGAGAGCCGCGGCGGGCGCTACGCGGTGGTAGCGGTGGAGCACCGCGGAAGCGAGCCGCTCTCGGACGAGGGCGTGGCCACCGGCGAGCGCAGCTACGACAACGCCGTTGTCACCGTGCCGGTGAGCGTACCGTTCCGACCGAAGCGGCGCCGCTCGAGCTATCGGCAGATGGTGGAGAGCGCCACCGTGGTGGGCCCCGCGGGGGAGGAGATCTACACCGATCCGCTCGGGCGCATCAAAGTGCAGTTTCACTGGGATCGCCACGGCGAGCAGAACGAGCACTCGAGCTGCTGGATTCGCCCGCTCCAGGCCTGGGCCGGACCCGGCTGGGGCACACAGTTCATCCCGCGCGTGGGCATGGAAGTGCTCGTGGGTTTCGACGGCGGCGACGTCGATCGGCCGGTGGTGTTCGGCTGCCACTACAACGGCGTCACCCCGCCCCCACTCCCGCTCCCCGAGGAGAAGACACGGAGCGGGATCCGCACCCGCTCCACGCCCGGCGGTCAGGGGGCCAATGAGCTCATCTTCGAAGACGCGAAGGGGGCGGAGCACATCTTCATCCACGCCGAGCGCGACATGACCACCGTGATCGAGCACGATCACAGCCGCACCGTGCTTCACCAGGAGACCCTCTACGTTGCCGACGGGCGCCTGTTGGAGGTGGCCGGCGACAACGTGCGCTTCGTGCGCAACAACGAGATCGTGCAGGTGTCGGGCAACTGCGTGCTCGACGTGCTCGGCAACCAGAGCACCGTGATCGGCGGGGGCGTGGAGGCCAACCCGCTCGTCAAGGAGCGGCGCGAGCGCGTGGAGGCGGCGGCCAAGAACCTCGCCCAAGCCACCGAGTCGAGGAACGTGCTCGACGGGATCACACTCGCGGAGCAACAACAACGCGACCACAAGCTCGCCTCTGCCCTCGAGCGCCTCGCTGGAGACGACGCGCGGGCGGGGCGGTTCCTCGCCCGTCAGATGCGCGATCTGCGCGAGCGGCAGCGCGAGATCGATCTCGCCGGCAGCACGCTCCTCGACGACCTCGACAAAGCCCGGGAGCAGTACCTCACCGGAGACGTGGGGATGCTCCCCCTCGAGCTCAGCCAGTCGACGACGCGTATCCACGAACAAATCGCCACGCTCGAAGCGGAGCTCATCCGCAACATCGAGGCGAACGTGGAGCCGGTGGCCGCCATCGAGGAGGCTCAGGAGGTGGTCCTCGAAGACATGGAGCACACGCTCCGCCGCCTGCGCGAGACCAAGAAGACCGCCGAGCTGGCCCGCGCCTTCGTCGAGGACTTCGGCAAGATCTACGGCGGCGAAGGCGAAGGGGGCGGCGCCGCCGACTTCGAGGACGGGAAGAAGATCTCGTTCAAGGACTACGACGACAAGAAGAAGGAGCTCGACGGCAAGGGCAAGGAGCTCGACGGCTCCAAGCTCGACGTGGCCGGCGCCATCGAGATCACCGCCGGCACCGGCATCAAGCTCCACTGCGGGAGCAGCACGGTGCACATCCTGCCCGGCTCGATCCTCATCACGTCGCCCACCATCACCATCGGCGCCACCGGCAAGATCGACGTGCACGCAGGCGGCGTGTGCGACATCGACGGCAGCACCATCAACCTGAACTGACGCCGATGTCGCCGAACATCCATCTGCTCCGCGAGCGCGTTCGCAAAGAGCAGCCCTCGCCGCGGCTCACGCTGACCTTCGTGGAGCGGCCCCACGTGCTGGTCGGCCACGGCGCCGCGGCGTGGGAGGCGATGTCGCGCCTCTTGGGGCCGGTGGAGGGGAGCCGGCGCTGCCTCGCGCACACGCGCTGGCGCGTGCGCTGGTCGTATCGAGCGAGCCGTCGGGACGAGGGCGTCGGGGTGAGCGAGACGCTGGTGCGCCTCGAGGCGCTCACGCGGGTGCCGGTGTGGCGCCCCCATCGCGGCGCTTCGCGGTCGCTGCTCGACGCTTGGGACGAGTGGTCGGGCGCGCTCGTGGCGCACGAGCAGCGCCACCTCGAGCACGGTGTCGAGGCCGCCCACGGGGTGCTCGACGCGCTCGAGCGCCTCACGCCGGCGCCCGACGAGCAGGCCCTCGCCGGGATGGCGCGGCGGCAGATCGACGCGATCCTCGAGGCCGCACGCGACAAAGACCACGCGCTCGACGAGGCCCCGCGATGAGCGCAGAGCCGCTCACGGCCGTCCACCGCGCGTGGCTCGAGGCGATCGAGCGCGAGCACGACGGGGAGCTCGACGCATGGTTCAGCGGCGTGCACCAGCTGCACCAGACGCTGGTCCCCGAGCTCCCGCGCGGGCCCGACGGGGTGCGCCTCGCGCTCACCGTCTTGCGCCACACCTTCTCGCCGTGGCGCGTCGTGCTCGACGCTCAGCTCGCCTCGGGGCAGCGCGTGATGACGCGCTTCCAGGCCCAGGGCAAACACGTGGGCCCCCTCGGCGCGATGCGACCGACCGGCGCGTGGTGCGTCGTGCACGGCATGCTCCTGTCGCGGATCGTGCGCAACCTCGCCTACGAGACGTGGCTCGAGGTGGACGCCTACCGCCTGCTTCAGACCATGCGCGGCGCCATGCCGCGGCGCGAGGCCTTCGAACAACCTCGAGAGGTGGACGATGTCTGATCACCCGGCCGCCCGAAAGACCGATCCCCACACCTGCCCCGCGGTGGACGTGGAGGTGATCGAGCGCTCCTGCTGGTGGAACGGCGAGAAGAAGACCCCCCACGTGGGCGGCCCGATCATGGAAGGCAGCCCCGACGTGAACATCAACGGCTTGCCCGCCGCGCGCTGCACCGACACCGCCGCCTGCGAGAAGGTGGGGGCGGCTCCGATGATCGTCACCGGCCCTCCCACCATCAACATCAACGGACGGCGCGCGGCGATGGTGACCTCCCGGGTCGTGCACCAGGGCGCCGTCACCGGCGGCTCCCCCGACGTGTTCTACGGCGGCACGGCGGAGGGCATCACCCTCGGCGATCACGAGGCAGGCACCGCCGCGTGCAAGAAGGCCGCCGAGGGGCGCAACAAGACGACCGACGTCGAGGGCAACAAGAAGAGCTCGCAGGAGCAGCAGAGCATGCCCAAGAACTGCGGCCCGGAGACGGTGCGGCAGATGTGCATCCAGGAGTGCATGCGCAACCCGTCGAACAAGAAGGCGTGCGAGGCCTGCAACACGAGCGAGGCCGACTGGTACGCGCGCTTCGTTCGCGACAAGAAGATTCAAGAGCTGCACAACAAGAACGAGAACCAGAAGAAGACCGAGCGCGACGACGCCAACAAGGCGGCCGCCGAGGAGCTTGGCAAGGCCAAGACGATCGAGAAGCAGGACGCCGACGGCGACTGGAACGAGACGAGCGCGCCCTCCGACTGGCTCGCCAAAGAGAAGAACAGCAGCACCAACCACCAGCACGCGGGGAAGTACCGCGTCACCTACCCCGACGGCACCACGAAGGTGGTGACCCTCCAGCACGGCTACAGCACCACCATCATCGACGCCGATCCGGACAAGAACAAGTACCTCGTGGAGCAGGGAACGGCCGGCTCCTTCCCCGACGAGCGCGCGCACATGCTCAAGGAGTGGTGTGGCTACAAGGAGGTGACCGAGGGCGAGAACACCGAGAAGGGGATAGGTAAAGACATGGCCGACGGCAAAGAGGTGAACGCGGTGGTCGACATCGCCAAGCTCCCCGGCAACGGCAACTCCAAGAACCCGAGCAAGAAGGGGCTGAGCAAGAGGGAGGAGGCCCACGTGGTTCAGGTGACGGAGATGAAGTACGACGACGAGGGGAACCTCGTGCATGTCTACGTGAACGACACGTCGTACGGCGGCGGGTGCGGACGGAAGCTCAGCGGCGAGGAGTTCAACCACGCGCTCATCGAGGGTCGCAAGACCGACGTCGCCACCAGGCCGGAGAAGTCGTGAGGGCCGGCCACGACCGCTCCGTGCTGGCCCGGCGCGTGGTGGAGCGCGCGCTCGCCGGCGATCCGGCGGTGCGCGACGACGTCACCCGTCACTTCCAGCTCCACATCCCCTTTCTCGGCCCGCTCCCACGAGGCCACCGAGGCCTCCTGGCCGGCTTCGCGCTGTTTCGTGAGGGCATCCCCGAGCCCACCCTCACCCTCGACGACTTCGTCGACGACGGCGCACACGTGGGGGCGCGCTTCACCCTCGAGGGGAAGCACGACGGCCCGTTCGTGACCATGAGGCCCACCGGCCGCCCCATCCGGGCGAGCGGTCTCGTGATGTGGCGTTTCACCGGCGAGCGCGTCGCCGAGATGTGGTCGTACATCAACGTCTGGCAGGTCGTGCGCGAGCAGCTCGCGGTGTACGACCTCGTGAACACCGTCGTCGTCGAGCCCATCTGACGTCGGGGCCGCAGTCGGGCACGCGCGGGATCACGCGGAGGCGACGCTCACGGGGGCGGGGCACTCGACGGGGACGGCCGGTGCCGCCACGCCGAGACGGTCGCGAAGATCCACGAAGTCGCCCTCGCTGAGCAGGCCGCGGAACGACTCGAGGGCCTGCGCGAAGTCGGAGGCGGGCATCGCCGCCTTCATGCCGCCGAGCATCAGCGCGCGCGTCGCGCGGTCGTTGGCCGGGATCATCACGCGCATGAACGCCGCCATCTCTTCGGGCCCGATGCTGGCGAGGATCTGGTCGTGGATCGCCACCAGCTCCTCGATGGAGAAGAGCGCCTCACAGAGCGGCATCAGCACCGTCTCCTCGTGATGCATGTGCATCAGATCGGCGGCGATGAAGGCCGACAGGCGCAGGTAGAGCGCGCGGCAGAGGGCGGGCGCGCGCTGGGGCGCCGCGTCGAGCAGCGCGTCTGCGAGGCGCTGCAGCTCCTCGAGATCGCGGCGGTGCTCCTCGTGCACGGCGTCGGCCTCGGCGGTGCAGCCCGGCCGGCGGCGCTCGAGGGCGGGGTGGATGTTGCGCTCCTCGTGCACGATGTGACTCGTGCACAGGAAGAGCACGCCGTCGAGGTCGTCCAAGAGCTCCCACACCTGGGTCTTGTTGGTGGGATCGAGCTGGCCGACGCGCGTGAGCATCGCGACGAGGGCCCAGCGCAGGCCCTTGTGCACCGCGCCGTAGAGATCGACGCTCGGGACGGGGTCGACAGCGGGCGCGCCGGCGGCGTCGTCAGCGACAGGGGACGTAGATGCAGGGGAGGCAGAGGCTGGGGACTGGGTCGTGGCGGGGGTGTTCATGGTTCGTTCTCCTGGGACGCGGTGGTCGCGCCCTCCAGGTGACACCATGCGCCTTCCGTCCACGGCGCGTTGCTAAGTCGGCCTTTCGAGAGCCCTACGAGCTCCTTAAGACTTCCTTAACCGAGCTGCCGAGGGGTGGCGGGGGGTTCCTCGAGCTCGATCGCGCACGTCGCCTCGAGCCGAAAGTGCCCGCGCGCGGTGCTCGGCAGCGAGAGCTCCGGGCACTTCTGGGCGAGGCGCTTGCGCAAGAGCGTCAACCGGCTCTCGAGGTTGTCACGCACCGACGGCAGGCCGAGCCACGGATCGAGGCGCAGCTCGCGGTTGGAGTACTCGGTGCGTCCGCTGTCGGCGTGCTCGCGCAGGAGCTTCCACAAGATGCGGCCCGGCACGTTGCGGATGAGGTACTCGCCGTCGACGAAGACGCAGTCGTCGCTCGGAAAGAAGCGAAACCGTCGCACCGCCGCGCCTGCGGTCGCGGTGGGCGCGGCGTCGGGCACCGCGTGGGTCGGAGCGCGAGGGGTGGGCTGCTCGCTGCGGTCTTCGCCGCCGGCGCGGGCGAGCAGGGTCTGAAGGCTCGTGGCCACCTGGTTGGCCACGATCTCGAGGAACGTCTCGTCCCACTCGTCGAAGCCGAAGCGATGGCGGCTCTCCACCGCGAGCAGGCCCACCAGGCGCTCCCCCACCACCAGCGGCATCACGAGCGCGCTCTGCGCGTCGGGCAGCCCCAGGAGCGGGATCTCGTGACCAAGGCCACGTCGCGCGCTGGTCTGCGCGAGCTGTCCGCGCACTGCGCGCCCATAGCTCAGCCCTTGCTCGATGCCCGAGACGCGCAACACCCGCCGCTCCTTGGCCACGATGCCGATGAATCCCTCCCCGAGGCCGATCACGGTCCCCACCACCACGTCCGGGTAGCCGCGCTGAGCCACTACCCGCAGGCTCTCGTCGCCGGGCTCGGGCAAGAGAAACATCGCGTGTTGGAAACCGAGGGCGTCGTCGAGCTTGAGCAGCACCTCCTCGAACAGCTGCTCCGGCGACTCGGCGCGACACGCCGACTGCGACACCACCTGCAGCGCGCGGAGCTCCGAGCGCCCGCCCGGATCGTCGAGCGCCGGCACCGCGGGCACGTCGATGAAGCCAACGAGGTGCTCGCATGCCTCCACCTCGTAGACGTCGGCCGACTTCAGACGAAACACACCGCTCATCCCGGTGTGAGAGGCGATCGCTTCGATGCGCATCGACATCGCGTCGAAGAGCGGCCCCGTCTCCTCGGCGTGTTGGTAGCGCAAGGCGAGCCGATAGGCCTCGAAGGTGAGCGGATCGTAGAGCACCACGGTGGCCCTCCGCGTCTGCATCACGTTCTGCTTGGTCTTGTTGAAGAACTGACAGGAGAGGGCGACGTGGCGCTCGTCGACGTAGAACACCTGACTGAGGTAGGTGACGTTGGGCGTACCGTCGAGGGCGGCGGTGGCGATGAGGGCGGGCACCACGCCCTGATAACAACGCGGCGGTGGGTTGCAGCTCATGACGCGGCGAGCCGGCGCCCGGCCTCCGGGCCGGGCGTTTGGTCGAAGATCTCTTCCACCACGAGGGTCAGGGCGATGCACGGGCAGCAGCGCACCTGCCGCACCACCGAGCGCGGGAGACCTGCGAGGGCCAGCTGCTCCGCAAACGCGACCAGGTAGCGCGCCACGGCCGCCTCGTCGTCCTCGTCGCCGTCGCGGATGGAGAGCACCCGCCCCTTGAGCTGGATGGTGTGGTGGTCGTGGATGCGCGAGAACGCCACCGCGATGCGCGGGTTGTCCGCCACGTGGCAGCGGAGCCGCTCACAAAGCGCCCCGTTGAGGAGGAGCGTCACGCGCCGTCGATCCGGCGACACGTGGGCGCCGAGCCCGCGCACACACTCCGGCTCGAGCTCGGCGCCGCACGTGCCCGCCGCCATCGACACCCCGCTCTCGAGCAGCTCGACGAGCGCCTCGGTGAGCCGCGGTCCCGTCTCGCCGGCCCCGGTTTCACTGGTCTCGGCTTCACCGGGCCCGGCTTCACCGGGCCCGGCCTCGCTCGAGCCCGTCTCGCGCGGGCGGTCCGACGATGCGGACGATCCCTCCAGTCCGTCGGTGCGATTCATGGCTACCAGCGGCTCGCCGCCTTTGGGGCCAACTAGAGCACTCGCGCGGGGGGCGGTCAATGGCGCCTCGCGGCGTTCCCTGGCGCGGCACGCCGCCGGCGAGCCAGCCTCGTGCTCGCGTCTAGAACTCGCCGAGGAGCGCCACGCCCGTCGGCGAGATCGCCACGCGGCTGTGCTCGCCCACCCGCACGAGGTTGTGTTTCGTGGTCGTGAGGCCGGCGATGATCATCGCCACACCCGCCGCCTGACCGAGCGTACCGACGACTCCCCCACCTATCAGGAGCCCGCGCTCCAAGCCCCTGGCGTGGCCAGCTTCGCTGCTCCTGGCCGCCTTCACCACCGTAAACACCGGGCCTACGATCGGGATGTACGCCCTGTCGTCGCTCAGGTCGGGCCCCAGCGACCCGTTGATCCCCGCCATCACCACGTAGAGCCCAGCGAACAGGCCAGCCCCCGTGCCGACGAGGACGTAGCGGGGCGACTCCACCACGTCGTAGCCGGGCATGATCCCCGTCGGCGACGGTGGCACGTAACCTGGCGCCGGGAAGGACTCCGCCGTCGGCGACGGTGGCACGTCACCTGGCGCCGGGAAGGCCTCCGGCGACGGCTCGAGCAGCGCGCCCGCGCGCCAGGCCGCGAGCGAACGCCCGCCAGGTCGGTCGGCGGGGAGCGACGGCGCCGCGTCGTAGATGACGTGGGGGGGCTCGGGGAGCTCGTCGTCCTCGTGAAGGACGCGGTTCACGACGAGCCAGCGATGGAGGGCCTTTCGCCCGGCGCTGCGAAGATCTCTCGCCGGCGATCGCGCGTAGGTCTGGATGAGCCCGAGCGCCTCCAGCACACCAGCGTGACCGAGCGTGATGAGCATTTCGCGCAACGCGCGGTGATCGAGCTCCACCTTCGCCGCCTCGAGCAGCGCCGACACCGCTTCCATGGGGGGCCCACCGTCTTCACGCAGCTCGGCGGCAGCCTCCTTCCGCTTGCCCGCGTTCTTGCTCGACAGCTGTGCGATCCAAGTGTCCGGCGGCTCTTCGGCGCGCGACGGGGTGCCGATCGTCAGCAACACCACCACCATCACGATCCCCGTGAGCCACCCACCGTGCCTTGTCCCGGACGCGAAAGTCATCCAGGGGCGCCTGGCAAGTTGAGTGCCACCTGGCGCTGGGGCACCCCAAGAAGGGCCCAGAGCCGCAACTTCCAAGACCTTTGGCCAGCGCCACCGCAGGCTCGACGCTCACCTCTCGGCGCACACCGTGGCACACCGATCATGCCCCGCGCTCGCGTGAAGGGCGTGGCAACCACCGCCTCCTGGCTGTCGCAGGCGATCATCTCGGCGACGTCGTCGTCGACGTGGTGATGCTCACCCCCCGCGTCGATGCTCACCGCTTGGCACGCATCGCAGCGCGTCACCGCGACCTGGT
>CAYOAL010000146.1:0-24885 GCA_964401935.1 uncultured Polyangiaceae bacterium
GCTCAGCGGGGCGGTGATGACGCCGATCGTGCTCGCCAGCACCTTCGCGCAAGCGAGCCCCGGTCAGCACAAGGGCTTCGAGTATTCGCGCAGCGGCAACCCCACTCGGCAGGCGCTCGAGCGGTGTGTGGCTGCCCTCGAAGGCGGAAAACACGGGCTCGCCTTCGCCAGCGGCTCGGCGGCGACCGTCACCATCATGCACCTGCTCCGACCGGGGGATCACGTGCTCTCTGGCGACGACGTCTACGGCGGCACCTTTCGCATCCTCGACAAGGTGATGCGTCCGTTGGGCCTCGAGGCGAGCTTCGTCGACATGCGCGACGGGGCGGCCATTCGTGAGGCGTTGCGGCCCAACACCCGCATGATCTGGATGGAGACGCCGACCAACCCCCTCTTGAAGATCTTCGACATCGAGGCCGCAGGCAGCGTCGCCGAGGCGGCGGGCGTGCCCCTCGTGGTCGACAACACCTTCGCCACCCCGGCCCTGCAGCGCCCGCTCGAGCGCGGAGCCAGCATCGTCGTTCACTCCACGACCAAGTACCTCAACGGCCACAGCGACGTGGTCGGCGGGGCCCTGGTCACGAGCTCCGACGAGCTCGCGGAGCGGCTCACGTTCCTTCAGAACGCGATCGGCGCGGTCCCGAGCCCCTTCGACTGTTACCTGGTGCTGCGGGGGATCAAGACGCTGGGGGTGCGGATGCGGGCCCACGTGGCGAGCGCGAGCCTCATCGCGGAGCGTCTCGAGGGGCATCCCAAGGTGGCGCGGGTGTGGTACCCGGGCCTCGAGAGCCACCCCGGGCGCGCCTTGGCGGCGCGGCAGATGAGCGGTCCCGGCGGCATGATCTCGTTCGTGCTGAAGGATGGGCTCGAGGCGGCGCGCACGGTCCTCGAACGCCTCACCCTGTTCACCTGCGCCGAGAGCCTGGGCGGCGTGGAGTCGCTCGCCGAGCACCCCGCCATCATGACCCACGCGTCGATCCCTGCCGAGAACCGCCTCAAGCTCGGCATCGAGGATGGGCTCGTGCGCCTCAGCGTCGGCCTCGAGGCGGTGGAAGACCTCTGGGCCGATCTCGCCACCGCCCTCGGCGACTGAACCGCTCGCTCGGCCAAGGCGACCGAACCGCTCGGGCGGCTCGGCGATGGAGGCCGCCTCGGGAGCGGGAGCGCGGGTGTCACGCGGTGAGCGTGCGTATTTGTGTGGTGTCGTTGGCGCTCCACACTAGAATCGGGAAGGAACATGTCGCGTACGCTTTGGATGCTGGGTGTCTGCCTCGTCGCGGGGTCAGTGGGTTGTAGTGAGCCGGTGCCGCCGGCGAGCCAGGGGGCCTTCGTGGCCGCGTTTCAGGCGCCAGGCACCTGCGGCAAAGACATTCACAACGAGCAGATCGGCTACGCCGACGCCTCGGAGATCCGCGATCTCAAGAAGAATGGGGTCGGGGGCGCGCAGATCTACTGCGCGGTGTCGTCGGCGGGGGGCGGCTTCGACGTGGAGGCGGAGATGCGCCTCGGCAACACCAACATCCGCATCAACATCGGGTCCATCCCCTCGACGGCCACCGAAGACTCGCCAGCGCTGGGCTCCGTCACCTACCAGACGCAGAAGACGGTGAAGCCGTACACTTCGCCCCAAGACACCCCGTGCGAGTTCTGGTTCGCCAACTCGCAGGAGGTGGCGGCGGGCCGGATGTGGGCTCAGTTCCGCTGCCCCGAGATCGAAGACGCAGGCACCAACACCGTGTGCGCGCTCGGCGAGAGCACGGTCGCCCTCCAGAACTGCGATCAGTAAGCCGTGAGCTCCGCGGCGCGCTCCACGGTCGGCTGCTCGACGGTCGGCTCGACGAACAGAGACGCGCGGGTGGGGCTCGGGGTTCCAAGGGGGCCCACGCGCGTGGCGAGCGCGCTCGTCGCGAGATCGCTCGTGGCGGCGTTGCTCGTCGCGCTGCTGCTCCCAGGGGCGGGGTGCGCAGGCGATCCGCCGAGCCCGTTCGCGGTCGGCGCCGGCGGTGCCGGGGGGCTCGGAGGTGGCTCGGGGGCCGAGGGCGGAAGCTCGGAGCCGGATCCTACCTTGGGCGGCCCGTGCACCGTCGACGAGCAGTGCGACGATGGCTTCGACTGCACCTTCGACGCGTGCGATCAGGAGATCCTGCGCTGCCGCTTCCTCCCCGACGACAGCCAGTGCCAAAATGGCATCTATTGCGACGGCCTCGAGATTTGCGACAACAAGCTGGGCTGTCGCCTCGGAGAGCCGGTCACCTGCAGCGACGGGAACCCCTGCACCATCAACACCTGCGACGAGGCCACCGGCGACTGCCTGTCGGTGCCACGGGACGTGGATCAGGACGGCGATCCGGACGAGCACTGCGGGGGCGGCGACTGTGACGACCTGGATCCGAAGGTGTCGTCGACGCAAGACGAGGTGTGCGACAACCTGCTCGACGACGACTGCGACGGGACGGTGGACGAGGCTGCCTGCGTGTCGCCGGCCAACGACACCTGCCTCGATCCGCTCCTGCTCATGCAGCCCGGCACCTACCCCATGAGCACGGCCGGGGCAGGTCTCGACTACGCATCGAGCTGCGGCGTCGACAACACCGTTGCGGCCCGCGACGTGGTGGCTGCGCTCGAGGTGCCGGGGGGGCAGCTCCACGACATTCAGCTCACCGTCATCGCCGGGCTCGGCGACGTGGCCACCTCGCTCCTCGGCCAGTGCGACCAGCCCGCTTCGGAGATCGCCTGCTCGAACGGGTTCGATCACCCCGCCGGAGGGCGCGTCGCCAAGGCGCGCGGGCGCAGCCAGGGCGATCTGGCGAGCGCGCTCTTGCTCCCCGCCTACGTGTTCGCGGATGCGTCCACCACCGTGACGTTCCGCTACGAGCTCCTGCCCGCCTCGCTGCGCCCCGACAACCAGACCTGCGGGACGGCGCTGCCGCTCGCTCCCTCCACGCCCACCGTGGCGAGCGTGGTCGACGCGACCCAGAATCTGTCGACGGCCTGCGACGCCCAGACCGGCGATCTCGTCTACGCCTTCACGCTCGCCGAGCCGCAAGACGTGGAGCTCTTCGGCGTGTCGTCCGACGGCGACGGACTCCCGGTGCTCTCGCTGAGGAACGCCAGCTGCGCGCTGCCGGAGGACGAGATCACCTGCGCCCAGGCCACCGTGGCCTCGTCGAGCGCCTACCTCTATCGTCACTCCCTCCCCGCCGGCGACTACTTCGTCGGCGTCGCCGCCACCGCGCCGACCGACGTGATCGTCTCGCTCGAGCTGTCTCCGCCCACGCCGGCTCCGGCCGACGAGACGTGCAGCGGCTCTCCCGCGATTCCCATCAACCAGACCATCGACGCGCTGCTCGCTCCCCACCAGGACGACATCGATACCGGCTGCCTCGCCGGCGGCGCGGACGCGGCCTTCGCGCTCGACCTCGCCGTCCCCTCCGACGTGCTGCTCCTCGCTCGCTACTCCGCCGGCGACGTGGCGGCGGTGGCGCTCGCCGAGCCTGGCTGCACGGCCACCGATGTGCTCGTCTGCGCCGCCGATGGCACGCAGTCGCCGGAACGTGCGCGCAAGCGCAACGTCGCCCCTGGCAGCTACCGCGTGGTCGTGGAGAGTCAGCAGAACCAGCCCATGCTGCTCACCGCCCTCGTGCGACCGGCGGTGCCGCCGACGCTCGTGCCGTTCGCCAACGCCTGCGGCGACGTGCTCACGATCCCCCAGGCCGGTGGCTTCTTTCAGGGGAACACCGCCAACGCCCAGGCCGACTTCGACGCCGGCTGCGACCAGGGGGGCCAGCCCATCGGGGGCGCCCCGGATCAGCTCCTCAAGCTCACCCTCACCGCCGAAAAGCGGGTGGTGCTCGACATGCAGGGGTCGGCCTACGCTACCTTGCTCGACGTGCGCGAGGGCCCGGCGTGCCCAGGCATGGAGATGCCTTTCGCCTGCGCGGCGGGCTTCTACCCGGAGCGGAGCTTCCTCGATCTCACGCTCCCCGCGGCCACCTACTTCATCCAGATCGATGGCTACGCGGGGCAGAGCGGGCCGTGGTTCCTCGACGTGCATGTCGTCGATCCCACCCCCTGACGGCCTGTGGTAGTTTCCGCGGCATGCTGCACCGCATCTCGACCGTAGCGCTCAACGCGTATCGGGAGGCGGTTCGTGCGCGGGTGCTCTTGGGCCTGGCCGGTGTCGCGTTCGCGGTGGCCCTCTACTCTCTCGTCGTGGGCGCCTTCACCCTCCGCGATGCGCCGCGGGTGGTCGCGGATCTCGGCGCGGCCGCGATGAGCATCTTCTCGATCGTGGTGGCGGTGCTCATCGGAGCCACCGCGCTCTACCGCGAGCTCGAGATGAAGACGATCCTCCCTCTGCTCGCTCGACCGGTGAGCCGCGGCGAGTACCTCGTGGGCAAGTACCTCGGCACCATGCTCGTGGTGGTGGTGTTCGTGCTCGCCGAGGGGGGGCTCGTGCTCATGATGAGCGCCACGCTCGGCGGCCGGCCGCCGTCGCTGGTGATCGGCGCCGGCGCCGCCCTCGTGATGGCCCTCGCGGTCGCGGCCTGGCGTTGGCCGAGCGCGCGCACCTTCGGGCCGGTTCCGTGGGGCCTCGGCATGTTCATCGTCGGCTACTTGTTGTGCTCGGTCGCTCCCGCCGAGCGCTCCCTCGTGGTCGCGTCGGCGGTGCTCACCGTGCTCGAGGTGATGATCGTGGCGGCGGTGGCCACGCTGTTCTCGTCGTTCTCCACGCCGTTCTTGTCGGCGCTGCTCACGGTGGGGATGTTCATCGTGGGCCGGAGCGCCGACTCCCTCGCCAACCTCCCGAAGCGGTACTTCGGGGAGGGCATCCAACAAGCCGGACGCCTGGTGTCGAAGGTGGTGCCCAACCTCCACGTGTACGTCCCCGCGCGTCCGCTCCTCACCGGGGAGGCCCTCGAGGCCAACCTGCCCCTCTATCTCGGCCAGGCCGGTGTGATGACGCTTGGCTGGACCATCGGCCTCTTGGCCGCCGCCACCTTCATCTTCCAGCGCCGGGACTTCGTGTAGAACGTGACGCGGGTGCTCAGCGTGCTCGCGGTGATCGTCACCTTGCTCGGGGTGGCCACCGCGAGGGTGGTGATGAGTGGGGAGGCCGAGCTCCTCGCGAGCAACGCGGCCCTCGACGTGGGCGATCCGCGCGAGGCGATCGTCCGGGCGCGGCGCGCGGCGCGCTGGTACGCCCCCGGCGCCCCGCACGTGGCGGTGGCCTACGACCGGCTCATCGCGCTCGCCGAGGCCTCGGAGAAGGCTCGGCGAGACGACCTCGCGCTCCTCGCGTGGCGCGGTGTGCGCGTGGCGGTGATCGAGACGCGCTGGCTGTTCACCCCGCACCCCGAGCACCTCGCTCGCGCCAACGAGGAGATCGCGCGCATCGTGGCCAAGGATCCGCAGGCGGCCGAGCCCGACGCCCTCCTCCGCGCCGAGGAGCTGCAGAAGTTGTTGCGACACGAGCCGCCCCGGGCGCACTTCATGGTGCTGCTCGGCGCTGGCTTCGTGCTGCTCGCGGTGGGCCTCGGTGTTTGGGCGCGGCAGGTGGCGGGGGCGGGCGGGCGAGCGCAGTGGGGGCAGGCGAAGCTCGGGATGGCGCTGACGGTGGTGGGGGCGGCGCTGTGGCTCCTCTCGGTGTGGAGGGCGTGACGTGGGCGACGTGGGGCCGGGACGCGGTGGCCGCGACGCTGGCGTCGTGACGTGGAGGTCGTGACGTGGGCGATGGAATGACATGGGCGCGTGATGGAGGCCCGCGGCGCATCGTGTCGCTGGTGCCCAGCGACACGTACAGCCTCTTGCGCCTCGGCGCCGGTGAGCGGCTGGTGGGCCGCACCGAGTATTGTGTCGAGCCGGCGCCCGAGGTGGCCCAGATCCCGATCGTGGGCGGCACCAAGAGCGTGGACGTGGCCGCGGTGCTTTCGCTCGCGCCGGACTTGGTGGTGGGCAACCGCGAGGAGAACCGCAAAAAAGACATCGAGGAGCTCTCGGCGGCCGGCGTCGAGGTGTGGCTCAGCTTTCCGAAGACGGTGGGGGAGGGGCTCGAGCACACGCGCCGGCTCGCCTCTCTCGTTCGCGACGTGGACAACGCCGCGCTGCTCGAGCAGGCCGAGGTGCGCTACGCGGCGCTCGCCGGCCGCCACGCCGCTCCCGTGCCCACCTTCGTGCCCATCTGGATGGAGCCGCTGATGACGGCGAACCACGACACCTTCCTCTCCGACGCGCTCGAGCTCGCGGGGGGCCAGAACGTGTTCTCCGACCGCCCGCGCCGCTATCCGTTGGGAGCCGATCTCGGGCGGCGAGCGGCGGTGGAGCCGGGGGAGCGCGACACCCGCTACCCACGGGTGACGCTCGAGGAGCTCGCCGCCCGCGACCCGGCCCTCGTGCTCCTCCCCGACGAGCCCCACGCCTTCAGCCCGGCCGACGCCACGGTGTTCCAGCGCGTGCTCCCCAGAGCGCGTGTCATATTCTGCGATGGGAAGGACCTGATGTGGTACGGCGTGAGGTGTCTGGAGGGGCTCGACCGAGTTGCCCGCCTGATTGCTACCCACGACGATTGAGGCTAAGTCGCCACCATGACGTGGTCCCACGAGAAGGTGCTAGCGGAGGTGCGCGGCGTCATCCTGGAGCACACCGAAACCGAAGTCGACCTCACCGAGAAGACGGAGCTGGTCGCCGATCTCGGCATCGACTCTCTCGGAGTGATGGAGGTCGTGGCCGAGATCGAAGACAAGTTCGAGCTCACCATCGCGGACGCGGAGCTCCGCGAGGTAGCCACCCTCGGAGACGTGGTGAAGGCCATCGAGACCCGTCTCGAGAAGGACGGAAGACTGGAGGAATGACTGGATGACCTCCAGCCCCACGCAGATGCGCACGGTGGTGCAAGCCCTCGAGGATGCCGCCTCGAGCAGCCGCACCGGCTACCGCTTCATTGAGGAGGGGAACGAAGCGGAGCCGTTCTACACCTACAGCGGGGTGGAGCGCGCCACCGCGCGGTATGGCGGGGCCATGCAGGCCATGGGCGTGCAGAAGGGCGAGCGCGTGGCCCTCGTCCTCCCCGACAACCAAGACTTCGTGTTCGCGTTCCTCGGCGCGCTCCGCATCGGCGCGGTGCCGGTGCCGATTTATCCGCCGGCGGGGCTGCGCAAGCTCGGCGGCTACCTCGACAACACCCTGCACATCGTGAAGAAGAGCGGGGCGCGGCTCTTGTTCACCGACGCCGACATCAAGAAGCTGCTCGGCACCGTCCACGCTGGCGCGCCCGACCTGCAGAAGGTGGTGGGCATCGAGGCGGTGCGAAGCTCCAAAGAACAGCTCCGACCGGTGAAGGTTGGGCTCGACGACACCTGCTTCTTGCAGTTCACCAGCGGCTCCACTTCGGCGCCCAAGGGGGTGGTGGTGAGCCACGGGAACATCGCGGCCAACGTCCACGCCTTCATGAAGGCGGGCCTCGCGGTGGAAGACGCGGTGGACACCGGCGTGTCGTGGTTGCCGCTCTACCACGACATGGGGCTCATCGGCTTCGTGCTCGGACCTCTGTTTCATCGCAACACGATCACCTACCTGCCGCCGCTCCTGTTTCTCAAGCGGCCCGCCCGCTGGCTCGAGACCATGTCGCGCCTCCGCGCCAGCATCTCCTTCGGACCCAACTTCGCGTACGCCTTGTGCGTGAAGCGGGTGCGCGAAAAGGACATGGAGGGGCTCGACCTGTCGAGTTGGCGTGCCGCGGGCTGTGGTGCGGAGCCGATCCGCGCCGCGAACCTCGAGGCCTTCGCCGACAAGTTTGCGGCGGTGGGGTTCAATCGCCGCGCGTTGTTGCCGTGCTACGGCATGGCGGAGGCCACCCTCGCCATCTCGTTCGACGGCCTCGGCGACGGAGTCCGGGTCGACTGGGTGGACGGCGACGAGCTGGCGGGGGAGGGACGCGCCACGCCAGTGGCGAAAGGCGCACCGGGGGCGTTGGAGATCGTCAACTGCGGCCGTGTCTTCGAGGGGCACGACGTGCAGGTGTTTCACCCCGAGGACGGCGACAGCGCACACCCCTTGCCAGAGCGCGCGGTGGGCGAGCTCCGCGTGCGGGGGCCGAGCGTCACCGAGGGATATTTCAACGAGCCGGAGCTCACGCGCGAGGCGTTCGCGGGCGGGTGGCTGCGCACGGGCGACATCGGCTACCTCGCCGACGGCGACATCTTCATCTGCGGGCGGAGCAAAGAGCTCATCATCGTCAACGGCCGCAACTACTACCCGCAAGATCTGGAGTGGGAGGCGAGCAAGGTGGCGGGCGTGCGCAAGGGCAACGTCATCGCGTTTGGAACGCGGAAGCCCCTCAACGATCGGGAGCGGGTGGTCATCGCCTTCGAGACCAACGAGGCCGACTCACCGCGTCGCGACGAGCTCGCGAGCGAGGTGCGCAAGGCGGTGCGCTCGGCCACCGGCCTCACCATCGACGACGTCGTCCCTCTCGCCGCTGGCGTCCTCCCCAAGACCTCGAGCGGGAAGCTCAAGCGCAACGAGACGCGCTACCTCTACGAGAATGGCCAGCTCTTCGATCGCACGTCGGTGCGGGAGGGCGACGCCATCGGCATCGCCAAAGAGATCGCTCGCAGCCAGCTCGGCTACGTGAAGAGCGCTCTCTTTCGGGGTGACAAGAAGTAGACGCTTCCGAGGGTGAGCGGGAGCCGCTCGCCGGACCGCGCCTCGGGGGGCCTCGAGGCAACACCGGTCGGGTCTTCCGCGCCCCATCGGCTCGCGATGCGCTGGGTCAGGCGCGGAGCAGCGTGTCGAGGAGCGCGGCGCGGTGCTCGGCGGGGCCTCCGAGGCAAGCGTGATCGTGGAGCGAGCGGCGGAAGAAGAAGTGAACGTCGCAGTCCCACGTGAAGCCGAAGCCACCGTGGAGCTGGACGCCTCGACTGGCCGCGTCGCGGAGCGCCTCCGACGCGGCCGCCTTGGCCATGCGTCCGAGCGTGACGACCTGCGCCGTGGGAGCGCCGCCATCGAGGGCGGCGGCGGCCGCGACCGTCAAGCTCCGAGCCTGCTCGACCGCGATCAGCGTGTTCACGAGGGGGTGGCTCACCGCCTGAAAGGTGCCGATGGGGCGGCCGAACTGCTGGCGCTCGCGGGCGTAGTCGCACGTCATCTCGAGGACGGCGTCGGCGGCGCCGCAGCTCTCGGCGGCGAGCAGCGTGAGCGCGCGCGCGAGCACCTCGTCCGCGGAGAGATCGCAGGCCAAAACCTCCGTCCCGTCGGCTCCCGGGGCCAGCGTGATCGCGAGCCCTCCGCGGGTGGCGTCGAGCGTCTCTTCGTGCTCGAGGAGCGGGCCGCCGTCGTCGGGGAGCGTGAGGCGCCGCCACGCGCCGTCGGCCGCCAGAAGGAGCACGAGCCGCGTGCTCCGGTGCAGGCCGCCCACGCGCTGCCCGGGCCGCGCGAACGGGACCACGTGAGGCGCGAGCTCACCCTCGCGCACCAACGCGGCGAGCTCTTCCTCCCCCGCGCGCGCGAGCAGCTCGTGGGCGAGGATGGCCTGGGTGATCGGCACCGGACACAACACCCGTCCCGCCTCCTCCGCGATGAGCGCCGCGCCGAGGTAGCCGAGGAGTCGGTGATCGTGCCACCCGAGCGCGCCGATCTCGTGCGCTAGCGTGGGCGGGCGCTGCTGCTCATCGTAGAGGGCGCGGAGCGCGGACCGCCCGAAGCGGTCTCGAAAGAAGCGACGGGCCGACGCCTGCAACAGCGCGTGGTCTTCGGTGAAGCCGAAGTCGCGAGGCATGGTGGCGAGCTCCATGTCAGCGGCTCCTCGGGAGGCCAAGCACGCGCTCGGCGAGCAGGTTGCGTTGGATCTCGCTGGTGCCACCGCCGATGGTGAAGCCGAACGAGTTCATGAAGGCGCGCGGGAAGGCGCCGCCGGCGGGGGCTCGCGGATCGGTGGGCGCGAGGCGCGACTCGTCGCCGAGCAGGTCGCAACCGAGGCGAGCGCCGCGCTGATCCACCTCGCTCCGCACCAGCTTGCTCATCATGGGCAGCGCCAGCGGCCGATCGGCGGTGAGGCCGGCGACGGCGGCTCGACGCTCGCCGAAGCGGGCGGCCGCGACGTCGATCCACTGGCGCGCGAGCTCGTCCCCGAGGCCTGGCGGGAGCGGTTGCCCGCTCGCCACCCGTGCCCGCGCGAGCGCTGCGAGCTTCTCGAAGGCCTCGCCCGTGTTCGACGTCGCCTCGCCGCTGACGCCGGCCGCGCCCCGCTCGAAGGTGAGCGTCGCCATCGCGATCGCCCAACCCTGGCCCTCCGCGCCGAGCAGCGCGTCGGCGGCCATCGGGGCCGCGTCGAAGATCACCTGGTTGAAGCCTCCCTCGCCGCTCATCTTCACGAGCGGCAAGATGGTGAGGGCGCCCGCGTCACGCGCGGGTCCCATCGGAAACAAGAAGTAGGAGAGGCCCGCGTACTTGTTGGCCCCCGGATCGGTGCGGGCGAGCAGGATCATGTAGTGCGCGAAGTGGGCGATGGTGGTCCACACCTTGTGGCCCGTGACGCGGTAGCTGCCGTCGGGCTCGCGTGTCGCCCGCGTGGTGAGCGACGCCAGATCGCTGCCCGCCTCGGGCTCGCTGAAGCCCTGACACCAGATGTGCTCGGTGGACAGGATGGGCGCTACCAGCGCCTTCTTCTGCGCCTCGGTGCCGAACGCGAGGATGGTGGGGGCGACCCAGCGGAGGCCGATGGTGTTGACGAGGAACGGCGCCCGCGCGCGCGCGAGCTCCGCAGTTACGACGGCGTGGCGTGCCTCGTCGACCCCGCGTCCCCCGTAGGCCTCGGGCACGTCGAAGCCGAGGTAGCCCGCTTCGTAGAGCCGCTTCTGAAAGTCGCGGAGGTAGGCGAACTGCTCGGGCGTCTCCACCTCGAGGAAGCTCAGCGGCAAGGTGAAGGCCGGCGGCGCGGGCAGGTGAGTCTTCAGCCAAGCGCGGAGCTCGGCGCGGAAAGCGGCGATGTCGGTGGTCATGAAGGTCTCGGGCTCGCGCGTCGGGAGTCGGGAAAAATTCGCCGTACGAAACGTAACGGACACACGCGGTCCATCGCCGCGTCATCACCGCATGCAATAAAGGTCGGGTTCCAACCGTTCTGGGGTGGCAATGCGACGTGCACGCGACATGATGCGATGGTTTCTCAACGATCTCGACGACGATCTGTCGCGGATCCGCGGGTTGGTGCTCGGCCGGGTGCCGGGGGCCGTGGTGGCGCCGCCGTGCGACGACGAGGAGGTGCGGCTCTTTCCTGCTCGCGGCGCCTCGTTCGCCGCGTTCGCTGCCCGGTCCCCATGCACCACCCGGTCCACCTTCACCGCCCCGTCGTAACGAGATTGCTTCCTCGGCCGTGTCGTGAGGGGATGACGGCGGAGAAACCATGAACGGAAGCAATCGCAATCTTGTGGGTCGTTCGCGCCTCTCGGCGCCTATCGTCGTGACCATCGGCCTGTTGGCGGGCTGCGGCGGAGCCCAAGAGCAGAGGACGAACAACCCGCCCGGTCACGAGCACCCCGAGCACGAGAACCCGCCGCCTCCCGAAGGCAGCGGAGAGGGGACGGAGATCGCGAACCCGCCCGGCCACCCCGACACGCCCCACAACAACCCGCCCGCACCCGCGCCAGAGGAGGGTCCCCCGGGCAACCCGCCGGCACCCGAAGGCGCTGGCGACAACGGCTGAGGGGGGGGCATCATGGCGATGCGAGTGGTGGTGTGCTGTCTCGCGCTCGGACTCGGCGCGGTCGCGTGCGAGGACAAGACCAGCGACGACAAGTCTTCCGACGACGACGACGCGAAGTCGGACAAGGGCGACAAGGACAAGAAGAAAAAGAAGAAGAAGGACAAGGACGGCGACGGGGACGGTGACGGCGACGGCTCGGGCAAAGGCAAGGGAGACGGCTCGGGCAAGGGCGACGGCGACGACAAGGGGGCCGTAGCGGAGCCCAAGAGCGAGGCCCCCAAGACCGCCGTCGCCGAACCCGCACCCGCACCCGCGCCCCCACCCGAGCCCGCGCCCCCACCGGCCCCAGCTTGCGGCCCACCGGACAAAGTGCCCGCGATCCCCGCCGAGCGCTCCGACGCCCCGGCGAGCCTCGAGGAGTGGAAAGCGGCGTGCCCCGTGAACACCCAAGGCCCGAACTCCCACGCCCCCGACTGCACCTCCATGGTGCTGCGCGAGTGGCTCAAGGTGACGTGCACCGGCAAGATGCTCGGCTTCGAAGAGATGGACGGCTTCGGCGTCGAGGGCCAGGACTACTTCAAGCTCTTCACCCCGAACCAGGCGCTCTCCTTCGTGGTGCGACTGCGCAAGGGCCAGAGTCAGAAGGTGCGGATGTGCCGCCCCAATCAGCGCGCGTCGCTCTTCGTGAGCTGGCCTCCTTCCAAGGAGCAGCCGACCATCATCGCCGTGGGCATCGGCCCCAAGTGCGAGCGGTATTGAGCGCTCGCGGTCGCCGCCCACGCTCGCTGCGTTCGCGCGCCGAGGGGCCCAGCCCCTCGCGCCGCGACGACGGCGCAGCGCTGGCGTCCTCGCCCACCGCCGGGTGCGCCACGGAGGCGCCGGGATGAGCGAGCTGGCCGCGTCGCTGGTCGAGGCGCGAGGGTGGGGGGCCCACACCGCGGTCCACGAGGTGTTCGATCGTCACCTCGAGGGGCTCTTCGGGAGCCTCGAGGACGGGCCTCTTCGCGGCCTCGACACGCTGGTGCGCGCCATGCTGTTGCGTCGCGAGCTCTTCCGGCACCTCGAGCTCGAGGAGCGGGTGATCCTCCCCGCCTGTCGGGGCGTCGCCGCCGAGGCCGTCCCCAACGTGCGGCGCGATCACCGCTTGATCCGGGCCGCGTTCGAGCGGCTCGAGGAGATGGCGCTCTGGCGCGTGCTCGAGCGGGTGGACGTGCGCTTGCTCGAGCAGAGCCTCGTGCACCTCGACCGGTTGCTCGATCATCACGACGATCGCGAGGCCGACGCGCTCTACGGCCCCCTCGAGCACGCGCTCACCGCCGAGGAGCGCCTGTCGCTGCTCGCTCTTCTCGCCGACGTCGCGCTGCTCGACGCGCCGACGGAGGTCGCGATCGACGCCGTCGCGCGGCACGGCGTTGTGGACGCGCTGGTGGGTCGCTACCGCGCGTGGCTCGTCGGTGGTGAGCTCGCCTCGGTGGCGCTCGATGCGGCGCCCCTCCCCCCTCGCTGTCGCGCCGCCCTCCCCAAGCTCTTGGCGCGCGACGACCACGTGGTGCGGAGGGCGCGCGCCTCGTCGTCCGTCTCGCGGCGCGAGCGCGCGGGGCGGGAGATGCTCGTTTCCGTGTCGTTGCGCTCCACCGTGGTCTTCGTGCTCGAAGCGCTGCTCGACGGCTGAGCGCTCAGCGCGCAGGGTGCTGGTCGCTCCGCGCGCAGCGTGCCGGTGCTCAGCGCGGCTCGGCCTCGCACAGCTGCGAGGCGACGGCGGAGCGGCCGCCGCGGCCTCGGAGCCCGTCCCGACCCTCGGGGGGATCGGCGGCGAGGCGGAGGGCGAGCGCCACGAACATGAACACGAGCGCGGCGATGGCCACTGCGGCGAGCACGATGGTGGCGGTGCGGTGCGGGTCGGACCGGCGCGCCGGCAGGCGCTCGAGGGGGATGTGGAGCGCTGGCGGTCGAGCCGCGACGACGCTCGGCTGGGGAGGTGGAGGGGGAGCGCTCGACGGCGTCTGCAGCGGCAGCGGTGGCGGTGGTGCGCTGCGGCCTCGCGGCTCCCACACGGTGGTGATCGAGGGCTCGTCGTCGATCGGGCGGTGGTCGACGCGGGTGACGGGCTCGGGGCGCGTCGGGGCCGCAGCGTCGGCGGGGGGCGGCGCCGAACGGACCGCGGTGTGGGACACGCCGGCGGGAGGGAAGTCGGAGCGGGTCGCATGGCGCTCGACGGGAGGGGGCGGAGGATCGGAGCGCGTCTCCTCGCGGGCGATGTCGGCGGGAGGGAAGTCGGAGCGGGTCGCCGAGGGCGTCGCCCCGACCGCGCCCCGCTCGTCGCGCGTCGCGCGCCGCTCCCGCGCCTCGCGGCCACGCTCGCGCTCGGTGCGGGTGACGTCTTCCCCGGCCTGGGCCTCGCGCTCTCGCTCGAAGCGCCGCACCCGCTCCTCCCAGGGCGTGTGCTCGGTCACGAGCGTCTGGGACGAGTCGCGGGCGGAGAGCCCGAGGGCCGAGAAGGCGGCGGTGAGCTCGGCCGCGGACTGGAACCGATCCTCGATGCGGAACGCGAACGCGCGCGCGAAGAACGTGTCTACGGACGGGTCGAGATCGCGGCGCAGCGCCGACACCGGATCGTAGCGTCGGGAGAGCAGCATCTGCAGGATCGCGCCCACCGAGCGGCCTTCGAAGGGGCGCTTGCCGGTGAGCACGAAGTAGGCCACGGCCGCGAGCGACCACACGTCCGCGCGGTGATCGACCGCCTTGGCGTCGATGAACTGCTCGGGGCTCATGTACGAGGGGGAGCCGAGGGCGCGCCCGTCGGCGGTGATCCGCGTGGCGGTCTCGCTGGTGACCTTGGCAAGCCCGAAGTCGAGCACCTTGGCCTCGGGTGGGGAGTGGCCGCGCACGATGATGTTCCCCGGCTTGATGTCGCGGTGCACGATCCCCGTCGCGTGCGCCGCCTCGAGGGCGCGCCCGACGTCGGTGATGATGGCCTGCGCTTGTCGGAGATCGAGCACCCAGTCTCTCGCGCGCTGGTAGAGGGTGTCGCCCTCGACGTACTCCATCACGATGAAGGGGCGGTCGTGCCAGCGCCCGCAGCCGAGCACCTGGACCACGCGGTCGCAGTCGATGGCGCGGGCGGCCTGGGCCTCGCGTTCGAGGCGGACACCGAGCTCGGGGTGATCGTCGAGCATCGAGGGGGTCACCAGCTTGAGCGCGACGCGCGCGCTCGTCGTCGCGTCGGAGGCCTCGAAGACGCTCCCGATCCCTCCGGTCGCGATGAGGCGCTCGATGCGGTAGCCGGCAACGACGCTGCCGGGCTCTGGGCTCAACGAGTCGTAGGAAGTCATGGTGCGCTCAACAAGTGGTGAGTCCGATGGAGAGGGCGGTGAGCGCTCCGAGCAGCGCGACGGCCACGGCCACGATCGTCCGCGTGCGTTGATAGCGCGGCGTGGGCGCGGGGCGGGGCAGCGTCCGCGGCGCTGCGGCGGGGGGCGGCGGGGCGAGGGAGCTCGGCAGCGCCTCGCGTGGCACGGCCGCCTGATCGCGCTCCCACGGGGAAGGGGCATCGCTGCGTGGCGGATCGCTCTGGGGGGGCACGCTCGGGAGCGCGCCTCGCGCCGTCGCCTCGCCAGGCGCCATCGCGTCGTCGCTCTGCGGCGGATCGCTGTGGGGGGGCACGCTCGGGAGCGCGCCTCGCGCCGTCGCCTCGCCGGGCGCCATCGCGTCGTCGCTGCGCGGCGGATCGCTCTGGGGGAGCTCGCTCTCCGGGGGCACGCTTGGCGGCGCGGCGCGGCGCGGCGTGTGCTCGTCGAGCCAGGGAGGGAAGCTGCTCGGGCGTCGCGGCGCGAGCACCGCGTCGCAAGGCATGGTCGTCTCGTCGGCGTCGAGCGCTCCGCTCGGCGGCTCAGTCGGGGGTCTGGGTTGTCCGACCTCCTTGGGGGCGACACCCGAGACGGTGCGCTCGCGGGCCCGTCGCCCGACGGGGCTCGCCACCGTCGTAGGCTCGATCTCATCGAAGCGCCCGTCGCCTCTGTTTGCGGATCTGGTCATGTCGCTTCCCTCTCTCGGGCAGCTCCAATTGCAAGGGGCGGACCAACGCCTACAAGGTGGTGGAGTGTCGCCCATTGCCTCGTAAGTCTTCGAAATGACGCTGTCCGCCCACGTGGGGGCCTCTCCCCATGTCGTGATTCGCGACGCCCCCCCTCGGCACCGTCGTTTTTGGCGACACCGCGCTATTTGAGCTTCTTGTAGAGCGTCGCCCGGTTGATGCCGAGCAACGCGGCGGCCTGGGTGCGGTTGTCGCCACAGGCGCGCAAGGCGGCGGCGATCGCTCGCTCCTCGAGCTCGGCGAGGTTCATGGGAAGCTGCACCATGTCGGCGTCGCTCGTCGCCGCGTTGTGCTGCGCGACGCCAGCGAGCAGACCCACCCGCGGTGGCAGATCCGACACCTCGATGCGTGACCCGTCTCCGAGCACCACCGCGTGCTCGAGCACGTTGCGCAGCTCGCGCACGTTGCCCGGCCAGGGATACGTCTTGAGGGCCTCGAGCGCCGCGTCGGAGAAGCCTTCGATGCGCCTGCCGAGCGACGGGCTCATGTCTTCGAGGATGCGCTCGGAGAGCAACGGGACGTCGTCGCGCCGCTCGCGCAGGGGCGGGAGATCGAGCGTGATGGTGGCGATCCGATAGTAGAGATCACTGCGGAAGGCGCCCTCGGCCACCATCGCCTCGAGATCGCGGTTGGTGGCCACGAGCACCCGCGCCCGGAGCGGGATCGACCGATTTGAGCCGACCCGCTCGAAGCGCTTGTCTTCGAGCACGCTCAAGAGCTTCGGCTGGCTGCTCATCGGGAGGTCACCGATCTCGTCGAGCAGCAGCGTGCCTCCCCCCGCGGCCTCGAACGCGCCGATGCGCGTGTCGACCGCGCCCGTGAAGGCCCCGCGCTCGTGACCGAACAGCTCGCTCTCGACGAGCTGGGCCGGGATGGCGGCGCAGTTGATCACACGGAACGGTTGATCGCTGCGCGCGCTGAGCTCGTGGATCACCCGCGCGACGAAGCTCTTGCCCACCCCGGTCTCGCCCGAGAGCAGGGTCGTCACGTCGGAGCCGGCGATGCGCGGCAAGAGCTCCGCCACCCGACGGGCGGCCGCGGTGGTGCCGAGGAACGTGGTCGCGCTCCCCACCGCGAGTTGTCGTAGCTCACGGTTTTGGTTCTGGATGCTCGCGAGGCGCTGCAGCTGAAGGCGGCTCGCGCTCACCATGCGGCCGGCGACCGCGAGCAGCCGCTGGATCTCCCCACCCACCTCCACCCCTGCCACTGGCAGCGCAAAGACCAGCGCGTCGCTGCCGCTGCCGGCGAGCGGCACGACGATCTCGCGACGTCCGCGACTCACGCGGTGGACCATCTTGTCGCGCTCGGGGGGCCTCTGTCCGGCCGAGGTCTCGATGGTGGCGGTGATCTGCAGCGCCCTCGCCGCCCAGCGGTTCACGGCGGTCACCAGCTCGTCCTCGCTGCGGATCTCGTTGAGCGCTTCCCCGAGCTCGAAGATCGCCGCGAGGCCCCGCGCGTCGACGGCCGCGTCGTCGAGGAGCGCGTACATGTTCGTCACCTCGGTCTCACTCGCCGGCACCGAGGCGGTGTCCCCCACCACGAACGTGAGCGCGGTCTCGCCGATCACCACCCGATCGCCGATGGCGACCTCCGCTTGGGTGCAGAGCTTCCCGAGGGCAGCGAACGGGGCGGCCTCGCCCACGGTCGTGATGCGCGCGCCGCCCGGGATCGGCTCCACCTCGAGGTGCCGCCGCGACACACCGAGATCGCTCAGCCGCAGCGCGGCCTCTCGTCCCCGGCCGACCAGGATCGTGCCCGTCACCTCGAGCCGAGCCCCGACGTCGGGACCGCCCGTGACCACGATCTCCAGCGTCTCGTCTCGATCGGCCACCCATCGACGATGGTAGCCGCGAAGCGCGCAGGCGCCAAAGAGACGGTGGTCGGTCGGCGGTTCGGTCCTGGGTTGTGCTGCGTCGACCCCGCGCGGATAATCCCTCCGAGCCGGCGAGCCCGGACGCGATGGAATTCGTCGACGAGGAGACCACCCTTCGCGGGCCCCTGACCGCGAGCACCGAGCATGCGTCCGGTCCGACGAGCGTGGTCCTGCTCGACATGCCAGCGCTCGACGTCTCGTCGGCCGAAGGGGCCGACTTGCGCGTCTTGGGCCGCATCGGCGAAGGCGGCATGGGGGTGGTGCACCTCGCGCAGCAGCGGGCGGTTGGGCGCGAGGTGGTGATCAAGCGGGCGAAGCAGAGCACGCCCGCGGCCCACGAGACGCTGCTCCGCGAGGGCTGCCTCACCGGCCGGCTCGAGCACCCGAACATCGTGCCCGTCCACCTGGTTGGAAACGATCCGGAGGGGGTGCCGGCGGTGGTGATGAAGCGCGTGGAGGGTGTGTCCTGGCAGCACCTCATCACGCACCGCGACGAGAAGTCGTGGCGCGTCACCAGCATGTGGCGAAAGGATCCGTTTCAGCGGCACCTCCAGATTCTCCTCTCGGTGTGTGACGCCATCGAGTTCGCGCACGCCAACGGCTACATCCACCGCGACATCAAGCCTGCCAACGTGATGCTCGGCGCGTTCGGGCAGGTGTACGTGCTCGACTGGGGCCTGGCCGCGCCGATTGGCACCCGCGCCTTCGCGCACGCCGACGCGGAGGAGCGCGCCCTTCCGGTGGGAACGCCCGGCTATCTCGCGCCGGAGATGGCCACCGCCGACGGCGTCCTCGACGTGCGCACCGACGTGTACCTCCTCGGGGCGTCGCTGCACCGCGCCATCGTGGGCAAGGCGCGCCACACGGGCGCCGATCGCGAGGCGGTGATGCGCTCGGTGCTCGCGTCCCAGCCCTTTGCGTACGACGAGCACGTGCCTCCCGAGATCGCTGCCATCTGCAACAAGGCGATGCACCGCGACCCCGACGAGCGTTTCCCTACGGTGTCGCAGCTGCGACACGCGGTGCTGCAGTACCTCGACCACCGAGCGTCGCTCGCGCTCACCGATCAGGCCGAGCTGTTGACGCGCGAGCTCCGCGATCAGATCGCGGTGGCGGGCGCGTCGGTGGACGAGGCGGCGAGCTCGGTGATCGTGCGCGCCTTCTGGGAGGCGCGCTTCGCCTACGCTCAGGCGCTGCGGGAGTGGCCTGGCAACGAGCGCGCGGTCGCCGGCCTCGACGCCTGTCTCGAGCACATGATCGGCTTCGAGCTCGAGCGTGGGAACCGCCTCGCCGCCGCCGATTTGTTGGCGGAGCTGGCCTCGCCCCATCCGGCGTTCGCGACCAAGCTCGCCGAGCTCGAGGTGGCCCAGTCGGCGGAGCGCGCGATGGCCGAGCAGCTGCGCACCCTCGCCGAAGAGAGCGATCTCACGGTGTCGCGAGGCCAGCGCATCGCGCTGTTGCTGGTGATGGCGGCCATCGTCGGCTCGGGGGCGGTCGCTTACCTGCCCTCCGAGCTCTACGGCTTCGTCGAGCTCACCCCGCTCGTGGGCCTCCTCTTGGTGGCGAAGACCGCGGTGGTGGTGGGTCTGGTCGTGTTGTTCGGGCGGCGGTGGCTCTTCCGCAACGCCGCCAACCGCAACGTGGTGGCGCTCATCGGCATTGGTCTCGTGGCGCACGTCGTGAATCGCTCCGCGGCCTTTCTCTTCGACATCCCCATGCAGTACGCGGTCCTCGTCGATCTCCTCACCGCCTGCGCGATCACGGCGGTGGGCAGCTTGGCCGTGGCGCGCGGCCTGTGGACCATGTTGGCGCTCTACGGCACCGCGGTGGTGGTCGGCCTCCTCGCTCCGCGTCTCACCGGCACCGCTTATCTCGTCGCGCAGGTGCTCGCCTTCAGCGCTGGCGCGATGTGGATCACCAGCCCGCGGCTCGACTCGGTGAAGCTCGCTCGTGGCAAGCAGCCCGCGCTCCCGTGAAGCGGCGGGCCAGCGCGGTCAGCCGTCGCCGGTGCCGGTCGAGAGCTTGGGGAGCGCGAGCGGCCCCTGCAAGCGTGGGTAGAGCGCGCCCAGGAAGTAGGCGCCGAGGAGCGTACCGGCGAGGGCGGCCAGCGCGTAGAGCTTGCCCTCGCCGATGTTGACGAGGATGGGACCCGGACACATCCCGGTCATCGACCAGCCGATGCCGAACAGGATGCCCCCTACCACGTTGCCCCGATGCAGCGGCTTGGGCTCCACCACGAGCGGAGCGCCATCGAGGGTCTTGCCGTGCTTCTTGAGCAGGTAGATGCCAGGGGCCGCCACCGCGACGCCGGTGCCGATGATCCCGTAGAGCTGGATGTCCTGGAACAGGAACATCCGTTGGATGAAGTCGTAGTCGGACGCGCCGCTCCGGCTGAGGGCGAACCCGAAGGCGGTGGCGAGGGCGAAGATGAAGAGCTTGCCGAGCATGGTGGCGGTTCCTCACACGAGCACGAGGCGGTGGACGAGCTGGGTGGTGGCGATGCCGGCGGCCATGAACGACACCGTGGAGAGCCAGCTCGATTTCTCGAAGTTGGCGACGCCGAAGATCCCGTGGCCGCTGGTGCAGCCTCCCGCGAGGCGCGTCCCGAAGCCGATGAAGAGGCCCCCCACGAACATCCACGCGATCTTGACAGGAGGGCCGGCGTGCGTGGCCGCGTCGAACATCCCGAGGTTCCAGGTGGGCGACCAGCCGCCGCCGAGCACGGCCGACAGGAGCCCGCCGGCGACCAAGCCGCCGAGGAACGGGAGCCGCCAAGGCGCGCCCTTCAAGAGCGAGCCCCGCTGGAAATAGGGCTGCGAGCTCACGAGCGCGCACACGTTCTCGAAGCCGGTCGAGATGCCGAGCCGCTTCCCCCCGATGAAGAGGAGGAGCAGCGTGATGGCACCGATGCAAGCGCCCCCGATCGCCCAGTGCCACGCGGGGAGGTCGTTGAGGAGGAGCATGCGCGGAGCATAGCGCGCGGCTCAGCGGGCGGTGAGCCGCGACGTGAGCGCTGTCGACGATCCCCCCTCGGCCAGGCCTCCCGCCGCGCTCGCGTTGGCTCGCCGGCGCCGTTGACTGCGCGTGCTCGGGCCCTGGTGGCCACGATGCGCACGGGCGCGGCGGCTGCGCGTCAGTCGGCGCAGGCGGCCTCTGGTTCCTTCAGGCAGGTGTGGCTGGCCGGGTGAGACAGGTAGTGGAGATCGGTGCCGTCGGAGCGGAAGAAGCGCGCCACCAGGTTCGTCAGATACGTCCCGTGGTCGAAGGCTTGGCACGGGTCGCCGTTGACGAAGGTGTGCTCGCCCGCGGGCACGGTGTACGCGTCGAGGAGGGCGGTGAGCCTGCCCTCGGGCGCCGGTCGCGGCACGTAGGCGCTCTCGTCGCTGCTGAACGGCTGGCCGTCGAGGCGCGGCGCCCACACCGCGTCGACGCCGAGGGTGTGGGCGGAGGCGGTGAGCCGTGCCAGGCGGTGGGGCACTGCGGCGCGCTGCTCGAAGTAGCGGTGCTGACCTTCGTCGAGATCATCGGCGTCGAACAACGCCTCCTCGCAGGTGGTCGCGCCGAGCTCCCGGGGGACACACGCTCCGGTCGCGAAGTTGCAGCGCTGTCCGCTGTAGCAGACGCGGGTGTCGCTCGACGCCTCCGTCGCCTCCGTGCAGCCGCTCGGGTAGCACAGCGTCGTCTCCCCATCCGGATCGAGGAACGTGGCACCGGCGGGGCGCGCGTTCTGGCTCGCTGCGCACTCGGGTCCCGCCTCGTGGCGCGCGAGCGCGGCGATCCCCTCCACCACGTGGCGCTCGACGAGCTCTTGGTTGGGGGTGCGGCCCCCGAGCGCGTCGAACAGCGCCTGGGGGGTCACGAAATCGAGGTAGTGTGGATAGAGCGCCGCCTGCTCCGGACGCAAGAAGGGGAGCGCTCCGGTGGCGCGAGCGAAGGCGATCCCCGAGTTGAGCGGGACGTTCTGATCGCCGATGGTGTTGAGGGTGAAACACGCGTGGGGCTCGATGACGTTCCCGAACGGATCCGTCATCGGCGAGAGCGCGTAGAACGGCGCGAAGCTGATGGGGTCGCCGGGATCGAGCGCGGCCTGAGCGAGGCCGAGGAAGCGACGCAGGGCCGGGGTCTGCCGCACCAAGCCGAGGCCCTCTGCGGGAGCCACGAGAGGCGTGCCCTCGCCGTAGAAGCGCCCCTGAAACCCGGCACAGCTCGCGTGCGCGCAGGTGGCGGTCTCGGCGCCGTTCACCGCGCCCTCGAGGAAACGCCCACGTCCCCACGCGTCCACCTTCGTCCGCACCCGAGCGTCGGCGCTGGGGTGGCAGCCCTTCTCCCGGTCGTAGCTGTCCACCACGTCTTGGCCCTCGAAGAAGCTCACCACGACGCCATCGCCGAGGGTAGAGGGGACGCCGACCCGCAGGCGGGCGTCGGCGCCGACGCGACCGCAGGCCACCTCGCCGTTGTCGACGTTGTGCACCACCACCGTCGTCTCGCTCACCGCCTCTTGGTCGAAACAGGTGATCTCGAGCTCGCCGGTGCCGTTCACGTCGGGGACCACCCAGCGGAGGCTCACCTCGCCTTCGGTGCAGACGGTGCAGTGATCGCGGTCGCGTGAGGTGGGGTCGCACGGCTTGCGCTCCTCGGCGGGGACCGTCACCAAGAGCGGGCCCCAGAGCCGCAAGAGCACCGCCTCCACCACGCCGCCTTGGAACGAGCGGATGCCGATGTCGGTGAGGCCACCGCCTCCCGAGCCGGGCACGGCGGTGGTCACGTAGGCGTCGATCGCGCCGTGGATGCCGCTCAAGATCCCGCCCAGCGACTCGCCCCACGTCGCGTAGCGCACGTCGACGCCGCCGGCGTCCACCGCCCCGTCGCCGTCGAAATCTCCCGCGAGCTCACGCTCGCCGTCGCCGTTCACGTCGCACGCTCGCACCGGCGTCGCCTTGTCGTTGTCGTCCCTGCAGCTCATCGCGCCTTCACCGCTGCCCCAGCTCCGCATGATGCGCACGAGCTGCACGTGATCGAGCACCGACTGGCGCACCCCGTCTCGGGTGTGAAAGAGATAGCTCGACCAGAAGTCGCCGCCGGAGTCCGACACCCCGTCGAGGTTGAGATCGCGGGTGCGGCCGAGGAGCAGCGCGTCGAAGGCTGGGGCATGGCACACACCGCCGAGCGCCGCGCGCACCGCGGTCTTCTGGCCTTCGTCGTCGAACACGAGGCCGTGGCCCATCGCGTTGATGCCGATGGTCGCGATCCCGTGCTCGGCCATGTTGCCCGCGTAGAGGATCTGCTCGAAGAACGTCGAGGTGTAGCCGTGGCCGAAGATGTTCACGTCGAAGGGCTGCCGATGCTCGGCCGTCTCCTTGGGCACGATGAGCCAGAACTGCACCACGTCGCTGGTCTCCTCTGCGTCGCCGGTGGCGAAGCTCACGTTGAAGGCGGCGTTCGGATCGGTCGAACGCGGGCCGCCCTCGAGGAGGAACGGCGCGCGAAAGGTGCCCACCACCATGTGGCTGATGTGATCGAGCTTGCGGAGGAGGAGGCTCGCGCTCGGGCCGGCGTCCACCCCAAGCCCTTGCTCGACCAGATCGCGCATCTTGTCGCGGATCCCGGCGTAGCCCAGCACGAAGAGGTTCTCCGCCTTCTCCTTGCAGCCGGCCTCGCGGCCGAGGGGGCTCTCTTCCCAGCCGTCCACGTCGCTCGCCCCCTCGGCGAGCCCACCGGCGAGGCCCACCATGCGCTGCACCTCCACCTCGGGCGGGTAGGCGTCTCTCCAGCGCGCGAACGGTCCTTGCCCGTAGAGGCCGTCCCGCAGGCGCTTCATGTCGTCCACCGTGGGCTGGGTGGTGAACTGCCACACGAACGCCACGCGCGCGAGACCCGTGCCGTGAAGATCGCCGAAGTAGGGCGCGAGCGCGGCGTCGTCGAGCACGTCGCGCACGCGGGCGGCGGCGCTCCGTTGGGCCGCGTGGTACACGTACTCGAAGGGCGACTTGACCGGGTTGCCGCGACCGTCGAGCAAGCGATCGGTGAGCACCACCGCGTAGCGGGTCATCTCCACGAGGGGCAGGAGCGGTCGCACGAGCAGGGTGTCGGTCTCACGCTCGTACCAGGTGAGGAGATTGTCGGCGACGCAGCGGTCGCGTGCTCGACGCGCGCTCACGCAGCTCGGCGAACCGTACTCGTCGCCGCTCGCGGGGTGGGCACAGGCGGGCGCCAGCGCGAAGGCGTCGCAGGCCGACGGGTCCTCGAAGTTCGGCAGGTCGAGCACCCCGTCGAAGTCGGTGTCGTGTTCGGGGGCGTAGCGGAGGAGCTCACCGCCGCGGGTCTCGTCGGCGGTCTCGAACAACAGGTTGCGCTCGGCGTAGCGGGTGTCGTTGGGCCAATACTTGTCGAGCCGCTTCAACGTCACCGGGAAATTGCCGGCGCCCACGTCGAGCACCATCGGCACACCCGTCTCGAGGTTCACGAGGTAGATCGCGTCGTCGGCGAAGTCGTAGTCGTCGCCCTGGTGACGCGCCCGCACGTTGGCGAGATCGAGCGCGGGACCGGTGTAGCCTTGGTACGTCGAGGGCACGTCGAACGAGACCGCGATGGGAGCGAACGTGCCCCAGCCTTCCATCTGGTTGAAGCGCTCCCGCGCTTGCCGCTCGATCTGGGTCGGCGCGACGAGGCTCGCGTTCACCCGCAGGCCGGTGCGGCTCGTCGGATCGGGCCAGGTGGCGGTGTCGTTGGGGAGGGGGATGGCAGGCAGCGGCTTGTGGGCCAGATCGAACCGCACGAGGGCCCCCGGGCCGGCGGGGGTCCGCCCGAGCTCGTCGGGCACCCGATCCAGGCAGCCAGGGGCTGCGCTCCCGAGCCCGCACACCATCGCCCCCACGAGCGCCCCTTCGATGAGCCCTTTGATATCCACGCGCCGTCTCTCAGGTGTGTATGTATTCGTAATTACGAAGCAATTGACCTGTTCGACAGAGTAATGCAAACAAATACAATTGGGTGACAATTACGCGGCGCGGATGGGTTACCTCAACCCACAATGGCTATCGCGTTGTGTGTCCTCTATTTCGCGGTGTTGCTGGCGCTGAGCACCTACGGGCTCCACCGGTTTCACCTCGTGATGCTCTGTTGGCGTCACCGGAAGGCCATCGAGGCCGCCCCCGAGCTCGCGGTCGAGCTCGCGCCCGACGAGCTCCCGGTGGTCACGGTGCTGCTCCCGATGTTCAACGA
>CAYOAL010000147.1:0-24850 GCA_964401935.1 uncultured Polyangiaceae bacterium
GAGGGGGAAACCTCGTGGGAAACAAGGGGTCCCATCCTCGTGAGAATCGACATCGAGCGGACCGACCTCGACGCGACGGCGCGAGCATTTATCGTCCAGGTCGTCCAATACGCCATCTTCACCGTCGGCCTGGTGAGCGTGCTGGCGCAGCTCGGCGTCGACACGGCCTCACTCTTGACGAGCCTGGGAGTCGTCGGCCTCACCATCGGCTTTGCCGCGCGCGACACGCTGAGCAACCTCATCAGCGGCGTCTTCATCTTTTGGGATCGGCCCTTTGTCGTGGGAGACCTCGTGGAAATCAGCGGGCACTACGGCCGTGTGCACGAGATCACGATGCGGAGCACCCGCGTCGTCACGCCCGACGGGCGCATGCTCGCTTTCCCCAACTCACAGATCGTCAACTCGGCGGTCGCCTCCTACACCAACTTCCCCTCGCTCCGGCTCGAGATCGGCTTCACCGTGGGCGTCACCGAAGACCTCGATCGTATCCGTGAGCTCTTGCTCGGGCTCATCGCAGGGGATGAGCGCTTTCTCTCGGAGCCGGCCCCGGTGGTGGTGGTCACCCAGCTCAACGACTACAACGTGGGAATGGAGTTTCGCGTGTGGCTCGACGACGAGCGAGAGCACGTGCCGGTCCGCTTCGAGCTGCGCAAGCGCGCCTTCGAGGCCCTGCGCTCCGCGGGCGTAGACATGCCGCTCGAGACGCTGCAGCTCGCACCCATGACCGTCCGCGCCGAGCCGAGACACGACGCCTGAGAGCGAGCGCGCTCCGTCAACGCGGCAAAACACTTCTGCGTCGTGCGGGCCTGCCCTAGTCTTGGCTCGATGGTCATGTTGCAGGAGTGGGTGGAGACGACCCTCGCCGCGGCGCCGCCCGATCGCGTGCGCACGGTGCTGCCGCTCATCGAGACGTTCTACCCAGCGTGGGTGGCCCTCTGGCAGGACGAAGAAGAGACCGAGATCACACGCGAGGGCTTGGCTGCCATCAAGCGTTGGCTCGTCGAACCGACCGCGCCCACGGAGGAGCTGCTCGGCCTCTCGCGGCGGTGCGAAGAGCTCGCGACCATGGTGGCCGAGTCGGCGCACACCATCGACGGCGAGCCGGGCGCCGGGAGCGCCCACCTCGTCACCGCCCTCTTGGCCGCCACGCTCTACGTGGTCGCGGGACGTGACGACGAGATCTTCGCCTCCCTCGACGACGTCATCGCCGCCCTCCCCGACCTCCTCGAGAGCCACGCGGAGCTCGAGCCAGGCATCCTTCGCACGATCGGCGCCTGAGAGCCCGATCACCGCCGGTCACCGCTCAGAGCCGATCGCGGGCGCCGTCGATTGTGTCGCCGAAGAAGTCCATCACCGCGCGGATTCGCGGCGTCTTGCGCAGATCCGCGTGGGTGAGGATCCACACTGGCAGCGACAGCTCCTCGAGGGTCTCGGAGAGCGCGCGCAAGGTGTCGTCACGACCGAGTCCCACCGGCAAAACGCCGATCCCCAGGCCGCGCTTCACTGCGTCGAGGAACAGACCGCGCGAGTTGGTGCGCAAGACCACCCGCGCGTCGTCGACGTGCTCGGCTTCCCACTGGCCCTGCGGCGTGTCGGCGCGGCTCGCGTCGAGGCACACCCAGGGGAGGGCGTGGAGGTCGCCTACCGGTTCGGGGAGGGCGTGTGCGGCGCCAAACACCGCGAAGCGCACGTCGGTGAGCTTGCGCCCGACCAGCCGCTCGGGTGGCTCGCGGGTGATGCGGATGGCGACGTCCGCTTCGCCTCGGGCGAGGTTCACCATGTCGTTCGACACCGAGAGCCGAAGCCGCACCTCGGGGTAGCGCTCGCGAAACGCCACGAGCTGCGGCCCGAGTCGGTCGGCCATCGCGGCCACGGTGGTGATGTGCACCTCGCCCTCCACACGCGGCGCGCTTTTGTGCGCTTGCAGCCGCCGCTCGAGCGCGGCGATGCGCTCGTCCATCTCGCTCGCGAGCTCCACGAGCCCCCGCGCCAACTCCGTCGGCTGATAGGCGTTGCCGCGGCGCTCGAACAGCGGCGCGCCTTGCGCTTGCTCGAGCGCCTGCAGTCGCCGCGCGACGGTGGTGTGAGACACGCGCAGCGCCTTGGACGCGGCCACGAGGCTGCCCGAGCGTGCCACCTCGAGCACGAAGCGCAAGTCGTCCCAGTTCATCTGCGCCGTATCATGACACGGCCGCCGTCACTCGCGTTGGAAGCCGCCTTCCACCGCGAACGTCTCCCCCTCGTGGACGAATGTGCCGCTCACGATGATGGGGGTGGCGGCGCTCTGGGTGTAGTTGCGGCCGCCCCCAATGATGAGCGACACCCCCACCGTGCCGCTGACGCCGCCGCTCACCTCGAGCTCCCCGGTGGCCGTGCCTTCGACCTCCGTGGTGTGCTCGGTGGTGTCGACCTTCACCGCGACGTGACTGTCGAGGCTGCCCACCATCGTGTACTCGGGCACGCTGGCGAAGCCGTCGAGCACGTAGCGCTGATCCACCGCACGGATGATGTGGATCTCGGGCGTGACGACGTCGATCAGGTGACGGCCTGCCTGCACGCAGAACGAGCCGCTCACGAAACCGTCGAGACACCCCTCGTAGGTCACCTCGTAGCGTGGCGGGGAGGTGGTCTCGTCGATGGCGCCGCGCACCTTGGCCATCTTCTCGCTCGACTCGATGAGCTGAACACCATCGAGCACCGACTCGAACAGCGCCTGCAGGTGTTGCTGTTTGGTGAGCGGTCTCTCGGCGACGTCGTCGACCGACTTGCCCGCGTCGTCGCACGCGGCGAGCGCCAAGAGCGACAGGGCGATCCATTTCGCGCTCGAGCGATTCATGGCTGTGCCTCCACGGCGGTGACGCGATAGCCCCAATGGGTGACGCTGAAGTCGGTCTCGAGCCGCAGGAAGACCTCGTCGCCCGGTACGCTCAGCGTCGCGCCGGCGAGCGAGGCGCCGCTGAACGGGCTGCCCGCCACGGGCACGCCCTCGCCATCCTCCACGTGAAGAAAGTCGTAGCCTGGCTCGAGCTCCGTCCGATCATCGAACCTCACCGCGAGGCTGGTCGCGCCCGGCAGCCGGTGGCTCTGGGTGTCGTTGAGGTTGTTCCAGTACGCGTGTTTCGACTCGGGGAACGGATACGCCACCTGGGGCGACGAGAACGTCGGGTTGTAGGTGCCGTTGTTGTGGTGCGCGAACGCGCTCGTGATGGCGTCCTCGTAGAGCCCGAGGAAGTCGAACTTGGTCTTCAGGCCCAGCCCGCCAACATGATCCGCGTGATCGGCACGAAGCTCGCCGAGGAAGTGACCCCACTTCGAACCCTCCACGCTGGCGATGCCGTCGTTCTGGCCTTCGGCGCCTTTGATGACGTAGTACGACACGTAGAGCAGCGGGTTGAGCCCCTGTGTCGGCGTCTGTTGTGAGCTGTACGAGTAGTATTCGACGCCCGGGCTGTCGTGCACCTTGGTGTTGAAGGTGGCCATGCGGGCGGTGCTCAGATCGTAGAGCGCCTCCATGTCGCCGGCGCTGTCGGGCGTGAGATCGAGCAACTTGAGGAAACGCGTCGCGCGACTCTCCAGATACCAGGGCACCCCATCGAGCACCCAGTCGGCGATGGCGGTGCCTCGATGCGGGGACGCGATCGTCACCAGCGCCGCCACGCGATCGTAGGCCAAACCGTCGGGGCTCAACAGCCAGCGCGCGTCCACGCCACCCATCGAGTGGGCGACGATGATCCCCCGCTCAGCGCCTTGCTGATCGAGGAAAGTGTCGATCTGCGCCCGCAGCTCTTCGGCGCGGTAGCGCACCGGTCCGAACGGCGACACCTTGGGCATCAGCACCTTGTAGCCCCGACTCTCGAGGTGGGGCTTCAGCGACCGGTCGAACGGCCACCCGGCGAGCCCGTGGGTGATGATGATGGGCGTCGTCGCGGCGGAGAGCTCGTGGCTCACCACCCCCGCCCGCTCCTCCTCCGGCGTGCAGCCGGTGGCGCACGCCACGGCCATCGCCGCGACCATCAGCGCCGAGAGTGTCTTTCGCATCCGTCTCCTCCTGTCGGTACAACGACCGTAGGGTAAGACCACCCCGCGACGAGCGCGCGTGCGCCGATGAACAACCCGCTGTGCACGAACGCACAGCCAAGCGTGGGCACCCGAGCCTTCTGTCACGCAGCTCGCGCAGGGTGTGCGACGTCAGCTCGCGCGCAGCGCTTCGACTCGCCGGTACCACGCCATGAGCTTGGGGCGCGCCTCCACGCTCGCGAACGCTGGGAACTCTTGGATGCAAGTGAGCGCGCCGTGCACGGCGGCGTCGGCGAGCGACACGGCGTCCCCGGCGAGGAAGTCGTCCTCGCCGAGCCAGGCCTCGATCCGATCGAGGTTCTCGTTCATCCACGCCCGTCCGTCGGTCTTGTCGCGCTTCTTCAGGATGCGCTTGGCGACCTGATGCATGATGAGCGAGCCGCCGGCGCGCACCGCGAGGTTCTGAAGCGGGCCAAAGTTCGACGTCCGCGCGGTCACCTGAGCTGCCTTCACCGCCTCGCCCCACGTGCCATAGATGACCGTAGGCATCGAGAACGTGAGCTCGTCGTCCACCCAGCGCTCGATTTCTCGCGCCTTCGCTGCCGAGGCCGCGTCGCTCGGAATGAACGGCGTGCGCTCTGGCTCCACCTCGTCGAGGAAGGCCAGGATGTCGGTCGAGTCGCACACCGTGCGGTCGCCGAGACGCAGCACGGGCACCTTCTTGGGCGCTCCGGGCGGCAGCTCGGGCAGCTCCTTCTTCTTCATCGGGTTCACTTCGATCCGGTCGTACGCGATGCCCTTGAGCTCGAGGCCCGCCTTCACCTTGTGGCAGTAGGGACAGAGCTCGAACTGATACAGCGTCGCGGCGTGAGGCATGCAGAGCTTCTACACGCGAGGGCCGCCCCTCGTCGAGCCTCGCGTCAGGGCACGATGGCCGTGCCCACGCTGCCCGGCTTGGCGAGCTCGCGCAGGAGCTCGCCCGGCGCGAGCTGCCCCACGATGTGCACGCGGGACACGCCGTCGAAAATGGCCGCGAACGACTCCTCGATTTTGGGGATCATGCCTTCGACGATGGCCCCCTTCTTGATGAGCGCGTGACTGTTCTTCTTGGTGATTCTGGAAATGCGCGTCTCGGGGTCGTTCACGTCGGCGAGGACGCCGCGCACGTCGCGCGCCGCGAACACCAGCGCGTCGGCCTCGAGCTCGACCGCGACGCGGTTGGCCACCATGTCGGCATTGATGTTGAACACCTCACCCTGCCGATTGGCGCCGATGCAGGCGAGCACGGGCGTGTAGTTCGCCTCCAGCAGCCGCTCGAGGAGCTTGGTGTTCACGGCGACGATGTCGCCCACCAGGCCCAGATCCACCGGCTCCTCGGGGCCTCCGAGCACCACCTTCGGTGGGCGGCGGTTGGCCTCGATCGCACACGCGCTGGCTCCGTGAAGCCCGATCGGGTTGGCGCCCGCCGCGAGCAGCGTCGCGCAGAGCGCGATGTTGAGCCGCCCACCCACCACCATCTCGAGCACCTCGAGGGTGGCCTCATCGGTGACGCGGCGCCCGCCGATCTTCTTCGGCTCGAGGCCAAGCCGCTCCTGCAGCGCGCTCACCTGGGGGCCGCCACCATGCACCACCACCACCCCCGCGCCGTCTCGCGCGAGGGCCGCGATGTCGTCGGCCACGACCCGCGCCATCGGGTCCTCGACGAGGTTGCCGCCGAGCTTGATGACGATGGTCTCGTTCACGGGAAGCCTCCTCGATCGCGCAGGGTCTCGGTCTCGTCGAGGCCGAGGGTGATGTTCATCGATTGCACCGCTTGGCCGGCGCCCCCCTTGATCAAGTTGTCGATGGCGGCGAAGCACATGAGGGTGCGCTGCCCTCCGCTGCTCGGTCCGTACTCGAAGCCCACCTCCAGGTAGTTGGTGCCCGACACGGCCACCACCTCGGGCAGTCGCCCTGCCGGTACGCGCACGAACGGCTCCGCGTGGAAGGCCGCCGCGTAGGCCTCCGCGATGCGCTCCTCGGTGACGTCGGCGTCGACGGTGACGAAGCTCGAGGCGAAGATGCCGCGCGAGAGCGGCGCGCTCACCGGGGCAAAATGCAGCGTGAGCGCCTCGGCCCCCGCCGCCTCGAGGGTCTGCACGATCTCGGGCACGTGTTGGTGAGAGAGCGGCTTGTAGGTCTTGAGGTTCTGCGCCCGGATGGGGTGGTGGGTGCCGATCTTGGGGGCAGCGCCGCTGCCGCTCGAGCCGGTGACGGCCACGGTGCGCACCTCACCGCGGAGGAGCCCGGCCTTGGCCAACGCGAGGAGCGACATCGCGGTGGCCGTCGCGAAGCACCCCGGCGAGGCGATGAGGCGGGCCGACCCGATCGCCTCCCGGTGGAGCTCGGGGAGCCCGTACACCGCCTCGCCGAGCAGCTCGGGGCACGGGTGTTTCACCCCGTAGAAGCGCTCGTAGGCGGCCACGTTCTTCAGGCGGAAATCACCCGACAGGTCGATGATGCGCTTGGCCCCAGCCTTCAAGAGGCGCGGGACGAAGCTCGAGCTGACGGTGTGGGGGAGCCCGAGGAACACCACGTCGGCCCCCTCCGCTGCCTCTTCGCACGGGATGTCCTCGAAGCGCAGCTCGGTGAGCCCCTCGAGGTTGGGGTGGGCCGCGCTCACCGGCTCGCCGACGTAGTCGATCGAAGCGACGCGACCGATCTCGACCTGGGGATGGAGCAGGAGCCGCCGGAGGATTTCGCCACCACCGTAGCCGCTCGCTCCGATCACGGCCGCCTTGAGCTTCGCCATGCCCGGGTCTTACTATCGAGACGACCACGATGCCCACCGTAAAGGTTCGAGCTACCGGCAAGGCTGCGCACGCCGGAAACCACCACCGCGACGGGGCGAACGCCATCTGGGCGCTCTGCGTCCTCGTCGACCGGCTGGCCGCGCGCGACGACGTGCGTTGGCTGACCGTCGAGGGGGGGACCAGCCGCAACACGGTGCCGGACATGGCGGAGCTGACGTTCAGCTGCTCCCAAGCCACGCTGGACGCGCTCGATCTCAGCACCGACGTGCCCGGCACGTCGCTCGCGCTCGAGGTCGAGTAGCGCGCTCGTCGGCGCTTTGCGCGCGGCGTCCTGTCAGCCAAGGCGCCGTCGTCGGCGTCGGCGCGGGCGCCAGCGTCGGCAGCGCTGTCAGCGCGCGGGCGGCGCGTCCTCGGCAGCGGGGGGGCGCCGATACTCGCCGGGCACCTCCTCGTCTTGGATCCCCATCCGGTGCTCGAGCTCTTGCTCGAGGAAGAGGGCGAAGACCGGCGAGCGGATCCCCGAGAGCAGCGTCACGTGCCGAGCGTCGGTGGTCACCGCCCGGAGCGCGTAGGTCGTGGGCAGCCCGCCGCGTTCGCTCGGCTCGTCGACGTAGAGCTGCACGAGGGCGTCGATGGGGTGCCGCGCCCGCGCGAGCGTCAGCGGCCCAACCACCTCGAGCTCTCGCAGCCCAATCCGCAGCCGGGCACGCCGAAACACCGCGGCCAGCCCGGCGGCGACCATCGTCGCACCGCCGAGCACGCCGAAGAAACCTAGCGCGCCGAACACGGGAGCGCCGTCTCGAAGGGCAAAGAGGGCGAATCCAAGGGTCGTCACCAGCGGGCCCGAGAGCGCGAACAACGCCGCGAGCTCCATGGTGAGATGGCGGCGCGCAGGGAAGGAGAGCTCCAGCGCCCCGGTCGCGTCGTCGATGTCGATCGCGACGCGCGGCGGGCGGGGGAGGCCCGGGCGTCGCGAAGGAGGGGCCGGCTCGACCGTTCGCGACGACCCGTCGCCGGTCTGGCGGAAGGGCGACGCCGCCTTCCCGAACGCCCACCCGCAGTGTCGGCACGTCGCGCTGAGATCGCGGATGTCGACGTCGCCTGGATGCAGCGCCTTCTCGCACTGGCGGCACTTCAGCTGCAAGACGCAAACCTCACGTCGATCGATGGAAGCGCAGGAGCGGCCCCATGGCCAGCGACCCGTTCGATGATCGAGCGAGCCAGAACTTCGGCCCCCCTCGGGCGTCGAAGCTTTCGTGCGTCGCGCGCGGATCATCGGAGCTACCCTCGGGTTCGCGGGGCTCTCGACACTCCTCTGCGGCTGCTGCACCGCCGGTCCGGGGAGGACCACGCCGCTCACCGCGGCCGAGGTGGAGGAGGAGGCGACGCGGCTCCGCGGACGGTACCGGTTCACGGTCGTGGCGGCGCCGCCCTTCGTCGTGATCGGGGGTGGACCGGCGAGCGAGGTGCGCACCTTCGCCGACGAGGTGATCGGTTGGGCGACGCGCAGGCTCACCCACCAGCTGTTCGATCGCCACCCGAGCCGGGTGGTGGAGATCTGGGCGCTGCGCACCGGGGGCAGCTACCTCGCGTGGTCGGGAGAGGCGATCGGGGGCACCCCGCGGTCACCGTACGGCGTGTACGATCCGTGCGCCGGGGCGATCCTCGTCAACCGCAGCCTCGGGGACGGCACGCTCGTGCACGAGATGGTGCACGTCTTCGTCGACGCCGACTTTCCGAGCGCACCGACCTGGCTCGACGAAGGTCTGGGCTCGCTGTTCGAGCAGCCGGCAGAACGCGACGGACGCATCGTGGGACTGGTCAACTGGCGACTCCCTGGCTTGCAGCGTCGACTGCGGTCGGGCACCGCGCCGAGCCTGCGCGAGGTGATGAGCACCACGCGCGCATCGTTCTACGGCGACGACGTCGCCACCCACTATGCGGTCGCCCGCTACCTCTTGTTCTACCTCCAGGAGAAGGGAGCGCTGCCGCGCTTCTATCGGTCGCTGCGGGACGACGGCGACGACGGGCCGACCACCCTCGCGCGCATCCTCGGCGAGCCGCTCGAGCGCATCGAGCCGCGTTGGCGACGCTTCGTGAGCTCGCTCCGCTACGCCGCGACGTCGACGTGATCGCGATCGTCGCGACGTGGCGCTTGCCTCGAGCAAGCGTTCTCGTGATACGTTTTCTGGGCTCCTCTCTCGTGGCGCCGGTCGCTGGGCTCCCCCACGCTCCGACTGCGCGTCCGCAAACCTCTCAGCGTCGACGCGCGTCGACCTTCGGACGTGGTGATGATCCGCACTCGTCTCGCCTCCATCGCAATCTCCTTGTCCTTGTGCCTCGCCGCCTTCAGCTGTGCGCGGGGCCTCACCGAGACCACCGCGAGCGACGACGACGCTGGGGGCGGCGCCGGCGGCGGCGCGGGGGGTGGCACGCCAGCCGACTGCGGAGACGGTGTGTGTGGCCCTAACGAGACCTGCGACGCGTGCCCCGCCGACTGCCGCTGCGAGGGCTGTGGCGACGGCACCTGCGGCGCCACCGAAGACTGCAACAGCTGCTCGGTCGACTGCGGCGAGTGTGCGCCGCAGTGTGGCAACGATGCGTGCGAAGCGACCGAAGACTGCGGGAGCTGTCCGTCCGACTGCGGCGCCTGTCCTCCGAGCTGCGGCAACGCGAGCTGCGAGGCCGGCGAGACCTGCTCCAGCTGTCCCTCCGACTGTGGGACCTGCCCGCCGATCTGCGGCAATGGAACCTGTGAGGCCGGGGAGAACGCCGCGAGCTGCCCCTCCGACTGTGGCACGACCGGGAGCTGCGCTCACTCGCCGTGCACCGAGGGGGTGGCCCTCGACCCCTCCTGCGACGCCTGCGTGAGCATCGTGTGCATCATCGACGACTTCTGCTGCACCACCTCGTGGGATCTGTTCTGCGTGAGCACGGCGAGCATCTACTGCTCGTGCTGAGCCGTGCCCGAGGGGAGGAGGCAGCGCGGGCTCGCGCTCACGGCTTCGCGTCGGCCAGCGCCTGATCGATCACGCGCTGAAACTTGGCGAGCGGCTGCGCGCCGCTCACGAAGTAGCCGTTGATCACGAAGCCGGGGGTGCCCGTGATGCCGGCTGCGGCCGACGCCTTGTCGTCGAGCTCTACCCGCGCCTGGTGCCGGCGATCGTTCAGGGCTGCCCGGAACTTCGTCATGTCGAGGCCGAGCTCGGTCGCGTAGCGCTCGAGATCGGCGCGCGCGAGCGCCTTCTGGTTCGCGAACAGTTTGTCGTGCATCTTCCAGAAGCCTGCGTTCCCTTGCTGCGCATAGGCCTCCACTGCCGCTTCGTGGGCGAGCGGCGCGTCTTTGTGGAACGGGAGCGGCTTGTGGCGCCACACGAGCTTCACCTTGCTGCCGTAGGTGCTGAGCACGGAGGTCAGCGTCGAGTTGACGCGCGCACAGAACGGGCACTCGAAGTCGCTGAACTCCTGGATGACGACAGGGGCCGCGGCGTCGCCCTTGAACGGGGCGTCGGCGGGCGCCGGACCGACGGTCTTGGTGTCGAATGGCTCGGGTCCCTGTCCGCTCTTGATGAGCTCGTCGTAGAGGCGCGCCGCGGGGACGCCGGTGGCGAGCAGGGCCGAGGCCTTGATGACCTCCTCGTCGATGATGGTCTTGAACGCCGCCTCGGGTTGGGCGCCGGTGAGGCGGCGGCCGTTGATGAAGAAGTGAGGTGTGCCGCTGGCCTTGAAGTCGGACGCTAGGTTCTGGGAGGCCTGGATGAAGCCCTGGTGCTTGTTGGTGGAGAGCGCGTTCTTCACCTTGTCGACGTTGGCGCCGGTGGTGAACGCGTAGCCCCACAGATCGGCATCCTCGAGCGCGCTCTGGTTGGCGAACATCAGATCGTGCACTTGCCAGAAGCCGCTGCTCCCGAGCTGTGCGTACACCTCGCGGCCGACGGCGGCGGCCGGCATCGCCCGCTTGTGAAACGGGAGGGGGTTGTCCTTCCACACCAACCGGAGCTTGGTGCCGTAGTCGGCGAGGAGCTTCTCGAGGGTGGGCGTCACCTTCTGGCAGAAGGGACACTGGAACTCGCTGAACTCGACGATGGTGACCAGCGCCTCCGGGTTTCCCTTCACCGGATCATCTTTGCTCACCGGGATCTTCCACACCGTGGTGCTGTCGGGCGCGGGGGAGGGCGCCGGCGCCGGGGTCGGGGTCGGGCCACCGAAGTTCTTGTTGGTGAGCTCGACGTAGACGCGGTTCGCTGGTGTCCCTGCCGCGGTCAGCTTGGCGGCCTCCGCGATCTGCGCGTCGATCTGGGCCTCGAGGCTGCTCTGGGGCTGGGCCCCCGAGATCTTGATCCCGTTCAAGAACGTGTTCGGGGTTCCCTTCACGCCGTAGAGGCCGCCGTCGGTCACGTTCTTTTGCACGCGCGCGGCCATCTTGGGATCGGTGACCAGCGCTCGAAACTTGGCGAGCGGCACCCCGGCCGCGGTCGACCACGCCTCGAAGTTGGTGGCGGTGAGCTCACGCGAGTTGTTGAACGCTTGCTCGTGAAACTTCCAGAACGCGTCGTCGCCGCCGAGCTCGTACACCGTGCGGGCCGCCACGTGCGCGGGCTCCGCGTTCTTGTGGAAGGAAAGCGGGAAGTCTTTCCACACGACGCGCAGCGATTTCTTGCCGTACTTCTCCCGCAACGCGACGATGGTGGTCTCGAGGCGGCTGCAGAACGGACACTCGTAGTCGCTGAACACCACGAGCGTCGCCGGCGCATCGGGCTCACCCCAGGTTGGATCGTCGGCGAACACCGCGATCGACGCGGTGTCGTGACCCGCGGGGAGGGTGGGGGCGGGCTTGGGCTGGCGGTTCGTGCCGCGGCGCCGACTCCCCCCGTCGTCGTCGCGCTCGACCGGATCGCTCTCCGCTTCGGCCGTCGCCTGCCGGAACGCGAAGAAGCCACCGGCCGCGAACAACCCGATCAGCAGCACGACCGCGACCACCGCGAGGAGCGGTCCCGAGCTCGATCGGGGCGCGGGTGGCGCGAACCCGTGCGGCGCTGCGCCAGGGGGCCCGAAGGTGGGCGGCGCGTGCGGGGGACCCGTGAGCGGGCCCATCGGCGTCGCCCCCACGACGGTCTGCCCCGCCATCGCAGCCCCGATCTGCCCTGCCCAGCGGGCGTCGCCCGGCGGCTGCGTTGGCGGCTGCGTTGGCGGCTGCGTTGGCGGCTGCGTTGGCGGCTGGGTGGGGGCCAGCGCAGGGGGCGCTTCGACCGACCCGTGAGGGGGGGCCAAGGGCGCGATGAGCTCGGTGCCGCTGCGCCCCCCCGGCTCCGCGGGCCTGGGAGGCGGGCCCCCCGTGGGAGCCCCGAAGGCGTCCGGGGCCGGTCCGAACAGCGGACCGGCGACGACGGTGTCGAGGCGCCCCGCGATCGGCTCGTGGATCGCGGTGGGCCCCGTCTCGAGCATGTTCTTGTCGAACGTGACCCGCTCTCCTCGCAAGAGCGCAGCGAGCGTCCGGCACGCCTCGCCGGCCGTCTGGAAGCGGTCGGCTGCGTCGTGGGCGGTGCAGCGCTTGAACCAGTCGTCGAAGCCGCTCGGCAGGTTCATCGCATAGAGGCCCGCGCGCTCGCTCGGGTTCTGGCGCGGCTCCACGGCGGTCTTGAAGATGAGATCGCCGATGTCGTCCGAGCCCCAGTACTCCGAGATCTCCGTGTCGGTGAGCACCTCGTAGGCGAGCAGACCGAGCGCGTAGACGTCCGTGGCGGGGGTGATGCCGGTGGCGATCGTGAACCCCTTCTCGGCGGCCAGTCGTCGCACATGGGCGCCGAGCTGCTCGGGCGCGCAATATTGCGGCGTGCCGATGATCGTGGCCGTCTTCTGCGTGTTGCCAAACGTCTTCGCGATGCCAAAATCGAGGATCTTCACCGCGATCTCACCCGCCGGCGTCTTGGTCACGATGATGTTGGCCGACTTCAGATCGCGGTGCACCACGCCAGCACGATGGGCCTCGTCGAGGGCCGCGCCGAGCTGATCGAAGAGCGTGATGGCGTCTTGCTTGGAGAGCGGTGTGTGGCGGCGCACCCACTCCGCCACCTCGTCGCCCTCGACGAGCTCCATGGCGATGTACGGGATCTCGTGCTCCTCGTCGAAGCCGCTGTCGAGCACCTCCACGATGTGGGGGTGGGCCCCGACCTGTTGACTCACCTTCGCCTCGGCGAGGAACTTGTCGACCGCCTCGCGGCTCCCGAGCAGATCGGGACGGATGAACTTCACCGCGCAGGCGCGGCCGGTCTCCGTCTCGCGGGCGCGATACACCACCCCCATGCCGCCCTCGCCGATCGGCGCATCGAGCTCGAAGCGCCACGCGATCAAGGTGCCTTTGTCGAAGTGAATCGCTCTGGCCATGACCGCCCAGTATAGTCGTCACGGGCGCTGAAGCACGGTTGCTGTGGGGCCACCCCCGCGTTGCTCGCGCGCGAGGGCATGAAACGAGCTGCGCTCGTCGACGCAACGAGCTGCCCTCGTCGACGAGGTGCGGTACCCTCCACCCATGAGGGTTGTTCGTTGGTGAGCTCTGTGGAGCTCGGCGCCTGGCTCACCAGCGCGATGCTGCTGGCGGCCTACGGTTGCGCTGGCGATCACGACCGCCTCGCGAAGGACGATCCGGTCGGGGGCGAGGGAGGCGTCGGCGGCATGGGCGGGGCGAGCACCACCACCGCCACCACCGGCGGAGGCGGGACGGGCGGCATCCAGGAGCCGCCAGGGCCACCGCGGCTCACCATGGTGAACGGCACCGTCGACGAGGACGCGCTCCGCTTCTGCTTCGTGCCCTACCCCGACGGCCCCTCGGACGAGGTGCCTTGGCCCGCAGGGGAGCGGCTCGCCTATGCGGCTGCCGCGACCGTTCCCATCGATGAGGTGATCCCCGCCGGCACCGACGTAGAGCTTGTCCTCTTGGCCGGGCCCCTCGGCGCGAGCCACAACCTCGACTGCGGCGAGCTCATCGCGTCGACGCCGGCCGGCGTCCTCATCCGGAGCGTGGGCGTGTTGCCGGAGAGCGTGTTCACCACCGAGAAGAGCATCCTGTTCGTGAGCGCCGGCTGCGTTGGTGGTCGCGATCACGAGCACGAAGATCAGGAGCTCATCTGCGGCAAGGGATACGCGAACGACCTCCCCACCGCCACGCTGGTGGCCGGCTTCATGTCGCGCCTCGCCGACACGAGCAAGGTCCCTCTTCAGTTCGTGCTCGGCAGCTTGGGAGTGAGCGACGTGGCGGTGCGCGTCATGCCGGGCGCTGGCGCCACGGCGCAGCAGGCGGTGGACAAGTGGACCTTCGGCGCCATCGCTCCCTACCCGCCGTTCATGGCGCTCGGCGTCACGCAGCTCGGGAACCCGAGCCAGTCCTCGATCGAGCTCTACGCGCCGGGCTCGTCGTCACCGCTCGTGTCGACGCTGTGGGCCCAGCCGCTCGACAACGGTGGCCTCACCGCCGATGACGTGCGGAACGGCGACGGCCTCGCCTTCGTCGCAGTGGGCCCCGCGCCTTCGATCGCGCCCGGACCCTGGTGGAACGGCTTCACCTACGTCGCGGTGCGCGCCGATCCGGACTGAGGTCCGACCGACATTGCCTCGAGGGTCCCCTCGAGGCGCGGTCCGTTGAGGGTTCTCCGTCGTCGACGCTGAGCGAGGGCTGAACGGAACCAGGTTCTCCGCGCAGGGTTCTCCGCGCAGGTTCTCGGCTCAGCCTTGCTGCGTGCGGTAGTGGGTCATGAGCTGCTCCCACTGGGCGAACAGCTGCGGGTCTTCGTCGAAGCGATCCTGCCAGCTCTCGTCGAGCGCCTCGCGCGCCTGGGGGCTCCGCACGCCGTATTGCACCATCGTCTCGAACACGCGGTCGGGGTGCGCGGCGCAGGCGGCGCAGAACGCGGCGTAGGTGTGGACGCTCATCTCGATGTTCGCGCCGAGGTTGGTCTGGGCGGGAGCTCGGGTCTGTGGCGTCGAAGGCGACGGAGCGGGCGGGTGCGCCGAGGGGTAGGGTGCGGGCGGATAGCCGCTCGACCGGCCGTCGTGGGCGGGGGGGGCTGCTTGCGGCGCGGACGGATACCGTGGATCCGGGGCCGCGTAGCCTTGTGGATACCCGGGCGACGAGGACGGATGAGGCGGCGCGTAGCCGGGGCTCGGCGCGTAGCCGGGGCTCGGCGCGTAGCTGTCGCCATGCACGTAGCCGCCGTGGGGTCCGGGATGGCCGGGGACGCCGGGGCCCTGCGCGTGGTAGCCGGCCGCCGGGGCGGGGGCATAGGGCGCGCCGTAGTCGGGACCCGGTCCGGGAGGGGGTGGGTGCGAGGGCGCGGTCACCTGGCCCCCGTGCAGCGGTGCGGGGGGTTGGGGCCAGGCGTCACGCCCGGGGGGAGGTGGGGGGAGCGGTGCGCCGGGCTGGGTGCGGGCCACTTTGCGAGGACCGGGCGCCGGCGGGCCGGCGGGCGCTGGCGCGTAGCCGAGCGGCACGGCGGGGGCTGCCCCGGGATAGGCCGGCGCCGGGCTCGCAGGATACGGCGCGGCGTGTGGCGCCATGGGCATGGGCGGTTGACCGAGCGGCACCGGCGCCATCGGCGGCGGCGCGGCGGGAGGCGGGGCATAAGCGGGCGCGTGGGAGGGGTCGGGGCCGAAGCCCGCCTGGGCTTGCGCCGAGGCGGTGCCCGGGGCCGGATCCCCGAGGCCCGGCTTCGCGGGCATGTTGCGCACCCAGTTCGGTGGGGCCGGGCCCATCGCCGAGTCGCGCACCTCCCCGTGCTTGGCCACCATCGCTCCCCAGGCGGTGTGGATCGGATCCCAGTTGGGTCCCGACTCGGACTGCAAGCCCACCACCACCGCCCGCAACAGCTCGCGCGCGTGGGCCAGGTCGTCTACCGACGGCCTCACCTCGAGCCCGCAGCGACGCGCGATCTGATCGAGCTCGGAGAGCGGCGTCATGAGGAGCTCGCGAAATATGGATGCAGCCCGCTCGGGGTTCATGGGTTCCTCGTGTCTCGGCGTACGTCGTGTGTCCCCATCGTGGCCTCGGTGTCTCAGGCCTAGTGCTTCACGTCGAGATCGGCGAGCGCCATCTTCGCGTCGTTGATGTAGACGCTCTTGGGATAGCGGCGGATGAAGTTGCGCAGCGTGGTCTTGGCGTCGTTCCACGCCTGGATGTCGATGAGGCACTCGCTCAAGAGGAACATGGCGTCGTCCAATATCTCACTATCGGAGGACGCTTTGGACAGCTTTACCAGGATGGGGATCGCGTCGCGCTGGCGGTTGAGGCGCCGGTAGCCCCGCGCGAGATTCAGCTGCGCGGAGGGCGCGTGCGACGCGGTCTCGTTGAACCGGACCGACTCCTCGAAGGCCACCACCGCTTCGTGCCACCGGGCGGTGCGCATCGCCTCGAGCCCCTCGTGGTAGGCGTTGAGCGACAGCTGGCTCTTGGCGGTGTCTACCTCGTCTCGGAAGTAGGCTTGCTCGGCGCGGGAGAGCCTCACCTTACGCACCTCTTCCCAGCCGTCGATGAGCTCCTTCTTCTTTCCCGAGCGGAGCAGCTCGTAGAAGGCGGCCGCCGCCGACTCGCCCTTGGCGCGCTCCTCGCTCTCCGCCTGAAGGGCGCCGATCTCTTCCTTGAGCTTGGTGATCTCGCCCTTGGCCCGTCGCGTATCGGTCTCCACCGAGTCGACCCGCGCGTCCCACGCGAACTTGACCACGACCACCACCACCACCACGAACAACAGGTTGGCGGCGGCGCTGTTGAGGAAGGCGCGGCGTTCGAAGTTCTGTTGCCGCTTGCCGATGCTCTTGAGATCCGCGGCCAGCGCGTTGGTCAGGTTGTTGGTCTTGATGATGAGCCCACGAGATTCGATGATCTCCCGCTTGATGTCGCGAAGCTCCTCCCCGAACTCATCCATGGGCCCCTGCCGTCTAGCCCGGGGAGGGCGTTCTCGCAAGCGCACGTATTCATGGGCCCTTCTTCGTGCTACAGGGACGCCCCGACATGGACACGAGCGACATCCGCAAGAATCTCAAGATCATGCTCGACGGCCAGCCCTACGTGGTCGTCGACTTTCAGTTCGTCAAGCCCGGCAAGGGGCAGGCGTTCACCCGCGTGAAGTGCAAAAATCTCGAGACCGGCGCGGTGCTCGAGCGCACCTTCAAGAGCGGTGAAAAACTCGAGGCGGCCGACATCGAGCAGCGTTCGGTGCAGTACATCTACCAAGATGGCACCAACTTCGTGTTCATGGATCCGTCCACCGGCGACCAGCTGTTCGTCCCCAGCGACAAGATGGAGGAAGAGCAGAAGTGGCTTGCCGACGAGGCCACCGTGGAGGTGACCCTGCTGAAGGGGAACCCGATCGGGGTGGAGCTCCCGGCCCACGTGGTGCTGCAGATCACCCAGAGCGATCCGGGGGTGAAGGGCGACACCGCGAGCGGCGCGAGCAAGCCGGCGACGATGTCGACCGGAGCCATCGTGCAGGTGCCGCTCTTCATCGAAGAGGGCGAGTGGATCAAGATCGACACGCGCACCGGGCAGTATCTGGAGCGGGTGAAGAAGTAGCGTCCGACAGAAGCAGCGCTTCTCGGAGCGGCAGCGCTGCTATCCTTGTTCGGTGGCCCAGCCCAAGCTCGTCGAGGGCATCGACTACTACCTCGAGGACGGCAAGATGGTCCTCACCGCTTACTTCTTGCTGAAGCGGGGCTACTGCTGCAACTCGGGCTGCCGCCACTGTCCATACAAGGGCGACCCGCTGCCGCAGCCGGCGATTCGCGTGGTGGGCCTCGACGAACCCGAGCGCTGAGCGGGCTTCGCCAGTCTGGCGCGTCAGGGGGGCGCCACCGGTCGCTGGAACGTCACCGGCTCCGGCTCGGGGTTGTACACGTACCAACACGCGAGACCGCCGCCGCGCTCGAGCGCGCAGCCTTCAAAGCTGCGCACGACCAACTTCTCCACGCCCGGCATCTCCTTCACCAAGAACGGCCGCTTGAGCTCGCCGCGACGCATGTACCAGCACCAAAGCGCGTCGCCGCGCATCGCGCAGCCAGCGTCCGCGTCGCCGCCGATGAGGCGTACGCCGTCGAGCGTGATTTCGCGTACGGGCTCTGCTTTCAGCGCGCGCGCGCGGCACAGCGCCTCACCGTTCGCGAAGCGCGCGCAGAAACCGTCGCCGGTGACCGACGCATCGATCACGTCGTCGCGCTCGAGCATGGGGGTGGGCTCGTCGCGAAAGTCTTGCATCACGCTGCCCCAGCAGAGCAGCTTGCCCGCTGCGATGGCGCACTGCATGAGGCCGCCCACCCGCACCGCGGAAGCGCCGAGCGCGTAGCTCTTCGGATCGAAGCCGCTGCAGCCGACGTCGCCGTTGTCGCGGAGGGCGCAAGCGAGCTCGTAGCCGGTAGCGATGGCGGCGACCGGCTGCCCGCCATCGACGCGCAGCGTCTCCTCGAAGCCGGCGCCCCAGCACCAGGCCTCGCCGCGCTCGCTGCGGATGCAGGTGGTGGCGCCGTGGATGTCTACGGCGGTCGCCTTGGGGATGCCCTTGGCGCGCACGGGGTGGTCCCTGTCCTCGCGGGTGCCATCGCCGAGCTGCCCCTCCCGGTTGGGCCCCCAGCAGTACACTCCCCCGTCGGTCTTCACCACGCAGCTGTGGTGCCCGATCGACACGTCGATCACGTGCTCGAGCGCCTCCCGCCGCGTGCCGCACGCCTCCGCGTCGCCGAGCTCGCAAGCGCGCTCGGCGAGTTGGTCGGCGCGCAAGACATCGCGCGGTACGAGGCGCCCCTCGCGAAGGGTGAAGGCGAGGCTCGCGCAGTCTTCGGCGGCGCCGTTGTCGCAGCCGGCCTGCCGCAGCCCGAGCTCGCGCTCCTTGTACGCGCGCGCGCGGGCCTCGTCGGCGGGGGTGACCGTGGGCCGCTCGAGCAAGGCCTGCGCCGCCTGCCAGCACGCCTCCACCTCGTTCGCTTCGCAGGCCTCACCGTGGAGCACGAGCCGCCGCTCGAGGAGCGTGGTCCGCGTCTGCCCATCGGGCGCGAGCTCCGCCGCCTCGCCACACGAGCTCGCGTCGTCGAGCGCGCAACCCCGCGCGAAGAACAGGCCCGCGCGCTCCGGCTCCGACAGCTCGGCGGCGCGGTATCCGGCGAGGCTGCACGAGAGGGCGCGTCCGAGCTCACAGGCCCGATCGAGGAGCTCGAGCGCCTTGGCCCCGTCGGCGGGCACGCCGCGGCCGTCTTCGTACAACATGGCGAGGCTGCTGCACCCGCGCGCATCGCCGGCGTCGCAGCGTGCGCTCCAGAAGGCGTGGAGCCGCGCGAACACCCGTTCCGCGGCGAGCGGATCGGCGGCGGTGCCGGTGCCTTCGGCGAGGCTCACCGCGGCGCCGTAGCACGCGTTGTCGGAGCCGCGGTCGCAGCCCGCTCGGTGGGCCGCGAAGCCGCGCTCGGCGAACCGGTCCGCCCGTTCTTCGTCGGCCACTGTGCCGTCGCTCCCGCGGCCGTGGGCCAAGGCGAGGCGGAAGCAGCCGTAGCCGTCGCCGCCGTCGCAGGCGCGCGACCAGAGCTCGCGCGCGAGGGTGGGGTTCTTGGCGGCGCCCCGTCCCTCGGCGATGCGTCCCCCGAGCTCTTCGCAGGCCCACGGCTCGCCGTCCGCGCAAGCGGTCTCGCAGGTGGCGAAGGTGTCGCACCGCGGGCTCGCGTGGAGCTCGGCCGGCCGTCGCGCGAGCGTGAGCACGAGCGCTCCGGCCGCGGCCAGCCCGAGCGCCCAGGGCGCGACGCGGGTGAGCTTCGGCGCTCCCGCCACGCGGCTAAGCCTTCTTACCGGCGTCGTCGTAGCGGTAGAAACCGCGCCCGGTCTTTCTCCCGAGCCACCCGGCGGCCACGTAGTTGCGGAGGAGCGTGGGCGCGCGATACTTCGGATCGCCGATCTCGCGGTGGAGCACCTCGGCGATGGAGAGCACCGTGTCGAGGCCGATGAGGTCGGAAAGCTCGAGCGGACCCATCGGGTGGTTGAGCCCGAGCTTGGCGCCGTTGTCGATGTCGACGGCCTCGGCGACGCCTTCCTGCAGCGCGAAGCACGCCTCGTTGAGCAACGGGATGAGCATGCGGTTGACGATGAAGCCGGGGTGGTCGCTCGAGGTGATCACCGTCTTGCCGAGGTGCTCGGCCAGCGCCTTGGTGGTGGCGTAGGTCGCGTCGGAGGTTTGCACGCCCCGCACCACCTCGCAGAGCTTCATGAGCGGCACCGGGTTCATGAAGTGCATGCCCACCACCTGCTCGGGACGCCCGGTGGCGGCGGCGAGCTTGGTGATCGAGATCGACGAGGTGTTGGACGCGAGGATGGCTCCGCCCTTCATCGCGGCGTCGGCGCCAGCGAAGAGCTTCACCTTCAGCTCGAAGCTCTCGGTGGCCGCCTCGACCACGATGTCTGCGTCGGCGAAGCCGGCCACGCTGCCGATGGGCGCGATCCGCGAGAGCAACGCTTCGGCCTCGTCGCCGCTCATGCGCCCTTTCTCCACCGTGCGCCCCACCACCTTGGCGATGCGGTCCTTGCCTCTGCCTGCGGTGGCCTCGTCCACGTCGGAGAGAAACACCTCGTGGCCGGCCGCGGCCGCCACCTGGGCGATGCCCTGGCCCATCTGACCCGCTCCGATCACACCGAACTTCCGAATCCCTTCGATTGCCATGCGCCCCTCGTTAGTGGCAGCGGGGGTCGGCGTCACCACAGACCGTAGCCGACGCGGATCGACGCGCCGTGCACGAGCATGGGCCTCTCGGAGAACACGTTGTCTCCCCGCTCGTTGTCGAAGTGCTTGGTGCCTTGCAGGGTGTGCTGGAACATCAGCGCGAAGAGCACGTTGCTCCACTCCACCTCCACGCCGAGATCGATGGAGCCAAACACACCAACCTCCACGTCGGAGTTGGTGAAGATGCCTCGCGCCGGCTCCGCGTCGAGCGGGCCCGTGCTCCTCCCGAAGCGCCAGCTGAGCTGCTCCACGAGGATGCCGCTCCCGAGCGTGCCGGTGAAGCGGATCCAGGAGCGGCCGGGGAGCCAGCCGCGAAAGAGCAGACCGAAGCGGCCCGACTTGAGGATCATCTGGCTGTCGTCGAACGACGCGATCCCGCCACCATCGTCGCCGGGCTGTCGTGCGCGGAGCGTGCCCGCGACGCGGATGTCGCTGTACTGCCCCCAGAACTCGAAGCCGGCCCACTCGGCTACGCGATACCCGAGGTGGAGGCTCGCTGCGGCGCCGAAGCGTTCGGTGCCGTCGTGGGGCTCGAAGGTCTCGTCGCCGGCACCGGCGCTGAAGAAGGTGGTGAGGAGGGTGCCTCCACCGTAGCCGTACACGCCTCGGAGCGGCTCGAGCACTGCTGGCGGGCCGAAGTCGTCGTCGTCGTCGCCCTCCACTTCATCGGGCGACGCGAGCTCCCCATCGTCGTCCTGCGTCACCACGTGGCTGCCTCCGGGGCGCACCAAGATCTGGATCTCGTGCTCGTCGTCGCCGTGCTTCACCGCCACCCGGTGCACCCCTCGTGGGAGCAGACTGTCGTAGCTGCCGCGCGCCTCGAGCTGGCCGTCGACGTGGATCTCGGCGTCGGGGTTCTTGGCCTGAACTCGCACCCGACCGTCCTTCTGCACGAGCTTCAGCACGACGGGGGGGTTCTTCGAGCCCGCGACGATCTGCACCTGGGCCTTTGCGTCGTCGTAACCGCGGCGGCGCGCGAGGAATCTGCGGTTGCCCGGCTCGAGGGGGATCGGGTCGCTCCACGAGCCGGGCTCCTGGGCACGATCGTCGATGTAGAGCTCGACGGCCTTGTCGTCTGGCTCGACCTTCACCGTCACCCAAGCGAGGAGGGCCTTCAGCTCCGCGATCTCCTTCTCCGCGGCCGCCACCTGATCGGCGGGGAGCGTGGTGCGGTGTTTCTCGAGCGCCAGCTCCAACACCTCGATGGCCTTGGCCGACGACTTCAGCTGCTTGTACGCCAGCGCGAGGTTGATGAGGGGGCTCCCGAGCGGCTTCTCCTTGTAGGCCGCCCAGAACTCGGCGACCGCCCCGTCCCACTTCCGCTCCTTGAAGAGCTTGATGCCGTTCTTCATGTGGCGCTGGTAGGCGGCCTCCACCGTGTCGGGCTCGCCTTGGCCGTTCGGTTCGCTCGGCGCGGGCGGCTCGCTCGGCGACTGCGCGTAGCTCGCCGTGGTGGCGAGCATCACGACGACGAGGAACCAAGAAGCGAGGAGGCGCATGGTGGGCTCGCGCGGGGGCGGACTGCGAAGAGACGCTGGCGGCGGACGACGGGTGGCTCGGGCGCGGTGGCGCCCCAACGGCAGGTTAACCAATCCACGTGGGAGGCCCAAGGTTCGTCACCACCGACCACCCCTGGCACGGAGGTTGATTAAAAGATCGGAAGGAGGCCCACCATGATCACTCTGAACCTCACCGAAGAACAGGCCGCCGCGCTGCGTGAAGCGCTCGGCCGTTACCTCTCCGATCTCAGCATGGAGATCGCAGACACCGACTCTCAGGACTACCGTGAGATGTTGAAGCGACGTCGAGCGATGCTGCGCGACGTGATGGAAGCTGCGTCTCGCGCCGCCGCGTGACGGCGCGTCTCGGCGCGCACTCCCAGCGGGGGCTGGCGCTCGGCTGCAGAAGTCGCGCGCGCGCCGCAGGCTATGCACCCCCCGCACGACCCTGCTCGCGGGCAGCGGCGAAGAGCTCGCAAAGGGGCGGGCGCGGCGCCGCTGCAGAGATTGCCTCGGTTGTGTGCGAGAAATGAACACAGACCAGCGTCGCGTGCGCTTTCTGAACATGGCAGCAACCCCAGGGCGCTTTTAAGTTATTGAACTTACATAGGCTCGGTGAAGACGCCAGCGGGTTCGCGCGGGAACGTGGTTTGCAACGGATGAGCCCATGTCTCCGCGTCGTCCCACCCTTGCCGAGCCCCCTGCCGAGAGCGACGGCGAGGGCGACCTCGCCGTCGACTCGACGCGACGTCGCCCTCCTCCCAAGCAGTCGGGGCAGTTCCTCGCCGAGGCGCTCGCCCCGCGCCTGCGGGGACCGCGCAACCTCGACGACTTCCAGCGGATGTTCCCGGACGAGGCGAGCTGCCTCTTGTACGCCGCCGCCGTGCGCTGGTCGGACGGCTTCGCGTGTCCTCACTGCCAAGCCGCGACGCAGGCCGAGACCTCTGGCGGGGGACTCGTTCGCTGTGCGCTCTGCGGCGAGGTGTCGACTCCGACCACCGGCACCATGCTGGAGCGCAGCCCCCTGCCTCTTCGCACGTGGCTGCGGGCGCTCTTCGAGCTGGTCTCCACCGAGTCGGGCGCCGACATGAGGCGACTTCGTGGGGTGCTCGGCACGACGCGGCCGGAGCTCGTGGTGAGCTGGCTTCAGGCGCTCCGCGATGTGTTCGACAAAGTGTGGCGCGAGCCGCTGCGGGGTCTGGTGGAGGTCGCGAAGGTGCCGATCGAGGTGATGGCGCGCAGCGAGCGTGGACGGCCGCATATGCGACACGCGATGGTGGCCGTCGCCGTGGAGGTGCGCGGCGGCGACGAGCTCGGGGGCGTGCGTGTGCGCTCGCTGCCGAGGGTGGAGCCGAGCGCGATGCAGAGCTTCGTGCGGGCCTCGGTGGCCGACGGCAGCGCGGTGCGCACGAGTCACTGGCACGGCTACCAGCGGCTGTCGAAGCTCGGCTACGAGCACGTGGTGGCGCCCAACCCTCCGGGCGACGAGCGCGCGATGCGGGTGGTGGGCCAGGTCGCGTCGATCCTGCGTTTGTGGCTCTTTGGCACCCCCGCGGTCGAGCTCGACCGGCTCGACTACTACCTGGCGGAGTTCACGTTTCGCTACGATGCGCGGCTCCAGCTTTCGCCGAGCGATCGCTCCGCGATGTTCGACAAGGTGCTGCGACTCGTGCTCGAGACCGACGGCCGGGCTGCGCGCGCGAGACCGATGCCTGGCGTCGGGGGCAAGCTCGGCCGCGCCGGCTGAAGCGTCGCCGCGGTGGGTGGGCGCGAGCGGGGCCTCAGCGCTCGTCATCGGAGCGCGCGCGGACGCGGAGCGCCCGCTCCACGACGCGGAGCACCGCGGCGCTCACCTGATAGGAAGCGAGCGCCGACAGCGGCGCCATGGCGACGTCGATGGCGTCGTCCCCCTGGGTGAGCGCACCCGCGACCACCTCGCAGAGGTAGTCGAGCACCACGTAGTGGCGCTCCTCGTCGATCAGCTCCACCACCTCCACGAGCTCGCCGACCCTTACGTCGAGGCCTGTCTCTTCACGGATCTCGCGCTCCACCGCGGCGACGAGCGTCTCGCCGAGCTCCACCTTCCCCCCAGGGAGCGACCAGCTGCCGGCACGGGGAGGATGGGCGCGGCGCACCAGACACACCGAGAGCTCCTCTCCCATCGACTCGAAGATCACGGCGCCGACGCCGAGGACCGGTTTGGATGGGCCGCGCATGCGGGTGCACTCTAGCGCCGCGTTGACGCCCGTGGGAGCGACCGCGGATGCTCGAGGCGCGTGGCGGCGATGGAACGGCCGATGCAGCGCGCTGGGGTCATGACCTCCATCACCCCCGCAGTACGCGCGGAACCTGCGATAGCGCACGAGCCAGCGCAAGAAGCGCGCTCCAAGGAGGTGCCGGCCACTCCGGCGAGCGCCGACGTGTTGCAGATCGTCGGCGCCGAGAGACGCCGGGGTCGGTGGACGCTCTGGCTCGTCGCTGCGGCCCTCGTCGCGGCGGTGGTCGTCGGCTGGTGGCTGTGGCGCGAGCGCACCGCCGCTCTCGCGCAGCCGGAGTACGTGACGGCGACGAGCCGCCACGGCGACGTCCGCGCCATCGTCACCGCCACCGGGACCTTGGAGGCGCTCGATCAGGTGGACGTTGGCGCCGAGATCAGTGGTCGCATCCTCGTGGTTCACGTCGACTTCAACGACCGCGTGAAGAAGGGGCAGGTGCTGTGCGAGCTCGACGCGGAGCAGGCGTCGGCGGCCCGGACGCAAGCCCAGGCGCAGCTCCGCGCCAGCGAGGCGGAGCTGAGCCACCGGCA
>CAYOAL010000148.1:0-23831 GCA_964401935.1 uncultured Polyangiaceae bacterium
GGGTGAGGCCTCCCACCCACCGTGTTGGACTTGGGGCACCAAAGCGCAAGCGCGCGTCAGGGAAAGCGTGCAGGGTTATCGGTCGCCTCTCGTGCTGCAGGGTGCTGCCGCACCCTCCCCCCACGCTCCGCGTGGGGCCCCCCCACCGTGTTGCGCTTGGGGCCCCAACACCCAAGCGCGCTTCGCGAAAGCGTGGGGCTTGGGCGATGAGTCGTTTGCTGGAGGGTGCTGCCGCACCGTCCCTGTCGGCTACGACCAGTAAGCGCGGAGCCGTCGCCACAGCTGAGGGCCGCTGAGGGGCTTCCACGTGCCGAGGCCCTGGTGGCAGACGAAGCGGGTGTGGAAGGCGTCGTAGTCGAGGAACCGGATCTCCCCCACGCGGTGATCGGGGCGCGTGCGCAGGGCGTGGGCCACAGCCGCTGGTGAGCTCTGGTGGGCCTCGAGGTAGTCGTTGACCGCGTCGGTGAGGGCACCTGGCCCTGTCTTCTTGATGGTCCAGTCGCCACCGAGAAAGAACGGATCGGTGGCGTTGATGGCGATGCGGCGGATGACGTCGGCGAACAGCTCGTGGCCAGGCTCCGACGCGAAGGCCCAGTTGCAGAACATCACGACGTTGTCGTTCCACTTGGTGTGGGGGCTGTTGTTGTACACCCCCCCCGACTTCAACGTGTGGGTCGGCTTCCAGTCGGGATAGACGTCGATGAAGTCGGACTCGAGACCGATCACCACCCGGTCATCGGAGCGGAGCCACCGATCGACGGGCAGCGCGCACTTGGTGTCGATGTCGGCGTACACCCCCCCGAAGGCATACAGCACCATCACGCGCCAACAGTCGGCCTTCTCCACCGGCAACAGCGAGCGGTAGGCCTCGACGTGCTCGGGAAAGTGCTCCTCCACGAGCGCGAGGCAGTCGTCGTCGTCGGCCACCTGATGCGTGTAGCCGGGGTTCTTACGCTCCCAGGTGCGCACCCAGCGCCGCAGGTGCCAGCTCCACGTGGCGCGGTCCTTCGTCTTCCAGGTTTGGTAGATGCGGCGTGGGATCACCGGGTCGTCCTCGGAGGAAGGATGGTAGTGAGGCGCCTCCGAGATCCGTCAAAAAAGCGCTCGTTGACCGGCGACCCGCTTTCGTTGAACCTCACGCCATGGAGTGGATCGAAGAGCGCCCGGCGCGCTGGGATGACGACAAGCGGCGCATCATCGGGGACGCGCCGACGGGGGTGTTCGACGTTCGCTTCAGCCGCTTGCGCGCCGGCGACCCGGTGCCCGGGCGCTGGTGGCGGGTGGAGCGCGACGGGGTGACGGTGGGCTACGGGTGGCTCGACGTGGTCTGGGGCGACGCCGAGATCACGCTCGCCACGGAGACGAACGCGCAGAACCGCGGCGTGGGCTCGTTCATCCTCGAGCACCTCGAAGACGAAGCCCACAAGGAAGGCATCAACTATCTCTACAACACGGTCCGGCCGACCCACCCCGACCGCGACGCGGTGACGGCGTGGCTCCAGAAGCGCGGATTCGTCGCCTCGGAAGACGGCAGCCTCTTTCGTGCGCTCGCCAAGGCGTCGACGTGATGACGCCCGTGCGACGCGACGACGCGCACTCCGCGCGCGGTTCGGGAGCCCGGGAGTTGCACGCGGGCGGGCGCGCTCCTATCGTCGAGGACGTGCGTTCGCCGTCTCCTCGCCGAGCCGATCGCCTCGCCTCCCTGCGCGCGGGGTGGAGGAGCGCGGCCACCATCGCCTTCGTGGGGCTCGCTGCCTGTTCGGGCGGTCCGGCGAAACCCGACGAGCCCTTCGGCACGCTCCCGAGCGCGGTGACCACCGCCGAGCCGATGTGGATCCCCTTCTCGATCGGCGCGGGGGTGGCGGTGCCCGATGACGCGCGCGAGACGAAGCTCGCCTCGCTGCGCCAGCTGACGCAGGACGGCAAGAGCCACGGGGCGGTGTGGCACCCCGACGGCAAGAGCATCTTGTTCACGAGCGCCGCCGGGCGCCCGTGTGGCGAGCTCGTGCACCTCGATCTCGCGACCGGCCGTACCCGGCGCTGGTCGCCGGACGCGGGCTGGGCCACGGCCGCGCAGCCGTTCGGGGAACGCGTGGCGTTCTTGCACGGGCAGGCCGCCGATTGCCCGCTAGCCCCGGCAACCCTCGAGCGGCGCCTGGGGGGCTTCGACGTCCTCGCCGGGGTGGTCGGTGGAGGGCCGCAAAAGCTCGTGGGCGACGCGAGCGAGCTCGGCGCCGCGAGCGACGGCTCGCGCCTCGTGTTCACGAGTCTGCGCGACGGCGACCCCGAGCTCTACCTCGTGAACGCCACGGGCGGGGGCCTGACGCGCGTCACCCACGCGTCCGGCTACGATGGCGGCGCGGCGCTCGCCCCCAACGGCTCACGGCTGGCGTGGCACGCCGAGCGCCTCACCGACGAGGAGCGGCCCGGCTACGCGGCGCGCCTCGAGGCGCGGACCGTGCGCCCCAGCCGCCTTCATCTGATGGTGGCGAGCCTCGCTGGACGCGAGCCCCTCGTGATCCAGCACGGGGCCTATGCCATGTCGCCAGCGTTTCTTCCCGACTCGGCGCGCCTGTTGTTCACCTCGAACGCCGACGACGTGTCGAGCACGAACGAGGCGACGAACTTCGAGCTGTATCTCGTGGATCCGGACGGACCGGTGACGGCCACCGGGCGGCCGCGGATCGATCGCGTCACCTTTTCGGAGGGGTACGACGGCGAGGGGCGCATGAGCGCGGACGGGAAGTACGTGGTGTTCACCTCGAGCCGAGGCGCGAAGAGCCCGGGACAAACGAACGTGTTCGTGGCGCGCTGGCTCGGAGACTGAGCGTCGGCGGTTGGCTCCGCGCCCGGTGCGGCGGAGGGGCGCGCGCTCAGGGGGGGGTCGCGGGGAGCCGTCTCTCGGCGATGTTGCGCACGACCCACGCCGCGAGCAGCGCGTTGTCCTCGCTCTGCCACGCAGCCTGGTAGAGCGCGCGGGTCGTGTCGAGCCAGGCGAGGGTCGGCGCGCCGTCCTCCCCCACCGCCTCGGTCCCTCCCCACGCCCGGTAGTCGTTCGGGGTGGTGCCGGCGATGCGCGCGAAGGACGTGGCCCGCGTGAGCTCCCCCTCGAGACAGGTGCGCACGTGCTCGGCGGTGGGGCGCTCGGTGCTCTGGGTGTCGAAGCCCACCACCTCCACGCGCACGCCGTGACGAAAACAGTACATCTCGTAGTGGCCGTCGGTGGGGCGGATGTCCTCGAGGACGACGCCGGCGACCGGAAACTGTGCGCTCGACTGGACGAGGATGCGCTCGGTGAGGCGCTCGGGGCAGTCGTCACCGTGCCCGCGGCACGCGCTCCGGATCCAGCGCGCGAGCCGCCCCGCGGAGGGGTTCAGCACGATCACCTCCGTCGACTTGTGCCCGGTGGTGTCGGGCACCGCGTAGCGGCAGCGCCGAAGCGGGAAGCCGTCCCACCCCGGGTAGCTCCCCTTCTTGCAGCGGCCCTCCAGATAGCGCGAGGCGGCCGCGACCTTCAACCGGCGGCGCCACGACGCGGCGCCGGCAGGGCGCGTGGAGCCAGGTGGGGACGCGGCGCTGGCGCGCGCGGACGCCGTCGGAGGCGCCGTGGCCACGTGGCTCACCGCGCTCGACGCCGGCTCGCGCTCGAGCCGACCGTCGGCCCCGCGCTCGCAGCCCACCCCAGCCCACGCCGCCGCGAAGCCGACGAGCGCGAGCTCAGGGATAGGCGGGAGGAACGGTCGCATGCCCATCGGCGAGGCCGCTCGTGAAGAACGCCAGGTATTGGGCCAGCCCCTCGGGGGTGAAGATGAGCTCCCCGTGGCTCGCGATCTTGTCGCCCTCGACACGATCGAACTGGGTCATGGCGCCGGTCGCGCCCGACGCGAGGTTCTTGGTGACCGGCGCGTCGGCCTCCGGCAGACCGCTCACGGGCTCGATGGCGTCGAGCAACGTGAGCCCCGTCGCCCGGGCGAGGGCGCGGGAGGTGGTGTTGGGCACGATGCTGTCGTCGATCACCTCCTGGAGGAGCACGTCGCGTGGCACCCACCCCGCCACCCCAGGCGTCGGCTCGAGCTGGGCGAAGCGCGCGTAGTTGAGCGGATCGCCAGGATCGACGATCGCCTGCGTCACGGCCATGAAGCGGGCCACCGCCCCATCCGAGTAGCCCTTCGGCGCGAGCCCGTCGACGAGGATCCCGAACACGTTCGAGTCGCGCAGCAGCATCATCAGCCCCGCCCCACCAACGTTCCACACCGCGTGGGTGATCTCGGGGGCGAGGCCCAGGATGGTGGCCCCTTGCACCGAGCCAAAGCTGTGGCCGATGTAGAGGATGCGAGAGGTGTCGAGATCGGGGATCCCATCCGGCGCCCCGGGGGGGAGGACATCGAGGGTGGCGAGGGAGCGGATGAGCTTCACGAGGTGGAGCTGATCGGAGGCCATCTGTCGGAAGTTGTCCCGAGCCTTCCCGATCACGAACGACTGATCTTTCAGATCGACGCCGAAGAACGCGAGCACCGGCGTCAGCGAGTCGGTGGCGCCGTCGCCGCGAGAGCCGTGGTGCGGCGAGTCGATGGAAAAGACCGCCGCGTTGAGGGGAGCGAGCCGCCCCGCCGTGCCCCAGGTTCCGCCCTTGTCGCCGGCCAGGCCGTGACCGTAGATCACGACGGTGCGCGGCTCGCTCGTGTCCGCGTCGCTCACCGCCATGAACCCCTCGAGGCCGACCAGCGCCTCGACCTGGGGCTCGCCGTCGGCGTCGAACGACCAGCGCCCGTCTGGGAGCGGCTTGCGGTACTCCGGCGCCTCGAAGACGAAGCGGTACTGGATCCGGCCCTCGGCGTCTCTCTCGGTCTCGATCTCGAACGGCTCGAGAAGCGCCGGCGTCCCGGTCGCGCGCGCCAACTCGGCGGCCGCGAGCATGCCGTCGTGCACCGACGCGGTGGTGAAGGACGTGGCCAACACCACCTGGTCACGCCCGATCCCGAGGCTCTCCTCGAGCACGGCGAGCCCGTCCGCCACCTCCGCCGCGTAGTCGCCGTCGAGCGCTCCCGCGAGCAGCTCGGTAGAGAGCGGCGAGCGCGTCACCGGCCCTCCGCTGCGCGCCCGCAGCGTGTCGGTGACCACGAAGAGGTAGCGCGTGCTCGGCGCGAGCGGTGTGGCCGGCTGCGCGAGCAAGGTGAACTCGTCGTGGACGTAGTACGCGTCGGCCGGCTGTTCCCACCAACGCGGCACGAGGCCCACCGCCTCCCCTCTTCGAGGCGAGCTCGGATCGACGTCGAGGAGAACGAACGGCGCGTCCGCGCCGGTGAACGCCATCGCGTCGCGCAGCGGGGTGGGCGGCTCCGCCGACGGGTCCAGGTCGGCCGGAGGGGCGATCCCGTCGATGTCGATAGGGCCGGAGAACTCCACGATGACGCCGGCGGTGGTGGAGAACCCATCGAGCTCATTCAGCTCGTCGAGCGTCACCTCGACCCCCGGTTGATTGATCAGATCGCGTGGCGAGCGCGTCGTCTCGATGGCCACCCTGCGGCCGGTCTTGGTGTCGGCGGGCACGGTGTAGCGGTCGGACGGGAATGGGGACAGCGCCGTGTCCTCGATGGCGCCGAAGAGCGCCTCCACCCCTGCGAGTGGAGGGTCGTCGCTGCAGCCCACGCCCGCCGCCCCGCACAGGGCGACCGCCACCAGCGTCGCCATCGCGCGCTGGAGCTCACTCGTCCGTCGCTTTCCCATCTCGCTCCTCTTTCTTCGCGCCATCGCCACCGCCCTTCGGGGTCGCGCTCGCACGAGGTGCCGCCCTCGGCGGCTCGGGCGCCCCGGTCGCCTCGCCGTCGGACGCCGCGCTCGGCGCCTCGTGATCGAACGCGTAGCTCAAGCCGATCCCGATCACGTTGGCGCGAGCGCTGTAGTTGCCACCGTTCACGTAGTGCTGCGGCCCCTGAGCCTCCACTGGTTGCAGGAGCGGACTCCTCGCGTCCTCGGGCTCGACGATCACGTCCTGTCCGAACACGTGCGCATAGACCACGTCGAACTTCCACGCGTCCACCCCGAGCGTGAGGCCGAGCCCAAGCGTCAGCTTGTCGATGTCGACGGTGAGGACCGACATGTACTCGGGTGGGATCGCGCTGCTCTCGTAGCTGAACCCCACCCGCGGCGTGATGTCGATGTCGTCGGTGGGGATGGTGTACTCGCCTCCAAGGCGGACGCTGTAGCTGTTCTGGAAGTTGCGCGGGATGCTCTGGGACGGGATGTAGTAGGGGTCGGGGAAGCCCACGAGGTTGCGGAGCGCGACGCGATTTGGGGTGACCGTGATCTCGTCGTGGATGCCCCACCCCTCGATCGCGCCGTCCACCTCGAGGCGCAGGTGATCGATCGGGCGCACCTCCACCCCCAGGCGCAGGCTCCACGGCAGCTCGAAATCGACGTCGGCGTCGCTGCCCTCCTGACTCGCTCGCTCGAAGGCGGGGGTGGCAGGGAGCCTCACTCGGATCTCCCCCGGCGCACGCACCGCGTGTGGCGCGTGGAACGCGCTCCCGATGGTCACCATGGGGTGCGGCATCACCTTCACGCCCACGTTGCCGCTCGGCGCGAAGATCGGCCCCGCGCTCAGCTGCGCCAGGCTGTCCCACTCCGGCTGCTCAGGGGCGCAGAGGAAGCGCTGCGGCACGCAGGCCCCGAACATGGTGGTCGACACGAAGCGGCCGATCAGCATGTCGAGGCCGAACCCAACGTGCACCATCTCGTGCGCCTTGAACGCCACCCAGCCGCCCACGAAGCCGAGCGCCGAGCCCTCGAGGGTGATGAGCGAGTAGCGCGACGGCGCCGGCTTGCCGTCCACCGTCTCCGGGTAGCTCGTGAGCGCCGAGTAGGGCGCCGCGGCGGCCAAGGCCACCACCCAGCGCTCGTGCACCCGGAAGCTGCCGCCGACGGTCGGGATGGGGATGATCGCGCTGTCACCCTCCACCGTGGGGAAGGTCTGCTCGTGGCGCGAGACCACCTCGCCCGTGTTGGGGTCGACCTGATCGAGCAGCGCTCGCCGTGTGTAGTCGGTGGTGAAGTTCACCCACGCGACGTCGAGCAACACCTGGCTCCCCGCGTCGTAGAGCCCGGCCGGGTTGTACCAGATGGCGTGAAGGTCATCGGCTCCGGCCACGAAGGCCCCGCCCCGCCCGAGGGGCCGCACCCCCCGCTCCGAGAAATAGAGGCCGCCCGCGTCCGCGTCGACCACGAGCAGAGCGAGCGCGACGCCTGCGAGCGAGCTGACGACGCGCCTCATTCCTTGGGCCGGTTCTGCACGATGTAATAGAGCTGGCGGAAGCCACGCTCCTCGGAGGTGAAGAACTCGCGCACGGTCTTCATCACGTACTTGTAGTCGTCGCTGTCGAGGGGAATGGCCAGCGCCGCGTCGACGCGGTGGATGTCGGCGATGGCGTCGACGATGATCTCCAGCGGCGTCAACCCAGCTCCGGCGTCGAGCGGTGTGACGAGCGCGGGCAGCACGTAGTCGAGCACGTGATAGCGGTCGTAGGTGTCCAGGCTCAGCGCGTCGAGCACCTGCAGGGTTCGATCCGCACAGCCGGGGCCGTCGTCGTCGGCGCGCGGGTTGGCGGCCACCGACACCGCGCGGAAGATCGGCGCGAAGTCAGCGTCCGCGCGCACCAGCTGCACCAGATCGCCAACCGACGCGAGCATGCTCGCCAGCGTCTCGGGACCGGCGCCGGTGAGCGCGTAGCTCACGAAGCGCTCGAGCTCGCGCCGCGCCGCGTCGTCGGCGTTGAGCCGATCGGTGACGGCCGCGAGCGACGAGAACACCGGCCGCGAGAGCACGTCGCTCATCTTCGTACCGAGCTCCTGGCGTGCCCAGTCGCAGGTGGTCCCCCCCTCGCGGTTGGGACAGTTGGCGTTGAGCTGCTCGCGCACCACCTCGAGCACGTTGATCAATGTCTGGGCGGTGGCGGGGTTGGCGAAGCGGGTGCTCGGCCCTTCCCCTTCGGTCGCCACGAACTGATCGGTGAGCTGCGAGCGCGCGCGCCTCCAGCGGCTCTTGCGCTCGGCGGCGGTGGGGTCGCTGCTCTCGTCGAAGGCGAGGTCCATGCGGCGCAGCGCGTCGGCGAACATGGTGTAAGGCGTCACCTGAGCCTGCGGGGTGCCGTCCACCCAACGCGTCCCGCTGTTCCCCGCGCGGTCGCGCATGCCCACCGAGGCCGCGTAGCTCTGGTCGAACAAGAGCTTCACCAACAGCTCCACGATCTCGGCGCCGTTGATCGTCTGTCCGCGCTTGGGGCCACGCTGGTAGGTGATGTTCACCGAGGTCGCTGCCTTCGCGAGCTCGTGCATCGCGAGCATCATGTCTCCCTCCATGATGTCGGCGACGATCGGCTCGTAGCGGTTGAGCCCCGCTCCGGAGCAGTAGGCAGGGCTCGTCTTCGCCACCGCCGATGAGCAGTTGTTGCCGTGATCGGGGCCGGGCCAGTGGCGCCACAGGGTGCTCATGAGATCGAGGAAGAAGTTCTCCCCGGTGTAGTCGAGCGGATCGCAGGTCTGGCCGGTCTCATCGCACGCGAGCTCCGCGAACACGCGCAGCTGCGGCGCGAGGTACTGGTAGAAGCCGAGGCGCTCCCAGCCGAAGATGGTGGCGCGGTCGCGGATGCGGAGCGTGTCGCTCGCGGCCTGACAGCGCGGGATGCCGGTGGCATCGGTGGGGCTGACGATGCCGCACAGCGGCTCGATCGCCGCGCTCACGAACTTGTCGACCTTGGAGTCCTCGTTGACCGTGTCGTAGTCGGGGAGCGCTCCCCACTGCTCGCTGCCGGCGCCGTAGAACATCAGCCGATTGAGCGCCTGGGGGGTGGGGTGCAGGGTAAAGCCGGTGATCCCGCTCGAGCTCTCCATGAACGCGTCGAGGTTGGTGAGGCTCCCCAAGAAATCGAGCAGATCCTGGAGGCCACCGTCTTGGATGACCAGCTCCGAGCGCTTGGGGTGGTTGCTCGGCAGGTTGGCGTCGAGGTAGTAGGCGCCCACGTTGTGAAATACGAACAGGCCACACTCGGGGTAGGAGCCGAACGGCGGCACGTAGATGTCGCCGAGCCCGGTGTACACCTTGGCTCCGTTCTTGTTGCAGGCCTTCACCCGGTTGCCGTCGTAGATGAGCTGCAGCGAGCGCTCGAACATGGAGCGGTTGTCGCCCACCTGGGCCTGGCTGCGATCGACGGGGTTGTGGGGGTTCGCGAACGACGGGTAGCCGTCGGTGACGTTGTAGGCTGGTCCGTTGATGTCGTTGGGGTCGTAGGTGTACTTGTCCCGAAAGCGCATGAAGGCGGCGATCGTCTCGCCGAAGTGTGCAGCCGGCGCGCCGGTCACCGCCGCCGGCTGGGTGTGGCTCCCGACGATCACCGGATCCGCCATCGCGGTGAGCAGTCCGGCCAAGAGCCCTTCGTGCTGGGCCATCGCGCCCACCACCTGCGCCATCTCGTCCCAGACCGGCACCTCGTAGGCGAGCTCCGCCTTGGGCTCGAGGCCCTGCGCGGCGAGCACGTCGTGCTCGTCGGCGATCTCCTTGGCGCGGAGGGCCGCCCCCATGAGGCGCGCCACCACCGGCCGGTGGTTCTCGAGCAGCTCGAGCAAGCCGAGGAGGATCACGTCGCTGTCGGGGTGCGCGAGGAGCTGACCGGCGGCGTGCACCAGATCGGGCAGCGGTGACGCCTCCCCGACGAAGCGCTCGTAAGAGGTGCATGGGAGCACCGCGCCAGTCACGGGGTTGGGGGTGGCGGCCACCGGACACGGCGCCCCGGCGGGCACGATGGCGTCGACGGTGTGATCGAACTGCGCGGGCTCGCGCGGCCCCGCGAGCAGCTGCACGCCAGCGAGGGCGTACATCAGCGTCTCGTGCTCGCTGAGCCACGGCTGACCGTCTCCCGGCGACGCGTATTGGTTGGGATCGAGGAGCGGGACCAGGTCGCGCATGAGCGCGGCGAGCATCGTCTGCGAGGTGTCGAGGTAGCGATACGGGGCGTCGACGGGGCGTCCGAACGCGTCCGTCGGTGTCAGGGTCACGTTCGGGATCGAAAAGGGCGGATCGATCGCGAGCGGCGCACCGTCGCCCCCGAGAAACCGCCCCAGGCCGTCCACGTCGGCGTAACCGTCGCCGTTGTGATCCACGAACGGTGCGGCCACCGTGCCCACCACCCCCGGCGCGTTGCCGCTCGGCACCACGAAGCCGCGCGCGTCGCGCAAGGCGATGAAGCGCGGCGGGTCCCCGCTCGTCCCGAGGTAGTCGGCGTGCTCGTCGAGGAGCAGACGCGCCGCCACCTCAATGGCGGAGCGCGGCCGGTTCGGCTGCGCCGCGACGGGATCGATCACCAGCGGCGGTTGGTTCGACACCGTGACGAGCGCCGAGAGGAGCTCGAGCTTGGTCACCTCGAGGAGCTTCTGGAGCGGCTCGGTGGCGGTGCCTCCGGGGCCGAGGACCCCGAGCTGAGCCCGCAACAAGGGCCGCATCTGGGGGTAGCCGAAGAGCGTCGCGATAGCCCCCAACCCCAGACGGAAGGGGCGGTAGCCGCGGCGCCCAGCGATGCGCATGAGCGCCGCGCGGGCCTCGTCCGACTGCTCGAGCGCCTCGAACAGGCGACCCACCGCGTCGGTCATCATCGGCATGATGGGCTCCGCGCCGTCCTCGTAGGGGTTCTCCTCGTAGAGGACGGTGATGTCCTGCGAGAAGGCCATGAGCGCGTCATGGAGCCGCACCGTGTCCGCCGGGTCGTCGGTGGTGAGATCGGGGATGTCCACGTCGGGGAACGCGGCGTTGAACGCCGCCACCAGCTCGGCGCGACGCGAGGCCATGGTGTGCATCTTGGCGAGCGAAAGCGCGCGGGCTCTCTGGGCCGCCTCGCCCTTCACCGGCGGCAGGACGGCGGTGTCCACCTCGAACCCGTACCTGCCCTCATCGTCGAAGTGACAGATCGCGTGATAGGAGGCTCCGGTGAGATCCTCGCGGAAGACGCTGGCGCCGAGGCGATCGCACATCATCCCGTACATGTCGTCGCCGAGCGTCGCCCTGGGTGGCGCCTTGCGGGTCGTGTCGATGCCGTCGTCGCACGAGGGCACCGCGGCGGAGACGGCGGCGATCGCCAGGAGCGATGCGAAGGAGCGCCGAAAGCGAGCCATCCGCGTAATGTACCGTCATCTCGCGGCGGTGTCGCCAGGGTGCCGGTCCCCGTGCCCTTCGCGCCGTCCGCCGCCGCGGCCCTTCGACGTCGCGCCCGTGACCAGGACGGAGCTCGCGGCGCGGGGGCGAGCGCGTGCTAAGTTCCGCGGTCATGTCAATGCTGAAGACCACTGCCATCATCCTCGCCGCGGGCAAGGGTACGCGCATGAAGAGCGAGCGGCCGAAGGTGCTCCATGAGCTCTGCGGGCTGCCCATGGTCGACTACGTCATCGACGCGGCGCTCGCGGCAGGGGCCGCCGACACCGTAGTGGTGGTGGGGCATGGGCGCGACGAGGTGGAGGCCCACTTCGTCGCGCGCTACGGCGCCGGCGGGCGCGTTCGCACCGCCCTCCAGGCCGAGCAACGCGGCACCGGTCACGCGGTGATGTGTGCTCTCGAGCACGTCGAGGACGCTTCCATTGCGCTTCTCCTCAACGGTGACGGCCCCCTGATCGAGCCGGCCGCGCTCCGGCGGCTGCTCGACGTGCGGGAGGCTGGCGATCACGCCCTCGCGGTGATGACCTGCCCGCTCGAGGACGCGACGGGCTACGGCCGCATCCTGCGTGAGGGCGGCCGCGTGGTGGGGATCCGCGAGCACCGCGACTGCTCCGAGACCGAGCGCGCGATCCGCGAGATCAACGCTGGCATCTACGCCGCCTCCACCGCGTTCTTGCGCGAGGCCCTCGCGCGGGTCCGACCCAACAACGATCAGGGGGAGCTGTACCTCACCGACATCGTCGCGATCGGGGCCGGAGAGGGCCCCATCGCCGACGCGAGCGGCGACCCGGTGAGCCTCGGCGGCATCAACGACCGCGCCCAGCTCGCCCTCGCCGAAGAGGTGCTCTACGAGCGCATCGCGGACCGACACCGGCGCGGAGGAGTCACCATCCGGCGGGGGGCCCGCATCGCGGCGACGGTGACCATCGAGCCGGACGCCACCATCGAGCACGGGGTGGTGCTGCGCGGCGCGACGCACGTCGGAGCGGGGGCGGTGGTCGACGTGGGCTGCGTGCTCGAGGATGTGGAGGTGGCGGCGAACGCCCGGCTCTTGCCCTACTCGGTGTGCGCGCGCTCGCGCGTCGGCGAGGGCGCTCACATCGGCCCGTTTTCGCACCTGCGCCCCGAGAGCCGCGTCGACGAGGGCGCGAAGGTGGGGAATTTCGTCGAGATCAAGAAGACACACCTGCACCGCGGGGCGAAGGCGAACCACCTCGCCTACCTCGGCGACGGAGAGGTGGGCGAGAACGCGAACGTGGGGGCGGGCACCATCTTCTGCAACTACGACGGCTTTCAGAAGCATCGCACCGTGATCGGCAAGGACGCCTTCATCGGCAGCGACTCGCAGCTCGTAGCGCCGGTCACCATCGGCGAGGGCGCCTACGTCGCCACTGGCACCACCGTCACCCGTGACGTCCCCCCCGACGGGCTCGCCATCGCGCGCGTGCGCCAGGAGAACAAGGAAGGCTACGCGTCCCGGCTCAAGGCACGGCTGAAGGCGCGCAACAAGGAAGGCTGAGCGCGCGCCGTCACTTCGGGAACGTGACGAGCTCGGCGGGGGGCGCGACCGGCCTCGTCGTGACGAGCACGCGATCGCAGCTCACCGCCACGCCGAAGGGCTCGTCTGCCTGTCCGACCGGCAAGGTGGGCCCGTTCCCGTCGAGGGGGGTGCGATAGACCACACCGGCCGCCTGCGCGGTCCAGTAGGCGTAGTCCGTGTCGAGCACCAAGCCCATGCCCACCCCCGAGGCAGAGCCGAGCGTGACCGTCGATCCCCCGCCGGTGGGTACCGCGGCGAGCCGGTCGTCGTCGAGCCAGTACACCCAGCCGTCGCGAACCGCGATCTCGGTGGGGTAGCTCAACGCGTCCGACATGATCTGCACGTCGGGACAGCTCTCGAGCGCGAGCTTCGAGCAGCGCAGCACCCTCGCCGTGGCGAGATCCGTCCAGTACACGTGGGTGGCGTCCGCGGCCACACCGTAGGGGTGGTCGCCGACGGTGATCGCGAGCGGCGACCCTCCGGTCTTCGGCGCAAACCAGAGCGCCGGCGTGTGGCCGTCGTCGTCCTCGCTCGCCCAGTAGACGTTCGTGTCATCCACCGCGATGCGCCCGAACCAGCTCTCGTGGTCGCCGTTGTCGCTCACCAGGAGCGCGGACAACGGCCCCACGTCGGGATCGACGCTCCACACCTGTCCGTTGGCGTAGCGAGTAAAGAACACCCGCTCGCCGTCGGTGGCGATGGTGGTGACGAACGTGCTGCCCTCGTAGAGGATCGTCGGCGGGCCGCCGCCGAGCGGCGTGCTGAGGAGTGTGGCCCCATAGCCGGTCGACCACACCGCGCGATCGCCGACAACCACCACGTCGAGGGCCTCGCCGCTGCTCGAGCCGAGCACGTCCGGGCCACAGAAGCCGCTCTGACAGGCGGCTCCGCCGCAGCTCCGTCCCGGCACGCAACAATCCTCGGCCGCGTCGAGGAGCTCCGGCGCGCAGTCGTCGGGCACGAGGCCGGTGAACGGCTCGCAGCTCGGGCCCGCCCCACCGCTCGCGCCACCGGCCGCACCCTCGCCGCCTCCGCCGCTGCCGGGGCCGGCGCCCCCACCGCCGGCGCCTCCCGCCGCGGGCGCCCCGGCCTTGACGAAGTCGTCGGGCAGCACGCAGCTCGCCACCCCGAACGAGGTCAGCGCGGCCGCGAAGCCAAAAAGAAGGAGGGAGGGGCGGTGGCGCATCGTGGCGAGACGTCGCCCCTCGCGATCACTCCGCGTCGCCCGGAGAGGCGATGTTCGCAGGGAGCTCGTGGCCCATCCGCGCGCGTTTGGTCTCGAGGTAGCCCTCGGAGAAGGGGTTGGTGGACACGACCACCGGCTCGCGCCGACCGATGGCGATCCCGAGCTCACGGAGCGCGTTGACCTTGGCCGGGTTGTTCGTGAGGAGGCGGATGCTGGCCACCCCGAGGTGCCGCAACATCGCGGCGGCGGCCCCGTAGTCGCGCGCGTCGTCGGGGAGGCCGAGGAGTCGGTTGGCATCGACGGTGTCGTGCCCCGCCCCTTGGAGCTCGTACGCCCGAATCTTGTTGGCGAGACCGATCCCTCGGCCCTCGTGCCGCAGGGAGAGCACGGCGCCCCTCCCCGCCGTCGCGATCCGCTGCTGGGCCGCCTCGAGCTGCTCTTTGCAGTCGCACTTCAACGAGCCGAAGACCTCGCTCGTCAGACACTCGGAGTGGACGCGCACGAGCACGTCTTCGCCGGCGGCCAGCTGGCCCATGGTCAGCGCCACGTGATCGGGAGACAAGCCGTGGTGGCTGGGGAGGCCTTCATCGGCCACCCAGCGAAACACGTGCATGTCGAACGTGCCGAACTTGGTGGGAACTTGGGCTCGCGCAACGACATCGAGCTGAGGCCGGATCACCCGCGTGGGGACGTGCATCTCGCTCTCCTTTTCTTGGATACCCGGTTCTTGGACACCCGGTTCTTGGATGTCCGTTGTTGGCTGCCCGTTCATGGACAATCCAGTCGAACGGTCTGGGTGGGTCGTGGGTTGGGGGTTGTTCCTGGTGGGCCCAGTTTGAGCGGTGCGGGCCGCCCCGTCTATGCACAACCGCCGGTCGTCGTCTCGAGACCGGCGGCGGATGTTGACAATGTGGTGCCGAGCGGAGGAATTTTCAAGCTTTGTCGCACAGGGTGGGTGCACCCTCAGGCGCGGCGACACATGTCGACGAGCATCGTCGCGATGACGTCGGAGCCGCCGCGGCGCGAGCCTTTCAGGGCCAAGTCGGCCTCTGCCAGCAACAGAAGCCACCGATCGAGGGCCCCCGCGGGGAGCCGGCGCACGGTCGTCTCCACCTCTTTGGCCTTGAACGGCGCGACCCCCGCCGCCTGCGCCGCGGCGGCCCCGCTGCGCCCCTCGGTGAGCGCCCCTTGGAACTTGACGAGCTGCCGCGTCCTCCAGGCGATCGCGCCGAGCAGCGGGAGCCCGTTGTCGCGCGCGTCGTAGGCGTCGCGGAGCGCCGCCAACGCCTTGCCCAGATCGCGGGTCGCGAGCGCGTCGACGAGAGCCCAGACCGTCTCTTGGCGCACCCGCGTCACCACCGCCGCCACCGCGTCCTCGTCGATGGGGGATCCTTCACCCACGTAGAGCGAGAGCCGCTGCAGCGCGTCGAGCACGTTGGCGAGCTCGGGCCCGGCGAGCTCCGCGAGCGTGTCCGCGATGCCGCGCCCGAGCGGATGGCCCATCGCGGTCGCTCGCGCCGTGATCCAGCCAGGGAGCTCCCGCCGATGCAGGACGCTGCACGTCACGAGAAAATCGTCCTTCTTCGCGGCCCGCACGAGCTTTCGAGACGCGTTCAGCTTCGGTCCGGCCACCACGAGCACCGTCGTCGGCGCCGGATCGCTCGCGTAGGCGGCGAGCGTGTCGAGGTTGTCGTCGCCCTTCTTGTCCCAGCGATCGATCCCCGTGAGCAACACGAACCGCTGTCGGGCCATCATGGGGGCGGTCGAGGCGGCGGCCACCACGCGGTCGGCGCTCGTGTCGGAGGCCACCCACCGATCTTCGTTGAAGCCGGTCACCACCCCCACGTCGGTCGCGGCGCGCAGCGCGTCGATCACCTCCCGCTGCACCAGCCCCTCCTCCCCGAGGACGAGATAAACCGGCCGGAGGGCTCTCGCTCTCGCTTCTGCCAAGGCTTGCTCGGGGGTCATGGTCAGCGCTTGGGTCATACATCGCCAACGGGCAAACTGCTATGGTGAGGCCCGTGAGCGACGGAGTGACACTCGCCGATCGGGCCGCGCAGGCGCAACGACCGAGAGGTCGCCCAGCCGGCTTTCAACGCTGGCGCAAGCTGCTGTTCCTGCACTGGGAGGTCGACGCGGCGGCGCTCGCGGCGGTGCTCCCCGCGCAGCTCACGGTCGACACCTTCGAGGGCAAGGCGCTCGTGGGCGTGGTCCCGTTCACGATGCGAGACGTCTCACCGTGGTGGTCGCCGTCGGTGCCCGGGATCAGCAACTTCCACGAGCTGAACGTTCGCACCTACGTCACCTGTCAAGGAGTCCCCGGGGTGTGGTTCTTCAGCCTCGACGCCGCGAACGCGCTCGCGGTCGCCATCGCCCGCACCGGCTGGAGCCTGCCCTACCACAAGGCCCGCATGGAGCTGTCCGAGGCGGACGGGGTGGTGCGCTACACGAGCGAGCGCCGCTGGCCGCAGCCCAAGCCGGCCACCCTCTCGGCGCGATACCGCGTGACGGGGACAGCGGCTCGCACCGCCGTCTTGGGCACGCTCGAGTACTTCCTGGTCGAGCGCTACGTGCTCTTCGCCCGGCGCCACGACCAGATCCTGCGCGGTCGCGTGCATCACGAGCCGTACCCGCTCCTCGACGTGGAGATCGAGCACATCGAGCATGACATGATCGAGGCGGCGGGGCTCGAGCGCCTCGACGACGCGTACCTCGCGCACTACAGCGAAGGCGTCGACGTCGACGTGTTCGCTCTCGAGCCAACGGGCGTCTGACGCGATCAGGGGACGGGAGAACAGGTGGAGCGAGACGAGGACATCTTCGCACCGGAGTCGCTGGCCGCGCTCGACGCAGCGCTCGAAGAGGTGGCTCGCGAGCTCGACGGTGACGACCCCCCGAGCGACGCCGCGCAGCCTGAGCCGCCCGACGGCGAGCGAGCGGGCAAGCGACCCGAACACGAGCGAGCGCGCCCCCAGCCCGACAGCGAGCGAGCGGCGGCGCACGCGCAGTCCGAGCTTTCGCGGAGCACGCCGACGCGCCGCGACCGGCACCCCGACGACGCCCCCGACGGCGCCCCCTTGCCCCTCACGGCGAAGACCACCTTGGTGCGCGGGGGCAAGACGCTGGTGTCACCGCTCTCGACGCCCGACGACGACGACGATGACCGCAGCCCAAGCCTTGCCGACGACGAGGCACCCGTCCGTGGCGACGTCGGCGCCGACGCGACCGCTGCAGAAGCCTCCCCGGCCACGACGCTCCCGGCGACGAGAGACGAGCGCGGTGCGGCACGGCAGCCGCTCGCCGAAGAGCCAGCGGCCCTGACCGACGACGAGGCGGACGTGCGGCGCGGCAAGAGTCGGAAGAAGCTGCGGAGCGCAGCGAGCGACCCACCACCGACCGAGACGTCCACGAGCCCTCACCACGGCGATGCGCCGAGCGCCCCGCCCACGGCCCGCAGCCTCGCGCCGACGGAGCCCGAGCGCTCCACCCGATCCACACCCTCGGAGCGAGCCGCCGCGTCGCGCGCCTCATCGCCTCCCCGTGGCGCGACGGCACGCGCAGCGAGGGAACACATTCGCACGCAGCCCTCCCCCACGCTCGTGGAGGCAGACGCCGACGCGCCGTGGCGGAGCCGTTCGAATCCCGCACCCCGACCCGTCGAACCCGACGGCGCCCCGAGGATCGGGGCTGCGCACGTCGCGGCGGTGCTCGCGGCCCTCGTCCTCGGCTTCATCGTGGGCCGCGCGAGCGCACCGGATCGGGACGGCCCCCCGACCCCCGAGATCGGCCCGCGCTCCACCCTCGAGCCTCGGGCCACAGCGCCGCGTGCCCCCGGGAGCCCCGCCCCAGCGGCCGCCCCCGCGCCACCCGATCCCCACCTCCCCACCGATCCCGCTCCGGTCGCGTCCGTGGCCCCCACCGGGCCCGAGGCGTCCGCCGCCGCTCAACCCAAGGGCGTGTGGCCGAGCCCCACCGGCGACGGCGACGCGCCGCCCGCTCCGAGGCCGCCGACCACGAGCCCACAGCCGACACCACCTCCCCCGCCGCGCATGCCCCCCGCGCCACCAAGCCCGGCCCCCAAGATACCCGACAAGGCCTTCGTGCCCGACGACATCTGAGCCGATCGCCTCGCTTGGTGCGCCGGTGGGCCGCGACCGGGGCGTCAGGGGCTCCGGGGCGGGAGCAGCGCTTGGATCTCGACGAGGAGCTGGTCGGGACGGATCGATTTTCGCAAAACCTTGCGGATCCCAAGCCCGCCCACTGGCGGGTTGCTCGCGCCGGTGAGGAGCACCAGCGGCGGCGCGTCGTCTCCGAGTCGCGCGGCGAGCAGCGCTGCGACCTCCACACCGTTGGGCGGTGGCATGTCGAGATCGCTGATGATGAGGCCGGGGCGGAGCCTCTCGCAGATCCGAACACCCGTGCCGCCATCGGGGGCGGTGACCACGGTGAGCCCAGCCGCGCGCATGAGGCGGCTGAGCCCGCGCAGGAACGCCATGTCGTCGTCGACGAGCAACACGTCCACCCGAGCCTCGAACGCGTCGAGATAGGGCAGCGTCCCGTGGCGGGCCGCGTCGGGCACGACCGGCGGTGCGCTCGTGCCCACCGGGGTGGGGATGTGGCCACGACCGCGAAACAGCCCGGAGGGAGGGAGCGTATCGAGCCCCTGGGAGGAGGACGGAGGCGCCGGCGTCGACGCCGGGGGCGCGAGCGAGGCGGCCGGAGGACGGCTCCGGATCTCGAGCACCCGCTCGAGGAGCGGCTGCACGTCGCTCACCAGCGCCGACGCCCTCTCTTCGCCCAGCGTGCCGGTGGCCGCGCGTTGAAGTGGGCCCACCACGAACTCGAGCAAGAGGCGGATGTCGGCGGGGAGCTCCGCCGTTCCGGCGGCCGCCAGCGCCTCCACGATCAGCGCGCGCCGTGCCCGCGGTGACGCCACCCGCTCGATGGCTTCGAAGAGGATGGCGTTCAGGTCCGGATCGCCACCGATGGCGCTGGGAGGCTCAGGCGTGTCGCCATGCCGGACCATGTCTCCGAAGATACACAATGCCCCGGTGGTTTGGGTCACGATTTTGACACGCTCGTATGAAACCGGGCGAGCCTGCGCGTGCCTCGCCCGTGCGGCCGCGGAGCGCGTCAGTGCGGGGAGAAGACGATGGGATAGGTCACCGTGACCGCGGCGGGGGTGGCGGGGAAACGAACCTCCGCCATGGCGTCCGCGAGGCACTGCTCGAAGGTCGCCTCCGTGAGGTCTCCCTTGTTCACCTTCACCTCGAAGCTCGCGACGCGTCCGTCGGGCTGGATCTCGAAGCCGAGCGTCACCTTGCCCACCGCCCTCGGCTTGCCGGCGAGGACCGACTCGTAACAGGCCCGCGCGCCCGCGAAATACTGGCCACGGATCACCGCCTGGATCTCGCTCGGGCGGAGGTCCAGGGGCACGTCGACCACCTCGAGCCACGTCGCCGTCAAGGAGAGGCCCAAGTCGGAGCGCGCGTCCGGGGGCACGTCGACCACCTCGAGCCCGGTAGGCAGGCGCTCGAGCGTCGCGAGGTGCTTCTCCACGTCCTCGAGCAGCGCGGTGCGCGGGGCGGCGAGGAGCACCACCGGCGGTGCGCCGGCGCGCTCGGTGGCGACCACGAAGCTCTTCCCCGCCTCGAGCAGCTCCTCGATCGCGGCCACCTTCATGGGCAGATGCGCTTCGTAGCGCGCGGGGATGCGGTTGTTGCCCAGGTCGAAGTACACCACCACGAGAGCGTCTGCGAAGCTCGACTCGCTCACCGGGATCATGGTCCAGTCGCTCTGGGAGCGGCTCGTGTGGATGTTCTGGCGCTCGGTGCAGAGCGGGCAGTCGTCCTCGAGCGTGGCCCTGATCCCGGCCCCGACGTCGAAGGTGCCGAGCTCCGCGCCCGAGCGGCCGCCGTTCCCAACGACGAACATCTTGACCGCGACGGCGCCGTCGTCGGCGGCGGGGAAGTAGCGGCTGAGGAAACGCGCGAACCGCACCGCGTCCGGCTTCTTGTGCGGCTCGAGGCCGTCGGCGGTGGGAGAGCCCGTGAGCAGCTCTCGCAGGCGCTCGCGGTACCCTTTGTTGCCCCAGCTCGGGTTCTCGACGTGGCGCGCCATCTCTGCCTCGAGCACCGCGATCGCCGGCTCCACCTGGCCGAGCGCCTCGTGGGCGCGACTGAGCACGAGCACCGCCGTCGTCCGCTCGTCCTCGGTGGTCGCGGGATCTTCGAGGACGCGGAGCAAGAGGGTCCGCGCCTCCTCGGCGCTCTCGCCGCGATCGAGCATGCGCTCGGCGCGCTCCACGTCGAGCGCCAGGCTCGACACCGCCTCGGTCACCGCGGGATTGTCGCCGTTCGGGGCGGCGGCCGAGAGCGGGAGCTCGGCGCCATCGTCACAGGCGACGGCGGCGAGCAGGAGCGCGGGGAGGAAGGTGCGGGTGATGTTCTTGGTGTTCATGGTTGGAATCTCCGAAGGGGTGATTGACTTGCCCTCACCATGCCCCCCCGCCTTGTACGGCCCATCACCGCTCTTTCACCGTTTTGTCACCGACCGCCACGCGCTCACGAGAGGCCCGTTCGACGCCGCGCCACCCAGTGGCCACCGAGGCACGCGGCGGCCACCAACGTCCACGTCCACGGCGGCAACAGCGGCTTCACGCGCCGCTCGGCCACCACGTTCGCGGCGGAGGGGAGCGGGAGATCGTCGACGGCGTCGCTCTCCACGAAGCGCCCCTTGGTCGCCTGCGAGATGGCGGCCAGACGCTGCGGATCCGGCCGTGGATCCGCCCACTCCACGCCACCCTTCTCGCAAGCGAAGTCGTAGCGGCTCGGCGCCGAGCGCCCCTGGCGGTTGAGGCGTACGGTCGCGGTGTAGCCTCCCGCCCCAAGCTTGCCCACCGAGAGGGAGGTGGGCGCGCCGGCCTCCGGGAGCTGCACGGTGCGCTCGGCCACGACGTCGCCGGAGCCCATACGGGCCACCGAGATCTCGGCCTCGGTCCCCTCTTCGACGAACACCGCGCGCAGCTCGAGCTTCGTCTCGACGCCGGCGATGCAGCCGTCGGGGAGGCGCACCTGGGCCGGCTCGAAGCGAGGATCCCGCATGAGCCACCCGAGGAGCGCGTCCCAGAACGCGCCGTGGGCGCGCCCCGCCGCGTCTACCGCCCAGTTGCTGAAGAGGAACTTGTGCGAGCCGTCGACGGTGAGCGCGATGCTCCGCCCGCTCACGTACTCACCGAGCGCGAGCACCGGCATCGGCTGCCCTCCGGCGGTGGTGAGCGTGGGGTGCTCGAGGAGCACGGTGGCGCCGTCGCGCGCCTCCCCCACCACGTTGGTGCCCGGCATCTCCGGCAGCTGTTCACCGATGAGCGCGGAGAGCGGCTCGAGCACCGGCGCATGTTTGCCGGCCGCCGTGAAGCGGGGCACGAAGCTCGCAAGATCGATCGCCCCGTCGGGCGCGATCTGCGCCAGGCTCACCGGCAACACCGACGCGAGCGAGGTGTTGGCGTAGTTGCCGGAGACGAACGCGTTCGGGCCCCCGACCATGATGAGCCCGCCCCCGTTCTGCACGTATTGCGCGAGCATCGGGAGATGTTTGCTGAGCCCGTAGGGCAGGCTGTCGAAGTCTTGCAAGACGACCGCGTCGAAGCTCGGCAGGTGGCGCGTGAACAGCTCATCGACGGGAAACGGGATCAGCGCGAGCTCGTCCTGGGGCGCCACGACGTCGTCGTCATGGGTTCGCAAGATGAAGAACGCCACGACGTCGACCGAGGCGTCCGACTTGAGCCAAGTGCGCAAGGCACGCACGTCGTAGGTGGGTCGCCCCGCCACGTGCAAGAGGCGTACGCGGTCTCGCGCCACGTCGACGGCGAGGTAGCGCCGATCGTTGGCCGGGATCTCGTCGCCTGCGGGCGCATCGATGGCGATCTCGAGGATGCGGGTGCCGGCGCGATCGAGCGTGATCTGTAGCTCGATGGTGGCCGTGGTCGCGTCGACGTGGGCGATCCCAGACGCGCGCTGTTGCGGGTTGTTGCTGAGGTGCAGCTCGCGCGCGACCACCGGCACGTCGGCGCAGGGCAGTCCCCCGGTGCAGGCCACCTCCACCGTGAGCGAGACGGCCTGGTGAGCCACCACCGCGTCGGGCATGCGCACCGAGCGGATGGTCGCGTCGCGCGGCTCCCGCTCCCCAATCCCGACCGTGTGGATCGGCACCCCGAGCTTCCCGACCGTCTCGGCGAGCTGCTCGCGGGTCTCGCTCGCGCCGGGCCGATCGAGCCGGCCGTCACTCACGACGACGATCGCTTGGGGCAGCTGCTCGTTGCCGGTCGCGAAGCTCTCGAGCGCCGCGCCGAGATCGGAGCCGAGCACCGGCGACACCTCGAAGCCGCTCGCGTCGTCGTGGGGGACCGGCTCGCCGACTCCGAACGAGAACGTGCGTGAGCGCACCTTCGAGAAATGCTCATGCAACTTGGGCAGCACCTCCTCGATCTCCGCGCGGCGCGTCTTCGGCTCGGCGGCGAGCGGCAGATCGATCGACCGGGACGCATCGACGAGCACCACCACCCGCGCCCCAACCGACGCCCCTTTCACCGAGATCTTTACCGGTCGCAGCACCGCCACCACCAAGCTCGCGAGCGCGAGGACACCGCTCCCGAGCACCAGCCAGCGCCCGCGCCGACCCCGCCACAGCTCCCACAAGAGGAGGCCGAGGCTCGCCACGGCGAGGCTCAGCCCCGCGTAGATGAAGGGCTGATCGAGATCACCGGAGAGGGCCCAGGTCTCGGTCACGGGCTCTCCGACGCGCGCCGCCGCATCAAGAACGGCGCGTGCACCTGGTCGTCCTTGTAGTTGGTGCAGAGCACGTACATCGCGATGTTGACCGCGAGCCGCACCGAGAGCTCGCGCTGTCGCTCGCCCCCGGGCTCGACGTCGAACGGGTGCACGCCCCCCGGATCGCGCGCGAGCGCCCCTAGCAAATCGTTGGGACAAAAGAGCACCTGGACCAGGCCGCCCCGCACCACCGCCCGCAGCTGCTTCTCTTTCTGAATGCGCCCCACCGCCTCCTGGAGGAGATAAAACGAGCGGAAGATGACGTTCTCGTCGCCGATCGCGATGGGAGACGCTTGCGGGAGCACGCGCTTCACCTGTTTCTCGGCCCCCTCGAGGAACGCCCCCCGCCGCGGCTCGAGCTCGTCGACGAGCAGCACCCCGCCGAGCGCGATGAAGCGGCGCAGGTTGGCGAGCTCGCTCCGGGTGAGTGGATCGGGGGCGTCGCCGCCCGCCCAGACGGCGAACGGCTCGGCGAGCAGCTGGGGCGCGTCGGCCTGTACCACGTTGGGACTGAGCCGCGCCGGGGCGCTCGTCCGCCGCACCACCTCGAGGGCCCAGCGTCCGGGGGCCGTCTTACGGTGGTCTCTCCACTCGGAGGCTCCGGTGAGCAAGATGCGCGGATGAAACGCCCCCTCCTCCCCAAACGCGCCCGCCCGCGCGCCGGTGAGCGCGGCGGTGGCGAGCCCCCCCAGGGCGAGGGTGCGGCGCGTGAGGCGGTTCATCGGGGGTAGCTTGGCACGCATGGGCGGGGCTGCCAAAGCCCGGTCGAGGGTGCCTGGTCGCTCAACGCCCGACCGACCCAGATCGGGGCTCTCGCGAAGCGCGCTTGGGCGTTGGCGCCCCAACCGCAACACGGTGGGAGAGACTCCCCGCGCGCAGCGCGGGGGGAAGGTGCGGCAGCCCCCTCCAGAAGAGTTGCCCGCGAAACTACGCCACGACGGGCCGGCTCTGCGCGAGCAACTGCTCGCGGGGACCTACCGGCCGCAACCTGTGAAGTCTCCGTGAGCCCATCGCTGGCGCGTCGTCCACTGGCGCGTCGTCCACTGGCGCGTCGTCCACTGGCGCGTCGTCCACTGGCGCGTC
>CAYOAL010000148.1:23931-24412 GCA_964401935.1 uncultured Polyangiaceae bacterium
GTCCGCTCGGGCGGGAGGCGTCATCCGGGAAGCCAATCGGTGGGGAGGGGGCCGGGTCCGGCGCGTTGCCAGCCGTGGCGGAGGAGCCAGGTCGCGGGAGCGACGACGGGGCAGGCGGGGGTGAGCGGTCGCGCGTCGATGGGGCGCGGGCGACGGTGCGGTGCGCCGGGAGCCACCCAGCCGGGGAAGTAAGGCGCGGAGCTACAACCACGGTCGAGCCAGTCGCGGGCGAGGTGCTTCTGCACGAGTAGCTCCGCGTTGTGCTTGCGGGTGTTGTTGAGCACATAGCCGAGGGCCCAGCGCACCTCCTTCGGGCTCCTCAGGATGCGGTGGTGGTAGCGGTCGTCGAACACCCTCCCGCGGCGCGACAGGTGCCGGTTGACGCCCTTGGCCACACGGATGGCCAGCCCCTGGAGCCCGCGCGCCAGCGCCGTCGCGTCGCTCGCCTCGCACAAGAGGTGCACGTGGTTCCGCTGCACGC
>CAYOAL010000149.1:0-24354 GCA_964401935.1 uncultured Polyangiaceae bacterium
GGACCGCGCCTCGAGGAGCCCCGCGAGGCAATGTCGGTCGGACCTTCAGTTGGCGAGCGGGTAGGTTGGGCGCAGATCGACGGGCAGGTCGCCGAGCTTGCCGAGCGCGCCCTGCATCGGCCCGCTCATCACCCCGTACTGATCGAGCATGGCCTTCGCCGCCGCCTTGTCGCCCTTGTGCTGGAGCATCACCAGGTCGTGCACGAGATCTTTGATCGAGCTCTCGAGCTTGTTGCTGTCGACGCTGAAGGTCTTGGTCTTGGCGTCGTAGGACACCGAGCCCTTCTTCAGGTGGTAGTTGATCTGCACCGCCGCCCCCTTGCCGTGGGCCTCCGCGACGCCGAAGCGCACGCTCCGGAAGAGCCCGGCGAAATAGGTGACGAGCAGGTCTTCGCGGAACGACTTGGGGAACTCGCCCTTGTCGATCATGAACAGGACGCTGTAGGCGCCCATCACGTCGGCCTTGCACTCCTCGATGGCGCTGTAGGTCTCTTGCAACAGCTCGCGCACCTCGGCCTTCTTGCCGTTGACCTCGATGGTGCCGGGGCCGAGGGAGTGGGAGAGCTCGTGGAAGAGCACCTCGTTGAAGAACCCATCGGCGGTGATGTTCTTGTGGTGCTTGTCGTGCATCACGCGCTTGGCGATGGGCAACAGGAGCCGCTCGTACTTGGCGTTGATGACGTTGCGGAGCAGCACCTTCTTCGCGCCCTTCATCTCCCGCACCTTCTCGTCGTTGGGGAGGTTGAAGGCGATGGTCTGCACGCTCTTGCGGGCGTCGCCCGACGCGAACACGAGATCGACCACGCGGATGGGGCTCTCCTTGCCACGCTTGTTCTTCACCTCGTCGGGCACGGGGAGGTTGTCCTCCATCGAGGGGAGCAGGTCTTTGTACTTGGCGAGCTTGGCGGAGGCGTCGGGGTCGGCGACGGTGACGAACGCCTCGAACGCGGTCTTGGCCGCCTTCAGCGTGTCTTCGTAGTTTTCGTAGGGCCCGATGGTCACCTCGACGCGGCTGTCGAGGTCCATCCAGTCGACGTCGCTCTGGAAGTAGTTGTCGGAGAGGAACGCGGCCGCTCGTGAGCGGAGAAACTTCCGGAGGGTCTTGTCCTTGGTGAGGCCCGCTGCCTCCTGGAGCCTCTGCGCGGCCGGCTTCAGCCACTCCGCGTAGGCCTTCGAGTAGGGGACGGCGACGAGCTTGTCGCCCTTGCGCTCGACCACCGTGAAGAGCCCGAGGAGCTGCTTCTCTTGGGCCGGGTGTTGCTTCAAATAGGCGTCGAGCTCGCTGGCGGTGAGGTCTTCCGGGTAGAAGCCGGCGCCGAGGGGACGCGCCTTCTGCGTGGCGAACGGCTTGTGGTGGTCCTGCCGATCCCAGGGGCCGCGCATGATGTCGAAGTAGGTGAGCTGGTCGCCGGAGAGCGTCTTGCGAAGCTCCGGGTTCGCCGCGTAGGCTTGCCGATCGAAGATCGGGTCCATCAGCTTGGCCGCCTCGATGATCTTCATGAGCGCGGCCTTCTCGCTCTCGGGGAGCGAGGAGATGTCGGCGGTGATGGTGACCGGCGCAAACTGGCGGATCTTGTCGCTCAACGACGCGCCGCTCGACCCATCGTCGTCGTCGTCTCCCTCGTCTCCCTCGTCACCGAAGAACGCGTCGGCGTCGGGGTTGGCGCGCGGATCGAGGGGTGGTGGCTGCACCACGCCGGGCACGGGCGCGGGCTCCCAATCGAATGAAGCGCAGCCAGAGAGGCCGACGAAGGACAGGAGGATGGCGGATAGGCCGAGCGCGTGGGTCTTCATGATTCTCTCCATGCCGCCCGGGCTCCGGGCGGGAGGTCGGTTTGCACGAGGCGGAGAGCCGCTGCAACCCGCTGCGTTTTCTCGTAGGCTGACGGGATGGTGAAAACGGCGTGGCTCGGGTTGGGGATCGCGGTCGTCATCGCCTGCAGCAACCACGAGCGCGGCGGTCCCAAGGGGGGAACGGGACCGGGGATGACCACCGGCGTGGGGGGACAGCTCTCGAGCGGGGCGGGCGGCGCGATGACGCCGGTCGAGTGCGACGACGAGGGCGTCAGCTGTCAGAGCGAGATCTATCACGGCGACTGCACCGAGTTCCCGAGCAAGCGCACGCTGTGGACGTTCCTCTCGTACGACACCATGGTGCCAAACGACGCACGCATCGAGTTTGCGGTGCGCACCGCGGACAGCGAGGAGGAGCTGGCCACAGCCACCTTCCACGTCGCGTCGGTGGCGGAGATGGGCTCGGAGTTCGTGCCCCCTTCGGTGCCGATCCACCTCGACGACGTGCTGTCGACGGCCGACGTGACCCGAGCGTGGCTCGAGCTGCGCTTCAAGCTGGTGCTGAGCGGCGAAGGTGAATCGCCGAGTGTGGTCGAGTGGGATTTGTACTTCAGTTGTGAGGATGTGTAGGGGGTGCCGCGGTGCACACTCGATGCGCAGCTGGGAAATGATTTCATAGCGCGAGCGCGTGGGTTGCTTCCGGCCTCGCGTAACTCCATCAAAAAAGACGAGCCGTCGGGGAGGCTCGGCGGCACTGTCTTTGCACAGGTCTTCACGGGCACTGCCGTGCGTGGCAGACGCATTGAGGGTTGACCCGCTCGAGCTGCGGGGAGGACGAAGGCATGACGGCGCGGGCGACGATGAGGTGGAAGAACGGTTTGGCCGCGGTGGCGATGGTCGCGGTGCTCACGGGGGTGGGCATGGGCGCGTGCGGAGGGGAAGACACGCGCCAGCGCGGCACGGGGGTGGGGTCGACGGGCGGTCCTGGGGGGGGGAGCCTCGGCGGCGGCACGGCGACCGGTCGGTGCGAAGGCGATGAGATCCGCGAGTGCAAGGTCCAGATCGACGCGAACAACTGCTTCGTCGGCGAGCAGCAGTGCCAAGACGGCGAGTGGGGGCCTTGTGTCGATCCCGAGAAGCTCGACACCGCGGCGCTCGGGGCTCAGGCCGACTGCGTCAACAACCCCTGCAACCCGTGGTGCCAGCAGTACGACGAGGATCCGAACCCGGATCTGCAAGCGGCGGGGACCCCCGCTCCCGCGGGAGGGCCCATCCAGGGTCTGCCCTCCTCCTGGCGTGGAGCGGGCCAGGTGGAGCCGTGCTCGCAGGTGGGCGACTGCCAGTTCGACACGTACTGCGACACGAACATGACCTCGCCGTCGTACCAACAGTGTGTGCCGTGGGGTTGGAACAGCTTCGACGCCGCCAACAACACCGGCCCCGACTTCACCGTGCCCGTACAGTGCGACAGCGGCTTCGTGAAGATCTGCAACCGCGCCAACTACACCGTGCCCCCTGGCACCGACGTGGAGGTGGTGACGTTCAGCGCGAGCCCGAGCAACTTCGGCACCTGCAACGACTTCAGTGGGTCGGCCCACGACACCTGTGTGTGGAGCGGAGGCATGGCCCCCGGGCAGTGCGTCAACGTGACCGGCTGCAACATGGCGGGCACCAAGACGATCTACGTGAACCCGCCCATGCCGCCGGGCACGCTGGCCACGAGCCCCCTCGCCGAGACCTCGACGGTGCCCGGCCCGGCCTGTGAGAACAACTGGTCGGTGTATCACCCGAGCTCGGCCTGCGCCTGCTCGGGGACCTCCACGTCCGGCTCGCTCCAGAACGTGTACATGTACATCATGTTCGACAGCTCGATCTCGATGGGCTCGGGCGCGGGCTCGCTGTTGGAGAACGCCAAGAGCGCGGTGAGCACGTTCGTGAACGATCCAGGCTCGGCCTACCTCAACGTCGCCTTCCGCACCTACGGCTTTCACAACGGGGAGGACTGCGAACGCTTCTCGTGCAACGAGCTGTTCTGCGATCAGCCCATCGTCGACTACGGCTCGCTGTCGAGCGCGGCCCACCGGACGAGCCTGACGACCGCCATCTCGGCGGTGGCCAACATCGACGACACGCCGCACCTCGCGGCGCTGGGAGGCGCCTGCCTCTGGTCGGAGAACCACGCGATGGCGTTCCCCACCGACAAACACGTCGTGGTGTACATCTCGGACGGCAACTTCACCGCGAGCTGCGGCACGACGATGACGATCTCGCAGCAAGCGGCCGACGCGTTCGCGAACCAGGGCGTGGAGACCTACGCGGTAGCGCTGCCGGGCGCGGACACCGCGCTGCTCGGCGCGATCGCCACCGCTGGCAACACCGCGCTGGTGAACCTCACGAGCTCGGGCGACGTGAACGCAGATCTCACGGCGGCCCTTCAAGTGATCGCGGGGTCGCTCGCGAGCTGCTCGATCACCGTGCCCAACGCGGGCCAGGTCGACTTCAGCAACATCAGCGTCGAGTACTGGCCGATGGGCAACATGGGGGCGGCGATCGGGCTGGTGGAAGTGGCCAACGTCGGCGCCTGCTCGGGCGCGGCCAACGAGTTCTACGTGAGCGGCACCACCGTGGAGCTCTGCGGGGCCACCTGCACGACCGTGCAGGGCGACCCGACGGGCGTGGTCAACGTGCTCGGCGGCTGCATCGGCGGCTACTTGCCGGCCAGCACCACCTTCACGTACCAGGGCGACTGCACCTCGTTCCCGGGAGCGGGGCCGGTGTGGGAGTTCCTCACGTACGACAACGACGTTCCTGGCGACGCGACGGTGGTGTTCGAGATGCGCACGGGCAACACGGCCGCCGAGGCGTCGATGGGGGCGTGGACCACGGTGTCCACGGCCACCTCGGGTTCCCCCGATGCGACCTTCGGCGGCGGCACCGAGGTGGATCTCGCGGCCGCGCTCGGACCCCTCGCGCAGCAGGAGTTCATGGAGCTGCGGATCACCCGAAACCCGACGAGCAGCGGCAGCGCGACGCCCATCGTGTACGACTGGGACCTCCAGTTCTCATGCTTGAACAACGAGTGACTTGATGGATGCAAAGCTCGGAGGGGCGCTCGCAGCGGTGCTCCTGGTCGTCGTCGCCTGCAGCGACGACGAGGACAAAGTCGCCGGGCCCACCGGCCCCACCACGACCGGGCCGTCCGTGGGAGGCGGAGGCCCAGGGGGCGCGGGCGCCTCGAGCTCGGGCCCCGGCGGCGCTGGAGGGTCGACCATCGACGACACCGAGTGCGTGGGCCCGGCCGTCACCGGGATCGAGGTCTACCCTGCCGCCGACGGGATGCAGCTCGAGCAGCTCGTTCGGGTGGGCGAGCGCTTCGCCGCCAGCGGCGGACTCGGCTTCGTGTTCTTCGACGCCGACGGGGGCAACGCGTCGCCATCTCCCGAGCAGGTGGCGCCCAACCTGAACGTCCTCGTGTCGGAGGGGAACACGTTGGGCGTGGCGGCGGCGAGCAACGCCGCGGTGCAGTTTCAGCGCTTCGACGCGGACGGCATGGCGGTGAGCATCCCCGCCGGTGTGGCGACCGATCAGACCAACGCGCTCACGGTGGCGTCGTCGTCGGGCGAGGCGCTCATCGTATGGGGCTTCAACACGACCCTGCGGATGCGTCGCTTCACGGACATGGATTTGTGGGAGGGGCCAGCCGAGGACATCGTGCCCTTCGCCTACCGGACGTTCATGTTCCTCGACGCGGTCGCGCGCGGGAGCGACGTGGGGATCGTGTGGACGGGGGATCCAAACCTCGGGGAGAACCGAACGCAGTTCGTGATGGTGAGCGACGTGGGAGCGGTGGGCGAACCGATCGACCTGTTCGAGACGGCGCAGAGCCACAACGTGGCGCAGGTGGCCGCGACCGACGACGGCTTCGTGGTGTTGTTGAACGGGGAGCCGCCCGAGAATCGGCCACTGCTGTTGCTGCTCGACGAGAGCGGGGCGCCCACCGGCCCGGCGGTGACGCTCGAGGGTGCGCGCTTCGCGTACGGCGTGGCCTCGCGCGGCGACTCGTTCGCGGTGATCACGGGCCGGGAGAGCGGCGAGCCGCAGCTCCGAGCCTTCAACCTGTCGCTCGAGCCCCTCGACGCGTGGGTGTGTCTCGGCCCCGAGCACTCGCTCAGCTTCATGCCCGCCGTCACCGTCGACGGCGCCGGCTACGCGACGATCTTCACGACGGATGCAGGCGCGGTCATGCTGCACCGCACGGATGCGGCGGGTACCGGAGCGCAGTGAGCGGCGTTGGCGGCCGAGCCCCTTGGCCGGTGTGGCGAGGGGCTGGGGCCTCGTGGTCGGGGCGAGCCTCGTGGTCGTTTCGGCCTGTGAGGGCTGGTGCGGCAAGGACGAGCAGGTGGGGGGCGGGAGCGCGGGCCTCGAGGTGGCCGCGCACGTGCGGGTCACGCAGCCGGCGGCGTTGTGGGGCTCGCCGGAGGTGGCCCGCGAGGAGCTTGGTGCGCTGTTCGGCGTGGAGCCGCACATCGCGCGGGAGAGCGACCCGGCGCGCCCCATCGACGTGTTGATCGGGGTTGGGCGCGCCGGTGTGGAGACGCACGTGACGTGGGTGGCGCCGAGCGACGCGCGAGAGCGGCTGGTGCAGCGGTACGCGCTCGAGCCCATGATGTTCCGCCAAGAGCGGATCAAGCCGGCGGAGGGCCGCGCACGGTGCATGTTGTTCGACGCGCGCATCGCCTGCGCGGTGGGGGAGGCGCGCATCGGTCGCGGCGTGCTCGCGGTCGAGCGGTTGGCGACGCAGACCCGAGGGGTGACCGACGCGGCGAGCGGAGCCGAGCCGCTGGCGGTGGTGGCGGTTCCGGCCGTGGAGCGCTTCACGGAGCGTGTGCTGCCGGTGTTGCGACAGCGCGTGGAGCGGGGGCTCACCCGCGGGCAGGCGGCGGCGGCGCTTCGAGAGCCGGTGCTCGGCGCTCTCGAGGACGTTGCCAGCGAAGCGGCGCAGCAGCCGGTGCTCGCGTGGGTGCGGGGCGAACAGGTGGTGATCGAGCTGACGGTGTCGACGGCGGTGCCGAGCGGGTGGCGCACGCCGGCGCCGCGGCCCCACCGCCTCGAAGGATGGGTGGCGCTCGGTTGGCGACAGGGCGCAAACGCGGAGAGCCCGGCGCCGCTCGCCGCGGGGCTCGGCACCGGACGCGGGCTCGCGCTGCGGGTGCGCGATGGGGCTCGCGTGGAGCTGTTCGAGCTCGAGGACCGAGTCGCCGCGGCCGCCGCGCTCTCGGAGCTGAGTCCGTCATCGACTGGGCTGCGTCTCGCCGAAACCGTTGTGATCCAGACAGCGCCGGACACGCTCGAAGAGGCGGGCGCGTTTGCGCTCCACGACGCGCGAGGGGAGGCGGTCGCGCGGGCGGTGATCGATCTGGCGATGTTCGGCGCCGAAGGCAGCGTGGAGCTCGCGGCGTTCCCGCTCGGGGGTGGCAAGCTGCGGCTCGAGCTCGCGATGGAGCACACCGCCTTCGCGTCGCTCATGCGTTGGGTGGCGGGGGTGTGGGCGGCGGGCCCGTCGCGTTGAACGCGCGCGGCGCGGCTCAGCGCTCACAAGCGGGGGGACGGTCGACGCGGCCGAACGCGATGTCGAAGATGGGGTGGCTGCCTGTGTAGCTCGCGGCGCCGAGGAGCTCCCAGTCGATGCCGTCCGCGCTGCGATAAAACGTCTGCTGTTCGTACCAGACCTGCCAGCCGCCGTTCACGGCCACGAGGGTGCCATCGTCGCCGCGCGCCACCGCCCCGAGGCGGAGGTTCTCGCTGAGGGCGGTGGTGCTCCACGTCTCGCCGTCGGTCGACTGGTGCAGGTTGCCGCTCGACCAGGCCAGGAAGTGGGTGCCGTCGAAGAGGAGATCGGAGGTCACCTCCACGCCGAGGTCGGTGGCCTCGAAGGTCTGCCCCCCGTTGGTCGAGCGGCAGGCGAGTCCGTCGCCGCCGAGCACGAGGATGGTGTCGTTGCCGAAGGCGATGCCGCCGCTGAACATGATGTTGTGTCCGCAGCCGCTCGGGACGGACGTGGGCTCCCACCAAGAGTCGCCACGATCGTCGGAGAACAGGAGCGGGCCGTCGGTCGCCATCACGAAGAGCCCCCCGGCGACGTCGACGAAGGCGGTGCGGCGCACGTTCTGGTTCACCGCCCACGGCAGCTCGGCCCAGGTCTCGGCGCCATCGGTGGAGCGCGAGGGCGCGAAGTTTCCGGCGACGAACACGCCGTCGCCGTAGGCCACGCCGGCGAAGGTGGTGTCGTCGGTGACGGCCTCCCAGCTGACGCCGTCGCGGCTCCGGGAGATCGCGCCGGGCGGACCCCAGCCAAACGTGGCCACGAACCAGCCCTCGCCGAAGGTCATCCCGCGGGCCGAGCCGGGCGCGTGATCGCAGTCGGGCTGGCCGTTGTCGCTCCAGCAGCGCGCGGCGTCGTCCGTCGACTGGTTGGCGATCCAGCTCTCTCCGCCGTCGCACGAGATGGTGGTGCGGGCAAAATGTCCCTGGGCGACGAACAGCGGCGCACCGGCCGGCTCCCCTCCCCCCGCGCCGCTCCCACCGCTCCCCGCGGTCCCGCCATCGCCGCCGCTGCCCCCGGCGCTGCTGCTCGTGCTCGCGCCGTCCCCTCCGCTCCCGGGGCCGGTGGCGGCGGCGCTGCCGTTGTCGGCGTCCGTGCACGCGAGCGGGAAGACGAGGCAGGGCACGAGCGAGCACAGGAGCGAAGCACGGTGGACAGGCACACAGCACCTCCAAGCACGTGCCGTACCAAAGGCTCGGCGGGGTGAGACGCGCGGAACCGCGCGAGCTCTGGCGCGGGACTGAGCACGAATGGTCTCAGCGGCGAGACGCACACACTCGGCGCCACCCCCGGGCAACGCGCTCGGCAACACGCGTGCACTACGAGCCACCCGCGCCCCTCGACGAGCTGCCTCAGCCGTCGAACGCTTCGTTGAAGGTGCGGCACTGCTCAGGGGTTCCGATGGCCACCACCGCGCCTCTCGCGAACAAAGGAGAGGAGGCGGGAGGGTTGGTGGTGACCTCGCCGTCGTGTTCGATCGCGATGACGTTGAGGCCCGTCCTGCGGCCGATGCCCACCTCCGCGAGGGTCTTGCCCGCGATCGTGTCGGGGGTGGGCAGCACGAACAGATCGGCGCCCTCTCCAAGAAGGATGAGGTCTTGGCGCCTCAGCATCGCGAGGAGCGAGCGGGAGCCCACCGAGCTGTAGCTCAGCACCAGATCGGCCCCTGCGCGGTGAATCGCCTCGAGGTTGCGGCTGTGGTTGATGCGGCTGACCACACGCGCGTCGGGGTTGAGGCGCCGGCAGTACAGAGCGAGGAAGATGTTGGTCGCGTCGTCGTTGGTGGTGAGCACCACCGCGGGGGTCGTGTCGATGCCGGCGTCGGTGAGCACCGCGCGGTCCGCCGCGTCGCCCACGATCACCAGATCGGCCACGCCGTCGAGCTCGCGCGCGGCAGGGGTGATCTTCTCGATGAGGTGGGTGCGAACGCCGCTCGCGCGAAGCGTCTCTGCCACGGCGCGCCCCACCTTGCCGCCGCCGATGATGATCACCGGGTTCTCGTTGGGCCGATACTGCTCGAGCATGGTGTCGAGGGCCGCCATCTGCTCCTCGTTGCCCACCACCACCGGCACCGCGTAGTCGCCGAGCACCGCGTCGGCGCGCGCGGGCAAGAGCGCGCCGCGCTCCCAATAGGCGACGATGTTCACGCCGGTGAGCTCGCGGAGGCGGGTCTCTCGGATGGGCAGCCCCGCCAACTCGGTGTTGTGCACCGGAAACTCCGCGATCGTCAGATCGCGGTAGCGCCCCACGACGTGGGCCCTGAGCTTCCCGACGTTGGCGCGCCCGGCGAGCTGCTCGCCGAGCTGTTGTTTCAGCGGCAGCACCGTCGTGGCGCCCGCGAGCTCGAGCACGTCGATGGAGTCTTCGTGCTCTGCGAGCGCCACCACCGGGACCTTGGCGTCGTGCTCGCGCACGGTGAGCGTGATGTTGGTGTTGGTGCGGTCGTCGTGGTTGGCAAACACGAGCAGCGCGTGCTCGGCGCGAGCGAGCTCGAAGGTGCGACGGCTGTCGACCTCGCCGGCGATCACGGAGAGCTCTTCCCCGTGGAGCTCGGCCGCGGTGGCGGGGTTCGACTCGATGATGAAGTAGGGGATCCCGTCCTGTTGGAGGAGGGGGATGAGGTCGGCCGCGACGCTGTCGTAGCGCGCGAAGAGCACGTGGCCGGTGGTCTTTGGAGGCACGGCGCGCGCCACCCTGAGCTTGAGCTGCGCCTCGAGCCAGGGGGCATAGAAGAAACGAATGAAGGCAAACGGCAACACGATCATCAGCATCACGATGCCGGTGAGCAGCACGAAGATGCTGAAGACACGCCCCGTGTCGGTGTGGAAGGTGATGTCGCCGAACCCCAGCGTGCTCATCACCGTGAGTGTCCAGTAGATGCTGGTGATCCAGCTGTGCTCCTGACCCTCGACGTGTTTCATCACCAGCTTGAACCCGCCGGCGAAGGCCACGATCAGCGTGGTCTGAACGGCGAGGAGCTTGAACAGCGCGCCGAGGTTGCGGCGAAGTCGTGTCTCTCCGAAGGCTGCGACCAGCTCAGAGACGAAGGTCTTCATCAATGGAGGGCCTCGATTCCACGGCGTGTGCGCGAGTCTACCGCTGGCGTCGGGGTTCAGGGCACGCTGATCGTCGCGTGCCCGGTGGCGATGACGTAGTCACGCGCATTCCAGCCACGCAGCTTGCTCTCCGCCAGGGGGTGGGGCCGGTAGATGAGGCGCGCGTGCACCGTCACGTCGGTGCAGCCCGTGACATCGAAGCGGTGCGCGGTGCTCTGGCTCTTTCCCGGTGGGATGCGGTTGTCGCTCGCGATGTCGACGGCGCGGTAGTGCGGCACGTGGCGGGAGCCGGCGCTGTCGACGAGCACCCGCGCGAACGCGTAGCCGGCAGCGCCGGCCCACGCCGCGGCGTCGCCACCATCGGTGATCGTGGTGGGCACCGGGTCGCCGAGAAAGATCACGTCGCCGGCTTGCGGAGCGAGGGCGCTCGTGAGGGTGAGCTCACCGGCGCCCACCGCGAGCACCGTGGCCTCGGCGATCGGATTCATGATCTCGAGCCCCTTCGCGGGCGCGGGGAGCGTGTCGCCGGCGAACAAACCCACGCCGTCGTAGTCGTGATGGGTGCCGCTCGGACGCACCACGCGCACCACCATGCCTGCTTGGGCAGCCGCCGCGCCGGCCGCCCAAGTGAGCGTGGCTCCTGCGCTGGTCACGTCGGTGCCAACCAGGCCGCGGGCGTGTGCGCCGCCCACGTCGAACACCGTCATGCCCCCGTTCGCGGCGAGCGGCCCGCAGCCGGCACCCTCGGCGGTCACCAACAGCAGCACCGAGCGCATCGGCTCGCCGGTGGGGAGCGCGTGGCCACAGCCGATGTTGCTCACGTGCACGTCGGCGGTGAGCTCGTCGCCGTCGAGCGTGAGCACCACGTTGGTGAACGCGGCGGTGTCCACGAGGCGCGGCACGTCGCCGTCCTCGTAGAGCGGTCCGCGGAACACGTGCTCGCGCCGATCCGCCGGCTCACGAGGATAGCCGAACGGAATCGACTGGTTCTCGACCGTGCTGTCGTCGATGGAGTTGACCAGGTGGAAGTGCGGCGGCATGTGGCACACCTGACATGGAGCGCCGGCGGTGGCGTAGGGGCCGGCGAGCCACTCCGCGTAGGTGCTGTGGATCGGCAGGCCGTCGGGCCAGCGGGCGCTGTCGAGGCTGTCGCCCGGGACGAGCGCGGCTTGTTCCTGTTGGTGGCAGCCGGCGCAGTACTCGGCCTCGTCGAACTTCGGCTGAAGGCTCGCCCCCATGAACCCGATGGGGACATCGAGGAGCGGGCCGAACATCAGGGGCAGAAACTCGGTGAGGGGGCTCGCCGACGGCTCGATGGGGCGCCGCAACGTCAGCCGCAGCTCGGGGCCGATCCCCGGCGGCTTGCCGAGATCGACGTCGCTGACTTTGTGGCACACGTCGCAGAACACGCCGTTGTCGAAGGCGAGGCCGGTGGTCTCGAGGAGATCGCGACCGCCAGGGGTGCCGGTGATGCCGGGGGCGTGGCAGTCGGCGCAGTGGCCGAAGGCGGTGGGTTGGTCGGCGGGCGGCAGCGCCGGATCGTCGCAGGCGAGCTCTGCGGGGCCGCCGCAGCTGGGGTTGAGCGCGGGCAACACACCGCCGCCGAGGTAGCAGCGGTTGGTCGCGGTGCTCGTGCCGGGCGACAGCCCGCTCTGCCAGGTGCCGCCGGCGGCGGCGCACGCGCTCGCGCTCGTGATGGTGTGGGCCACGCCGGCGTAGAGATCGTGGAGGAGCGGGTTCTGCGCCGCCTCCCGGTGCTTGGAGCGCTGGAAGTCTTGCGCGAACGTGGCGTGGCAGTGGCCGCACTCCTTGGTGGACGACACCCCCACCCCGGTGCCTGGCTCGCCGTAGCTGTAGCTCGGGTTGTCGGTCGCCTTCACGCTCACGAGGGTGAGGGTGAGGGGCGCGTCGGGTACGGCGTAGAGATCGGTGCCGCTCGAACGAAACCCCTGCTTGGTCGCCACCACGCCGGGAACGCCGTACCCCGGATAGGTCACCTCGAGCGCGAACGAGCCATCGGCAGGCGTGACCAGGAGCTCGTCGCGCTTGCCACCCTGGAGCACCAGCGCGTCGGCGACCGGCTCGCCGTTGTCGTCGACCACCACCCCCGTCACCGTGAAGACGGGCGGCAAGAGCGCCATCCCGCCGGTGCTGGTGGTGACCACGCTGCTCGTCCCGCCCGCTCCGCCGCTTCCGCCGAGGGTGCCGGTGGAGACGTCGTCGTCATCGAGCCGCGGCTCGTCGTCGGTGCACCCGAACGCGAGCAGGAGCGAGAGGCCGAGGCCAGCGACGGTGCGCCTCATGGCAAGCTCCCAATCCACGCATGGAGCGCGGCGAGGCCCGCCGGATCGGTGCGCTCGCTCCCGACGGGGGGCATCTGGGCGTTGTTGCCGCGCTCGGCCATGCGGAACCACACCGAGCTCTCTTCGGGGTTTCCGGGCGCGATGCGAGCGCTCACGGTGGGATCGTTGAAGATCGCGTTGGGCACCCCCACCGTGGTCACGAAGGCTGGCGACTCGGTCACGCTCGAGACCTCGAACGGGAGCCACAGCTCGAGCTCCACCTGAGGCACCCGATCGACCGTGTCGTTGTGGCAGTGACCGCAGTTGGCGTGGAGGTAGCCGAGGGCCGCTTGCGCCACCGGGTCGCCGGGGACGGCGACCACGAGGGTGGGAGGCGGGCTCGAGAGCCGTCCTTCGTCGGCGAGGGTGGTGAGCGTGGCCCCGTCGCCCGCGTGGGCCAGCTGCAGGGCCGAGAAGCCGAGGGCGCGCGAGGGGCGCCCCCCGCCCTTGCCGTGCGACCCGTGGCAGCGGAAGCACACGTCCTCCGCGGGCACGTCGTGCTCGGTGCCGAGGGCGTTCGGTTGACCGTCGGGCACCCGCGCCGCGTCCGCGCCGTCCTCGCTCCACAAGTACGAGGTGAACAAGAAGTCGTCGGGTCCGGGCCCCGTGCGCGCGAGGAGGCGCGTCTCGATGCGCTGCCCGTTCACCGAAAACTCCTTCCACAGCCGCGTCCCCACCGGAAGCGACCAGTCGTCCATCGTGCTCGTGTCGATCACGCCGTCGCACTCCGGCAGATAGATCCAACGCGCCTTGTCGGCTCCATCCGACCACAGCTCGAACTGCGGCGTGAAGGGCCGCACCCTCGGCGCGAGCTGCTTCCGCCCGATGTCGCTGTAAAGACCCGTCGCGCTGAGCGTGCTCGGCGCGTCATCGTCGACGGGGAGATCGTCGGCGCAGCCGCCGCCGCTGCCGCCCGCGCCGCCCTGTCCGCCGCTCGGGCCGGCGCCGGCGCTCCCCCCGGCGCCGCCGCCGCCATGGTTCGCGTCATCGTCGGCGGGCGCCGCGTCTTTGCACGCGAGGAGCGGAGCCACCATCGCGAGCGCGAGCAGCAGGCGGGCCATGGCCCGGTTATACCAACTCGTGCCTCGGCGCGCTCTCGCGTTGGCCATCCTCAGGTCCTCGCCCGGTGGCAGCCTCTCGAGCAACGCCGCCTCGGTAGCGCCCGCGCACCGCGTCGTCTTCGGGCTCTCACGGCCACCACGCTCGGTTTGAGCGTCGAGAGTCGATCCGCCCTCGAACCACCCCTCGCGCGACGCTATCGTTGAAGAGATGACTTATCGAATCGCCGCCGAAGGTTGTCAGCACTGCGACGAGCTCGCCTTCGATCGGTGCACCGGCTGCGGTGGCGGACAGTGCCTCCGTCACGCGGTCACGCACGGCGCGCGATGTCCCGACTGTGAGCACGCCTTCCACGCCCAGCTCGCCACGATTCGCGTGTGGCGTTGGCGGCTCTTGGGGCTCATGGCGGCGCTGCCGCTCTTGCCCTTGCTCACCCTCACCGTGCAGTCGGGGTGGCGGACGCGCATGTGGGCCTGGGGCGCGCTCCCTACCGGCCTCGCGATGTTCGACGCCGCGGTGATGACGCTGCTCGTTGGGTTCGGGCTCGGGCACGGGATGTTTGTCCTGCGCCGCCGCTTCGAAGCGCGGCGTTTTCAGGGCTGCTGAGCGCGGTCCACTTTCCCTGCGGGGCAGGCGCTCGACCCCCGCCCGTCGGGAACCTCGCCGTTCGGCCGCGTGTCGGTGTCGGGGTGGACGCAAGCCTGGCCATCTTCCTCTCGTTCTTCGCGCATGTCGGCGCGCTCGCGGCGCTCGCGGTCGCGCCGCCGTCGCTCGACGAGGCTGCACCCGAAGCGGTCCCCGCCGAGCACCGGCACCTCGTGACCGCGTGCACGGCGATGATGGAGGCCATCCCCGAGCTCGGTCTCGCGCCGGAAACACCGGCCGGCGTGGCGCTCGGGCGCTCGGAGGGCCCGGCCGACTCGGCCGCTTTGCACATGGGTGAGCTCGCCGCCTCCGAGACGGACCGCCGCTTCGGCGTGGAGGGCAGCGCTCCCGTTCCCCAGCTGGCCGCCGTCGAGGGGTTGCGGCGCGGGCGTGAGTGCTGCGTCTCGCATGGTCCGACAAAGGACGATGTGCACCGCGGAAACGAAGGGCCGGTCACGCCCTGGGGTCGCGACGTCGCGCTCGGCGGCGACGAGGCGACCGCACGCGGCCGCGCGCGGCAAGGTCCGATCGGGCAAGCGCTCGGTGCGGAGGGACTCGAGGGCGACGGGGAGGGCTCGAACGCGGGCCGGCGCGGACTCGGTGGTGGCGTGAGTGAGCTCGCGTCGAGCGGCGGCTATCGCTGCCGCATGCCCTGAGGCGCCGTGGTCGGCGTCGCGTCGTCGGTGAGGACGGCGCGGGTGAGCACGCGGCCGAGCTTGGCGAGGAGCGGCTTGGAGAGGTCGTCGTAGCCGTAGTCGTCGTCGTTGAGGATCTCGTTGGGGTTTGCGTACACGGTGACGGCAATGAACGCGGCGCGGCCGGTGGTCACGTTCTCGATGTAGGCGTTCTCCAGGTGGAAGCCGTAGGCGCGACCCGATTTCCCGACGTAGCGCGCGGTCTTGGGATCGAGCACCTCGAGCACGCCGGGTGAGAGCGGGTGGTGCTCGGCGGCGTTCTTCTTCGACTCGAGCTTTGCGGTCATCGCGCCGATGAGCAGCTGCCGCTGGTCGTCGTCGAGCGGCAGCTTCAGCGCCTCGGGGTGCTCGGGGAGCACGATCGACAACAAGATGCGCTGGAGCTCCGCGAGCGACACGTAGTTCTTCTGCGCGAAGGACAGTGGCAGCTCGACGAGCTTCCCGCCTGCGTTCCACCCCTTGCCGATGTCGAGGCCGGGGACGGGGGTGGCCGCGAGCGTGAGGTCGCTGTGGCGCTTGTCGACGACCACCGCCCGGCCGGCGGGGGGCAACAAGGTTACGCGCTGGGTGTCGACCGATTTGTCGGCGGGGGCGTTCATGCGATGGTGAAAGCGCACCGACGACAGGCCGAGCGAGGCGGCGCGCTCGTTGGCGTCGCGGTGTCCGACGATGTCCCAGAGGCGGTTGTAGCTGTCGTTGTCGGAGTAGGAGAGCATCTTCTGGATCTCCTGGCCCACGCGCAGCTTCTTGTGTTTGTATTTGCCGTCCTCGTCGCGGTCGCGCTCGCGATCTTCGTCCTCGGGGGGCGGCTCGCATCCCGACTTGTCGTAGCGGCAGCGCATGAGGCGGGTCATGCGATGCACGGGGCCATCGAGGCGCTCGTTCATCGCCGCGAGGGCCACCACCGCGAGCGGCAGCTTGATGGCGCTCGCCGGGTAGAAGTACTCCGCGTCGGGGCGGAACGCGTGACGGGTGAGGGTCTTGGTCTTCGGATCGAGCACCGCGACCAAGAGCTGAAGGCGCAGGCTGGGAGCGTCTCTCAGCCAACCTGCGAGCTCGGGATCGGCCTCACGCAAGGTCTTCTCGAGCCAAGGCTCGGGAGGCGGCTCCGGTTTGGCGGTGGCGCTCGAGGAGGCGTCGCTGGGGGCGGGGGTGGGTGGCGCTCCGGTCAACGCGGTGGTGTTCACGCTCGGCGCGCTCGCGGGCGACGACGATGCGTCGGAGCAGCCGACCGCGAGGGCCGTGAGGGCGGTGAGGGCAGCGAGCGCGAACCACACCCCTTGGGTGTACGCTCGTCCGCGTCCGAACCCAAGAATCTGACGCCGCCGTCGCGCGCGTCGCCGGCCGCGGTCCCCCGGTCGCGCACCTCGCAGCAGCGACCCGCGCGTGGCTACCCCGAGCGCTCGTGGGGTCGATGCGCGTGATCGTGGTGGGCGTGATGCGCGTGGTCGTGGTGGTGATGCCCATGGCCGTGGTCGTGCCCATGGCCGTGGTCGTGCCCATGGCCGTGGTCGTGCCCATGGCCATGCGCGTGGTCGTGAGCGTTCTCCCCGAAGGGCTGGAGCTGATCGAAGAACCCGCGCGGGCCTTGGCGAAAGATAGACGCGACGAGCAGGGCGACCAGGATGGCGAGGCAGGCCACGTCGACGGGTGATGCGGCCTCCTCGGCGAGCTCGTGCCACGGCACCTCGACGGCGGGGAGCCACGCATTGACGAGATAGCCGAGCACCACCGCCAGGCCCGTGACCAACACGCCGAAGGCGACCGCCACGCGTCTGCCATGCAAGGACGAGAGCACCCCGAACGTGACCACGTTGGTGGCGGGTCCGGTGAGGAGGAACGCGATCGCGGCCCCCGCGCTGAGGCCCTTGTGCATGAGGATGGCGACGAGCGGGGTCGCCCCCGACGCGCAGACGTAGAGCGGGATGCCGATCACGGCGAGCAGCGGAACCTCGAGGGCGCGCGGCAACGACGCGAGCCAGGCCGCGTCGACGAGCGGCTCGATGAGCGAGGCGAGGAACAGCCCCACCACGAGCCACGGCGCGACGTGATCGAACAGCTCGCCGAGGCCGAACTTGAGGCCGTCCTTGAGGCGCTCGCGCAGTGGGCGGTGATCGACGGCCACGCTCTCGGGGCCGCCGGGGGCGACCTCGAGCGTCTCGACGCGTGAGCCGAGGGCGAGACCCACCACGAGCGCCACGATGGCGGCGGACACGACGCGGGCCACCGCGAGGTGGGAGCCGAGGAGGGGGAAGCTGATGAGGATGGCGTCGAGCCCGATCTCGGGGGTGGCGACGAGGAACGCCATGCCCGCGGCGGCGGGGATCCCAGCGCGGGCGAGGGTGCGGTACATCGGCACCACACCGCAGGAGCAGATAGGCAGCGGGAGGCCGAACAACATGCCTCGCACGGCGCGAGCGAAGGAGCCGCCGCGTCCCAGCCAGCTCTTCGACGCGGGCGACAGGAACGCCAGCATCACGCCGGCTCCGACGAAGGCGAGGAGGAGCGCTGGCGCCGCCTCGAGGGCGAGCACGAGCAGCGTGTGGAGGGCGGCGAGCTCGCTCTTGGCGCGGTGCACGATGGGGTGGGCGCGGGCGAGGAACGCGAGCGCGCCTATCGCGAGCACCGCGCCGACGGCCGACGCGACCCGTCCCCGGCGGGTGTCGGCGTGATCGAGTCGCGGGGGGTGGGCGAAGATCGCGTGCACGAGCATGCCGGCCACGAGCGCCTGCACGGTGGCGAGGGTGGCCTCCGACACCACGTGCAGCAAGGGGCGTGCGGCCATGAAGCCTACGGCGGTGGCCACCGCGTTGAGGAACAAGATGCCGAGCGCACGTTTGCGGCGGCCCTTCTGGCCCACCAGCCACCAGATGGCGAGGCCCACCGGGACGCGATGAAAGAGCACCGCGGCCGCGATCATGCCGTCTGCCTCGAGCGCGTGGGCGTGGCCGTGATCGTCGAGCTCGGCCTCGAGAGCGAGGGCCGCTCCGTCGAGCATCGCGTGCACCGCCAAGCCGGCGAGGGCGAAGGCGAGGATGGTCGTCTTGGCGGTCGAGTCGGTGCGTGGGAAGCCCCGCTCGAGGAGGGGGGTGGCGGCGAGGCCGACGATCGCGGCGAGCGCGGCCCAGCCGCCGGCGACCGCGACGCTCTCGGGCAAGAGGTGCAGGCCGATCAGCCCGGCGAGCGTCACCACCACGAAGCCGTCGATCGCGTTGAGCACGTGCGACCGCGGCCCCAACAGGTGAAGGAGCAGCGGGCCGACAAATAGTGCCAGAACGCCAGCAAGCAGGAGCAGCATCGAGGCCTCGGAGCGAGACGGAGCTGGGCATGCTACCCGAGCCGCCCCGGAAGCCCACAACTAATTGCAGTTGAATTGCAATAAGCGCCAGGGCTCCTCTCCGGCCTCTCCCGAGGCGAGGCAGCCGGTCGCGTCGCGCCGCCCCCTCGGTTAGCATCGGCGGCGATGACGGGGGTCGACGTCTGGGCCGACACGCGCGCGCAGCTGACGGCGGCGTGGGACGTGCGCGGGATCGACGTGGCGACGCTCGCCGTGACGACGGGCGACGCCCGCGCGACGCGCCGGCAGGCGACCCCTGGCGCGACGGCGCCGAGGACGCTGCCGCCGCTGCTCGAGGAGCGCGGCGGGGTCCCGCCGTCCTTCTCGCTCGGGCGCACCCTCGGCGAGGGCGGCATGGGGGTGGTGAAGGCGGCGACGCAGACGGCGCTCGAGCGCGAGGTGGCCATCAAGTGTCTGCACGAGGACGCCGATCCCCGCGCGGCGGCGCAGCTCCTCCGCGAGGCGCGCATCGTGGGGGCGCTCGAGCACCCCAACATCGTGCCGGTGCACGCGCTCGGTGCCGACGCGCGAGGGCGGCCGGTGTTGGTGATGAAGCGCGTCGAGGGGGTGGGCTGGGACGAGTCGCTCGCGCGCGAAGAGCGGAGCGCAGACCCCGAGCGCTTTCTGCGCCGGCACCTCGACATCTTGCAGCGGGTGGCCCGCGCCGCGCACTTCGCCCACGAGCGCGGCATCGTGCACCGCGACATCAAGCCGGCCAACGTGATGCTCGGCGCCGAGGGCGAGGTGTATCTGGTGGACTGGGGGGTGGCGGTCAGCCACCGCGCCGGCGCCATTCGCGACGTGCCCGCCGCGCGAGACGTCAACGCCATCGAGGGGACGCCGGCCTACATGTCGCCGGAGATGGCGTCCGCCGACGGAGCGAGCATCGGTCCGCGCACCGATGTGTATCTGCTCGGCGCCACCCTGTTCGAGGTGCTCACGGGCAAGCCACCTCACGAGGGCGACTCGCTCCTGGAGGTGCTCACGCGAGCGTTCGGCTCGGAGCCGCGGCATTACGACGACTGGGTGCCTCGGGCGCTGCGCGTCATCTGCGACCGGGCGATGGCGCGCGAGGCGGCCGACCGCTTCGCGACCGCCCACGACTTCGCCGACGCGATCGGGGTGGTCCTCGAGCACCGGGCGTCGGTGATCCTCACCGAGGAGGCCGGCTCCCGACTCGCCGAGCTGGAGACGGCCTCGTCGCACCCGTCGGCTCGTGACACCGCTGCCCTGCACGAAATTCACACGCTCTTCGCAGAGTGTCGCTTCGCCTTCTCCCATGCCCTGGCCACCTGGCCCGACAACGAGGCGGCGCGGCGGGGCCTCACCCGCACGATCGAGCTGATGGTGGGGGTAGAGCTCGCGCGGGAGGCGCCGGAGGCGGCGGCGCTCCTGTTGCGCGATCTCCCTGGGCCGGCCCCCGAGCTCGAGCAAACGGTGGAGGAGGCGCTCAAGCGTCGTCTTCGGCGCGGCGCGCGGCTCGAGCGGCTCGTGCGCGACGCCGACGTGCGTGTGGGCGCGCGACAGCGCGGGGGGCTCGCGATCGTGCTCGGCGCGTGGTGGACCGTGTCGTTCGTGGGCCTCGGCCAGCTCGAGCGCTATGGGCTGCTCGAGCCGCGTCACGTGCACGTGCTGGTCGCGGTGGGCGTGTCGTTCGCGCTGGCTGCGGCTGGCGCCTTCGTGCTGCGCGACGCGCTGAATAGCCGACTGAGCCGCGCGCAGCTCCTGTCGATCGCGCTCCTTCAGGGGGCCCACGTGATAGCGGTGACGGCAGCCTGGGCGGCGGGGCTGCCGCTGCCCACCACCTCGATGCTGATGGCGCTCATGGGGGGGGTCGCGTTCGCGACCGGCGCGGCGCTCGTCGATCGGGCCTACGTCTCGATGGTGTTGGCCATCCTGCTCGGTCTCGGCTGCATGATCGCGTGGCCTGCGGTGCACTTCGAGGTGCTCGGGGCAGGCGGCGGGCTCGGCGCGCTCCTGTCTGCGCGCAACCTGTTCCGCGCGGTGACCGCCGACGAGCACCCCGCGTCGTCACCGCTGTGACCCCTCGGTCGCGGCCTGGCCGGCGTTGGCGATCATGCGCTCGGTGGCCACCCAGAGCGCCTCGGCGAGCGCGTCGTCGTGGGCCTTGGGGTTGGGCGACTCGAGCGGCCAGCCGCCGGCCTTGCTGCGCTTGTCGCGATAGATGCCGAGCTGGCTGAAGTAGGCCCCGGAGTGCTTCGCGACCGTGTCGTCGAGGATGGCGTGGAGCGTGGTCTGCGCTCCCTCCCACGGCTCGATCATGCCCACGAGCCCGAACACGGGCCGCAGGAGATAGTTTTGCACCCACAGGGGCATGGAGTTGCGGGCGAGGTTGGTGCGCACCCAGCCAGGGTGCACGCTCACCGCCGTGACGCCGGTGCCCTCGAGGCGCTTGGCGAGCGCCCTCGCGTGGAGCACGTTGGCGAGCTTGGACTGTGCGTAGGCCTCCCAGCCATCGTAGGGACGGCGCTCGTAGTGCAGGTCGTCGAGGTGGATGTCGCCTTCGCGGCCCATGGCCCGGTCGTGGTAGCAGCTCGACACGATCACGACGCGGGACGGCGCCGACCTCTTGAGCAGGTCGAGCAAACGCTCGGTGAGCGCGAAGTGGCCGACGTGGTTGATGCCGAGCTGGGTCTCGAAGCCGTCGACGGTGGTGCCCTTGGGTGTGTTCATCACGCCGGCGTTGTTGATGAGCCCGTCGAGGCGATCGAAGTCGGCGAGGAACGCGTCGGCGAAGGCATTCACCGACGCGAGCGAGCCGAGATCGAGCTCGCGGGCGTGGAGCAGGGCCTTGGGGAGCTCGGCCCGGAGCTCCTCGATGCGCGCCTCGGCTTCGCTCACCCGTCGGCAGGCCAGGATGACCTCCGCGCCTTGCTTCGCGAGCTGACGCGCGGTGACGAGACCGATGCCGCTGTTGGCGCCAGTGACGATGTAGCGCTTGCCGGACAGGTCGCGCTGAAGGAGGGCGGGATCGCACAGGTGGGGTTTGGCCATGGTGTCGTGCTCCAGTGGGGGCGTGAGGTGTAAGAGACCGATGGGCTCTTAATAAGAGACTGTTAGTCTCTTGTCAAGGGGAACGGGCCGTGGCATGAGAGCCATGTCATGACCGGCACCTATCAGCGCGCTCGCCGCCCGGAGCAGAAGGCCGAGCGCACCGAGCAGATCCTGGCCGCCGCGGAGGTCATGCTCGCGCTGGGACAAGACTCGTCGGGGCTTAGCCTGAACGAGCTCGCGCGGCGGGCGGGGATGGCCAAGTCGAACATCTATCGCTACTTCGAGAGCCGCGAGGCGGTGCTGCTCGCGCTCCTCGACGACCGGACCGAGGGTTGGGTCGACGAGGTGGTCACCGCGCTCGGGGGCTCGAGCCGGCGCCGTGCCGTGAGCCGCCGCATCGAGGACGTGGCCGCGGTGCTCGCCCAGACCGCGGCGGCGCGGCCGGTGATGTGCCACCTGATGAGCGTGCTCCCGTCGGTGCTGGAGCACAACGTGTCCGCGGCGTCGGTGCGCTCCTACAAGCTCTCGAGCGTGGCGCTCCTGGGGCGGTTGTCGGCGGCGATGCATCAGGTGGTGCCCGAGCTCTCCACGGCGAGCCACGGCGAGCTCTTGCATCACGCCTTCGCCTTCATCGTGGGCAGCTGGCCGCTCGCTCACCCGTCCGCCGTGACGGCCGAGGTGCTCAGCGCGCCCGAGCTCGCGGGCTTCCGTCACGACTTCGAGACCGACCTCCGCCGCGTCATCGTCCTCATGGCGCGGGGCCTGCTCGACGCGTGAAGCCTCTGTACGAGGCCTCCCTGAGCGCTCGGCCGTTCTCGGAAGCTGGCCCGCGCGTCGCCGAATGGCGTAGCCTGTTTTCCACGGCATGAAGACGCTCGGCGAGTGGGTGAGAGCCCAGCCGCTCACCCGCGAGCAGGCGATCGGCTGGCTGGTGCGGCTCTCCAAGGGGCTCTTGGTGCTGCACGAGCTCGACGTGCCCTACGGCCGCGTGACCGCGAGCTGCGTGACGAGCGTGGCCCCCGAGCCGCGCGCCCGCGCCGTGCTCGTCGACGCCGACGACGTGAAGCAGGACTTCCACTTCTACTCGCTCGAGCGCATCGAGCGCACCGGCGCGAGCAAGGACGACGACGTCTGGGCGCTCGGGGTGTTGCTCTATCACCTCGTCACCGGCGGCTACCCCTTCCCCGGCGACAGCCGCCGCAAGGTGGGGGAGCGCATCAAGTGGCGCCCGGCGTCTCCCATCGCGGTGTATGGCGCCGACTTCGAGCGCATCCAGTCGCTGCTCGACCGCATCTTCAAAGCGGACGAGACGCTCCGGCTCGCGTCGCTCCCGCTCCTCGTCGACGCGCTCGTGGCCCTCGATCCGAGCACCGACGCGCTGCCGCCGCTCGAGCTCGCGGTGGAGGTGGGGGAAGACATCGCGTGGGCGCCCACCCCCGCCGCCCCCAAGGCGCCGCCGAGCGTGCAGCCCAAGGCAGAGCGAGCCGAGCCCGAGGGCACCGCCAAGGGAGGCGCGCCCGAAGACCCGCCGCGGGCGCCGCCTGCGCCCCGAGAGCCCGCGGCGACGGCGCCGCTCGAGCTCCTCCCGAGCCGCATCGCCAAGACCAAAGCCGAGAAACCACCACGGATCCCCCTCCAGTCGAGCGACGCGGTCACGGAGACGGAGCGCCCCGTCGACGCGCCCGCCGCCCGCCGCGAAGCGCGCGACCCCGAGACGACCAAGGCCAAGGGCTCGGGGGGCACGTTGTGGACGCTGGTAGGCGTGCTCGTGGGCGTGGGCGCGGTCGTTTACATCCAGCGCACGCTCGACGACGACTCGTCCGCCGCGCCGCTCGGGGACGCGGGGCCCGAGCCCAGCGGCTCGCTCCGTGCCCCACCGTGGTCGACGCGCCCGCCGCCGGCGTCTGCGCGTTCCGTGAGCTCGGCGCCCGCTCGCGCCCCAACCGCCACGCCGTCTGCGGCTGCGTCGGCCGCTCCGAGCGGCGCCCCGTCGGCGGCGGTGCCGGCGGGCGGCGATACCGACGCCTGCCTCGCGGCCATGTTTCCCCCCGAGGCCTTCGGGGTGGGCCCGCCCACCTTCGAGGGGTTCTGCGCCGAGGACGACCCGGTCGCCCTCGCCGACATCCTCCGCGCGGCGGTGGTGCAGGGGAGGCCGGAGCCAGGGGCCATCACCGGCCCCATGCGCCTGTGGTCGGCGATGGGCTGGTACCGCATGGCCTTCGCCGCCGCTGCCCGCCACCGCTGCTGTGCCGAGCCCCAGCCGTTGTCGACTCCCCTCGGGGGCAAGCCGTGCCTGTTCGATCCGTCGCTCGACGCGCTCGGCAAGGCGGCGGCGAGCGGAGACGCCGAGGCGCTCCGCAGCGCAATGGCCCGCTACAACACCAGCGTGGCCTGCCTCTCCACCGCCCCCACGTCGAGAACCTACGGCCTCAACGCGCCAGCCGAAGCGGGTGAAGCCACCGCCTTCCGTGTGGCAGTTCAGCACTTTCGCACGAGCCAGCCTTGAAGGTCCGACCGACATGGCCTCGCAGGGCCCCTCGAGACGCGGTCCGGCGAGGCTCGGCAGAGCGGGCCGCGTGGGCGGGCGGTCCCCGAGGGCTGTCGGGTCGCGGTCACTCTTTTCCTCGTCGGTCGCCCTTCGGGCTCCCTCCTGCGGGTTGTTCGCGCCTCCTCTCGGCGCTTCGCGTCTCGACTCGTCGCTCGAATTCGTGAGGTGCGAAAGCGCGGCGGTGCCCTCCGCGCCCTGGCTCGTGACGGGCTGGCGCGGCGAGGGGGGCAGACGGTCACGCTCAGGAGCGTCGCACGCCGA
>CAYOAL010000150.1:0-24210 GCA_964401935.1 uncultured Polyangiaceae bacterium
AGAACTTGCGACCCGAGGCCATCGACACCACCCAGCGCGTCAGGAGCGCCCTCATGAACATGGGCTTCCGCGAACGCGAGGCCCGCGCGCTCATCGATCGCGTCCTCGAGCAGGGCGCCCCAGACGACACCACCGCCTTCCTCCGCGCAGCGCTCCGCGCCACCTGAAGCGACCCACCGACCCGCCACTCCGCCTTTTCCGGTCAGGTCTTGAGCGCCTCGGCCCGGCGCTGGCCCCGTGAGCGGAGCTCTTTCAGTGGAGGAGGCGGGCGAACTGCATGACGCGCACCGTCTCGTCGCCGAGGTGACCGAGCGCCTGCTGGAGACGGCGGCGCTCGTCGGCCGTGAGATCCAAGAACGCAACGCCCATGCCTGGCCGCGTGACGCCGCGGCGCGGCTCACGAACGCGCGTGACCTCGGCGAACACCATCAGCTCCTCCTCCCCAGGCGGGGTGAACACGAGCACGACGCGCGCGCCGATGGGCATCGGGAAGGTGGTGTGGAGCCACGCCCCGAACGCCGACAAATCCACGATGCGGTGGCGGATGGGGACGTCGAAGTCACGGCGAATCAGCTCGCACAGCATGTCCACGGAGTGGCGCTTGCCGCGCCTGGCGTAGTGCAGCTCCAACATGTAGGCCAATGTGCGACCGCACGGCCCACGAGGCCAACTTCCTTCCCGCCGCTTGCACCGTCAAGCCGCCGAGCGACAGAACGCGCCCTCGAGCCGCTCGCGCTCCTCTGGCGTCACGTCGGCGAAGGCGAGCGCCATCCCGAACGGCTTGCGATCGTTGCGGCGCCGCCCGGTGACGACACGCGCGACGTGAGCGAAGAGGGTGAGCTCGCGGTCGTCGCCAGGAGGGGTGAAGCAGAGCACGACCTCCGCCCCCGGGTGGAGCGGGAACAGGGTGTCGATCCACGCCCCCGCGGTGGACACCTGGGTGATGTGGTGGGCCACCGCCTCTTCCCAGTAGTGGCTGACGATTCGGCACGGCAGCTCGGCCGGGGTTCGAGGGCTCTTGCGGCCGTTGGCGTGGGCATCCTCGACCGCAAAGAAGGGGTCGACGGGGGTCTCTCGCATCCAGCGTGGGTCCATGGGGTGGGAACCTTCCCTACACTAGACCACATGGCCAACAAAGGCGGGCCGGTGTAGCGACTCGTCATGTCGAAAAGCGTGTTTCACCAGGACGTTCTCGCCGGCAAGGTCGCCTTCGTGACCGGCGGAGGCTCGGGGATCTGCAAAGGCATCGCTCACGCGTTCGCGGCTCACGGCGCCGACGTGGTGCTCCTCGGGCGCAACGCCGAGCGCCTCGAAGCCGCCGCCGCCGAGCTACGAAACGACACCGGACGCCGCGTCCTCGCCACCGCCGGCGACGTGCGCGAGCCCGACACGATCGAGGCGGCGCTCGACACGACGCTCGAGACGCTCGGGCGCTGCGACATCGTGGTCAACGGCGCGGCGGGCAACTTCCTCTGCCCCGCCTCGCAGCTCTCCTACAACGGCTTCCGCACGGTGATGGCCATCGACGCGCTCGGCACCTTCAACGTGAGCCGCGCCGCGTTCGACAAGTGGCTGCGCGATCACGGCGGCCACATCCTCAACATCTCGGCCACGTTGCACTACACGGCCACGCCGCTGCAGATCCACGCCTCCGCCGCGAAGGCCGCCGTCGACGCCATGACCCGCTCGCTCGCCCTCGAGTGGGGCAGCTCGAACATCCGCGTCAACGGCATCGCGCCGGGTCCGATCGCCGACACGGTGGGCATGCAGAAGCTCGCCCCCGGAGACGCTACCGACAAGCTCGTGCGCCTGATCCCGATCCAGCGGTTCGGACGCATCGACGAGATCGCCAACATCGCCCTGTTCTTGTGCACGCCCGCCGCTTCGCTCATCCACGGCGCGACGATCGTCGCGGACGGCGGCGCCATGCTCGCGTCGATGCCGCTCGGCTGAGGACGTCGCGCTCGCCGTGCGCGCTTGGGCACGCATCCACCGCGGGGGCGCTCCAGCCCACCCGCTCGAGCGCGGCGCGCTCCAGCTCAGGACACCACGCGAAGCGATCGACCCACGAGCACCTCGTTGTGGCTGCCGCGCCGATAGCCGCCGAGATCGAGCGTCACGAACTGGAAGCCCGCCGCCTTCCCCGCCAAAACGATGCGCTCGCGCTGCTCGGGGTCGAGGGCGCGGGCGAGCTCGTCGAGCCCGAGCTCGATGCGCGCGACGTCGCCGTGGTAGCGCACGCGCACCTGGCGGAAGCCGAGCTCCCGCAGCGCGGCCTCGACCGCGCCTATCTGCGCGAGCCGCTCCGCTGTGACGCTCGTGCCGTAGGGGATGCGACTCGCGAGACACGCCGACGCCGGCTTGTCCCACACCCCGAGCCCGATGCGCTGTGCCGCCTCTCGCACGTCGTCCTTGGAGAAGCCAGCCTCGACCAAGGGGCTCACCACCCCCGCCTCCTTGGCCGCCTCGAGCCCCGGGCGGTAGTCGCCCAGATCGTCGACGTTGGTGCCGTTGAGCACGTACGCGAGGCTCCACTCGCGCTGCTTCGCGACGGCGATGCGGTAGAGCTCCGACTTGCAGTGGAAGCACCGGTCGGGGTTGTTGGCCACGTAGCGCGGATCTTCGATCTCGTTCGACGAGACGAAGCGGTGGTCGGCGCCGATGGCGGCCGCGATGGCCCGCGCGTCGTCCTTCTCTCCGGGCGGGAGGCTCGGCGACACGGCGGTCATGCCCACCGTGCGCGCCCCGAGGGTGTCGTGGGCCACCGCGAGCACGAAGGCGCTGTCGACCCCGCCCGAATAACACACGAGCACCGACCCGAGCTCCCGCAGGCGCTCGCGAAGCCGGTCGAGCTTCTGTTCCACGTCGGACACTGAAGGGGGTCTAGCACGCGTGCCCTCGTTCGTCTCCCTCGCGCGCGCGCCGCGAGGCGCGGCGGCGGCGCTCACAGCGCGAGGCGGCCGCTGAACACGAGGTAGGCGACCGTGGCGCCGAAGACCGCGAGCGCCACGAGCGCGGCCCACACGAGCATCATCGCACCCGAGGCCGGGGGCGGAGGCGCGCTCGAGCGGCGCACCTCGGGAGGCCGCGTCTCGATCTGAACCTGCAACCCTTGCCGCCGCATGAACTCCAGCACCCGGTCGAAGAAGCTCTGGTACTGGGCCGCGTCCACGTGGAACGCGCGCCCCCGGAACCGCAGCTGGTGGAGGGTCGCGAGACACTCGTAGGAGCGCAGCTTGGCGGTCTTGGTGGCCACGTTGACCAGACCGACCGTCACCACCGGATCCCCCTCGATCTTCGGCTCGAGCACCATGTGCTGCACCGCCTGCGCGCCGCCGGCCGTCGTCTCGGCCACCGGCTCACGGAGCACCGGTCGGTAGCCGCTCACGTTCAACATATGGAACTTCGCCTCGAAGAGGCTCACGAAGTCGAGCCCCTGTTGCGCAAACGCGGTGGCCTTGACGTCGCTCACGCCTCACCACGCGAGGGCTCGTCCTTGGCGAGCGGCTCCACGGCGGGGCCCGACGGAGGGCCGAGATCCATCACCCCTTCCCCCTCGGGCTGCGAGGGGTTGCGGAGGGAGGGGCGCCCGCTCGCGTTGAGGGCCGGCTCCGACTCGCCGGCGTCGACGGTGTCCTTCCGCTTCACGCCGAAGAGCTTACCCAAGACAATCGCCAAAGGCGCAGCAACCGACGAAAGCAACGCCCCCATCTTGGCCGAGCCGCGCAGCGCAGGATCGGAGAAGGCGGCCCCCGCCACGAACAGCGCGACGGTGAGGCCGAGGCCCGCCACGAGGCCAGCGAGCACCACCGCCCGCCCGCGCATCCCCTTCGGGAGGCTGAAGCCGAGCGCGTTGGCGGTGAGCGCAAAGACGCTGATCCCGACCGTCTTGCCCACGATGAGCGCGGCCCCCACCGCCCACGTCGCCGGTCCGATGGCCGCGAACGGCACCCCCGCGTTGGCGAGGCCGAACGCCATCAGCCCGAAGTCGACCGGCGCCTTGAAGAAGTGCTCGAAGCGACTCAAGGTGTCGGTCGAGCTCCCCGTGTCGTGGAAGAGGCCCTCGTCGAGGCCGCGGTTGGGCATGAAGGGCACCACCGGCACGAGCGCGAGGGCCGGATGGAGGTGCGCAAGATGGAGCCCCACCCAGCTCACCCCGCCCGCCACCAAGACGTAGGGCCAGAAGCTCTTCACGTCGCGCTTGCCCAAGAGCCAGGCCGCCACCATCCCCAACACCACCAGGCCGAGGTAGATCGGCTCGGTGGGGTGCACGGGGTCGGGGTAGAACACGGCGATGATGGCGAGCCCGAGCGCGTCGTCGGCCACCGCGAGGAGCAAGAGGAAGCTCACCGCAGGGTGGCGTGCGCCGAACACGAGGCGGGCGACGAGCCACGCCAGGGCGATGTCGGTGGCGGTCGGGATACCCCAGCCCCGGCTCACCTCGGCGGGCGCGTCGAGCAGCCACGTCATGGCGAAGTACACGCCGATGGGGCCAACGACGCCGCCGATGGTGGCCATCAGGGGGTTGATCGCCTTCCGAGGCGGGTTGAGCGCTCCCCCGGGCAGGCAGGCCTCGGTGATCTCCTTCGCGGCGACGCCGAAGAAGAAGACCATCAGGATCTCGTTGGCGAAAAAATGCAGGTTGACGTGGGTGCCCGCCCCAAACCACTCGTGCTCGGCGGCAGCGTGGTAGCTGTCGAAGTCGACGTTCGCCCAGAGGATGGCAAGCACCACGCCGGCGAGGAGCGGAACCGAGAACTCTCGGATGCGCTCGATCACCGTGGGCTTGCCGGTTCCGGATCCGCCGCTCATGAAGCTGCACCCTCAGCGCGCCGTTGGGGCGTTGGGCACCTTGACGTCAGCGGCGGCGGCGCGGGGCGTCGTCGTCGCTCGCGGGGCCTGCGTCGCCCCCCTCACCGCCTTCGGTGGTACGCGCCGACTTCGTCGAGCGGCGGCGACGGCGCGGGGCCTCGCCGTTGGATCCGGACGACGGTCGGTCTCCGTCGGCGTGCGTCTCGAGCCGCTCGCCGCGGGGCGCGGGCTCGCGCTCCCCTCGATCGCGGTCGCGATCCCGATCGCGATCCCTGTCGCGATCCCGGTCATCGCGCTCTTTGCTCCGGTCCCGATCCGCCGCGTCGTCGCCGCGATCACGGTCCCCGCCGCGATCACGGTCCCCGCCGCGATCACGGTCCCCGCCAGGATCACGGTCCCCGCCGCGATCACGGTCCCCGCCGCGATCACGGTCCCCGCCGCGCTCGCGATCGCGACCACCGCCACCGCCTGGGCGTCGCCCGCGCGAGCGATCCCCACCGCGATCGCCACCCCGATCGCGGTCGCGCCCACCACGGCCGCGCCCACGGTCACCGCGGTCGCCGCGGTCGCCGCGCTCGCGCTCGGGCGGCGGCTCGTAGCCCTCGGGCATCGGCAGCGTGTCCTTGTGGCTGAGACGCACCTTGCCGTCCTGATCCACGCTCAGCACCTTCACGCTGAGGTTGTCACCCTCTTTGCACACGTCCTCGACGCGCTCGGTGCGCCCCCAGGCGAGCTCGGAAATGTGCACCAGGCCATCCCAGTTGGGGAGGATCTCGACGAAGCAGCCGAAGTCGGTGATGCGACGCACGACGCCGTCGTACACCTTCCCCACCTCGGGCTCCGAGGTGAGGCCCTCGATGATCTCGAGCGCCTTGCGCAGCGCCTCGCCGTCGGCCGACGCCACGTTCACCGTCCCGTCGTCCTCCACGTCGATGGTGACGCCGGTCTGATCGACGATGCCTCGGATCGTCTTTCCCCCGGGTCCGATGATGATGCGGATCTGCTCCGGCTTCACCTTGATGGTGTGGATGCGGGGCGCATACTTCGAGAGCTCCGGCCGCGCCGCGGGGAGCCGCTCGAGCATCTTGCTCAGGATGTGCTTCCGGCCGTCGCGCGCCTGATACAGCGCCTCGAGCATCAGCTCACGGCTGAGGCCCTTCACCTTGATGTCCATCTGGATGGCGGTGATGCCCTTCTCGGTGCCGCACACCTTGAAGTCCATGTCGCCGAGGTGGTCCTCGTCGCCGAGGATGTCGCTGAGCACCGCGTGACGCTTGCCATCGGTGATGAGGCCCATCGCGATCCCGGCCACTGGCGCCTTGATCGGCACGCCGGCGTCCATCATCGCGAGACACCCACCGCACACCGCGGCCATCGACGAGGAGCCATTCGACTCGAGCGTCTCCGACACGAGGCGGATGGTGTACGGGAATTCCTCCTTGTCCGGAACCACCTGCCGGAGCGCGCGCTCGGCGAGCGCCCCGTGGCCGATCTCACGCCGGGCAGGCCCGCGCAGGAACTTCACCTCACCGGTGCAGAAGGGCGGGAAGTTGTAGTGGAGGTAGAAGCGCTGCCACTCCTCGCCGGTGAGGCCGTCGATCTTCTGCTCGCCGCTGCTCGTGCCCAGCGTCGCGGTGGCGAGCGCCTGGGTCTCGCCGCGCTGAAACAGCGCGCTGCCGTGGGTGCGAGCGAGCATGCCCGGCTCCACGGAGATGGCGCGGATGTCGGCGTAGCCGCGCCCATCGATCCGCTTCTTGTCGCCGAGCACCATCTCGCGCACCACCTCGTACTTGCGCTCGCCGAACTCGTCTTTGAGGAGCTTCTCGTTCGCCGCGAACGTCTCTTCATCGAGCTCGCCCTTGAGGGTCTCGAGCATCTGATTCTTGAGCGTGGCGTAGGCCTCGTAGCGGGCGTGTTTCTCGCGGATGACGGCCGCCGTGCGGAGCCCGGCGTCCACGAGCTCGGAGACGCGCTTCTTCAGCGTCTCGTCGAGCGAAGGTGGCGTGAACTCCATCTTCGCCTTGCCCATCACGGCCCTCATCTCATCGATGAGGTCGAGGATCGGCTGGGAGGTCTCGTGTGCGAACGCGAGCGCATCCGCGAGCTCTTGCTCCGACACCTGATCACCGCCGCCCTCGACCATGACGATCGCTTCGCGGCTGCACGCGACCATCACGTTGATGTCGCTCTCCTCGAGCTGCTTCACGGTGGGGTTGGCGACGAACGCACCGCCCACGCGACCGACGCGAACACCGGCCACCGGTCCGTCCCACGGCAGGCTCGACACGTGGATCGCTGCGCTCGCTCCCGTGAGCGCGAGGACGTCGCCCTCGTTCTCGCCGTCGTGGCTGAGCACGGTCGCGATGATCTGCACGTCCTTGCGGAAGCCCTCCGGGAACAGCGGGCGCACCGGCCGGTCCATGATGCGGCAGTTGAGGATCTCGGCGGTGCGCTGGCGGCCCTCGCGCTTGAAGAAGCCACCCGGGATCTTGCCCGCGGCGTAGGTCTTCTCCACGTACTCGCAGGTGAGCGGAAAGAAGTCCATGCCCGGCCGCGGCTCGGTCCAGCAGAGGGTCACCAGGACGGTGGTGTCGCCGTAGGTGAGGAGGACGGCCGACTCGGCCTGTTTGGCCAGACGGCCGGTCTCGAAGGTCAGCGGGCGGCCGCCGACCATGACGGATTCACGAATGTGCATGTGCTCTCCTGAGCCGGCGCCACGCGCGCGGCGTTGGGGCTGAGCACCTCTACCTTCTTCCTCGGTTCCTGTGCGCGAGCACCTCTCGCGGTCCCGCTCGGGGAGCTCTTGCGAGCGCTCACGGACACGAAGCGAAGACGAAGACGATGATCGTGCTCAGCGGTTTCGCGACGTCGCCGACCCACGTCGTGCGGGTCGGCGCGAGGGCTCTCGAGAGCCTGCCACCAGGCAGGCTCGAGCGCGCTCGCGGGCGCGACCGCCATCGCGGCGGCGCCCCTTGGTTGGTTGATCGCTCGTTACTTACGCAGTCCGAGACGCTTGATCAAGCCTCGGTAGCGCTCGACATCCACTTTGCGGAGGTAGTCGAGCTGGCGCCTCCGCTGGCTGACCAGCTTGAGGAGACCGCGGCGCGAGTGGTGGTCCTTCGCGTGGATCTTGAAGTGCTCGGTGAGCTCTTGAATCCGCTCCGTCAGGAGCGCGATCTGCACCTCGGGCGACCCCGTGTCGCTCTCGTGCGTGCGGTATTGTTCAATAATTTCAGACTTCTTGATCGGATGAAGCATCGTTCCTCGAAGACGCCCACCCACGAGCCCGCACGAGCGCGAGCCCTTGACCGGGTAGGCCGCTGGACGTTGAGCGCGCGGAGTATACGCACGCTCGGCGCGAGATCAACGATCAGCCAAAGATTCGCTCGAGGGCTCGCGCGCGGAGGCGCGCTCGCCGAAAGTGCCTGTGCTGGCCCCGCGCGCCATCGCGTGCGTCGGAGGTTGCGCGGCGCGCGGCCGCGAGATAGACGGGGGAATATGTGGTTCGGCACCTTGGCGCGAGGGGGCGCGGCGCTCACCCTCGCGGCGCTCGTCGCGGGCTGCAGCGCGGATCCCGTGGGCGTGTGGCAGTCTCGACAAGCGCTGCCCAACAAGAAACGCAACGAGCTCGAGGTGACCGACGACGGGGGCGAGCTCTCGATGTGGGTGCAGCTCACGCGCGACAGCGGCTTGTCCCGACTCGAGTACGACGTCGAGGAGTGGTTCGAGGAGGCCGACGGCGACTTCGAGTTTCGACTGCGCTGCGTGAAGGGCTGCGACGCCGCGGCCGGTCTCGGCGTCGAGCTCGACTTCGAGATGGACTGCACGCACGACACCGACAAGGCGTGGCTCGACTGCAAGGCCGCCTCCCCTTGGAAGCGCTACGGCTTCTTCGAGTTCGAGCTCCAGGCCGACTGACCTCGGCGCGGGCGGCCAGCGGCCCCAGGGCCGGGGCGGACGGGTCGGAAGGGGTTGCATGGTCGGGCGATGTGGCTCAAATTGGGGGCCATGTCGCGTCTTGTCATGCTCGGCTCGTTGGGACTGTTGCTGCTCGCCTGTGACGCGCCCGTGGTGGGCACGTGGGAGTCGGACAGCAAGCTCGGGAACGGCAAGCGCAACAAGCTCGAGACCCTCAGCGACAACACCGGCGACGCGACGATCTGGGCCACGAGCTGCAAGGACTGCGACGACTGGGTCCAGTTCGAGTTCGACGTCGAGTGGGAAGACAAGGGCCTCGAGTTCGATCTGAAGATGGAGTGCGACAAAGGCCCGTGCGACGGCGACGACTTCGAGATGGAGTGCGAGGTCATCGAAGAGGACGACGGCGACGAGAAGATGGACTGCAAGGGCAGCGGGAAGTGGAAGAGCTACCCGTTCGACTGGCGGCGCGACCAGTAGGCCGTTATGACGCGCGGGTGTTTCGCCCGCCTTCGTGGATTCTGCCGGTGGCGCTCGCCACGCTCGGCGCCTGCACACCGACACACCCTCCGCCGCTGGCGCCCTCACCGGCTCCTGCGCCGCCCCCTCCTCTCGCGGCGGTGCCCGACGCCCCTTGGCGTCAGAGCGACAGCGCGGCCCCCCCGCCCCCACCGAGTCACCCGGTGGTGCTCCTTGTCGGCGCAAAGGTGATGCTCGGCAACGGTACCGCGCTGGAGAACGGCCACGTGCTGCTGCGCGACGGGAAGATCGCGGCGGTGGGTGCGGGTGGCGGCGAGGCTCCGGCGGGGGCCACGGTGATCGACGCGACCGGCAAGGTGATCACGCCCGGCATCATCGACACCCACTCGCACCTCGGCGTGTATCCGTCCCCCTCGGCGCTCGCCCACCTCGACGGCAACGAGATGACGGCGCCGATCACGGCCGGGGTTCGCGCGATCGACGCGTTCTGGGTGCAGGATCCCGACATCGAGCGGGCGCTGCGGGGTGGCGTGACCGCGATCCAAGCGCTCCCCGGCTCGGGCAACCTCATCGGCGGCCGCGCCGTGACCGTCAAGCTCCGCCGGGCCACCACCGCGCGCGCCATGCACTTTCGGGGCGCCCCGGACGGGCTGAAGATGGCGTGCGGAGAGAACCCGAAGCGGGTGTACGGCGAACGCAAGCAGCCGCCGATGACGCGCATGGGCAACGTCGCCGCCCAACGCGAGGCGTTCCACAAGGCGCGCCGGCTCATCGCGGAGTGGGACGCGTGGCGGCTCAAGGAGCAGAGCCGACAGGCCCAGGCGAACGCCCCGAGCGTCGCTCCCGCCCCGGCCCCCGCCCCAGCCCCCGTCGCGAGCCCGGCGGGGAGCCCTGCCCCGTCGGCGCCGCCTGCAGACCCCGCCCTGCCCCCCGCGCGCGACCTCGGCCTCGAGACGCTCGCCGCCGCCCTCGAGGGTCGGGTGCTGGTGCACGTGCACTGCTACCGCTCCGACGACATGGCCAACGTGCTCGCCCTCGCCGACGAGGTAGGGTTCACGATCCGCTCCTTCCACCACGCGCTCGAGGCCTACAAGATCCGCGGCCTCCTCGCGCAACGCGACATCAGCGTGTCGACCTGGGCCGACTGGTGGGGCTTCAAGCTGGAGGCCTACGACGGGATCCCCGAGAACCTCGCCCTCGTGGCGACGGCAGGGGCCCGCGCCATCGTTCACTCCGACTCGCGCGAGGGCATCCGACGCCTGAACCAAGAGGCGGCCAAGGGCCTGTGGGCTGGCCGGCACGCCGGGCTCGAGATCAGCGAGGACGAGGCCCTCCGCTGGATCACCGCGAACGCGGCCTGGGCCCTCGGCGTGGAGGCCCGCGCGGGGACGCTCGAGGTGGGGAAAGACGCCGACGTGGTGGTGTGGGATCGCACCCCGTTCAGCGTCTACGCCCGCGCCGAGAAGGTCTTCGTCGACGGCGTGCTGAGCCACGACGCGGAGCGCCCCGCTCCGCCCTGGAGCGACTTCGAGGCGAGCCCATGACCCACACCCATCGATCGCTGTCCCGACGCGCCTGCCTCGCCGGTCTCGGCTCGCTCCTCTTCACCGGGGAGGTGGCGGCCCAAGCGCCGCTGCCCACCAAGGACACGACCCCGGCCCCCAAGCCGAAGCGGGCGCTGGTCGGGGGGACGCTCCTCCGACCCGACGCCGAGCCGCTCGCCGACAGCGTCATCGTGTTCGAGGGCGACACCATCAGCTACGTCGGCGCCGATCGCGGCCCCATCGCCGGTGCCCCGGTCACGTCCATCGAAGGCGGGACGGTGACCGCCGGCTTCGTCGATCTGCTCACCCACGTCGGCGTCGAGGAGGTGAGCCTCGAGCCCTCCACCCTCGACACCGCCCACGCGAGCGACGACCCGGTGCGCGCGGCGTTCCGCACCGCCGACGGCTACGACCCAGCCTCCACCCTCATCCCGATCTGCCGCCGCGGCGGCCTCACGTCGGTCGGCGTGGTGCCCGGCCCCATCCCCCTCTCGCACGGCAACACCTTCGGCTTGGTGAGCGGGCAGAGCGCGTGGGCCGACCTCACCGGCGAGGCCCCCGCCGAAGCGCTCGCCCGCTCGAGCCTCGCCCTGCACGTGCACATGCACGACGGCGCGTTCGGCGACGCCGCCCACACACGGGGCACCATGCTGCTGCGCCTCCGCGAGCTCTTCGACGACACCCGCGCCTACGTGAAGAACAAGGCCGCGTACGACAAGGCCGCGCTGCGGAAGCTCGGCCCGAGCCGCCTCGATCTCGAGGTGGTCGCGCGCGCGCTCGCCGGCGAGCTCCCCACCGTCGTGCACGTCGATCGCGCGAGTGACATCGCCACCGTGCTCGATCTCGGCGCCGCGAACGGCCTCCGCCTGGTGCTCGCCTCGTGCGCGGAGGGTTGGAAGGTGAGAAAGCTGCTCGCGAAGCGCAACGTGCCCGTCATCGTCTACCCCCTCGACGAGGGCCCACGCTCCTTCGCCGCGCGTCACGCCACCGAGGGCAACGCGGCCCTCCTCCACGCTGCCGGCGTCAGCGTCGCCATCTCCACCGGCGAGAGCCACAACGCCCGCAAGCTGGCGCAGGCCGCCGGCAACGCGGTGCGCGCCGGTCTTCCCCACCGCGCCGCGCTCGACGCGGTCACCCGCGCCCCAGCCCGCATGTTGGCGATGAGCGCCTACGGTGAGGTCGCGCCGAAGCAGATCGCGAACCTCGTCGTGTGGTCGGGCGACCCCTTCGAGCTGTCGTCTCGGCCCGTCTCCATGTTCATCCGCGGCCAGCCGGTGAGCCTGCGGAGCCGGCAGACCGCGCTGTTCGAGCGCTATCGCTGAACGACCCGCTCAGGGTTGGCAAGCCGCAGCCTCGATCGCGGCGTCGCTCTTGGCGGTGAGGTAGAAGAAGTCGCGCTCCGCCGGCCGACGGACATACTCGTCCTCGCTGTGCTCGAAGCCCTCGCACAACTTCTCGGCGATGAGGCCGCGCGGCGTGGGCTTGTAGAGCACGAACTTCGGGTAGGACCAGTTGACGTCGAGCTGCGCGACGTGGGCCGCCCCCGCGTGCTTCATGGCGGTCGCGATGGCGCGCGCGTTCGTGTGGTCGCCGATGCCGACGAGGAGCGTGTCGCCGTCGGCGGAGAGGCCGATCGCCGAGCGGCGGATCACGGTCTTGCCGTCGAGGGTGGCGCCCCAGTAGGTGTTCTCGCGGTCGCGGAGACCGGGATGCAGCTCGCTCGCGTCGACCATGCACGCGGGCGCCTGTCGCCACCACGTGGTCTCGAGACCCAGCTTACCGAGGCGTTCGTAGTCGCCGATGACCACCCCGCCGTCGCGTTTGTGCGCCACCCAGCAGCTGAGGCTGCGCGGCTCGAGCAACGTCACGCCGTCGACGTGCATGCCGTATTGGCCGTGCTCGGCCTTGAACCCGCCGTTGAAGGCGGCGAGGAGCACCTCGTGGTGAGCGCTCGGCACGAGTCCGGTGCGCTGGTAAGCCCTCCCCTCCTTGGTCTTGGGCTTGGGCTCGTGGCGGCCGGCCACGAGGTGCAGATCGACACGCCGGAGATCGATCGCCACCACGCTCACCGCGGTCCACGAGCGGTTTGGATCCGGATGCAGCAGCGTCTTGTAGAGCCGCGGCGCCGCCTCGGGTCGGCGTGCGTCCGCGATCCCCACCCAGGTGCCATCCCCGGGCGCCGACCACTTCGCGTGCATCGGACCCACGTCGACGGGCGCGAACGCGGCCACCTCGCAGCTCGAGAGCTTGGTCGGCGACAGCGGCGCGGGCGGCGCCGCCGGCACGTCCCAGTACGCGCGGGGGGCCTCGTCGCCACGAACGGCGAGGTTCACGCGGTCCTCGAGGCCGTAGACGAAGTCTTCGAGCTTGGCGACGCCCTCGATCCCGATCACCGCGCGCAGTCCATCGGCGACCATCGGGCCCACCCACGGCACGCGATGGACGGCGACCCACGCCCCGGCGAGGGCAGCGACGAGGAGCCCCGCTGCCGCGAGCCTCCGCCGCCACCTTCGGGGCCTCGTTTGCTTTCCGTGCTCGCGCCGCGTGCTCGCCCACACCGACGGCGCCTCCTGCCTGCTCGTGTTCGCCATGCCCGCAAGCGACGATACGACGACCCCCTCGTCGCGGCCGATTTTTGGACGCATCCAACCGCTCACGGACCGAGCAACAAGAGGAACATCGAGCGGTCGGAGCGCACGCTGTAGCGCTTGTCGAAGACGATCTCGGTTTGAAACGATCCCGTCACCCACGTGCGTCGCTGGCTGTCCACGGCCACCGCCGCGCCGAGATCGGTGTCGGCCCCGCCCCACGCGTGGCTGAACACGTGCTCTCCCTGCGACGAGAGCTTGGCCACCACGACGTCCCGCGACTGGTTGTTGGGGCTGAGCACACCGCCCCCAAAATCGGCGTCCTGCACCATCACGCCGGTGAAGACGATGTCGCCGTCGCTGTCGAAGGCGACAGGTCTTCGGAGCTGCTGGCTCTCGTCGGTCCCCTGGAGCCCGCGGCCCCAGATGAGCTCACCGCCGTCGGCGAGCACGGCCACGAACATGTCGTCGGCGTCCGCCGACCACGGCTCGCCGCCGAGCGCTACCGTCCCCGTGTAGGTGCCGAGGACGACCACGCCGCCTTGCTCGTTGACGTCGAGCCCGCGGACCCGCTCCTCGCCGGCGCCGCTGAGGTGTTGCTGCCACACCAGCAGGTTCTGGCCATCGAGCTTCGCCACGAGGACGTCGAGCGCGTCGGCGGTGACCGGGCCGGCGCCGCTGTCCAGCGTGCCCTCGAACTCCCCCCCGACGACGACGCCCCCATCGCTGGTGGCGGCGAGGCGCGAGACGCGCTGCGAGAGCGGCCCCCCCACGCGCCGCGTCCACAGATGCGAGCCGTCGGACGCGAGCTTGGACACGAACCCGTCGACCCCGTCGGCGGTCGCGGTCCCGTCGGGCAGGGAGACGGCCCCCACGAAGCTGCCCCCGACGTAGATCGTGCCCTCCGGCGCCACCGCCACGCTCGCGACCACCACCTCGCCATCGAAGTGTCGCTCCCACACCACGCCGAGCGCCGTCCGATCGAGCTTCACCACGAAGCCGGCGGTGGCGCTGAACACTGGCTCCCCGCCGGCCACGAGCTCGTTCTCTGCGGTGCCCCCGAGGATGACCCCCTCGTCGGCAGCGATCGCGAGCGACCACACCTCCTGGGCGCCCAACCCGCCGAGCATCACGCTCCGGAGGTGGTTCCCCGCCCCGTCGAGGTGTCCCACGAGGATCTCCGTGCCGTCGATGGGGGTCAGCGCGCCGCCCCCGAGATCGACGGTCGCGTTGGTGGTGCCGGCCACCAGCACCTCGTCGTCCTCGTTCACCGCGAGCGCCAGCCCCCGGGTCGCGCCGCTCTCGCCGAACACCGCGCTGAGCTCCACGCGGCCGGCCGGCGTTCCCCCTCCCGCTCCCTCCCCCCCACCCCCCGCGGCGCCCCCTTGGCCGGGCTCCACCACCTCGAGCGCGGCGAGGCCGGAGAGCAGATCGCAGCCAGAGACCGCGAGGGAGGCGAGGAGAATCGAGGCGAGTCGCATGAGCGGGGCGGATTCGGGCGCAGGATCTCCCTACCATATGCCATCCGGCCAGGCGGTTCATGAAACCCGACGCTCGCCGAACCCGAGCCTGCGCGAGCGGGGCACCGCGCCCAAGTCGCCGCGCCCAAGCCCGCCGCGCCCAAGCCGCCGCGCCCCAAGCCGCCGCGCAGCCCTCCAGAACCGAATGCAACGCCGCTCGACGTGTGGTAAGCGCCGCGCGATGAATCGTCTCCTCGTCTTCGCTCCTGGTTTGCTGGTCTCACTCCTCGTCACCTCCCACGCCGCCGCGCAGCCCGCGATAGGCGACCTGTGGGTGACCGAGTACAACACCGGTGAGGTGACGAACGTCACCGCCGGCGGTGACCTCTCCTCGGCGGTGGCCTACGCCACTGGGCTCGACGGCCCGACCGGCATCTGCCGTGGGCCCAACGACACGATCTACGTCACCCAGTGGAGCAGCGTGCCCAGCATGGTGACGGTCCTCGTCGCCGGGGACAACAGCGGCGAGGCGGCGTTCGCCACCGGGTTCAGGGCGCTCAAGCTCTACTGCGACGCCACGCGCGTGTTGGCCACCGACTACGACACCGGCAAGGTGTTCGACATCACCGCCGGCGGCGACTTCTCCGCCGCCGCGCCCTACGTCACGAACGTACCCGGCAGCGGTTTGTGGCCCATCTTCGAGGACTCGGCCGGCAAGCTGTGGATCGCGAGCGGCTTCGACGCGACCGTGTACGACGTGACGGGCGGCGGCGACTTCAGCGCGGCGACCCCCTTCGCCACCACCAACGCGAACATCCTCACCAGCCTCACCGAGTTCAACGGGAACCTCTACCTCGGAGAGGGTTACGCCGGGTTCGGAGAGATCGTCGACTACACGGCGGGGGGAGACGTTTCCGGCGCGGCGCCGTTCGCCATCGCCAACGCGAGCGGCGTCGCCGCGTTGCTCGGCGTGGGCCCCCACTTCTGGGCCATGACCATCGACGGCAGCATCTACGACGTGGCCGCCGGCGGCGACTTCAGCGCGGCGGCCCCGTTCGCGAGCGGTCTCGGCAACGCCGAGGTCGCGGAGCTGTTGTACTGGCATGGCTGTGGCGACGCGATCGCCCACGGCGCCGAGGAGTGCGACGACGGGAACGACGACGACGACGACAGCTGCATCGCGTGCGTGGCCGCCACCTGCGGCGACGGCTTCGTGTGGACCGCCGACGGCGGCACCGAGGCGTGCGACGACGGCGACCAGAACTCCGACACCGAGGCCGACGCGTGTCGCACCGACTGCACCGAGGCGTCGTGCGGCGACGGCGTGCTCGACACCGGCGAGGAGTGTGACGACGGCAACACGACGGCGGACGACGGCTGCGACGAGGTCTGCACGATCGAGCCGGGAGGCGCGGGCGGCGCGGGCGGCGCGGGCGGCGCAGGCGGCGCGGGAGGCGCGGGGGGCAGCGGACCGGCTGGCCCTGGCGCTGGCGGCAGCGGACCGGGGGCGGGAGGGGGCGGCGCCAACGACGCCGACGACGACGACGGCACCGCCGAAGACAGTGGCTGCAGCTGCACCGTGGTCGGCGACGAAAAGGCGCCTTCCGGTCAGGGCTGGCTGCCGCTCGCACTGCTGGGCCTGGGCCTGACCGCCCGCCGCCGGCGCCGCTCCTGAGCGCGCGCCCCGGGCAGACGCTCTCAGCCCCCGAGGTGACGGGCGTGCACCCGAGCCGCCGCGCGCGGCTCGGGGGCCGCTCTCGTGGTCGCCGACGGCAGGCCGGCGTCCGGTACGTCGTTGCGCCGCGTCACGCGGGCTGCGTCTGCCGCTCGCCCTCGTCGGGCTCCTTGGCCGGCGGCATCACCATCCCGACGACGACGCCGACCACCAGGTACGAGCAGGCGAGGCCGAACAGATACTCCGGGAACAGGCGCAGCGGCCCGAGGATGTAGGCGGCGAGCACGTTGCCGAGCTGAAACACGTTGAGCGCCTGGTTCTTGCGGACCTTGAGCTTGGGCAGCTTGAGGTTCGACACCATGAGGGCGGCGCCGATGGCGAGCGCGGCGGGGCTGTAGGCGAGGAGCGAGTCGTCGAGGCCCTGGTGGATGAAGCTGAGGTATCCAGCCGCGAGCACGGCGCCCATGAGGGTCCCCGGGATCCCCGTGAACATCGTCTCACCGGCGGCGGTGGTGATGTTGAAGCGCGAGAGACGCACCGCCAGCGCGACCACATAGAGACCGGCGGACGCGACGAGCGCCATCCGGAACGACCCCTCGTAGAGGCTCGTGCCCACCAGCCGAAAGTAGACCAACGCGGCGGGGGCGATGCCGAAGGCGACGAAGTCGGCGAACGAGTCGAACTGCACCCCGAACTCGCTCGTCGCGTGGAACAAGCGCGCCGCGCTCCCGTCGAGCTTGTCGAGCAGCGTCCCCCAGAGGATCATCCAGGCGGCGAGCTCGAAGTTGCCTTCCACCGACATGACGATCGACGCCAAGCCGAGCAAGAGGGAGAGCGCGGTGAACCCGTTGGGCACGAAGTACTTCAGTGGCGGCATGGCACCCTCCGCGGACGTCACAGGGCGGTCCGATCCGACCCCGACAGGTCTCTCGATACCACGTGACGCGTTGCATCAAAAGATTGACGACACGACCGGCGCCGTGCCGCGGCGGGGCGGGCGTCGGCAAGCGTGTCCGCTTTCACCGCGGCGGACTAAGCTCGCTCCGATGACGTGCCCCCGGATGAACGACAGGAGCCCCCCTTGCACGGCGTGATCGCAGCGGGCTCCGAGCCCACCGCTGCCGCTGGCGCCGAGGTGCTCAGGCGGGGCGGGAACGCCGCGGACGCAGCGGCTGCCGCGTGCTTCGCCACCGCCATCGGTGAGCCCACCCTCACCAGCCTCGCCGGCGGAGGCATCATGCTGTACCGCGACGCGGCCACCGGAGAGGTGAGCCTCTGCGACTGTTTCTCCGACGCCCCGCTGCTGCGGCCGAGCGACGTCGCGAACCACGATTTTCATCCGAAGGATCTCGACTTCGGCCCTACCACCCAGCGCTTCTACATCGGCGCCGGCTCGGCAGCCGTGCCTGGCATCATCCCCGGCCTGTGCACGATGATCGAGCGCTGGGGCACGCTGAGCGTCGCCGAGGTGGTCGCCCCCGCCTGCCGAATGCTCCGGGAAGGCGTGCCCCTCGGCGACTATCAAGGTCGGGCGGCCCGCCTCCTCGAGCCGATCATGACGCACACCGAGAGCGGCCGCTCCGTGTTTCACACCGCCGGCGGGCGCATGATCGCAGCCGGTGACGTCTTCCGCCTCCCTCAGCTCGCCGACACCCTCGAGGCGCTCGGGGCGGGGCCTTGGCGGCGCTGCTACGACGAGGTGATCTGCGCGGCGATGCTCGAGCAGTTCGGGCCGAGCCAGGGCGGGCTGCTCACCGAGCGCGACCTCGAGCGCTACGAGGTGAGCTTTCGTGAGCCGCTCACCCTCCGCTACCGCGACGCCGAGGTCTTGACCCCGTCCGCCCCCGCGATGGGGGGCACCATGATCGCGATGATGCTCAAGCTCCTCGACGGGGTCGAGGTGGCGGGCATGGAGCGCTTCAGCGCGGATCACGTGCGCCGCCTGTGTCACGCGATGGCCACCGCCGACATGGCGCGCACCGAGGGGCAAGCCGCGCTCGAGGACGAGCGCTTCGACCGGTGGCGACGGCGCTTCGAAGCGATGTCCGACGAGCCTCACCTCAGCGCCTGCGTCGCTCGCGGCGGCGGACCGAGTCACACCACCCACGTGAGCGTGATCGACGCCGCCGGCAACGCCGCCTCCGTCACCTTCAGCTTCGGTGAAGGCAACGCCCACATCATCGGCGACACCGGCATCATGATGAACAACCTGATGGGGGAAGAAGATCTGTTCCCCCTCGGGTTCGGCAGCGCCCCCCCCACAGAGCGCCTCCCCACGATGATGTCGCCCACCCTCATGCTCCGCGACAACGGGGACATCACCGTGCTGGGCACCGGCGGCGCCAACCGCATCCGCACCGCCATCGTCCAGGTGATCTCGCTCTTGCAAGACTTCGGGCTCGGGCCGCGGGACGCGGTGGCGGCGGCCCGCTTGCACTTCGAGGGCGGCGTGCTCAACGCCGAGGTCTTCGAGCTCGAAGACAAGGGGCTGTTCCTCGAAGATCTCGGACCCAACAAGCTGGTGCGTTTCCAGGAACACAGCCTGTTCTTCGGGGGCGTGCACATGGTGCAGCGGCTGGCCGATGGCACCCTCGTCGGAGCCGGCGATCCGCGCCGCGGCGGCGTCTGCGTCGTGGTGTGACGCGCGCCCCTCACCGGCGATGCTGCAAGAGGGCGCCGAGCGCGAAGCCGGCGACGAAGCCCCCTGCGTGTGCGCTCCCCGACGACTGGGCGATCAACAGGTCGCCGGCGAGCTGCCCCGCCGCGATCAGGGCGAGAAACGTGAGCTCGCGGCGCCCCTGACCGCTCGCCCGCAGCTGCGCGTCGAGAGCGAGCCGCGCTACCGTGGCCCCGAACAGGCCCAGCACCGCGCCCGACGCCCCCACCGCCACCCCCAGCGTGGTGGTGAACAGGAGAAAGGCCGCGCCCCCGGCCACCGCTCCGACCCCGTAGATCAGCCCCCAACGCCACACCCCGAAGTGCTGCTCCACGAAGCGACCGAAGATCGAGAGACCGATCAGGTTGACCGCGAGGTGCATGCCGTCGACGTGGAACATCGCGTAGCTGAAGAGCCGGTACGCGTCCGGGGCGCGCTCGAACGGCGCGACCACGCCCCAGTCCGAGAACACGCCCCGCGTCGACCGCGTGAGCTGCCACCCGAACGCCGCCACCAGCGTGAGCGCGGTGGCCCAGGTCGCCGGGGCGCGCCGCAGCCCCCCCACCCCGAGCGCGGCGAGCGCCCGCCGCGCCTCGAGGCGTTCGCGCACGTTCGCGGCGGTCGACGCCGCGTAGCGTCGCTCGTTGTCGGAGAGCGGCTCGAGCGGGTGCGTGAGGCGGTGCTCGAGCCGGGCCCTGCCGCTCACCGACATGCCCCCCCGCCGCAGCGCCTCCGCGACGATCGGCGCGGCGACCTCGGCTCGGCCCGCGCGCTGCTCGGCGGTGGCCACCATGAACGCGATGCGCTCGGCCGGGAGATCGCGCTCGAGCAGGTCGAGGTGCCGACGAACCGTCTCGACCTCGCCGAGATAGGCAGCCGTCGCGACGAGCGCCCCCACCGCATCCAACGAGCGTCGAGCGAACACCTGCGCGCTCGCGATCTCACCGTAGAGGCTCACGAGCTCGGCCGTCGTCCCCGTCTCGCCCACGACGATGGTGACGATGGTGGCCATGCCCCCGCGGAGCGAGAAAGCGCGCGCGCGACGGTCGCGGAGCGCCGCCGCCATGGCCTCGAAGTCGTTGGTCCACGACAGGAACGCGATCCGGTGAGCGGCCGCTTCGAGCGGCTCGACGGCGCCTAGCTCCGCGAGCGCGCGCTCCACGTCGATGGGGTGGCCGCGCGACAGCTCCCACGACACGTCCACCGCGCGCGCGAAGCGTCGCTGGATCGGCAGCGGACGCAGCCACACCGCGAGGCGCGCGAGAAAACGCGCGCGGTCGATCCGCCCGAAGCGAAGGGCCCGCGACGCGCCCCGCACCGCGAGGGCGGGCGCGATGAGCAGACCCAACACGGCGGTCACCGCCACGTGCGGCGCCGCTGGGGGCTCGAGCCAATACACGGCCAGCGTGCCTCCCCCACCGAGGAGCACGATCCCGAAGGCGGGCCACGTGCGCCGCCACGGCGCGCGGGTGAGGCGGACGCCGTGCAGCAGCCAGAGGGCGCCGCAGACGAGCAGCACCACCACGTCGAAGCCCATGGCGGAGGGTTAGCCGAGAGGGTCCTCTCCGACAAGGAACCCGGGTCACTGGCCCCGCCCCGCCGCGTTGCACTAGAGTAGTGCCAAGGTACCGCGTGAAATACCTGTACGGCGACGCCACCGAGTCCCCACTCGATCTCAATTACCTCGAGGTGCTCAGAGACACGCTCGACTTCGGCGCGTCGGTGATGCTGGCCCACGGCAACATCACGCAACACCGCGAGCGGGCGACCGTGCTCCAGAGCGAAGCGAAGGTGGAGCGCGAGCAGCTCGAGCTGGTCAACGACGACGTCGACAAGACCCTGGCCGCCTCCAAGAAGAAGGTGACCACCCGGGTCCCGCGAGCCTGCGTCGACGCGATCCGCGCGGTGGCAGCGGCGGAGATCAAGCGCGCCGACGCTGCGCTCCAAGCCGCCCTCGCCAAGGAGCTCGGGGAGATCCACGACGCGGTGAGCCGAGAACAGGCAAACAATGTCCGACGCCTCGAGGCGCTGCTGCTCAAGCACGATCTGCCCGAGTGCGCGCTGTGGGTGAACGCCCGCTTCGACGCCAAGCAGGAGAAGTACCTCGTGGAGCTCATCGGCAAGGCCGCGTGCGACGTCGCTTTCGTGATGGACCTCGACGTGCCGCCCGACCATCTCCTCGCCGAGCCGCTGCGCGTCGACCGCATCGCTCCCGGCCTCACCATCCGCGTGCCGGAGAAGAGCGGGTGGGTGCGCAAGAGCGTGAAGCTCCGCCCCCACAAGCTCATCAAGGAGTACGTGGTGAGCGTCTCCCACTCCACCAAGCGCACCACCGTCAAGCTCCGCAACGCGCTCTCCGAGGCCGACGCGGGCTACGACCTCATCTTCGGCACCAAGGGTCGGGTGGCGGTGGCGCGGCTCTCGAAGGGCGCCGAGTCGGAGCCCTTCGAGCCCGAAGTGGAGGACAAGAAGGCGCTCCTCACCTTCTACGACGAGCTCAATCGCGCGCTCAATGGGCTCAAACACCAGCGCCGCGCCCTCCGCGGCGCACAGCTCGACGCGACCCCGCTCGCGGAGCACGCCGACGCCACCGTGCTCGTCCGCCGTCTCGTGCAACAGATGGCGCCGGTGGTGCACGAGATCGCGCTCCACTCGCTCAGCCCCGAGGAGCTCGTGCTCAAGCGCGTGCTCGCCGACGACCGCCGCGAGGAGATCTTCCTCGCGAAGGCCGACCTCAGGGCCAAGCTCGAGCCGCTCGCCCCCGAGCTCCGGGCCGTGTTCACGCCGCTCGCCCTCGACGTGCCGGTCCGTGACCTGACGGGGCCGCCGCCGCCCGTGCGCGCGGGGAGAACGCAGGTGATGGCGAGCCCCGACCTCGAGGAGGTGGTGAAGCACGCCCCCCCCGCCGCCTCACCACGCCCGCCGGCCATCACCATCCCCGAGCCCGCCGCCCAGCGACCCGAGTCGCGCGCCCCGCTCGCCTCCGAGCCGATCCTGCTCGTCGAGGACGAGCAGACCTCGGTGCACGACCGCTCGGCACCTGGGCTCCCCGCTCTCGACAGCCTCGACACCGGCGACGAGGGGCTCCCGCCGCTGCAGCCGTCGCTCGAGCCCACGGTCGACGCGATGCCCGAGCCCCCCCGGCACACGCTCCAGCCCGGGGCCCAGGGCGGTGGTCCGCCCCCGCTCCCTCCCCCGCCAGGCCCGAAGGGGGTGTCGATGCCCGCGCGCAAGCGGCCCGCCCCGCGGCGAAGCGCGCAGCCTCCCCCCGGGCCCACGCGCCCCGCCCTCCCGCGGCCGTCTTCGCGAGGCGCCCCGAACGAGGCCGCGGAGCCGAAGAGGAGCTTCGACATCCACGCGAGCGACAGCGTCGACATTCAGCTCGACGAGCTGCTCAAGCCCTCCGAGTAGGCGCCTTGGGGGCGACGCGCAGCGACGATTTCGCCTCGAGGGCGTCGGCGACCGCCGAATCTGCTACAAGGAGAGGGTGAGCAAGGGCTTCGACATCCGAGCCGTGCTCTTTCGGCGCGTCGACATCGCGAGCTTGGTCGCGTTCCGCGTCTTGTTCGGCGGCTTGATGGCCTACGACGTCGCGCGTTACGTCGCCGTCGGCTGGGTGGAGGAGCAGTACCTCTCACCCACCACGACGTTCGGGTTCATGGGCTTCTTCTGGGTGAAGGTCTTGCCCCCCGCGCTGATGTACGCCGTGTTCGGGATGATGGTGGGCGCCGGCATCGCGATCGCCCTCGGCGCCTTCTATCGGTTGAGCTGCTTTTTGTTCTTTCTGGGCCACACCTACGTGTTCCTGGTGGCCTCCGAGTACTACCTCAACCACGCCTACCTCATCAGCGTGGTGGCCTTCCTCATGATCTTCGTGCCTGCCCACCGCGCGATGTCGTTCGACGCGATCCGCGTCCCTGGGCTCTACAGCCGCGAGATCCATAGCTGGCCGCTCGTGCTCCTGTGTGGGCTCCTCGGCGTGGTGTACACCTTTGGGGCCATCGCCAAGATGAACGCCGACTGGCTCCTCGGCTACGAACCCATCCGCCACTGGCTGCGCTTCCGTGCCGACACCGCCGTCGAGCCCATCGCCACCATGCTCCGCAGCGAAGCGGTGGTGGCCTTCGTCGCGTGGGGCGGCACCGTCTTCGATCTCGTGGTCGCGCCGCTGCTCGTGTGGCGCCGCACGCGCCGGGTGGCCACCGTGGTGTCGTTCGGCTTTCACCTGTCCAACGCCTACCTCTTCAACATCGGCATCTTTCCGTGGTTCATGATCGCGGCCACGACCCTGTTCTTTCACCCTTCGTGGCCGCGGCAGGTGCCCAACCTCGGCCCGAGAGTCGCCCACTACATCGACGACGTCGTCCCCGAGGACCTCGACGACCAACGCGACCCGCTCGCGCTCACCGCCACCGGGAAGCGACGCATCCTCGCCGCGCTCGGCGCCTTCTTCACCGTGATGGTGCTGCTCCCGCTGCGGCATCACCTCTACCCGAGCACCGTCGCCTGGACCGAGGAGGGCCACATGTTCTCCTGGCGCATGAAGCTGCGCGACAAGCAAGGCACGGTCACGTTCCGACTGCGAGACCCCGCCACCGGCCAAGCGTGGACCGTCGATCCTCGGTCGGAGCTCAGCGACCGGCAGGTGCGGAAGCTCGTGGGTCGCCCCGACATGCTCCTGCAATACGTCCACTTCCTTCGCGACCGCTACAAGCGCGACATGAACATGGACGTCGAGATCCGCGCCGACGTGATGCTCTCGCTCAACTACCGCGCGCCGCAGCGCTTCATCGATCCCGAGCGTGACCTCGCCAAAGAGAGCCACTCGCTCGCCCGCTACGACTGGTTGACTCCCTTCGAGGACACCCCGCTCCCGTCCCCGGTCCCGCCGGTGCAGTCGCACCTCGGCCGCGCCGCCACCCGCATCGCCGTCATCGCGCGCCAGAAGGGCGGACGCACCCCCGCCCTCCCGCTCCGCCAGGTGGCCGACGATCCCCCCGAAGAGCAGGCGCCCGACCCCTACGACTGAAGGTCCGACCGACATTGCCTCGCGGGGCTCCTCGAGGCGCGGTCCGGC
>CAYOAL010000151.1:0-24144 GCA_964401935.1 uncultured Polyangiaceae bacterium
CAACCTGTCGAGATCTTGCTCTCGTCGGCGGATGGCTGCACCGGACGGGAGAGCCAGTGGGGCCAGGCGCGCGCCGGGAAGCTGCCCGAGGTCCCGCCCCGCCGAGCCTCCCCGGACCGCGCCTCGGGGAGACCCTCGAGGCCATGTCGGTCGGGCCTTCAGCGGTAGAGCGGGGGTGGGGGCGTCTCTCCGGGGGCGACGGGGAGCGCTTCGTCGGCGTAGGGGTCGTCGGAGGGTGGGGGCGCGGAGGGTCGGACCGATGGGCCGAGCCCGGGGGCCGCGGTGGCGTCGCTCGTGAGGCTGAACGAGCGCGAGACGTGGTCGCCGGCGGGGATTTCGATGTCGACGGCCGAAGGCGGCATGCCCTGGCGCACGAGCGTCAAGCGATGGCTGCCGGCCGGCACCTCGCGTCGCAAGAGGGGGCTGGGGCCGAGCAAGGTCTCGCCGAGGCGAACGCTGATGCACTGCGGGCTGCACAGGATGGAGAGGTGCCCCGAGGCGACGGGGGCCTCAGCCGCTCCCGAGGGTTCAGGGCGGGCGCTCGGCTCGGCCACGGGCGCGCTGGCTTGCGATCCGTGGCCCGGGCGCGGCTCCGCCGGCGAGGGAGGTGGCCGCTCGGCGTCGGCGTGAGCGGCGGCTGCCTCGACGCTCGCGGCGTCGTCTCGCGGGGAGCGGGTGGTGACGATGATCGCGGCGACCGCCACGACGGCCGCGAGCGCTCCCACCTTCAGCGCGGCGCTCGGCCGGCGCCCCACGCTCGCGATGGGGGTCGCGTTGGCGGGGAGCGACTCTCTGGCGATCTCTTCTCGCGGGTGGGCAGGGGCATCGTCGGTGAGCGCCGCCGCCTGCCGTGCGCTGACGGAGATGCGGGCGCCGGAGCTGTCGGGGGAGTGGGAGGCCAGGGCCGGTCGCGGCCCGGAGGCGTCGGCGTCCGTCACGTCCGGATACGCGTCGATGGGGGCGTCGCTCCCGAACGGCGGGCGCGGTCGCGCGAGACCCGGCACCGACTCGTCGGGGGGGGGCGGCTCGTCCTCGGACGTCTCGTCTCCGGGCGGTGTCGAGCCGGGCTCGTCGAGGAGCTCGAAGGGGTTGCGCTTGGAGTTGATCGTGCGGTCGAAGGCGGAGACCGCGCCGTCGTCGACCTCGATGGTGGCCGTCCGCGGGCTGTGCGGAGCCGACGCGGGCGCCTCGGGCACTCCCCGCAGGGCGGTCTTCGACTCCGGCGCGCCCATCGGATCGCCGAGCTCCGCGAGCGCTTCGCGGATGGCGGCGGTGGGGTTGACCAGCTGGGTGGGGATGCTGTCTTCGTCGGAGTCCTCGTCGTCGATGGCCTCGTCGGCGTCGCGCCGGGCCCGGTCGAGGGTGCGGGCGAGCTGATCCACCGAGTCGTCGGCGCCGTACCGAGGGTTGGTCTGCGAGTCGGGGCCGAGCGCGCGCAACCGTTCGAGCCCTCGCAGCTTGTCGGCGGGGGGGAGCATCTGCGTCGACTCATCGTCGTCTTCGGCGAGCCTCGCGGTCGAGACCGCCGCGTCGAAGCGGAGCACCATCTCGCGCGCGGAGCCGAACCGCTTCTCCTTGTTCGGCTGGAAAGCGCGCCTGAACCAGGGCTCGAACTCGATCGGCGCGCCGTGGGCGCTGAGCGGGGTGAACGTTCCCTTGCAGATGGTGAAGAACAGCGCGTGGGGCGTGCTCGCGGTGAACGGGATCTCGCCGGTGAGCATGCGGTACGCCACCGCTCCGAGGGCCCACAGATCCGAGCGGAAGTCGACGTCCTTCGCTCCGAGCACCTGCTCCGGGCTCATGTACTCCGGCGTCCCCACCGCCACCCCGGTGGCGGTCACGATGCTCTGGTCGCGGCGGCGAACGCTCTTGGCCATGCCGAAGTCGAGCACCTTGACGAGGAGGTTGGGGCTCCGTCCGGTGATGAAGATGTTGTCGGGCTTGATGTCGCGATGAACGATGCCCCGCGCGTGGGCCGCGTCGAGCGCGCTCCCGACCTGTCGCAAGATGGTGGTGAGCGTGTCGTAGCTCGGCTTCGGCTCACGCTCGAGCCGCTCTTCGAGCGACTCCCCGTGCAAGAGCTCCATGGCGATGAACGGGAGCGCGCCGTCGAGCGTGGTGCCGTGCTCGAGGATCCTCACCACGTGGGGGCTGTTGATCTGTGAGGCGGCCTCCGCCTCGTGGGTGAACCGCGCCAACATCGCCTTGTCGCGGGCGAGCTTCACCGCCATGAACTTCACGGCGACCTCGCTGCCGAGCCCGGCGTGGCGCGCGACCCACACCCGCCCCATCGCACCGGAGCGGAGCGGACGCACGAGCGTGATGTCACGCGTGACGGCGACGCCGGCGGCGAATTCCATCCCAGTCGGGCATCTTATCCCTGTCCATCCGGCACGGAAAGCGCGACGGTGGGCGGGCTCTTCGGCGCCTCGCGAGCCACGCGGGCTGCGCGTGCCGTTCTCGTGCGCTCCGCGGGAGGGCAGCGCGTCAGCGGAGGAGCTGCCGAACGCGGCTCGCTAGAGGGCTCGTCGGGTGCTTGGCGAGGAACGTCGCCGCTGCCGCCCGAGCCTTGTCTTGTTGCCCCACCTTCGCGAGCGCCTCGATGCGGAGCACCTCCGCCTCCTGGGCGAGCACGCCACCGCGGAACCCCTCGTCGTAGCCCTCGAGCGCCGCGAGCGCGCCCTCGGGATCGTCGTCGAGCAAGCTCTGCGCCTTGTCGAGCGCAGCCACCTCCTCGCTCAGGCTCTTCGGGACCGCGTGGGGCGCCGGGCGAGTGGAGGGGCCGCGTGCCGAAGCGACCGTCGGCGCGCCGACGCGGGTCGCCGGCTCCGGCACGGACGAGGCCCCTTGGACCGGCGCGGCAGCCGGCTCTTCGCCCGAGGGCTCAGCCGCCGCCGTCTCGGGCCGTGACGGTGCGGCCAGGGGAGGGTTCAGCGGGGCCGGCTCGGTCTGCGGGGTTTCGGTCGGGTTCCGTTGCGCCACCGGCTCCTCGCCCGGCAGAGAGAACAGCGACGATTGGCTGGCGGCACCCCACGTGAGCAGGCTGGCGACGCCTGCGATCCCCACCCACTTCACCAGCAGTGAAATCCCGGCCTGGGTAGCGACGGCCGCTGGCGGGAGGCTCGCCCCGGCCTTGGCGGCGCTGGCCACCGCGGCAGCGGTGGCGCTCGAGGAGGTGGCGGCGGCGACCGGCGAGGCCCCCAGGGTGGCCGTGGCGGCGGTGGCGGCAGCGCTCGCCGCCGTCACGCCGCTCCCGAGGCCCAGCGCGATCAACGTGCGCTCGACGGCGCGGCCCGAGGGCGCGTCCAGCTCGGCGGATCGAAGCAAGGCGACCTCGATGTCGTCTTCCGACCCTCTCAGCATGCGCTCTGGCTCAGTCATGTCTCTTTGGCCTCCGGCAGTTGCCCGCTCGCTCGCATCCGCTTCACGATGGCGCGGAAGCTCTCTCGGGCGCGTCGCAAACGCGACGCGACCGTGCCGGCGGGCAGCTCTAGCATCTCGGCGATTTGTGCGGTGCTCAATTCCTCCAGCTCGAACAGGACGAAGACCGAGCGGAGCTTGACCTCCATCTGCTCGAGCACCTCGTCCAAGAGCGCCCGAGCTCGTTCGCGGTCGGCCAGGTCGTCCGGGCCGAGGCGCTGATCGATCGGCTCGGTCGTCGTCTCGTCGGCCACCTCCCGCCGCCGAGCACGGGCGCGGCGGAGCTCCGAACAAATGCGGATCGCCGTCCCGCAGAGGAACGCACGCTCCTTGTTCGGCTCGATCTCCGTCACTCTGCGGGCCAGGACGACGAACACCCGCTGGGCGGCGTCGTCGGCGTCGGCCTCGCTCAAGCCCATGCGGCGCAGGTAGCGCCACACGAAGGTGAACTGCTCGTCGAAGATGCGGCGTAGGCGAACCTCGTCGTGAACGCGCTCCTCGACCGAACGGGCGTCGATCGTGGGCGAGCTCGGCTCCTCGGGGAGGGCCCCGGGGACGGGTGTGGAGATGGGTGCGTCGGAGCGCACCGCCTCCGGCAGCGGCATCACGAACCATGATGGCCGAAAGCGTTCGGCCAGATCACAGAAAAAACCCCAGCGGGCCGCAACTCACGGAAATCGAAAGCCGAGACTCCCACCGAGGGTGCCAAAAACGGGCGCTGCCGTCGCGACCTCGAGCTCGGGATCGATGAGGAATCGGGGACGTACGAGGGCGAAGCCCACCCCCCCCTGGGCGCCGAGCACGAGCCAGTCGACCGGGGTCACCTGCACGCGCGCGACGCTCGAGACGGCGAGCCATGGGCTCGTCTCGGTGCGCGGCGCCTCGAGGCCCTCCCCCCGCGCCACGAAGGCGCCCACCTCGAAGCCCGCGCAGGGGGCGAGCGCAAACCATCCCCAGCGCGCGCGGATCGGGCAGGCGCCGAGCTGCGCCGAGAAGCGCGAGAGGTGGCCCCGCCCCGCCGGATGGGTGAGCACGCGGTCGGGGAGCACCTCGACACCGAGCCGGAACGCAGGCGCGACCCACCCCGAAGCGTCGAGCGACACGTCGACGAAGGCAGGCACGACCACGGACAATTTATCGCCGAGCCCACTCACCGCCAGCAGACCGGTGCCCAACATCCACCGCCAGCGCGCGTCCGACTCCGCTGCGTCGGGTGCGGGGGGCGGGGGCTCGGGGGGCGGAGGCTCGGGCGGCGGGGGCTCGGGTGGCGGGGGCTCGGGTGGCGGCGGCGGCTCGGGGGGAGGGGGCTCGGGCGGCGGCGGCGTGGGCGCTGGCGCGGGGCTCGGGGCCGGCAGCGGGAGGATGGCCGCGCTTGGATCGATGGCGAGGGCGGTGATGAGCGCGAGCGCTCCCACCACCTCCTCGCAGCTCGAGCCTGGCACCTCGCGGGTGGCCGCTGGGCCATCGGTGTGGGGATCGACGATCGTCAGCTTCCCGAGCGAGGAGGCGTCGCTGCTCTCGATGGCGATCTCGAAGACGCGGAGATCGGCTCGAGCGGAGACGAACCGCGCTTGGCTCGTGCGGCGCGCCACCTGGCGCACGAAGGCAGCGCGATCGGGGCAGCCGTCGTGGGCGCTGTAGATCAGCTGCACGTCCTCGGCGCGGGCCAGCGAAGCGTCGAGCAGCGCCGCCACCGCGACGACCACGCCGAGCCCCACGCCGCGCGCTAGCCGAGGTCGGGCGGTCACGCGGGGCAGGATAGGCCTCGGCACCCCGGTCGCCAATGCGAGAGTTGCGGCGCTCGAGCGCAGCGTGGTCGCTACGCCGAACCCCTGGTTCGTTGGTTGGCGGCGGCTTCGAGCTCTCGGGTCTTGGCCACCATCACCTTCTCTTTGCGCGCGGTGTCGTGGTCGTAGCCCAAGAGGTGCAACAGACCGTGGGCCAACAGCATCGTCAGCTCGTCGAGCAGCGGGCGGCGCTGGCGAGCAGCCTGGCGCCGCGCCGTGTCCACGCTGACGATCACGTCTCCGAGCATCTCGGTCTCCGACGCGTCGACGGGAGCGCCTTGCTCCCCTTCTCGCATCGCGAAGGCGAGCACGTCGGTGGGCTTGTCCGTGCCACGAAAGTCTCGGTTGAGCTCGCGGATCACCGCGTCGCTCACGAGCGCGACGCTGAGCTCCACGTCGGTCAGGGCGAGGTGCGCGAGCATCTTCTCGGCGCGCCGCTGCGTCACGCGCCGATCGAGCCCCGCGAACGGACCCCCGCGTACCGTCACACGCACGTCAGGTCGGGATCTTCTTGGCATCCTCGAGGAACTTCGCGAGTCCGATGTCGGTGAGGGGGTGCTTGAGCAGCTGCTTGATCACGCTGAACGGCACGGTGGCGACGTGCGAGCCGATGAGCGCCGCTTGCACGAAGTGGACGGGGTTGCGCACGCTCGCGGTGAGCACCTCCGTCGGGATGTCGTAGTTCTTGTAGATGGTGACGATCTGCTCGATGAGCTCCATGCCGTCGCCGCCCACGTCGTCGATGCGTCCCACGAAGGGGGAGATGAAGGTCGCCCCCGCCTTGGCCGCGAGGAGGGCCTGGGGCGCCGAGAAACACAGGGTCACGTTGGTGCGGATGCCCTCCGCCGCAAAGACCTTCACCGCCTTCAGACCGTCCGCGATGAGCGGCACCTTCACCACGACGTTGGGATGAAGCGCGGCGAGCTCACGCCCCTCGGCGAGGATTCCGTCGGTGCTCGTCGCGATCACCTCGGCCGACACCGGGCCATCGACCACTTCGCAGATCTCGGTGATGGCGGCCTTGGTGGGTCGACCCGCCTTGGCGAGCAGCGACGGGTTGGTGGTCACCCCGTCGAGCGTGCCCATGGCCTGCGCTTCCTTGATCTCTCCGATGTCGCCTGAGTCGATGAACAGCTTCATGAGGGGAGGTCTAGTGTGGCATGTGCACGATGCCTAGTGCCTCGTTCCACAACCCCGTTCCACAACCCCGTTCCGCAACCCCGTTCCGCAACCCCGTTCCGCAACCACGGGGCTCGGCGGGCGAAGCGTCGAGTTGCCTCTATATAGGTGCCGTATTCACGTGGGCTCATCAGGCCCGTCGAGGCAGCGTGATGGGCGGCGGGGAGGGCGCCTCCGCGCTCGCGCGTTCGACATCGAACGGCTGGTCGCGTCGAAGCGCTGGCCGCCGGCGTCGTGGCGGAGCGCGCAGACGTCGCTGTCCGTCCGTCGGCGGGGCCTTCGGCGCGGGGCGCTACTTCGGTGGGGCCTTGGGTTTGGGCGGCGAGGGCGCGGGGGCTCCCGGTGGCTTGGGAGGAGCGAGCTTGGGTGCGTTGGGCGCCGGCTTGAAGTCGATGTGATCCGGCTCGAGCCCCGTCTCGGTGACCTTGACGGTGATGAGCTGCCACGCTGCGCCTACCGCGACCCGCACCTGGTGACTGGTGCCGGGCGCGCCGTCGAGCTCGATCACACCGTCTCTGGGGGTGACCGCCTTGCCGTCGACGGCGAACGTGGCGTACGGCGGCGACACCTTGAGCGCCCTCGTGCTGGCTTCGGCGGCGGGCGTCGCGCTCGCCGAGCCGCTCGGGCTTGGCGGCGGGGAAGGGGCGGGCGCGGGCGGCGGGCTCGGCGCGGGCTCCGCAGACACGGAGGCGGTCGGCGTCGGCGCCCCGCTGCCCCTCACCTTGAAGTAGTAGGCAGCCAGTCCACCGCCGCCGATGAGCACGCCCACCACGATGGCGAGGATCACCCTCCCCGAGCCCCCTTCGTCGCTCGGGCCGAGCCGCGCTGCCTCGATGGCCGCGCGCTGGGCCTCCCGGTGTTTGGCGAGCGCGCGCTCATCGCGCTCGGGATCTCGAGGTGCCCGGGCCGCGGGGCTCGCCGGACTCGCGACCGGCTTCGGGGTGGGGTTCTTCGGGGCGGGGCTCTGCGGCGCCGCTTGGGCTTCCGGGGGCAGCGCGAAGGCCCCGAGATCCATCGGCAACGCCACCGTGGCCGCGAGGTTCTGGTCGCGCGAGCCGCCCATGTCGGGAAGGGCTTGCGTGGGCGGAGGCTCCGACTCCAGCCGCTGGAGCTCCTCCTTCGCCTTCCGCATCTCCTCCTCGAGGTCGTCCATCGCCACCGTCTGCGACAGCGGCACGAACTTCGGCCCTGACGTCGCGGGGGGAGGCGCGGGGGCCGGCGCGGGCGGGGGCACGGACGGCGCGGCGGCGGGTGCTTCGGGAGCTGGCGCTTGCTCGTCCGTCGGGCGGCGGCTCCGCTCCTCGTCGGTGAGGGCCACGATGGTGCTGGAGCGGATGGTCGTCTCGCCGTCGGCGAGACAGCGCCGCATCGCGTCGGCGAACTCGCGCGCGCTCTGGTAGCGCTCCGAAGTCGACAGCTTGAGCGCGCCCGCGATCACCTCCGAGATACGCCGCGAGAGCCACGGGGCCGACGCGCTCACCGGCGGCGGGGGCTCGGAGCAGATGGTGATGATGAGCTCTCCGAGGCCGTCGATGTCTTGGTGAGGGACGCGACCGGAGAGCAGCTGGTGCATCACGATCCCCAGCGACCAGATGTCGGCGCGATGGTCGATCGTCTTGAGCCCACGCGCCTGCTCCGGCGACATGTACATCGGCGAGCCGAGCATGCTCCCGGTTCGGGTCAGCGACTCGTTGTCGCTCTCCGACGCCTGGTCCATCTTGAACTTCGCTACCCCGAAGTCGAGCAGCTTCACCACGTGCTCACCGTTGCCCGCATCGGCGAGGAACAGGTTGGCCGGCTTGATGTCGCGGTGCACCACCCCCGCCTCGTGCGCGCTCGCGAGGCCCTCGCAGGTCTGGATCCCCACCCGAAGCGCGAGCTCGGGCGGCATCGGCCCGATGCGCTTGAGCACCTGCAGCGCGTTCTCTCCGTCGAGCATCTCCATCACCATGTAGGGGTGGCTGGTGCTCGCGTCGTGGCCGGCGGCGAGGATCTCCACGATGTTCGGAGAGCGCACCTTCTGAGCCGCGTAGGCTTCCCGCTCGAAGCGCTGGATCAGCACCTCGTCCTTGGCCACCGCCTCGTCGTTGATGACCTTGACGGCGCAGCGCTGCCCGGTCTTGTTGTTGCGGGCCTCGTAGACCGCGCCCATGCCGCCTTCACCGATCAGGCGAAGGACCTCGTATTGGCCGTCGAGAAGCTCTCCGATCATGAGCGCGCGTCCGGGACCGCAACGTCACGGAACGGCGCCACACTGCCGCATCCTGCCCTCGGGCGAAAGCATGTTGAGGGTCGGCGGCACTCGACGCGTGTGAGGGGTGAGGGTACGGGATCGACGTGCCAGAGCCCGAGGAACAGCTCCCGAGGCCCCGCGGCCTTCCCCGTTGGTCGCTCGCGGTTCCGTCCCTCGCCCACGCCGCGATCTTCGGCTGGGCCGCCGCCGCGCTCCCGTGGCGGAGCTTCACATTCTTTGCCGTGCTGAGCAGCGCGCTCGCCCTCGCGCATGCGGTGACGGCGCTGCTCGCTGGCCTGGCCCACCGCCGCCTCGCGCTCTCGTGGCGTGTCACCGCCGTGCTCTCGCTGGCCTTCCTCGCCTACGTGGGGTGGGGGCTCGCGTCGTCGGCGTGGTACGTCGGCGCCGTCTATCGCGGCCTCGGCGAGGGCGTGGCGGCGGCCCTCGGAGCCGTGCTCGGTCTGGTGATGCTCGTCACGGTGCCGTTCTCGCTGTGGGGCCTGGCCGCCACCGGCGGTGTCCGCCCCGATCGATACCTGGGCTTCGGTGCGCTGTTGGCGCTCGCGATCCTCGGCGGGCGGCTCTCGCTGCTCACCCACCAAGCACAGGGTGAGGCGCTCGGCGGCGAAGCTGCCGCGCACGCGGTGAGAGACGCCCTCGCCACCGCCGTGGATCTGTCGACCTTGCCCAAGCCGGAGGGGCCCCGCGGGTCGCTCATGACGTCTTCCCCCGTCACCTGCGCTGCGTCCCCGGACACGGTGCCGCTCACGCTGGTGGCCACGTATCTCGCGCAGGGACCGAAGCGTCCCCAACCCGTCTCGCGCTGCTTTCAGGGCCAGGCACCGAGCGCGGTGGCAGACGCCTTCGCGGCGGCGGTGCGCGAAGAGGCGGTCGAGGGGCCCATCAAGCTCGATCTCCTCACCCGCCGCTTTGCGCTGCCCGAGTCGGCCCCGCTCGTGGCGAGCCTCGCGCTGCGCCCCGGCCTCGACGGCGCCTGTTCGTCCACCGGCACCTGCCTGATGCCGTGGCAGCTCGTCGCGCTCGACGCCTTCGTCTCGCACGCGCCGCTCCCCTCGGTGCCCGATGTTCGCCTCGGCGCGCCCGTCGAGCTCTTGGAGAAGCGGCTCGCGGCGTCGCCCGGCTCGCTCGAGCGCGTCACCACCGAGAGCTGGCTCCTGGATCCGCGAGCGGGCCTCGCGAACGCGGGCCGCACCCCCGAGCCCGACGCGGAGGCCAACGAGGAGACGGTGCGCGCCGCGAGCGCGGCCGCCGGCAAGTACATCTTCCTCGCCCAGCAGAAGAACGGCCGCTTCAACTACATCGTGATGCCCTTCACCGGGCAGGTCATCCAGGGAGACTTCTCGATCGCGCGCCAGGCGGGCACCACCCTCGCCGCCTGTGAGCTCGCCCCCGTGGCCACCTGGGCGAAGCGGCTCGCTACGCGCTCGCTCACCCTGCTCGCCGAGCACGAGCAAGAGCTCACCATCGACGGGCAGTCGGCGGGCGTGCTGCGCTGGAAACCGAAAGGGAGCGTCGAGCGGCTCGGTCCCACCGCCCTCAGCCTCGCCGCCTTCATCACCTGTCGCGAGCGCGTCGGAAACGTGCACGACGCGTTGATCCGGCGGCTCGCGCGCACCCTCCTCGCGGCGCAGCGGCCGGACGGCAGCTTCCACCACCAGATCGACACGGCGTCGGGGGTGCCGGTCGTCGACAAGGGCAGCATCTTCGTCGACGGGCAGGTGGTGCTCGCGTTGTCGTTGCTCGAGAAGCTCGCCCAGGCCGACGAGGGCCGCTTCGGCGAGCCCGCCCAATACGGCGCGGCCGTCGAGCGGGCCATGACCTACTTCGGAGAGCGCTACTGGGACATCGCGCTCGAGCCTTTCCTCTACCTCGAAGAGAACTGGCACTGCATCGCGGCCGCGGCGTCGCTCGGTCACCATCGCCATGAGGCCTACGAGCGCTTCTGTCTCGACTACGTGACCATGAAGGCGCGCATCGTGCACGCGCCGGGGAGCGCCGTGCATCCCGACTTCGTCGGAGGTTACGGCTTCGGCAACGTCGTGCCCCCGCACAACACCGCCACCGCCGGCTATGGCGAGGCGCTGGCGGCGGCGATCAAGATCATGAGGGCTCGCGAGCTGGACGTGTCCGCCGAGGTCGAGCGGATGAAGCTCGTGATGTCGTTCCTGGTGAAGAACCAGTGGACGGCGCGGGCGTGCTACGCCTGCTCGACGAAGCAGCAGATCGCCGGCGCGTTCAGCGAGCACATGGCGTCCCCGCGTGTGCGCATCGACTACGTCCAACACGTCTGGTCGGCGCTGGGGCACGGCAGCGTCGCGGTGGGCTGGGGCGGGGAGTCGAGCTGATGCTCCTCGAGCGTGCCTACGGGTACCTCGTGAGCGCCGCCATCCTCGGCGCGATGCTCTACCCGCTCCAGACCGAGCCGCCACGGGACAGCTTCCCCTTGTCCACCTACCCCATGTTCTCCAAGGCGCGCCCCGAGCTCATCGAGATCGGGCACGTGGTGGGCGTGGGCGCGGACGAGACGCGCCGCCCCATCCCGCCCCAGCTCGTGGCGAGCGGCGAGGTGTTGCAAGCGAAGGTGGCGATCGAGGGCACGATCGCCCGCGGTCGCAGAGCTGCGCGCGCGCTCTGCGAAGAGGTGCGCGCGCGTGTCCTCGCCGAGCCGAGCATGGACTGGGTGGCGTTCGTGGAGGTGCGCACCGATCGTTTCCAGGTGGCGGGCTACTTCACCGGGGCGCGCAAGCCGGTGAGCGGACGCCTGCACGCGCGCTGCGCGGTCCGCGCGAGGGCGTTGTGACCCGTCCGCTCGATCGCGCCTTCGACGCCCTCGCCGCCTACTGGCACGCGCCGGCGCCGGCGGCGCGCCTCGGCGCGCTCCGGATCGTCACCGGACTCTTCGCCTCCGTCTACGTCGCCGCGCGCCTCGTCTACTTCGGGAGCTACAACAAACTCGGACCACCCCAGTTCAAGCCCATCGGGGTGGTGAGCCTCCTCGAGGCGCCGCTCCCGCCGACGGCCACGTGGACCCTCGCCATCGCCGCGGTGGTGAGCGGCGCCGCCTTCACCGCAGGCTGGCGCTACCGGCTCACCGGCCCCCTGTTCGGCGCCCTGCTCTTGTGGGTGTTCACCTACCGGAGCTCGTGGGGGATGATCTTCCACACCGAGAACTTGCTCGCCATGCACGTGGTCGCGCTCGCCCTCGCCCCCGGCGCAGCCGACGCGCTCTCCATCGACGCCAACCGTCTAGCGGTCGCCCCTGCTCCGAGCGGTCGCTACGGCTGGCCCATCCGCCTCATGTGCGCCGTCACCGTGCTCGCCTACTTCATCGCTGGCGTCACCAAGCTCAGAACCTCGGGCCTCGCGTGGGTGACCAGCGATCTGTTGCAGAACTACGTGGCCTACGACGCCATTCGCAAGGCCGAGCTCGGGAGCGTTCACTCTGCGCTCGGCGGCTACTTGGCCGAGCACCACCCCAGCGTGTTTCAGCCTGCGGCCGCCTTCAGCCTCGCGATGGAGCTCGCCGCGCCGGCGGCCATGCTCCACCGTCGGATCGCAGCGTGGTGGGTCGCGAGCGCGGTGCTCTTCCACGCCGGCGTGCTCGCGGTGATGGCCATCCTCTTTCCCTATCCGTTGTTCGTCATCGGCTTCGCGAGCTTCTTTCGCGTGGAGCGCGTCGTCGAGCGGCTGCGTGGGCTGCGCCATCGTTTTCAAGAGCGCGCGTCCGGGTGAACGCGCGCGCGATCCAAGCGCCCCCGCAACCTCTCAGGCCGTGGCCGCGTCGCGTTCGTCGTCCTCGAGGTCTTCGAGCTCCGCCCCGTGACAGCTCGCGAAGGGCTTGCCGCTCCCACACGGGCACGGCTGCTCCTGCATCACCACAGGCTCCTCTTCCGGCAGAGCCAGCTCTTCCGGCGCCTCTCGCCCGGGCGACGAGAGGGGTTGCCGCTCCGCGCCGTGGCGCGCCTCGGCCACGTCGAGCTCGGCGAGGTGACGCGCGAGATCTTCGGCCTCGAGCTCCGCCTCGTCCTCCGCTCGCCGCACCTGGGCCTTCATCAGCTTCATGAGCACGTTGGAGGAGATGCGCGCCAGGAGGGTGACGAACATGTTGTACCCCTCCTTCTTGTACTCCTGCTTCGGATCCTTCTGTCCGTAGCCGCGGAGGCCGATACCGTCACGGAGGTGCTCCATGTCGGTGAGGTGGTCGACCCACTGCTTGTCGATCTCCTCGAGGTAGAAGTGCCGAAACACGCGCAAGAGGAGCTCGGAGCCGATCTGCTTCTCCTTCTTCAGGAACTCTTGCTCTGCGATCGTGAACAGCTCGGCGGCGAGGGCTTCGCGGTCGCCGTAGTCGGCGATCTCGTCGGGGAGCTCCACCCCGAAGTGCTGCTCGAAGCCCTCGAAGATCGAGTTCCAGTCCCAGTCGTCCGGGGCGCGGTTGATGGGGCAGGAGTCTTCGATGATGGCGCCGATGATCTGATCGCTGAGATCGAGGATGCGCTCGCGCTGCTCGGTGAGGGCGAGCGGGATCGTCTCCATGGCCTCGTCGTAGACGTCGATGGCTGCGCGGCCCTCGGTCTCCACCACCACGCCCCAGCCGCCGATGGGGAAGTGCGAGCCGACGTAGCCGTAGATCTCCTTCTTGAGGGTCTCGTGCTCGACGAGCTTCGCCTTCTTGAACTCCTTGCGCGCGATCTCGCGGGGCTTGCCGTCCTTGCCATGCGGCATGAGCGGCTCCTCGCAGAACATCCCGATGAGGGCCGCGATCTTCGGCTTCACGTCGGTGGCGATCGACTCGAGCACCGTCACCGTGCGGGTCTCGCCGGTGGGCTTGCCCTCGTCGTCGAGCTCCTCCGGCACGTAGCGGCCAGCCAAGAGCTCCTGTCGCAGCTTGTAGATGGTCTTCCGCTGCGAGTTCATCACGTCGTCGTACTCGAGCAGGTTCTTGCGGATGTCGAAGTTGCGCTCCTCCACCTTCTTCTGCGCGTTCTCGACGCTCTTGGTCACCCACGGGTGCTCGATGGGCTCGTTGTCGGGCATGCCCATGCGCTCCATCAGGTTCTTCACCCGGTCGCCCGCGAAGATGCGCATGAGGTCGTCCTCGAGGGACAGATAGAACTTCGACTTCCCAGGGTCGCCCTGGCGCCCGGCGCGGCCGCGGAGCTGGTTGTCGATGCGGCGCGACTCGTGACGCTCGGTGCCGATGATGTAGAGGCCACCTTCGGCGAGGATGTCCTGCTTCTGGGCCTCGCACTCCGGCTCCATCTGCTCCACCAGATCGAGGAGCTCGTCTTCGTGCTCGGCCGGATCTTTGCCCATCTCGCGGAGGCGCAGCTTCGCGAGCATCTCGGGGTTGCCGCCGAGCACGATGTCGGTGCCGCGACCGGCCATGTTCGTCGACACCGTGATGGCGCCTTTGCGCCCGGCCTGGGCCACCACGTAGGCCTCGTTCTCGTGGTGCTTGGCGTTCAGCACCGCGTGATCGATCTTCTTCTTGGTGAGGATGCGCGAGATGGCCGAGCTCTTCTCCACGCTGGTGGTGCCGACGAGGATGGGGACGCCACGCTCGTTGTGCTCGAGGATGTCTGCGACCACCGCCGTGAACTTCTCGCGCTCGGTCTTGTAGACCACGTCTTCCTGGTCTTCGCGCCGGATCTCCTTGTTGGTGGGGATCACCCGCACGTCGAGCTCGTAGGTCGACTGGAACTCGGCGGCTTCGGTGTCGGCCGTGCCGGTCATGCCTGCGAGCTTGTTGTAGAGCCGGAAGAGGTTCTGGAACGTGATGGTGGCCATCGTCCGGTTCTCTTCCTTGATGGGCACGTTCTCCTTGGCCTCGACCGCTTGGTGCAAGCCGTCCGACCAGCGGCGTCCGCGGAGGACGCGTCCGGTGAACTCGTCGATGATGAGCACCTCCCCCTCGCGGACCATGTAGTTCACGTCGCGTTTGTAGAGGGTGTGCGCCTTGAGGCACTGGTTGAGGATGTGGAGGGTCTCGAGGTTCACCGGGTCGTAGAGGTTCTTGCCCTCGAGCACGTTCACTTGCTGGAGCAGCTGCTCCGCTCGCTCGATGCCTTCGTCGGTGAGGGTGGCCGAGTGACCCTTCTCGTCGACCACGTAGTGCTCCTCGTTCTTGAGCTTGGGCAGCACGTCGTTCACGAGGCGGTACTTGTGGCTCGAGCGTTGCGGCTGACCGCTGATGATGAGCGGGGTGCGCGCCTCGTCGATGAGGATCGAGTCGACCTCGTCCACGATCGCGTAGTTGAGCGGCCGCTGGTTGTACTCGAGCGCGCTGAACTTCATGTTGTCGCGCAGGTAGTCGAAGCCGAACTCGTTGTTCTGCCCGTAGCTGATGTCGGCCTTGTACGACGCCCGCTTCTCGCTCTCCGACTGATGGTTCACCACCACGCCGGTGGTGAGGCCGAGGAAGCGGTAAATCTCACCCATCCACTCCGCGTCGCGGCGGGCGAGGTAGTCGTTCACCGTCACCACGTGGACGCCCTTTCCGGTGAGGGCGTTGAGGTAGCAGGGGAGCGTGGCGACCAGCGTCTTGCCCTCGCCGGTGCGCATCTCGGCGATCTTCCCCTGGTGCAGGACGATGCCGCCCATGAGCTGCACGTCGAAATGTCGCATGCCGAGGGTGCGCTTGCCGGTCTCTCGGACCACCGCGAAGGCGGGGATGAGGATGTCGTCGAGCGTCGCCCCGTTGGCGAGCATTTCCTTGAATTCCGGGGTTTTGGCCTTGAGCTCGTCGTCGGAGAGCTTCTTGATCTCCGCCTCCATGGCGTTGATCTTGGCCACCACCGGCTTCATCTTCCGAACGGCCCGCTCGTGAGGCGTGCCGAACAGCTTCTTGATGATGTCGAACATCGGATCCGTGCCCTTAGCCGCTTTGATTCAGGGCGTTAAGGGGAGTGAGCATAGCGAGCTGCAAAAGGATGACAACCCCGCGCTCCGGCAGAGACGCTCGAACCCCTCCCGAGTGTGACGCCCCGCCGCCCGCGATGGCCACAAACGCATGACAACCGGCCCTCGCGCGATCATGATGCGCGCATGGGTCTTTCCTCCCTCACGCGCCGTGCCGCGGCCGTCGGCGCCATGTGGATCGCCGGGATCGCGGCCCACGGTCCGGCGCACGGCCAGACCGGCCCCACCGAGCAGAGCGAGACGAGTCAAGCGTTGAACATCCCCTTCTCCCTTCACACTCTCGACAATGGACTGACGGTGATCCTCCACGAGGATCGCACCCAGCCGCTGGTCACGGTGAACATCAACGTCAACGTGGGCTCGCGCGACGAGCGCCAGAAGCGCACCGGCTTCGCCCACCTGTTCGAGCACCTCATGTTCATGGGCACCTCCCGGGTGCCGGAGAAGATGTTCGACCGCTGGATGGAGGTGGAGGGCGGTTGGAACAACGCCTGGACCAGCAACGACCGCACCGACTACTACGACGTTGGGCCGAGCCACACGTTGCCGCTGTTCCTCTGGATGGAGGCGGACCGCATGGCGGAGATCGGGCGCCAGATGACGCAGGGCAAGCTCGACAAGCAGCGCGACGTCGTGCGCAACGAGCGCCGTCAGCAGACCGAGAACCAACCCTACGGGGTGGGCGAGCTCCGGCTCCCGGAGCTGCTGTTCCCGGCCGGGCACCCCTACCACCACCCAGTCATCGGCTCGCACGAAGACCTCGAGGCGGCGACGGTGAGAGACGTGCAAGACTTCTTCGCCGAGCACTACGTGCCCGACAACATGTCGTTGGTGATCGCGGGCGACTTCGACGCGAAGAAGGCGCTGCCGCTCACCGTGCAATACTTCGGGAAGCTGAAGAAGGGCACGGCGCCGCGGAGCCGGCCCACGCCTGTCTCTCCCGCGGCCCTCACGAGCGTGGTGCGCGACACGCTCGTGGACAACGTGTCCCTCCCCAAGGTGCACATGGCTTGGCTGAGCCCCGCGGTGTATGCGCCGGGCGACGCGGAGCTCGACATCATTTCCCACCTCCTCACCGAGGGGAAGTCGAGCAAGCTCTACAACGCCCTCGTCTACGACAAGCAGATCGCGCAGTCGGTGAGCGCCTACCAAGAGTCGCGGGCCCTCCAGTCGGTGTTCAACATCGAGGTGATCGCGGCTCCCGGCGCCTCTCTCGACGACATCGAGACGGTCATCGACGAGGTGCTCGCCGACTTCCGCAAGACCAAGGTGAGCGAGCGCGAGCTCCTCCGGGTGAAAAACCAGTACGAGGCGGGCTTCGTGAGCCGCATCCAGTCGCTGAACGCGCGCGCGTCGATGCTCAACACCTACTTCGCGAACCTCGGGAACCCCGGCTACGCGGCCAAGGATCTCCAACGCTACATGGACGTCACGGTCGACGACGTGCTCTCCATGGCGCAGAAGGTGCTCGACCCGAACCGCCGCGTGATCCTGCGCATCGTGCCGAAGCCGAAGACCGACGAGGCCGAGACCGCGGACGACGGAGCCGTCGAGCCATGAAGCGCGCCCTGTCGCTCTTGCTCCTCGCGGCCGCCGTCGCCGGCTGTCCCAACACTCCTCCGCCTCTCGATCCCAACAAGAAGGACCCCGTGCCGACCACCATCGACGACCTCGGACCCAAGCCCGAGCTCGGGCCCCCCAGTCCTTACAAAGCGCCGCAGCCCGAGGTGTACACGACCACGTCGGGGATCACGGTCTGGCTCATCGAGCGGCCCGCGCTCCCCGTCGTTTCGATGACCATCGCGGTGCCGACCGGCTCCGCGGACGACCCGCCCGGCAAGGGGGGCCTCGCTCACATCGCGGCGGCGATGATGGACGAGGGGGCCGGGGATCGGAGCGCCCTCGAGATCAGCGACACCATCAGCGACCTCGGAGCGGACCTGTGGACGAGCGTCGATCAGGACGGGAGCCGGATCGCGCTCACCGTGCTGCGGCGCCACGTGGACAAGGCCTTCGAGGTGTTCGCCGACGTCGTCGCGCGACCTCGCTTCGAGGGGCCAGAGTTCGAGCGTGTGCACAAGCTGTGGCTCGGGAGTCTGGAGCGGCGCAACGACAGCGTCGAGGCGGTGGCCAGCGTGGTGCGGAACGCCATGTTGTACGGGCCCGACACACCCTACGGCCACCCCACGAGCGGCACCCTCGGCACCGCCAAGAGCATCGACAACGCGAAGGCCAAGGCGTTCTACAGCGAGAGCTGGCGCCCGGATCGGGCGCAGCTGGTGGTGGCGGGAGCGATCACCAGGCCGGAGCTCGACTCCCTGATCGCGCGACACCTCGACGACTGGAAGGCGCCGGCGACCCAGGCCCTGCCCCGGATCGAGCTCCCCAAGCCGCTCAGCCGCCGGCCACGGCTCGTGCTGGTAGATCGCCCAGGCGCTCCGCAGTCGGTGCTCACCGTCGTCGGCGACGGGGTGGCGGCGGGGGCGGCCGAAGGACCGCTGCTCGATCTCGTGTCCACCGCCCTCGGCGGCTCGTTCACCTCGCGCCTCAACCAGAACCTGCGCGAAGACCACGGCTGGACCTACGGAGCGCGCTCCGCCTTCGTCGAGATGCGCGGGGTCGGCCCGTTCGTGGCGCGGGCCGCGGTGTTCACCAACGTCACCGCTCCCGCGCTGCGGGAGATGCTCGGCGAGATCGACAAGATGCAGAAGAACGGCCTCACCGAGGAGGAGCTCGGGAAGGTGCGAGCGCGCGATCTCACCGATCTCATCGAGACCAACGAGACGGTCGGGAGCCTGGTGGGGCGGTTGTCCTCGCTCGGCATCCTGGGCTTGAGCTACGCCCACGACGCGAAGGCGAGCGAGGCCCGGCAGGCGGCCACCAAGGCTCAGCTCGACGCGCTCGCGAGCCGCTACCTCGACACGTCCAAGATGAGCATCGTCGTCGTGGGCCCCGCCACGCAGGTGCTGCCCCAGCTGCAAGCGCTTGGGCTTGGCGAGCCCGAGGCGTGGACCGTCGAGGGGCGCCCCGTCGAGAAGTGACGCTCGCCGCTCGTCTCGTGGCGAGGGCGCTCCCTCTCTTCTAGGGCTGATCGGGCTGGAAGACGACGGGGGAGCGCGGGGCCCCGTTGTGCACCGTGTCGTTCCCGTACCAGACCAGATACTCCGGCGCGACCCAGCCATCGAGCGCGAGCTCGACCTCGAGGAGCGTCCCGGGCTCGGTGTAGAACTCCACCGCGTCGCTGTCGGAGCCGGTCTCGGCGTAGAACACGAGAGAGTTGTCGCGGAGGTATTCGGTGTAGTCGTAGTCCTCCGTGTCGAACTCGAGCAGATCGTAGATCCCGCCCGACAGCGCCGTCACGCGCACGTCCCAGATGCAGAGCGAGCCGGTGATGAGGGTGTCGCAGCTGGTCCAGAGGTTCCAGCGGCCCCCCACGCCGTACTCCACGAACATCCCTGCACCTTCGCCCAGGTTGGTGTCGAGCACGAAGTCTGCGTCGATGGTGGTGTAGTACGGCTGGTCGGCGACGGGCGGCGGAGGCTGATGGTGGTCGTCGTCGTCGCTCACGATGACACAGGCCGGAGCGGCATAGGTGCAGAAGAGCGCGATGGCGAGAATCGGGAGCTTCGTGGCGTTCATTGAGGGCACCTCCGTGCGGGAACCGTGGTTGGCCTGGGTGTCAGCGGCGACTCTTCGACGAGCTGCGACCGCGGCTCGAGCTCGGCTTCGAGGAGCTCCTCGACGGGCTCGGTCGGCTGCGGCTCACGCTGCGGCTCTTGGAGGGGCTGGCTCTGTGGCTCGACCGCGAGCTCGGCCGCGTCGCGCGGCTCTTGCTCGGCGAGTACTTCGGGCTCGGCGAGTACTTGCGGCTGGGCGAGTACTGGCGGCTGGGCGAGTGCTGGCGGCTGGGCGAGTAGCTCGGTCCGCTGCGATACGCGGGCGAGCGCTTCGCGGCGGGTGAGGCCTGGTTGCCGTAGCGGTAGGTGTAGCTGGGGCGGGTCGACGGCGAGGACAGCTTGCCGGGCCGGGTGCCTGGGCGCGCCTTCGGAAAGGCGGTCGACTTGGAGGGTTGGCCGTAGCGGTAGCCGCCGTTGGTGGCGCGACCGGTCACCGCGCCGCCCTTGGGGCTGTAGCCAGGCGATCGCTTGCCCTGCAAGCTCTTGCCCTTGGCGGCGGGGCTCCCGGCCTTCGTCGCGGGCGTCTTGCTCGGGAACGGCTTGCGGAGGGCGAGCGCCTTGTCGTTGGGCTTGGCGCGCTGCGCGGGGATCGCGCTCTTCGGCACGCGTGCCGCTTCGAAGCTCGGCGACTTGGGGATCCCGTTCTTGGCGTACGAGCCACCGGCGCTGTTCGCGGTCTTCTTGGTCGCGGTCTTCTTGGCCGCAGGCTTGTTGGACGCGGGCTTGTGGCCGTTTCCGCCAGCCTTGTTGTGTCCCCCCTTGGACGCCGTGCCCTGGGCCGGGCGCCGCGCCGAGCTCGGGCGATGCCGGCTGCCGTGGTAGTGATGATGCACGTGGGTGTGGCTGTGAATTCGGCGGATCATCCCAGGGTGAGTGACCCAGTAGCTGTGCCAGTGGGGATGGAAGAAGTACGCGCTCGGGCAGTACCACCACGCCATCGTCAGCGAGCTGTAGTAGCCCACCGCGAAGCCGTTGAACCACACGTAGGCAGGCGGCGCGGGGGCCCATCCGATGTAGTCGTAACCTGGCTCTCCGGTGCGCCAGACGACCCAGGCCGGCGCGTACACGCGGCCGGGGATCCACGACCAGCCGCGAGCTGGGATCCACACCCAGCGTCCGTAGTGGAACGGGATGTAGCCCCAGTCGTAGTCGCTCAGCCACACCCAGTCGCCGTCGTCGGTGACCCCCCAGCGGCCCGCGCTGCGGTAGGGCTGGAAGTCTTTGCCCACCACCACCGCGTCCGGTACCCACACCGTGCCGTAGGTGGGGTCGTCGACCCATGCGCCATGCGGTGAGAGCTCGTCCTTGAACTCGTCGAGGGTGCCCGCTTCGGTGTCGGCCGCGTAGTCGTATTCGTACTCGACGTCGACATCGCTCTCGGCGGTGTCGGGGCCGTTGTCGGGCTCGATGGCCGCGGCGGAGGTCGACATCGCGAGCACGATGACGACGCACACGGCACCGAGGAGGAGGGGCAGGGTGGCACGCCGACCATCGCCAGCGCCCGGGGCTATCCGTGCGGTCATGTTCAAGATCATGCGTTCATCTCACTTCGAGTGCCAGTGTGAACTGGAATTCACTCACACTGTGGTGGTGGAGGCCGGTTTGAGGGTCCCCGCACCAAGGGTTGGACGGCGGAGGCCGTGATTTCCTTCGAATTCATTGGTGCGTGGCGCCATCGCTCTTCAAGCTCTGCAATTCCGCGGCCGTCTGGCTCCCATGGGGCGGCGCTGTTAGGCTGACCCCGTGGTGCGAAGGTCCGCGGCGGCGGCGATGGTGGCCTTGGGCGTGGGCTCGACGGTGTTGCCGAGCGCGGCGTGGGGGCAAGGATTCGACGCCGAGGTGCGGCTCGATCAGCTGCAGCCGCCCTCCGCGGGGAGCCCCTTCACCCGCGCCGAGGGGCCGTTCGAGCGCTTCGACGAGGGGATCGGCTACGCGTTTCGCTTCGTGGGCGACTACGCGCACCGGCCGCTCCGCAGCCGCATCCTGGGTGCCCCCGGCGGTGACGAGGAGGTGTTCCCGGTCGAGCACGCGCTCCTCTTTCATGTGGGGGCCTCCCTCGCGCCCCTCGACTGGCTGCTGCTCGAGACCAACTTCCCCTTCGCCGTGTACGAGGAGGGGACCGCCGATCTGCGCGTGCCCCAGCAACCCATCCCTGCCGGCACCGCGCATGTCGGCGACGTGCGGCTGGGGCTGATGACCCGCCCCTACGAGAGCGAGGTGCTCGATCTCACGTTGGGCACGCGCCTCTGGATGCCGAGCGGTCAGCGCGAGGCGTACCTCGGCGGCGACGACGGCTTCATGCGCTGGGAGCTCGTGCCGGCGGTCGCGGGCGAGTACGACGCGCTCCGCTACGGCTGCACCTTGTCGGTCGCGCCGCTGTTCTTTGGGGGGCGCGACGGGGATCGGCTCGCGCTCTCCTGCGCGGCGTTGTTTCAGCTCATCCCGTTGTTGTCGGCGGGGATCGAGCCTCACCTCGCGGTGTTCAGCCACGCCGGAGGAAAGAGCCCGTCCGAGCACACGCCGGGCCTCTCCCAGGCCGAGCTCTCGGTTCAGTTCGAGCCGATGGCCACGCTCGCCGTCGACTTCGGTGGGTTTCACCTCGGCCTCGCCGGAGGCTTGGGGGTCGGGGGCGCCCCCGGCACCGCGTCGGCCCGTGGAGCGCTGTTCTTCTCGTACGCCTCGCGCGGAGAGCCGGTGGTGATCGAGGACAAAGCCGAGGAGGATCGCGATCTCGACGGCATCGTCGACGACTACGACGCTTGCCCCGACGAGGCGGGCACCAAGGAGCGCCGCGGCTGCCCGGAGAAGCGCGATCTCGACGGCGACGGCATCGTGGCCGGCGACGCGTGCCCGGAGGAGGCTGGCGCGCGCCACGACGATCCCAGGGCCAACGGCTGCCCGGATCGCGACAACGACCACTTCCCCGATCCCATCGACGAGTGCCCCGACGAGCCCGGTGAGAAGACCGGCGGTTGTCCGAAGTTTGCGCGCCTCGTGAAGGGAGACTTCGTGATCGAGCCACCGCTCGCGTTCCCGCCGGGGCGCGCGACGCTCGGCGCCGACATGCGGGCCGCGCTCGTGGAGGTGATCTCGACCCTGCGTGCGAACCCCAAGCTCGCGCAGGTGAGCGTGCAGGTGAGCACGAAACAAGCGGGCGCGCAGCTCGTCGATCAGCGCGCGGCCGCCATCCTCAAGCTCTTCGGCGAGTACGATCTCGACTCCAGTCGCTACGAGGTGGTCCTCGAGGACGACCTCCCCACCCGCGCGGTGCGGGTGCACGTGGTGAAGTGAGCGCCGACGAAGGAGCGGCACCCCACTCGGGACGTGGCGGGGACGCCGTGTTCAGGCGTCGTCGGGGAGGACGAGGGTGCGTCCGGCGGCCCGCCCCGCCTCGAGCGCGCCCACCACCACGGTGATGCCGCGGCCACGCTTCAGGCGGAGGTGTTCCTCCACGTAGCGCGCCACCGCCTCGCCCCGAGCGTGAAGCGCTCGATCGAGCGCCACGAGGGCGGTCTCGGCGCGGGTGCCGTCGACGAGAGCCTCTCGCTCGGCGTCCTCGACGGTCGCGAGCCGCTCCCCGATGATCTCCGCGGCGCCGATGCGGAACGACTCGTGCCACTCGCGCGACTCACCCGCGCCGTGGGTCGCGGACAGCCACTCGAGCCGGCGGACCAGCCAATCCCACAGCGCGGCCACCGCGGCCTGGTCGTCGGGGTGTCCGGCGACGCACAGGTGCTCCTGACGCCGGCCGACCGCGAGCGTGTAGGCCTCGCAGCCGTTCGCCCGCGCCAGCGCGGCGGCCAGGACGCTCTTCCACTTGCGGATCTTGCGGGTCGACTCGAGGGGGGCATCACGCCCGTCGGAGAGCGCTTCGTCACGCGCGCGGCGCTCGAGGAGACCCTGGAGCTTGTATTGGGTGATCAGCGCTTGGGCCCGCGCTGCCGCCGCCGCCGCCTCGTGCACGTTGGGCGACTCGGCGAGCGCGAGCAGCTTGCGCACGCGCTCGAGGAGCTTGTCGGTGGATGCAGCCATCGGCTCTCGGCACACGCCTCTGGCTCAGCATAGAAGAACGTCGATCCGGTGCAAGCGGCGCCCCGAAGGGGCGGCACGACGCAGTTCCGGTCGGGTCTTCAGTCTCTGCCGCCGGCGGGGAGGGGCTTCGACTCTTTCTCGAGGTAGCGGAAGATGGTGCGCGGATCGACGCCGAGATCGCGCGCGGTCTGGGTGCGGTTGCCGTTGTTGCGCTCGAGCACCTCGAGCACGTAGCGCCGCTGGAACTCCTCCTTCGCCTTCTCGAGCGGGAGGATCCCCATCTCGATGGCGGTCCCCAGATCGAGATCGTCGGGGCCGAGGAGCTTGTTCTCGCACAGGACGAGGGCCTTCTTGATGCGGTTCTCGAGCTGCCGGATGTTGCCCGGCCAGTCGTACTTCTTGATGGCGGCGATGGCGGCCGGGCTGAAGCCCTTCACCGGGCTCGCGAACTCCTCCGCGTACTTCGACAGGAGCGTCTTGGCGATGATCAGCACGTCGTCGCCGCGGTCGCGCAGCGGCGGCAGCCACAGGTTCACCACGTTGAGGCGATAGTAGAGGTCTTCGCGGAAGGTGCCTTCACGGGTCATCGACTCGAGATCGCGGTTGGTGGCCGCCACCACGCGGATGTCGACCTTCTCCGGTTTGCTCGAGCCAACCCGCATCACCACCCGCTCCTGCAGCACGCGGAGGAGCTTCACCTGAAGGTTGAGCGGGAGCTCGCCGATCTCGTCGAGGAACAAGGTGCCGTTGTTGGCCACGTGGAACTTGCCCGGGCGATCCATCACCGCGCCGGTGAACGCTCCCTTCACGTGCCCGAAGAGCTCGCTCTCGATGAGGTTCTCGGGGATGGCGCCGCAGTTGATGGTGACGAAGG
>CAYOAL010000152.1:0-24052 GCA_964401935.1 uncultured Polyangiaceae bacterium
TCGTCGCCGCGCCGTTCTGCGCCGCCTGCGGCGGCCGCATGCCGGCGCCGCAGGGCGAAAGCCCCACGGTAATGGAACGTATCCCCCGGCCCGGCACGCAGCAGGCGGCTGCCACACCCCCCGCCGCCCCTCCGGGCCCCCCGCCTCCCCCTTGCCCTCCGGCGCCACCCCCCGGGGTGACGTCGGCGGAGCACGCCGCGCAGACGATCAAGGACGCGAAGACCGGCGACCCAAGAGAGAGCGTACGCACCCGGTGATTGTGCGCGAGCTCGACCTCAAGGACGACTCAAAAAGGCAACGCGCTGCCGTCGCCGACGTGCTCGGGAACTGGATGATGGCGTCACCGACGGCGTCGGAAGCCGTGGACGAGAGAACCCGTGGATCACGGGTTCTCCGCTGCAGCGGCGCGACGACGCGACATGCTACGCTTGCGCTGTGGGTTGGCCTCACCATGCAACCACCGCTCGTCCGCGCGGCATCAGCCGAGCTGAGTACGAAAGGATCGCGGAGCTTGGGATCTTCGATGGTGAGCGCGTCGAGCTCCTGCACGGGACGATCGTCGAGATGAGCCCCATCGGCCCCGAGCACGGCGACGCCGTCGACCGAGCGACCTACCACCTCATCCAGGCCCTCGGCTCGCGTGCGCGGGTACGCACCCAGGGCGCGTTCGCCGCCAGCGACGACTCGGAGCCCCAGCCCGACGTCGCCGTCTTGCCCCCCGGCAACTACGGGTCGGGGAACCCGCACGAGGCCTGGCTCATCATCGAGGTCGCCAAGTCGTCCCTCGCCGACGACAGGGAGAAGGCTGCGCTCTACGCCGCCTCCAACGTGGAGGAGTACTGGATCCTCAACCTCGTCGACGACGTCGTGGAGGTTCACCGCGACCCCAAGGGCGGCCGGTATCGCGTCGTCGAGGTTCGTCCGCGTGGCGCCGTCGTCCATCTCCAGCACTTCGGTGATGTTGAGATCGCGCTCGACGAGCTGTTCCCGCGCCCCTGAGAGGGCAGCCCGGCGAGTTGCGGCGACGACAACGCAGTGTCTCCGCGGGGCAGCCGGCAGCGCACGGTCGGCACCCGGCGTCGGTGGTTTCGGCGCGCCTCGAGAGCGCAGTTCGACCGGCTGTGGCAGCGCCTTTCGAGCGGCTGCGAGAGCGCTGTTCGACCGGGCGCGAGCGCAGTAGCCTCGCGCCATGAAGAGGCGAACGTTCTTGGCGTGGCTCGCCGTCGGCACGGTGGCGCCGATGTCTTCATGCCGCTGCGCGAGCGAGGACGGGGCCGACGCTGGCGCCGACGCTGCCGTCGACGGCGGTGGCGCGGGCGCGGGAAAGGTGATGAGCGAGCACGCCTCCGAGCTCCCGAACGGGCTCCGGCTCGAGCTCGTGGCCGGGCCGTGCGGCGACGCGGTGGGGGTGGCGGTGGTGCTCGCGGTGGGCGTCGCGCACGATCCGGCCGGGCGCTCGGGGATGGCGCACCTCACCGAGCGCGTGCTCGCGAGCTTGGTGAAGCCCGGACCGAGCCCACACGCGGTGGAGAGCGGAGAGCGCTACACGCTGTGCTCGGCCGCCGTCACCACCGAGGGCGTTCTGGGTGAGCTCGACCGGGTGGCGGCGTGGCTCGCCCACGTCCCTACCGAGGCAGAGCTCGAGCGCGAGAAGAAGAGCGTGCTCGCCGAGCTCGAAGAGCGCGACGGCGCCGATGCGAAGAGCGCCGCGAGGAGCATCGCCGAGGAGTCGCTCTTTCCCACGCAGAGCGACGGCAAGCGCCGTGGCATCGCCGAGCAGGTGGAGGCGATCACCCTCGAAGAGCTCGAGCGCTGGTGGAGGGAGCACATCAAGGCAGGCAACGCCCGCGTCGTGGTCACCGGCGCTTTCGATGTCGACGCGGTGCGCGCCCACGCGGAGAAGGTGCTCGGCCCCCTCGCGCGGGGCACGCCGCCCAAGGCCGGGGAGCCGGTGCAGGCCACCGTGAAGGGCACGCTGGTGATGGGAGACGCTCCCACCGCCGTGGCCATCGCCGTCCCCGCGCCCGAGCTCGCGAGCCCAGCGCTCCCGTCGTTCTTGGTGCTCGCGGCGCGGCTCCTGGCCGAGCCCACCGCGACGCGCAGCTGGGCGGTGGACTACGACCCAGTGCGGCGCCCGGAGCTCCTCCTCGTCACCGGGGCGGTGGGCCCCGGCGAGCAACCCGAGCCGGCCGCGAACCGAATCCGTGGCGAGGTGGAGAAGGTGGTCGCGGCGCCGCTCGGCGAGGAGGAAACGGAGCGCGCCCGCGAGCGCTTTCGACTCTTCCTCGACCCCGCGCTGCTCGAGGCCTCGACGTGCGCCGACGATCCCCGCGCGTTCGCCATCGCGCGAGCGCTGCGTGGGCTGCGTGACGCCGCCCCCGCGAGCCTCGACGGCGCCGCCGACAAGCTCGACGAGGCCCGTGCGCGCTTCGGCCCCAAGGGCTCGGCGGCGGTGATCGCCGGCGGCGTCATCCGCTGACGCGACCTCACCTCGAACCGGCGGGACGGACGCGGCGGCGGCGCACGAGACCGAGCGCGCAGAGGGCCACGAGCCACTTGCTGGGGTTGCCCGCGTCGCCGGCGCCAGGCGTGCTGCAGCTGCAGTCTTCCTCGGGCGGCGGCTCCTCGTCCGACGGCGGCCCCTCCACAACGAAGGAGAGCACCTCACCGAAGCCCATCCCCGCGGCGCTCTCTGCGATGGCGCAGAAGTAGTAGGTGCCGGGGGCGAGCTCGGAGAGCGTCTCGGAGTACGCCACCCGACTGGTGCCGTCGCCGACGACGGTGCCACCCGACTCGGGGAAGCGCGCACCGAAGGTGTCGTCACACGCGGCGGGGGCGGCGGTGTCGTAGCGGAACCACGCCGTGGTCTCGGTGCCGAGCGGGTTCGCTTCGCCGTTGAGCTGCACGGTGCGTCCCACGGAGAGGGCGGGCACGGTGACGACCTCGGGCGGCGGTCCGAGGGTTGTGAACGAGCGCACCTCCCCGAAGCTCGCCCCACCGAGGTTGCTCGCCGCCGCGCAGTAGAAGTAGGTGGTGGACGGCTCGAGCCCTGCGAGCTCGGTGGTCATCGCCACCGGGTCGAACCCGTCACCGAGCGCGAGCTCGGGCGACGGCGACCGCATACCGAAGGAGTCGTCGCACACCCCTGGATCGAAGTCGCCGTAGCGGAACCAGGCCGCGGTGTCGGAGCCGTTGGGGTTGGCGGTGCCGGTGAGGGTGGCGCTCACCCCGAGGATGTCGGTGGCTTCCCCCGTCGTCACGGTGGGCGCGTCCGCGCCGGCGACGAAGGTCACCACCTCACCGAAGCTGATGCCCTCGGTGTTCTCTGCGATGGCGCAGTAGAAGTAGGTGGCTCCCGGCGTGAGCGACGTGACCGTCTCGGAGAAGGTGACGGCGATGCCCGCAGTGGCGCCGAGGGCGAACCCGTCGGCGGCCGGAGCGCGGGTGCCGAAGGCGTCGTCGCACGCGCCCGGATCGGTGGTGTCGAAGCGGAACCACCCGAGCGTGTCGGCGCCGCTGGGATCGGCCGCGCCGTTGAGCTCGGCCGCGGTGGCCGTCACGTTGGTGGGCGGATCCGTCTCCACGACCGGGGCCTCGGGCTCGGTGGTGAGCGACTCCACCGCGCCGAAGCTCGTGCCCTCCGCGTTGTCGGCGATGGCGCAGAAGTAGTAGGTGGTGCCCGGCAGAAGGCCGGTGATCGCCTCGGTGAACGGCTCGTCGCTGTCGCCCGCGCCGAGATCGGTGCCGCCGGTGGCTGGGGCGCGCGTCCCGAAGGTGTCGTCGCACGTCCCCGGATCGGTCACGTCGTAGCGGAACCAACCGGTGCTCGCGAGGAGGTTCGGGTTCGCGCTGCCGTGGAGGCTCGCGCTCGCGCTGGTGACGTCGCTCGCGGCGTTGGTGGTCACCGTGGGCGCACCCAGCGTGGTGAACGACATCACCGCGCCGAAGCTCGTCCCCGCCCCGTTCGAGGCGATGGCGCAGTAGTAGTAGGTGGTGGCCGGCGACAGGCCGGTGAGCGCCTCACTGAATGCCACCGGGCTCGAGCCCGCGCCGAGGGCGGTGCCGCCCGTCAGCGGGACGCGCACGCCGAAGGTGTCGTCGCAGGCGCCGGGCGCCGTCACGTCGTAGCGGAACCAGCCGGTGCTCGCGAGGAGGTTCGGGTTCGCGTTGCCGTTGAGGGAGGCGGTGGTGCTCGTGGCCAGCGCCGCCTCGGTGGTGACCGTGGGTGCGCCCGCGGTGGTGAAGGAGAGCACCGCGCCGAAGGCCGTGCCCACCCCGTTCTGCGCGATCGCGCAGAAGTAGTAGGTGGTGCCGGGCGACAGGCCGGTGAGCGACTCGCTGAACGCAACGGCCGCCGAGCCCGCGCCGAGCGCGGTGCCGCTCGCGGTTGGGGCGCGGGTACCGAAGGTGTCGTCGCACGCGCCGGGATCGGTGGCGCTGTAGCGGAACCAGCCGGTGGCGGCGTTGAGGTTCGGGTTCGCGGAGCCGTTCAGCGTGGCGGCGGTGTCCGTCACCGAGGTGGCGGCGGCGGTGGTCACCGCGGGCTCGCCGGTGGTGGTGAAGGACAGCACGGCGCCGAAGCGCTTACCCACCGCGTTCTCCGCGATCGCGCAGAAGTAATAGGTGGTGGCGCTGGTGAGGCCGGTGAGCGCTTGCGAGAAGGCGACCGGGCTCGACCCAGCACCGAGCGTCGCGCCCGAGCTGGTCGGGGCGCGGGTGCCGAAGGTGTCGTTGCAGCTGCCGGGGTTCGACGTGCTGTAGCGGAACCAACCGGTGGCCGCGCTCAGGTTCGGATCCGCCGAGCCTTGCAGCGTGGCGCTCGTGCTCGTCACCGCCGTGGCCGCGGCGGTGGTCACGGTCGGGGCGGCCGTCGTGGTGAACGACAGCACGGCGCCGAAGCGTTTGCCCACGGCGTTCTCCGCGATCGCGCAGAAGTAGTAGGTGGTGCCAGCCGAGAGACCGGTGAGCCCCTGCGTGAAGGCTACCGCGGTCTGGCCGGCGCCGAGGGCCGAGCCGCCCGAGCCCGGGGCGCGCGTGCCGAAGGTGTCGTTGCACGCGCCGGGATCGACGGCGCTGTAGCGATACCAGGCCGTCGTCGCGCTGAGGTTCGGGTTCGCCGTGCCGTTCAACGTGGCGGTGGTGTCCGTCACCGTGGTCGCCGCCGAGCTCGTCACCGTCGGCGCCGCGGTGGTGGTGAACGACAGCACCGCGCCGAAACGCTTGCCCACCGCGTTCTCCGCGATGGCGCAGAAGTAGTAGGTGGTGGCCGGCGAGAGGCCGGTGATGGCTTCGTCGAAGGTCACGAGGCTCGAGCCAGCACCGAGCAGCGAGCCGTCGGCGGCTGGCGCGCGGGTGCCGAAGACGTCGTCACAGGTGCCGGGGTCGACGGTGGCGTAGCGGAACCACGCGGTGGTGGCGGCCAGGTTCGGGTTGGCCGAGCCGTTGAGGGTGGCGGTGGTGCTCGCCACCGAGCTCGCGGCCGTGGTGGTCACCGACGGCGCCGACGTGGTGGTGAACGTGAGCAGCGCACCGAAGGCGGTGCCCACCGCGTTCTCCGCGATGGCGCAGAAGTAGTAGGTGGTGCCAGCCGAGAGACCGGTGAGCGCCTCATCGAAGGCCACCGCGCTCGAGCCGGCCCCAAGCGCCGCGCCCCCCGTAGCCGGGACGCGGTCGCCGAAGGTGTCGTCGCAGGCGCCGGGGTTCGTCGCGCTGTAGCGGAACCAACCGGTGGTGGCCTCGGAGTTCGGGTTCGCCGAGCCGTTCAGCGACGCGCTCGTGCTCGTCACCGCGGTCGCGGCGACGCTCGTCACCGACGGCGTGGCCGGCGTCGTGAACGTCAACACCGCGCCGAAGGTGGTCCCCACGCCGTTCTGGGCGATCGCGCAGAAGTAGTAGGTGGTGCCAGCCGAGAGGCCGGTGATCGCCTGCGAGTACAGCACCGCGGTGGAGCCGGCGCCCAAGGCCGAGCCGCCGACCGCTGGGGCACGGGTGCCAAAGCTGTCGTTGCAGGTGCCAGGGTTCGTCGCGCTGTAGCGGAACCACCCCGTCGCCGCGCTGAAGTTGGGGTTCGCCGAGCCCTCGAGGGTGGCGCTCGCGCTCGTCACCGCGCTCGGCGCCAGGCTCGTCACCGCCGGCGCCGCCGGCGTGGTGAACGACAGCACCGCGCCGAACGAGGTGCCGATCGCGTTGTCGGCGATCGCGCAGAAGTAGTAGGTGGTCGCCGGCGACAGGCCGGTGATGGCCTCCGAGAAGGCCACCGCGCTCGAGCCGGCGCCCAGCGCGTCGCCGCCGGCCACGGGAGCGCGGGTGCCGAAGCTGTCGTCGCAGGCGCCTGGATCGGTGGCGCTGTAGCGGAACCAACCGGTGGTCGCGGCGAGGTTCGGGTTGGCCGAGCCCTCGAGCGTGGCGCTCGTGCTCGTCACCGTGCTCGCCGTCGTGGTGGTCACCGTCGGCGCCGCGGTGGTGGTGAACGACAACACCGCGCCGAAGCTCGTGCCTACCGCGTTCTGTGCGATAGCGCAGAAGTAGTAGGTGGTGTTGATGGCCAGACCGGTGAGCGCCTCCGAGAAGGCCACCGGGCTCGTGCCCGCGCCGAGCGCGTCGCCATCGGCCAGCGGGGCGCGGGTGCCGAAGGTGTCGTTGCAGCTGCCGGGGTTCGACGTGCTGTAGCGGAACCAGCCGGTCGCAGCGCTGCTGTTCGGGTTGGCCGAGCCGTTGAGCGTAGCGCCCGTGCTCGTCACCAGAGAAGCCGCCGCGCTCGTCACCGAGGGCGCGGCGGTGGTGCTGAACGAGAGCACGGTGCCGAAGCGCAGGCCCTCGCTGTTCTGCGCGATCGCGCAGAAGTAGTAGGTGGTGGCCGGCGACAGGCCGGTGAGGGGCTCGGTGAAGGCGACCGCCGCCGAGCCCGCGCCGAGCGCAGCGCCGCCGCTCGCCGGGGCGCGGGTGCCGAAGGTGTCGTTGCAGCTGCCGGGGTTGGTGCTGCTGAAGCGGAACCAGCCGGTGGTCGCGGCGAGGTTCGGGTTCGCCGCGCCCGCGAGCGTCGCAGTGCTCGGCGTGATCGAGGCGGCAGCCTGGGTGGTCACCGTGGGGGCGCCCGGGGTCGTGAACGAGAGTACGGAGCCGAACGCGACGCCGACCGCGTTCTCGGCGATGGCGCAGAAGTAGTAGGTGGTGCCCGCCGACAGACCCGTGAGCGCCTGGAGGTACGCGACCGGACCCGAGCCGGAGCCGAGCGCCGTCCCGCCGCTCGAGGGCGCGCGGGTGCCGAACGTGTCGTCGCAAGTGCCGGGGTTGGTGGTGCCGTAGCGGAACCAGCCGGTGGTGGCGGTCGCGTTGGGATCCGCCGAGCCGTTCAGCGTCGCGCTGGTGCTCGTCACCAGCGTGGCCGCGCTCGTGGTCACCGATGGTGCGCTCGTGGTGGTGAACGACAAGACGGCGCCGAAGCGGATTCCGACCGCGTTCTCGGCGATCGCACAGAAGAAGTACGTCGTCGCCGGCGACAGGCCGGTGAGCGGCTCCGAGAAGGCGACCGCGACGGCGCCGGAGCCGAGCGCAGTGCCGCCGCTCGAGGGCGCGCGGGTGCCGAACGTGTCGTTGCAGGTGCCAGGGTTGGTGGTGCCGTAGCGGAACCAACCCGTCGTGGCGCTGTTGTTCGGATCCGCCGAGCCCTGGAGGGTGGCGCTGGTGCTGCCCACCGCCGTCGCCGCCGCGCTCGTCACCGTGGGCGCCTCGGGCGTGGTGAACGACACCACCGTGCCGACCGAGTTGCCGATCGCGCTCGAGGCGAGCGCGCAGAAGTAATAGGTGGTGCCGGCCGCGAGTGACGAGATCGGCATCGACACGTCGACCGGGCTGTTGCCGGCGCCGAGCGCCGCGCCGCCGGTGGCCGGCTCGCGAGTGCCGAAGGCGTCGTTGCAGGTGCCGGGGTTCGTCGCGCTGTAGCGGAACCACGCGGTCGTGGCGCTCCCGTTGGGGTTGACCGTTCCCGCGAGCAGCGCCGAGGTGTCGAGCACGTCGGACGGCGCGTTGGTGGTGACGCTCGGCGGCGCGGCCGGCGTGGTGAAGGAGAGCACGGCGCCGAGCGTCGTGCCCTGGGTGCTCTGTGCGATGGCGCAGAAGTAGTAGGTGGTCGCCGGCGACAGACCGGTGAGCGACGCCGTCAACGCCACCGCCGTCGAGCCAGAGCCGAGCGCGGTGGTCGTGGTGGCGGTTCCGAACGTGCTGTTGCACGCACCGGGATCGCTCGTGCCGTAGCGGAACCAACCGGACGCCGCGAAGCCGTTGGGGTTGACCGACGCGTTGAGGGTGGCGGTGGTGGAGGTCACCGGCGTGGCCGCGAAGGTGCTCACCGCGGGCGGCGAGGTGGTGGTGAAGGAGAGCACCGAGCCGAACGCGAGGCCCACCGAGTTCTGTGCGATGGCGCAGTAGTAGTAGGTGGTGCCGGGGAGCAGGCCGGTGATCGCCTCGGAGAAGGCCACGGAGCTGATGCCGGAGCCAAGCGAAGAGCCGCTCGCGGTCGGCGCGCGTGTCCCGAAGGAGTCGTTGCAGGTGCCGGGGCTCGCGGTAGCGAAGCGGAACCAGCCCACCGTGGCGTCGCCGCCCGGGTTGCCGGAGCCGCGCAACGTCGCGCCGGTGGTCGACACGCCAGTGGGGCTCGAGGTGGTCACCGCGGGCGGTGCCGCCGGCGTCGTGAGCGACATCACCGCGCCAAAGCTCGTGCCGTAGGAGTTGCGCGCGATCGCGCAGTAGAAGTAGGTGGTCCCGGGGCTGAGCCCGCTGATCGCGCGCTGGAACGCGACGCTGCCGTTCCCCGCGCCGAGGCTCGTGTCGGAGGTGGAGGAAGACGGGGCCCGGGTGCCGAAGCTGTCGTTGCACGCACCGGGGTTGGCGGTGCTGTAGCGGAAGTAGCCGAACGCAGCGTTGTTGTTGGGGTTGGCCGAGCCCTGGAGCGTGGCCGCGTTCGACGTGACGCCCGTCGCGGCGGCGGTGGTCACCGACGGCGCGGCGGCCGTCGTGAACGACAGCACCTCCCCGAACGAGGTGCCCTCCGCGCTCGAGACGATGGCGCAATAGAAGTAGGTGGTGCCCGCCGACAGCCCGGACACGTTCTGGAAGTAGCTCACCGCGGTAGTGACGGCGCCGAGCGAAGACCCGCCGCTGAGCGGCGCGCGCGAGCCGAAGGTGTCGTTGCAGGTGCCCGGATCGGTGAGGGCGTAGCGGAACCAACCGGTGCTGCTCGCGCCGTTGGGGGTACCCGTGCCGTTCAAGCGCGCCCCGCTGTTGGTGAGGTTGGTCGCGTCTTGGGTGGTGGCCACCGGCGGCGTGGGCGTCGTGAACGAGCTCACGGTGCCGAAGGCCTTGCCGAGCCCGTTCTCTGCGATCGCGCAGAAGTAGTAGGTGGTCCCCGGCGACAGGCCGGTGATGCCCTCCGCGAACGCCACCGACGAGGTGCCCGCGCCGAGCGGAGCGCCGCCGGTCGTGGGCGCGCGCGTGCCGAAGCTGTCGTTGCAGCTGCCAGGGCTGGTCGCGGCGTAGCGGAACCAGCCGGTGGTGGCGGCGCCGCCGGGGTTGGCCGAGCCACGCAAGTTGGCGGTGGTGCCGGTGAGGAGGTTGGCGGTGCTCGTCGTCACCGACGGAGGCACGGCGTCGGTGGTGAACGACATCACCGCGCCGAAGCTCGTGCCGTAGGAGTTGCGAGCGATCGCGCAGTAGAAGTAGGTGGTGCCGGGCTGCAAGCTGCTCGCCGTGTGCGAGAACGCGACCGGGCTCGCCCCCGCGCCGAGCGACGCGTCGAACGAGCTGCTGCTCGGCAGGCGCGTACCGAAGCTGTCGTTGCAGGTGCCCGGATCGGTGGTGCCGAAGCGGAAGTAACCGAACGCCGAGTTGTTGTTGGGGCTCGCCTCCGCATTGAGCGTCGCCGAGCTCGAGGTGACCGGCGCGGCGGCGGCGGTGCTCACCGACGGAGCGCTGGCGGTGGTGAACGTCAGCACCTCACCGAACGCCACGCCTTCGGTGCTCGAGACGATCGCACAGAAGTAGTAGGTGGTGCCGGCCGTGAGCCCGGTGACGCTGGTGAAGTACGTGGTCGCGGTGCTGCCGGTGCCGAGCGAGGTGCCGCCCGTGGTGGGGGCGCGCGAGCCGAAGGTGTCGTTGCAGGTGCCAGGATGGGTCGCGCTGAAGCGGAACCACCCGGTGGTCGCCGCGCCGTTGGGCACGCCCGCGCCGTTGAGCCGCGCGCCGACGTTGGTGAGGTTCGTCGCGGCGGTGGTGGTTGCGGTGGGGGGCAGCGGCGTGGTGAAGGTGACCACCGCGCCGAACGTCTTGCCCACCGAGCTCTCCGCGATCGCGCACACGTAGTAGGTGGTGCCGGGGCTGAGCCCGGTGATCGCCTCGTCGAAGGCCACCGACGAGGTACCCGAGCCGAGCGCGTCACCGCCGGTGACGGGGGCGCGGGTGCCGAACGTGTCGTTGCAGCTGCCCGGGCTCGCGGTGGCGTAGCGGAACCAACCGGTGGTGGCGGCGCCGCCGGGGTTCGCCGCGCCGCGGAGGGTCGCGCCGGTTCCGGTCACGAGGGTGGGGCTCTGCGTCGTCACCGCGGGCAGCGCCGCGTCGGTGGTGAACGACATCACCGCGCCGAAGCGGGTGCCGTAGCCGTTCCGAGCCAGCGCGCAGTAGTAATACGTGGTGCCGGGGAGGAGCCCGCTCAGCGCCGAGCTGTAGGGCACGCCGCTCGAGCCGGCGCCGAGGCTGGTGTCGAACGACGTCGACGACGGCACGCGCGTGCCGAAGCTGTCGTTGCAGGTGACCGGGTTGGTGGCGCTGTAGCGGAAGAAGCCGAAGGCAGCGTTGCCGTTCGGGTTGGCCGAGCCCTCGAGCGTGGCCGCGTTCGAGGTGATCGCGCTCGCGTCCACGGTGGTGACCGACGGGGCGTCGGCGGTGATGAACGTCAGCACCGCGCCGAACGCCGTGCCCTCCGCGCTCGAGGCGATCGCGCAGTAGTAGTAGGTGGTGCCGGCCGACAGCCCCGTGAGCGTGGTGTTGTAGCTCACCGCCGAGGAGCCGGCGCCGAGCGAGGTGCCTCCGGTGGTGGGGGCACGTGAGCCGAAGGTGTCGTTGCAGGTGCCGGGATCGGTGAGGCTGAAGCGGAACCAGCCGGTGGCCGCAGAGCCGTTGGGGTTGCCCGTCCCGTTGAGGCGCGCGCCGCCGTTGGTGATGTTCGTGGCCGCCGTCGTCGTCACCGTCGGGGGCGTGGGCGTCGTGAACGACACGACCGCGCCGAACGCCTTCCCCTCCGAGTTCTCGGCGATCGCGCAGTAGAAGTAGGTCGTCGCCGGCGACAGGCCGGTGATCTCTTCGTTGAAGGCCACGGACGCCGTGCCGGAGCCCAACGCGGAGCCAGCGGTGGTGGGCGCGCGGGTGCCGAAGGTGTCGTTGCAGCTGCCGGGGCTCGTGGTCGCGTACCGGAACCAACCGGTGGTGGCGGCGCCGCCGGGGTTCGCGGCGCCGCGGAGGTTGGCGGAGCTCCCGGTGAGGAGGTTGGCGCTCTGGGTCGACACCGTGGGGAGGGCGGCCAGGGTGGTGAACGACATCACCGCCCCGAAGCTCGTGCCGAAGGAGTTCCGTCCCAGCGCGCAGTAGTAGTACGTGGTGCCGGGGCTGAGCCCGGTGAGCGCGAAGGAGTAGGCGACGGGGCTCGCTCCGGCTCCGAGCGCGGCGTCGAACGTGGTCGAGCTCGGCACGCGTGTCCCGAAGGCGTCGTTGCACGTGCCCGGGTTCGACGTGCTGTAGCGGAAGTAGCCGAAGGCGGAGTTGAAGTTGGGGTTCGCCGAGCCGTTGAGGGTGGCCGCGCTCGAGGTCACGAGGGTCGAGGCCGCGGTGGCCACGCTCGGCACGTCGGCGGTGGTGAACGACAACACCGCGCCAAAGGCCGTGCCTTCGGTGCTCGAGACGATCGCGCAGTAGTAGTAGGTGGTGCCCGCGGTGAGGCCGGTGAGGTTCTGGAAGTACGCTACGCCGGAGTTGCCCGCACCCAGGCTCGAGCCGCCGGTCGCGGGAGCGCGCGAGCCGAAGGTGTCGTTGCAGGTGCCGGGATCGGTCGCGCTGTAGCGGAACCAGCCCGTCGTCGTCGCCCCGTTGGGGACGCCGGTGCCGTTGAGGCGCGCGCCGGTGTTGGTGAGGTTCGACACCGCGGTGGTGGTGACGGTGGGCGGCAGCGGCGTCGTGAATGAGACCACCGCGCCGAACGACTTGCCCACCGCGTTCTCGGCGATGGCGCAGTAGTAATAGGTGGTCCCGGCGGTGAGACCGGTGATCGACTCGTTGAAGGCCACCGACGAGATCCCCGAGCCGAGGGCCGAGCCGCTGCTCGCGGGCGCGCGCGTCCCGAAGCTGTCGTTGCACGTCCCGGGGCTGGTCGTGGCGTAACGGAACCACCCGGTCGTGTCGGCGCCGCCGGGGTTGGCGGTGCCACGCAGCTCGCCGGTGCTGCCGGTGAGGAGGTTCGCGCTCTGCGTCGACACCGTGGGGAGCGCGGCTTCGGTGGTGAACGACATCACCGCGCCGAAGCGCGTGCCGTAGGCGTTGCGCCCGATCGCGCAGAAGAAGTACGTCGTGCCGGGAGAGAGACCGCTCAACGCCTGCCCGTAGGCGACGCTGCTCGCGCCCGCGCCCAGGCTCGTGTCGAACGAGCTCGATGACGGGAGCCGCGTGCCGAAGCTGTCGTTGCAGGTGCCGGGGTTGGTCGCGCTGTAGCGGAAGTAGCCGAAGGCCGCGTTGCCGTTCGGGTTGGCCGCGCCGTTGAGCGTGGCCGAGCTCGAGGACACCAAGGAGGCGGCCGAGGTCTCCACCGTGGGCGCGTCCGCGGTGGTGAACGTGAGCACCGTGCCGAAGGCGAGGCCCTCGCTGTTCTGGCCGATCGCGCAGAAGTAGTACGTCGTCCCCGCCGAGAGACCGCCGATGGTCTGGAAGAAATTCGCGGACGCGCTCCCGCTCCCGAGGGAGGTGCCGCCGCTGATGGGAGCGCGCGATCCGAACACATCGTCGCAGGCGCCAGGGTTGGTCGCGCTGTAGCGAAACCATCCCGTCGTCGCCGCGCCGTTGGGCACGCCGCTGCCGTTGAGGCGCGCCCCGGTGTTGGTGAGGTTCGTCGCCGCGGTGGTGGTGATGGCGGGCGGGGACGGCGTGGTGAACGAGACCACGGCCCCGAACGACTTGCCCACCGCGTTCTCGGCGATGGCGCAGTAGTAGTAGGTGGTGGCGGCGCTCAACCCGGTGACGCCGATGCTGTAGGCCACCGACGAGTTGCCGGCGCCGAGCAGCGACCCGCCAGTGGTGGGAGCGCGGGTCCCAAAGCTGTCGTTGCACGAGCCGGGGTGGCTCGTGCCGAACCGGAACCAGCCGGTGGTGTCGGCGCCGCCGGGGTTGGCGGCGCCGTTCAGCTGCGCCGTGTTCCCGGTGACGAGGGTGGCGCTCGAGGTGGTCACCACCGGCGCCGCGGCGAGCGCGGTGAACGACTCGACCGCGCCGAACGACGTGCCGTGTGCGTTCTGGGCGATGGCGCAGAAGTAGTAGGTGGCGCCCGGGGTGAGGCCGCTGAGCGTCCGGGTGTAGTCCACCGGCGAGCTGCCCGAGCCCAGGTTCGAACCTCCGGAGACGGGCGCGCGTGTGCCGAACGTGTCGTTGCAGGTGCCGGGATCGGTGAGGCTGAAGCGGAAGTAGCCGGTCGTCGCGGCCGCGTTGGGCGCTGCCGAGCCTTCGAGCGTCGCCGTGGTCTCGGTCACGTCCGACGTCCCGGTCGTGGTCACCGACGGCGCGCCGGGGACCGTGAACGAAAGCACGGCGCCGAACGCCTTCCCGGAGGCGTTCTCGACGATCGCGCAGAAGTAGTAGGTCAGCCCCGACGTGAGCCCGGTCGCGTTGATCGAGTAGGGCACCGAGGCCGTCCCCGACCCGAGATCCGTGCCCTCGGTCGCCGGCACGCGCGTCCCGAAGCTGTCGTTGCACGTCCCCGGGTTGGTGGCCGAGATCCGAAACCAGCCGATCGCGCCCTCCCCGTTGGGAGTGCCCGCGCCGTTCAGCTGGCCCGACGACGTGGTGATCGCCGTGGCCGGCGACGTGGTGGCGGTGGGCGCCGCCGCGAGTGCCGGGAACGAGACGAGGAGGATCCCCAGGAGCAACCAGGCTCGCAGGAAGAGGCGACGCAGAGTGGTTTCACGGAACATGCGAACCTTGCCGGGACGGAGAAATGCTCTGTGCCATACGAGCGGCACCTGCACTTTCTCCCCCCGCGTGCTCGCTCACGTGGCGCGAGAGGTCGCGCGCGACGGCCGAGGCGGGCCGACCGCAGATCGTGCGCTTTGTGAGCGCGCGACGTGACGCGCGCTCCGGGCGTATGCAGCGTTGGAAGGCCGTGCCGGTCAGTCGATCTCGGCGGCGGGGAGCTTCAGGAAGGTGAGCTCCGCCGTGTTCCACCACGCCAACGCGAGCTGCTCCCCACGAGCGGCGACGGTGAGGTGCTCCACCGGTGGTTCCAAGGGCAGCTCCTTGTGAAAATCACCGTTGTCGCTCAAGGGGAGCGACCAAAGGGTCCCCACGGCGCCCTGAGACACCCACGCCACCCAGCGTTCCTCGGTGGCGAGCAGGCCCACGCGCAAGGGGTCGACTCCGAGGTTTCCGCTGAAAGCGGCGGAGAGGCGCGGACCCGTCATGTCGTTCGCGACCTCAATCAGAGTAGCGTCGAAGTTCTCTCGTACAAAGAACGCGCCCATCCGCGAGCCGCGCTGGGCCACCGCGATGGGCGTCACGGTGACGTCCCCTGGGTTGGGCGTGAGCGGCACGGCCGCTCCCGGCGACGCGCCGAACATAAAGTCAAAGACCACGGGGCGGTTGTTATCGACGATCCCAAGGGCTACGCGCTCGTCGAGCAACGCGGCGTCGCTGAAGGCCGCAGTCGCCCCAACGCCGCTCCACGTCCCCTCGTCGTCGAGCTCCAGCTTGTCCCCCGTGGAGTCGCGCCGATACCTGCGCCAGACCACGCTCGGCCCGGGCGCTGGCTGGTAGACCACCCAGAACGCGTCGGCTCCGGTCGAGAGCGACACGGCGCCTCCAACGCCGGGCAGGCCAGCGGGATCGATGACCATCGTCCCCTCGGCTTCGTAGATCCGGAACAGCCCGCCCGGGGTCCCGTCTCGCGACGAGACCGCGGCGATGTGCTCGCCATCGAAGGCGATGAGGTCGATGCCGTCCACCTCGGTGGTAGGATCGAGGGCGCTGCACGCGACCTCATCGTCGGCCGTGCGCCCGGCGCACAACTGCTGGCCGCTCTTCCACGCCAGCGTCCACGCGCAGCCCACGGGGTCGGGCGCCAGCGCGAGGTGGGTCGGCGCGGCCCCGTCCTGCGCCGTGAAGATCGGTTGGGGCTCCTCGCGCTCCGGCTCACCGCACGCGTCGCCACCGCCGCTCCCGCCCGCGCCGCCTCCCCCGCCCCCCGACCCACCGGCGCCGCCGCCGCCGGTGCCCGGCTGGCACCCCGGGGGGCCCGTGCAGTCGTCGGGATTGACCGTCGCGTCGACACACTTGCCGTTTACACAGGTGGTGTCGTCGTCGCAGAACACGCCCTGGCACACCCGCGACAGCTCGATGGGGAGCACCAGCGGAGTGTTCGGGAGGTATCGGAGCGAGCGCCGCGCGATGATGCAGTGCGACGCGTAGTCTGGCTTCAGGCAACCCTCTTCGACGGTGAGGGTCTCCGCCTCGTCGTCGGACACGGCGAGCGCCACCTTCACGCCCACCGGCGCGTCGTCGTCGCCGCTCGGCACGAGCACCATCGAGCCGAGGTCACCGCGGGCACCAGCGGCCGTGCACGTCTGACCCACCAACACCGGATCGCGCGTCTCGAGCGCGAGGGGCACCCCCACCGTGATCGCCGAACCAGCGGTCTCTTCGCACGGCACGTCGGTGCTGAGCTCGAGCGTGATCTGCGTCGGCTCGAGACAGCCGACGGCGAAGCAAGTCACCAGCGCGAAGGAGAGCCAGCGCATCGTCGGTCAGGATAGCAGGCGATGGGGGGCCGCGTGGGATGTCTTCTCTCCTCCGACGCGGTGCTCAGGGCGAGAGACGGGCTAGAGATCGGCAAGGTCTGCGGCGACGAGGCGGAAGTGCAACACCTCCTCCATGTCTTGCCACACGAGGCCGAGCTGATTGCCCCTCGCGGCGATGGCCACCTCGCGCGCGGCAACGCCGGGGAGCTGGTAAACCGTGGCCACGGACGCGTCGTCGCCCCTCCGCAGCAGCAGCACCTTGTCGTCTGCATGCACCAGCGCCACCCACGCGCCGGCCGTCCCCACGAGCTCGACCTTCGGGCTGCCAAAGCCAGGGAGCAGCGGGAGGAGGTCCACCTCGAACAGCTGTTCGGCCCCCGTGGATTGAATCGCGTAGAGCAAGGCCCTCCCGTTGACGTTGACGAAGAAGGCCGCGCCGGCGGCGCCACGACGGGCGACGGCCACGTTGCTGAGCACCGACGCCGCGAGCCCGCTCGGGCTCGGCGTTTCGCCCTCGTCGAAGCGCGCGCAGAGCGCGCGCTGGGCCTCCTCGAACCACCCCAGGGTGATCGTGGTCCCGTCCCACGCGACGTCGGGCGCGAGCCCGGCAAGAGGCGTGATGGTCTTCGTCACGGAGCCGGAGAGGCTCTGGTTCGCGGAGCTCCACGCGTAGGTCTGCGCCCTGAGCGGGGACCCAGAGGTGAGCGTCTCCGAGACGAGCAGGAGCCGATCGTCGGGTGAGGCCGTGAGCGACGCGCTCACCCAGCTCGAGAGGGTGGCGCGCGTCGTGACCGTCCACCCGTCGTCGCGCGCCGCCTCCATCAGCCTCACCTGCGACCCGCCAGGGATCGAGCCGGCCACGAAGTACCGACCGGCGATCGACGCCATCTCGACCCGGTGGAAGGCCGCCGGGGCCGTCTCGGAGCAGGCGACGCTCGCGCCACCGCCGTGGATGACAGCGTCGACGTCGAGGACGCACAGACGCGAGCCGTTCCCCCAGGCCGCGGCCCAGCCGCACCCCGCCGGATCCGCCGCCACGGCGAGCGCTCGGAGGCTCGTGGTCATGCTTTCCTCCGTGGGCAGCGTCACGGCGTCTTCGGTGACGGGCACCACGCAATCATCCCCGCCGTCGCCACCTCCCCCCCCGGCGCCCCCCGCCCCGCCCGCGCCGCCGCTCCCGCCCGGGCCTCCGGGAACGCAGCCGGGGGGCGCGGCGCAGTCGTTCGGATCGACGGTGGCGTCGACGCACACCCCGTTCTGGCAGGTGCTGTCTTCGTCGCAGAACACCCCCTGGCACACACGCGACAGCTCGATGGGCAACACGAGCGGGGTGTGGGGCAGGTAGCGGAGCGTGCGCCGCGCCACGATGCAGTGCCGGCCGTACTCCTTCGAGCAGTCTTCCACGGCGTCGTCGGAGACCGCGAGCGTGACCTTCACCCCCACCGGCGCGTCGTCGTCTCCGCTCGGCACCAACACCACCGTGCCCAGCTCACCACGCGAGCCCTCCGACTCGCACGCCGAGCTCACCACCGCTGGATCCCCCCGCTCGAGGCCCCCTGGCAGACCCACCGTCACCGTCGTCGCGCGGGCCTCCGCGCACGCCACGTCGGTGCTCAGCTCCACCGTGATCTGCGTCGGCTCGCGACACGCGCTCGTCGCGAGCATGCAGGCAGCCACAAGAAAGACAAATGCCCTCATCTCGCCACGAGGATAGCCTCACCGCGGCGTCTTCACGCAGAAGAACCTCCTCGGCGCGGTGTCGTTCAAGGCTCGAGGTCGCCGCCCTCGAAATCGACGGGGACGAGGCGCAGCTCCACGGCACCGGCGGTGTTCTGCCACGCGAGCAGGAGCTGATCGCCCCGCGCGCCGACGGCCACGTCTTGCACCGGGAACGGCAGCAAATGGATGACGCCAATGCCGTCTTGGCGAAACAGGTACGCGTCGTCGTTTTTGCGCACCGACGCCACCCAGGCGCTGGTCGCTCCCACGAGCTGAGCGTTCGCGATGACGTCGCCCATCGTCAGGCTTCCGAGCGGCCACAGGGTAGAGATGGTCTGATCCCCGATGGACTCGAGCCGCGCCGTCGATTCTTGATCGACGAAGAAGCCGGCCCGTCGTGTGCCACGCGCGGCGACGGCGACGCGCGTGGCGGCAAGATCGGGCCCGATGGACACCGCCGTCACGGGGGCGTTCGTGAGCGGCATGGGGCCCACGCCGAAGGGCAGGCCGGCGGCCAGCCCGAGCGCCACCTCGTTGTCTACCCACGAGACGTCGAGCGCCGTCGGCTCGATCCCCGGCGCCAACGTGAGCGCGCGGGGAGCTCCGGCCATGAAGGTACCGCTCGGGTCGTCCCACACGTAGCGGTGAGCGCCGAGCAGCGTGCCAAGCGCCCCGTCTTGCTCGATCAAGAGGACGCTGTCCGCCGAAGCGTCGACCGAGCCGAGTCGCTTGGTCACGAAGTTCTGGGGAACGGCTAGTGGGATAAGCTGCGGGTTTGGCTCGCGCTGGAACTGGTAGACGAGCACCCCCGAGGAGGGGCCCGAGGTGACGACCAGGTGGTGACCGGCGACCGAGGCCAGGTCGACGCGCGCGATGTCGCCCCCGGGGCTCTCGCATGTCACAATCGTGGTCGTCGAGGTGCCAGAGACCTGGCCGACGCAGAACCCCGACGCGTTCGCCCACGCCACCAACCAATCGCAGCTCCCGGAGTCGGGCGTCACCACGAGAGAGCGCAGCTCGTTCGTTGTCGTACCCGGCGATAGCGGGAGAAGGTCGCCAAGGCTCGGCTCCCCGCAAGCGCTGCTGCCGCCGCCGCCGCCTCCTCCCGCGCCGCCGCCGCCCGCGCCGCCGCTTCCGCCCGGGCCTCCGGGAACGCAGCCGGGGGGCGCGGCGCAGTCGTTCGGATCGACGGTGGCGTCGACGCACACGCCGTTCTGGCAGGTGGTGTCTTCGTCGCAGAACACCCCCTGACAGATCCGCGACAGCTCGATGGGCAACACGAGCGGGGTGTGGGGCAGGTAGCGCAGCGAGCGCCGCGCCACGATGCAGTGCGGGCCGTACTCCTTCGAGCAGTCTTCCACGGCGTCGTCGGTGACCGCGAGCGTGACCTTCACCCCCACCGGCGCGTCGTCGTCACCGCTCGGCACCAGCACCACCGTGCCCAGCTCACCGCGCGAGCCCACCGCCTCGCACGCCGAGCTCACCACCGCTGGCTCCCCCTCTTCGAGCTGCCCGGGCAAACCCAGCGTCACCGTCGTCGCGCGGGCCTCCGCGCACGCCACGTCGGTGCTCAGCTCCACCGTGATCTGCGTCGGCTCGCGACACGCGCTCGTCGCGACCACGGCGGCAGCCAAAAGGACGAGCGCCCTCGTGTGAAGATTCTCACCCACGGACGCCCCCCGGCCATCTTTCGCCGTCATCATCTGGGGGCGGGGAGGTCGGCGCGAACACGTTGAAAGACGAGGGACTGGTTGAGCGCTTCGTACCAGGCGAACGCCAGCTGATCTCCCCGTGCGGTGGCCGCGAAGTGTTCGGCCGGTGCCTGCTCCCACACGCCTGGCATCGCGAGATCTTCGAACGACCAGACCTTCCCGTAGTTGAGCCCGTGGGCGACCGCCACGAGGCGGGTGGGGGTGGCGAGCAGGCTGACGCGCGGGGGGCCCGGCGAGATTTCCACTTCCGCGGCGTACTCGGTGGTGCCCCGGAACGAAAAGAGTGTCGCCCTGGGATCGGCAAAGCCGGGGTCGACGAAGAACGCAAACGACTGCCCGTTCCGTCGCGCGACCGCGACGTTCGACAGCGAGGGCAGGCTGAGCTCGAGTGGGTCGGAGGGGTCGGGTAGCGCGTCGAGCGTGAAGTCGACGCCGTGAGCGAACCCGGTGTCGTCGGCAAATCCCAGCGTGACCAGCGCGCCGTCCCAGGCCACCCCGGGCAGCGTGCCCGCGAGCTCGAGCTCGTATGTCTGAATCGGCGCGGTCGCCGCGCCGGTCACTCCGTAGCGGCTCAGACGGAGTCTCCCGTCGCTGTGTTCGTGTGCCACGAGGAACGTCTCGCCGCCGACGGCGAGGGAGGACGTCGACGCGGTCGTGATGGGGGCGAGCGTCGTGACGGTGAGATCGGCCTCGACGCGGAAGGGAGTGATCGCGGTGCCAGCCGTGAACACCCCAACCCACCCGTCAGCGTGAGCGGCGAGCTCGAGCGCCTGGGCTCCGGAGGGCACGCCCACGCACTTGGGCACGCCCTGCACGCTCTCGTCGGGGTCGTAGCGCGTGGTGCACAAGCTCGCGTCGGCGATCCACGCCAACACCCATGCACACCCAGCGCCGTCGGGAGCGAGCGCGAGCGCAGTCATCCCCATCACGGCCTGGCCTTGGAGCAAGGTCACACGGTCACCGTCCACCGGCGCGCCGCAGCCGCCTCCTCCCCCGCTGCCGCCTGCGCCACCCGCACCGCCGGCGCCTCCCGCGCCTCCCGCGCCGCCTGCGCCACCCGTGCCAGCAGGGAAGCAGCCGGGAGGAGCAGCGCAGTCGTTGGGATCGACGGCGGCGTCGACACACACGCCGTTGTAGCAGGTGGTGTCTTCGTCGCAGAACACCCCCTGGCACACGCGCGACAGCTCGATGGGCAGCACGAGCGGGGTGTGGGGCAGGTAGCGGAGCGTGCGCCGCGCGACGATGCAGTGCGGGCCGTAGTCGGGCGGCGAGCACCCCTCCGACACGGCCTCCGAGACGGCGAGGGTGGCCCTCACCCCCACCGGCGCGTCGTCTTCTCCGCTCGGCACCAGCACCACCGTGCCCAGCTCACCGCTCGCGCCCGGCGGCTCGCAGCCCATGCTCACCACCGCCGGATCGCGCCGCTCGAGCTGCCCCGGAGCCCCCAGCGTCACCGTGCTCTCGCGAGCCTCCTCGCAGCCCACGTCGGTGCTCAGCTCCACCGTGATCTGCGTCGGCTCGCGACACGCGATCGTCGCCGCTGCGACGAAAGCGACGACGAAGGCAAGCACGCCACGCATCGTGCTCAGCCTACCAGCGCTCGGCTCGGAAAAGCCACCTGGCGCGGGCATCCGGTCGCGCCGCCATGGAGAAGGCGCACACCGCGCGTCGACGCTGCTAGACTGGTCCCGATGATCTCGGAGCCCGGCATCCTCATCGGCGACGTCATCGCCGACAAGTACGAGGTGGTGGACTTCATCGGGCAAGGCGGCATGGGCCTGGTGCTCGAGGGCGTGCACCGCGGGCTCGGGCAGCGGGTCGCGATCAAGCTGCTGCGCCGCGACGCGAAGCACGACGAGGAGCTCTTCGCGCGCTTCGAGCGCGAAGCGCGCGCCGCGGCTCAGCTCCGGAGCCGTCACGCCGTGCGCGTGTACGACGTGGGCACCACCGAGAACGGCACTCCGTTCATGGTGATGGAGGTGCTCGAGGGCCACGATCTCGATCTGGAGCTGGCGCGCCACGGACGGCTCGAGGTGAGGGACGCGGTGAGCTACGTGCTCCAGGTGTGCAGCGCGATGGCGGAGGCTCACGCCCTCGGCATCGTTCACCGCGATCTCAAGCCGCACAACCTCTTCCTCGCGCAGGAGGGGAACGACGTGGTGGTGAAGGTGCTCGACTTCGGCATCTCGAAGACCGCCGACGAGGGGAGCAAGAGCCTCACGCAGACCTCCTCCGCCCTCGGAACGCCCCTCTACATGTCGCCCGAGCAGATCCGGAGCGCCAAGCACGTCGACGCCCGCACCGACATCTGGTCGCTCGGCGTGATTCTGTACGAGCTCATCGCGGGACGCCCCCCCTTCGACGCCGACAACCCCACCGCCATCATCGCGGCGATCACCGCCGACACGCCGACACCGCTCGGAGAGGTGTGTCCCGAGGTGCCCAAGGCGTTGTCGGACGCGGTGATGCGGGCCCTCGCCAAGAAGCCCTCGGAGCGGTTCGCCGACGTCGCGAGCTTCGCGGCCGCCATCGCTCCCTTCGGCGACGAGGGTGCGTTCTCGCTCGCGGCCAGGGCATCGCTCCCGAGCCTGCGCTCGCGCTCGGAGATGAGCGCCCCCGGCTTCGCCGCCACGCAGCGCCAAGACACCCACGGCTCGTGGGAGACGGCCGTGTTTCGGCGCCCGCTGAAGCCGATCAGCCGCGTGCTGCTCGGCGTCGCCGCCGCCTCACTCTTGGCCATCGCCGTCGCGTGGGGGGTGACCCAGCGCGACGCGACGTCGGCCAACGGCGGCCCCCTCGATGTTGTCCCGTCGGCGCCCGACGATCGCTCGTCGGCGAGCGTGGTGGCCACGCCGCTCCACACGCCCTCCGGTGGCGACGAGGAGAGCCCGCCGGCGGCAGAGCCCAGCGCCACGAGCACCCCGGCCGGTTCGTCCTCGTCCCAGAGACCGTCCCCGCCACCGGCGCGCCAGCCGGTGGCCAACGCACCCTCCGCGACTCGGCCGGCGCCTCCCCCGCGGCCCCCCGATCCCCCCGCCCCCGCTCCGCCACCGACACCGAAGAAGCCGCCGTCGCGGCTCTAGCGCGCTCTCCGCAGCTTCCCAGACCAACCTCTGCCGATGCACGAACGCAAGCCGCCTCACCTCCTCGACCGCCCGTCCGGGCTCGTGCGCACCTGGCTCCTCGCGTTGTTCGTCCTCGGCGGCGTGTTGTTCCCAACCACCGCGCTCGCTCAAGACGACACCACCGAAGAGGGCCCCACCGCGCCTCCCAAGGATCCGAAGGAGGCGGCGCGGCTCAAGGCCGAGGGCGATCGCCACATGGACGATCTCGACTACGGCAAGGCTTTCGAGCTCTACGAACAAGGCTACGCGGTGTCGAGCGATCCGGTGTTCCTCTACAACGGAGGCCGCGCGCTCCAGGCGCTGAACCGCTACCCCGAGGCGCTCGACTGGCTGGAGCGGTTTCAGCGCGAAGCGACGCCGAGCTTGCGCGCGCGCGTCCCGGGCCTCGAGGAGCTCATCACCAAGGTGCGCAACAACGTGGCGACCGTCACGGTGCAGAGCAAGGTCGCCGGCGCCCGGGTGCTCTTCGGTGGGAAGCTCGTGGGCACGACGCCGGTGAAGGAGCTCCGGGTCAACGCCGGCGCGACCAAGATCGAGGCGTTCAAGGATGGCTATCGGCCGGTGTCGATGACCGTGAAGCTCGCCGGGAACCAAGCACGCCTCATCGAGCTGGAGCTGGTGGTGGCCTCGGAGACCGGCGTGTTGGTGGTGGAGTCGAACGCGGTAGGCGCCACCGTGCGCGTCGGCTTGCGTGAGCTCGGCACCACCCCCACGCAAGCCGAGCTGCCGGTGGGGGAGCACACCGTCACCGTGCTCCACCCCGACTACGAAGACTACGAGAGCACCGTGGTCATCCGCGCCGGCGCCAACACGCGCGTGATGGCCACGCTCGAGCTCACCCCCCCGTTTTACGAACAGTGGTGGTTCTGGACCCTGACCGGCGCGGTGGTGGTGGGGGGCGTGGTCACCGGTGTCGCGATCGCGGCGACCACCGAGCGCGAGGCCGACACCGGCACCCTCCGCCCCGGCCAGGTGCCCGCCCCGTTCCGCACCAGCCCCTCGGCGACCCAAGTGCCGAGCGCGGTGATGTTCACGCTCCCTGCGTGGCACTTCTGAGCGAGCGGGCCTCGTCCCCGATCGCAACCTCGTCCCCGATCGCAACCTCGTCCCCGATCGCAACCTCGTCCCCGATCCCAACCTCGTCCCCGATCCCAACCCGACCGCTCAAGACCTGACCAGAGAAGACCGACGCTCCCGCAAAGCGCGCTTGGGCGTTGGGGCCCCAAGCGCAACGCGGTGGGAGGGAGCCCCGCGCGCAGCGTGAGGGGAGGGTGCGGCAGCACCCTCCAGAAACTCAGGAGCCGACCGGAAAAAGACCGACGCGCTCGCCGAAGCGCGCTTGGTGTTGGGGCGACAAGCGCAACGCGGTGGGAGGGACTCCCCACGCGCAGCGTGGGGGAGGGTGCGGCAGCACCCTCCAGCAAACTCAAGACCTGACCGGAAAAGGCGGAGTGGCGGG
>CAYOAL010000153.1:0-23916 GCA_964401935.1 uncultured Polyangiaceae bacterium
GCCTCATCGACGGATCCCGATGCGCGAGTGATGAAGATGGGCGATGGCGGCTTCCATCCCGGATACAACGTACACCTCGCCACGGTCGGCTCACCCCGCTCTGCCGAGCCTCGCCGGACCGCGCCTCGACGGGCCCCGCGAGGCAATGTCGGTCGGACCTTCAGTCGGGGGGGCCGACGGCTCGCATCATGGGATCGTGATCGAGCGGGCTGAAGGCGAAGGACACGACGGCACGCACATCGGGGGTGCCGATGCCGCCGAGGAGCCCGGGCCCCAGCGCCGCTCCGAGCACGAAGTCATCGACGAAGCGCCACTTGGCGCCAGCGAGGAGCTCGAGGTTGGTGTTTGAAGCGGAGACGTCCACGGGCACCAGCGCCCCCGCGAGCTCGGCGCTGAGCTGGAGCTGGTCGTCGGAGCCGAGCAAGACCCCGTTGGCCAACCTCAACGTGAGCATCGAGCCCTGCGCCACCCCGAGCACCTCCTGCGTGCGGCGGAACTCGATGCCGGCGTCGACGCCCCACACGAAGCGGAGCGCGACGCCGCTCGCCATCAGCTGCGGCTTGGCACGAACGCTCCCGTTGCCGAGGAACGAGCCCACCTCGTCCGACGCGGTGGGCATCCACACGAGGAGGCCTACGCCGAGCTGGAAGAAGTCGTCGTGCGTGCCGGTCAGGCTCGCCCGCGCGCCGAGGCGGAGATCCCCCACGGCCGGATCGCTCGGCGAGACGAAGGAGGTGCCGCCGTCGGAGGGGTCGTCGCCCGCTTGCGCCAGCGCCACGGGCAAGCTCACGTTGAAGGCGAGGCGACGCAGCACCGCGAAGGTGACGTCGGCGTGCATGGTGAGCTGATGCTCGACGACCGAGCCGATCTCCTCGAGGTCGTCGCCGAGGCGGCGACGCACGACGAGCGGATCGTGGGCGTAGTTGGCGAGCAGCCCGCCGTGGACCGCGAGCCGACCGGAAGCGTACGGCGACGCGGCCGCGAAGAAGCGATCGCCAGCCCAGCTCGGCGTGAGGCGATCGAGCGGCAGGGCCGCTTGGGTCGCAGGAGCGGGCGGCTCCCCCTGGGCCCGCGCCGGCTCGCTCAAAAAGAGCGAGAGCGCGGTGGCCCCCACCGTCACGCTCCACGCCACGCTCGCCCGTCGTGACTTCATGCAGCGTCGACCCACGCAGCGCGGAGATCGGCAGGGACACCGCAACAGAACGCCACCTCCCGACGAATACCACGGCCCGGCCGAGGCGGCTCACCTCACGCGTCGCCGGGGCCTTCGTAGTCGGCCACCGAGAGCACCTTCTTGCGCGCGAGGAGCTGTCGCGCGACGAGCCGCAGCTTCGCCCCCTGGCGCGCGTCGAACGCCACCTTGGCGGGGTCTTCGTGCTTGTAGCTCATCACGTTGTTCACCACCTGGCTGTGACCGTTGCCCAGGAAATGGCCGAGCTCGTGACACAAAGTGAACGGCCCGGCGATGCTCGCGACGATCACGTAGTCTTTGCTCAGATCGCGCCTGTCGCGCCAGCGGACGCCGCGAATGAAGCGGTCGGGTCGATCCACGTCGCGGAGGCGCTCGACGAAGAAGGCGTTGATGACGCCCTTGTCGAGGTGGGACGACAGCGCGTCGCGCTCGGACGCGTTCTCGAGACGCGCATAGGCCTCGCCGAGCGTGCGCTGCTTCACGACCCCCACCGAGACGCCGTGGGCCGACATGAGCCGCTGCGCCTCCGACACCTGTCGCGCGAGCCAGGAGCTCTCGACCACCGGCTCGTCGCCGCGCTGGGCGACGATGAGCGCGAGCGCCAGCGGCGGGACCTCGTCTTGGGTCTTGGCCTCCGCCTCCCAGCTCGCGAAGGTGCTGGTCGCGGCGAGGGCGAGGAGCGAGCGGCGGGTGACGGTCATCGCTTCGACGAGCATGACAGAGGGCGGCGCCCACGGCCAGCCGAAGGCGGAGAGGCCCCTCCCGGGCTCAGAAGGGGATGGTCACGGTGAGGCCCGAAGGTTGGGGCTCGAGCCGTTCGCCCGGCGCTGGTTCGGCGTTGGCCACGACCTGGGCACCCGACACCAGGCCCGCGACGGCGACGCTCATCTGGATGCCGCCCCACATCGCGAAGCCGGTGGCCATCTCGTCGTCGTCGAGGGCGGCCGCCACCCCGGCGACGATGAGGAGGACGCCTGCGACCCCGGCGTTCGCGCCGGCCAAGCCGAGGCTCGCGTAGCCCCAGCTCGGATCGGGCTCACCTTCGAGGAGGGTGATCTGCGAGCCGGCGGCGGTGACGAGCCCGCCACCGGTGACCATGGCGTACGCGATGTACGCGCACGCCTCGTTGCAGGTGTTGAAGGCCTCCGCCTCCTCGGCGAAACACACCAAGCTGGCCGCCACCAGCGCAGCGAACAACCATGCACGACAGCGACGCATGGAGGTCGCCCATCGCAAGCAACATGCCGCGGCGACGTGCGGGCAGGTACGCGAAAGGCAGCACGCGTCACCGTGACTATGAACGGCGGTACACAGTCACGAGGACGCGGGGATCCGGACGCGCGGCGAAGTCGCGACGCGCGTCTTGGCCTCACGCGAGCTGGCGCAGGATTTCGTCGTGGTCGGGGAAGCGACCGGTAGCGAGCTTGTCCCAGATGGAGCGGCCGTCGAGGAGCACCGAGAACTCACCGGTGCGCCCGGGGACGAGCTCCACCTCGACGGCGTGGACCGCTTGGATCGCGGCCGCGAGACTCGCGGCCTTGGGTTTGTAGCTTCACTTCACGCAGTAGTGGATGGCGATCTTCATCCTCGTGCCCTCGTTCGCGCCAAGGCGGTCAGCCCTTGGCGATCTCCCGCAGATCGAGCATCTCCTCGGCGCTCGGCACCACGACGATCTCGCAGCGTCGGTTCGATTGCTTGCCCTCGTCGTTGTCGTTCGTGGCGATCGGATCGGTGTCCGCGAAGCCGGCCGCGCTCCAGCGCTTGGTGGGCAGCGCGCCCTTCTTGGGATCGATGAGGTAGAGGAGCACCTGGCGGGCGCGCATGAGCGACAGGCCCCAGTTGTCGAAGAAGAGGCCGCCCTTGAGCTCCACGTTGTCGGTATGTCCGGCCACCTGATAGAAGCGATCGCGCAGCGACGCGTCGCCGTTGATGATGGACGCCACCTTGGCGAGCACGTCGGTGCCGTCCTTGCGCAGCTTGTCCTTGCCCGACTCGAAGAGCACGTCGCCAGGCAGCGAGATGATCATGCGGTTGTTGCGGATCTTCACCTCGAGGCCGAGGTTGGTGAGCGCGTTCAGCTTCTCACGCAGCTTCTCGAAGCGCTGCTTGATGCGCTCGAGCGCTTCCGCGCGCTTCTTGTACTCCGCCAGCGCCTTCTGCTGCTCCTCGAGGGTGGCGCTCAGCTTGGAGAGCTCGGTCTGGCGCGTCGCCAGGTCTTGGTTGAGCTTGCTGAGATCGAACCCCATCGCCTCGAGCTGATTCTCGAGCTGCGTGTTGCGGGTGCGCGCGTCTTGGAGCTGCTTGTTCACCTCGGCGAGCTTGCCCTCCGTCTCCTGGTTCTTCGCGACCAGTCGGTTGTACTTGTCGAGCTGCGCCTGCCACTCCTCCTCGGAGTAGCCGCAACCGACCACCACCGCGCCGAGCGCGAGCACCACTGAGAGGGACATGCATACACGAAACAGAGAGCTTGATTTCATTCGGAAATCTCCACAGGGGTGAGCCGAAAAGCGGATACGGCAAGTACCAAACCTCCGGAGGCGTCGCAAGCACCGCCACCACCTTACCGAGAGGAGCACGCGCGCTCAGGGGGCGCTCGGCTCACGCCCGATCTGCACCCCCCCGCGTCGCTCGAGCCCCTCGAGGGTGAGGGTCTGGATCACCGCGAGGCGATCGCCGACGATCCGCTCCGCGTCGTCACCGAGCGCGGTGGTCGTGAACGCGAGCGCGAAACACTCGCGCCCGAGCCCCCCGAACGCGACGACCCAGCCAGCGAGAGGTGCCTCGTCCCCGGTGGCGTCGAAGCCAACGTCGACGCGGGTGTCGAAGCCCTCGGGGACGTCGAGGAATCGCGAGGCGATGGTGGCGCCGAGCCGGGTTGGCAGGTCGCGCAAGAGCCGCGCCCGCTCCTCGCACCGCTCGCGGTTCATGCGCACGTCCTCCCGCCACATGCTCAGCTGCAGCCGAGAGCGGGTGGCCGTGTGTTCGAACACGACGAACGAGCTCTTCTCCCGGGTGAGGGTCCAGCCCGAACGATCTGGCAGCGGGATGCTCAACCCGAGGCGCGGCGAGACCACGCGCTTGTACGCCGGCTCCCCCGCCGGGGCCGGGAAGCCCGAGAGCACCGACGGCTCCGCGGCGGCCGGCGTCGGCGCTTCCACCCGCGGCGGCGCAGGAGGCGGAGACACCGGTGCGATCACGACGTCGCCGCCGCACCCCCCCAAGAACCCGGCCCCCGCGAGCGCGAGCGCTGCGAGGCGCCCCCGCGTCAGATGATCGTCAACCACTCCGGGTGGGTCTCGTCCTTGCCTTTCACCACGTCGAAGTAGCGCTCCTGGAGGCGCTTGGTGATGGGGCCCACTTCCCCTTCGCCGATGCTGCGGTCGTCAACCTCGATGACGGGGGTGACCTCGACGGCGGTGCCCGTGAAGAAGGCCTCGTCGGCCAGGTAGAGCTGGTCGCGGGTGATGTTGCGATCGCGGACGGTGATGCCCTCTTCGGCGGCGAGCGTGATGATGGTCTTGCGCGTGATGCCGGCGAGGATCGACGCGTTGAGCGGGGGCGTGATGAGCTCTCCCCCCTTCACCATGAACAGGTTCTCGCCCGAGCCCTCACACACGTTGCCGTTGTGGTCCATGAGGATCGCCTCGTCGTAGCCGGCCACCTTGGCCTCGCGCTTGGCGAGGATGGAGTTGGTGTACTGGCCCATGATCTTGCCCTTGGCGAGCGAGATGCTCGGATGATGGCGAGCCCACGCCGAGATCTTGGTGCGCACCCCCTTCTCGAGCGCGCTCGCGCCGAGATAGGCGCCCCACTTCCACGCGATGATGGTGGTGCGGATGGGGTTGTTGGGAGCGTAGACGCCCATCGCGCCCGCCCCGATGTACACGAGGGGCCGGAGATAGGCCTCCTCCAGCTGGTTCGCGCGCAGCAGATCGACACACGCCTGACACACCTGCTCGCGATCGAAGTGAGGCTTGATCGCGATGAGCTTGCACGTGTCGAACAAGCGGTCGACGTGCTCCTTCAGCCGGAAGATGGCAGTCTGCCCGTTGGCACGCCGGTAGGCGCGAATCCCTTCGAACGCGCCCAGACCGTAGTGCAGCGTGTGGGCGAGCACGTGCTCCTTGGCGTCGTCCCAGTCGACGAGCTCACCCTCGAACCAAATCTTGTCAACCTTCTCGATCATCCGCTTCCAGACCTCCAGCGGGCACACTGTGCCCACGGTGTGCTCCCAAGGAGGGGAGCCTGTCGCCGCGTGAGGGGGCGCCGAGGCGCACGCCTGACGTGAAGTGGTGCACCCGCCCGTGGACCCTGCTGCTGCGTGCTGCGGCGGGTGGGTGGGCACACAGCGGTGTTTGCATCGTGCCGTGCCGCGACGCCGAGGCGATCCGCCTCGTGTGCGGCGTGGTCACCTTGCCACGTTTGGTGAAACGACGCTTGCGGAAATCATCCCTCGAGACGACGCGAAGCGCGGTTGAAAGAAGCCCACGCTTGACGCGGCGCGTTGCCTCGCCGCTCAGCGTCGCGGCTCGAGGAGGACGAGCACCGCGCCGCGTCCACCGTGCTCGGGTGGCGCGCTCGTGAAGGCCAACACGCACGAGGCCACCGCGCGTTCGGTGAGCCAATCGGGGAGCGACTCGCGCAGCACCGCCCCTTCGCGGGAGTGGCGCCCTCGACCGGTGACCACCAACACCACCAGGTGCCCCTTGCGAGCACGCGCTCGCACGAAGCGATGCGTGGCGCGCCGCGCGAGCTCGGCGTCCATGCCGTGGCAGTCGAGGCGGGCTCGGGGCTCCTGTCGCTCGAGCCAGGGCAACACCACCTCCTCGGTGTCGTCGCGGCGGCCCTCCACGTGCTCGGCGTCCACACGCACCGTGAACGCGTGCTCGCGCTCGGGGCGCGACGGTGGACGAAGGGGCGCGGGCTCCATCAGCGGGGCGACGCGGAGCGGCCTCGCTGAGGCGCGCTCGATGCCGGCCCGTGCGGCCACCTCGGAGAAGCTCGTCGGCGCCGCCTGTTCCTCGTCGGCCGGGCCCGTCGCCGAGGGCGGCCCCGGCACCCGAGCGGTGGGCGCGGCGGAGGCGTCGGCGCGGGCGCGCGCCCACTCGCGCTCGAGCGCGCGCAGCCGTCGGAAGGGGCGATTGTGCGGCTTGGCCACCCGATCAGTATGACGTTGGCGGCACGCGCCGCAAACCGGCGACGCTCTGCGCAGCCCGAGCGAAGAGAGCCCCGCCGACCCTCACGCAGTCTCGTCGTAGCAACGCTCGAGGAAGTCCTCGGCGGCCACGCCGTCGATGCGCAACATCGGCTGGCTCTCCGGCGGGAGCTCGGCCGCGTCCTCCGCGTCGAGGGACACGGTGTGCCCGGGAAGGTCGCGCGCGATCCGAGCCATCCGCTCGAGCATGTCGGCGTCGATCCCCACCGCCGCGGGTGCGCGCACGAAGACTCCAGCGCTCGATTGGTGCCAACGAGACGACATCTGCCCCACCTCCTGCGAGCCCTTGCAAACGCTCCGGCGAAGCCGGGGCAAACGGGTCGCAAGATGGTGTTGCCACGAGCGGGGAGGCCTGGCCCAGTTTCTGGCAGACAAAGAGATTTCCATGGAGGCGCATGTGTGATAAAAGCGAAGACGCGAGTGCTTTGGGGCCCTTTGGGGCCTGAGCACAAGGAGGCCCCGATACGAAGGTTCCTGGCGGTGTCGGGACCCCTGGCTCAATCGCCATCGCGTGGCTGAATCGCCATCGCGCCAACCCAGTCCCTCGAAGACCGAGCTGTTCGACGACTGAGCCTCGACCGATGACCCTGCTGGGGACCGCGCCGTGACGACGCGCGCGAACGCTGAGACATGAGCTCCCACGAGGGGCCAACGCGGGAGGTCCGCGAGAGTGATCATGAAGCGGAAGCGACATCGAGAGACGAAGGTGTGGCGCCATCCACTGCTGACGCCGCTCGGCAACGGCAACGGCGCGGGTCAACAAGAGGAGAGCGATCTTCGCAAGCGGAAGTCGCCAGCGCGACGCGACGGGGCCCGCATCATCGCCGGGCCGAACGGCTCCAACGATCCGAGCGAGCTCGAGCGGGCGCGGCTGCTCGAGCGCGTGCTCGTGGCGGAAGGGCGACTGTCGATCTCGCGCGCGGTCGAAGACTTCCTCTCCGCAGGCTTCGCGCTGCCTCACGCGCAAGAGGTGTGGCTCCAGGTGCTCGAACACCAGGACGAGAGCCGCGTCACCGAAGCCATCGAGACGCTGGCGCGCATCCTCGACGAGGAGGAGCCCAAGCGGAGACCCGTGCTGGAGTCGCGGCTGCGGCGCATCGAGGAGCTCGCAGACGAGCCGTCGACCCAGCGCGCGGCCACGGATCTGAGACGCGTGCTGCACACGCGGTACGCCGAGACACTCACTTGACCCCCGACGAGTTCGAGCGGGCGTTCTCCGAGCTCCAACGCCAGCACGAGGCGCGCAGCGACAATCAGCGTTGCGTGCAGTGCAGCGAGTGCACGCGCTGCGTCGACTGCACGTTCTGCAGCGGCTCGCGACAGCTCGCCCGCTGCAACTACTGCGTCGACAGCGAACGCTGCAGCGACTGCAACCACTGCCGGAGCAGTCGTGACTTGCTCTCGTGCAACCACGCCACCGCTTGCGTGCGGTGCATGCGCTCGGCCTACGTGGAGCGCTGCGTCGACTGCGTCGACTGCCAGTACTGTTTCGGCTGCGTGGGCCTCTCCGGCCGCGAGTTCCACATCCTCAACCAGCCCTACGAGCGCCGCGTTTACTTCGAGGTCACCGCGCGGCTCACCCGGGCGCTCGCGAGGTGAGCGGTGCGACCCATCGATGCTAAGCTCAATGGGTGAGCTCGTCTCCGGCAGACGCCGTGACCGAAGCACTCTGGAACCAGGTGCTCGACGACTTCGGCACCAACAAGACCCACGAGGCGTTCCTCACCCACTGCCGCGACAATGACGCGCTCGCCGACGCCGCACGCCGCTACCGAGCGCACAAAGACTCGCTCAACGAGGATCAGCAGGCGGAGCGAGAGGCGATCGACCAACGGCTCGCCGCCATCGCCATCCTGGCCATGAGCCAGCTGGACGAGCGCCGTAGCCAGCCGCGCGCCGAGACCCGAGGGCGCAAGCTGCTCACCCTCGTCGCCGCCGTGCTCGCCGTCGCCTCGGTGCTCGCCCTGGCCAACGCGTTGACCGGCGCGTTCTGACCGCGCGCGTGGCCACGCGCCGAAGCGCAGCCCTCAGCCCGCGAGGCCGTACCCCTCTGCGAGGAAGGCGGACAACAGGTTGCACAGCGCGTGGAACACGACGCCGGCGCCGACACCCCCGGTGCGGGCCCGCATCCAACCGAACAGGAGCGCGGGAAAGAACACCGCCAACCGTGCGGGGTTGGGCACGGTGAGCACGTGGCCGACCGCGAACACGAGGCTCGCCACCAGCCACCCCGCGCCGAGCTCGGCGCCGAGCACCTTGCGGGTGCTGCTCTTCCAGCGACCGTCGAGCGCCGACTGCAGGTAGCCGCGGAAGAAGGCCTCTTCTGGGAGCGCGATCACCAGGAGCTGACCGAGCGCCTTGCTCACGATTTCGTCGGGCCAGCGCCACACGAACGGCCCGCCGCTGGTCCAGGTGAGCTTGTAACCCAACCAGAAGGGAGGAAAGAAGATGAGCGCCATCAGCCCCGCCCAGCCGAGGGCACGCAGGCCCGCGCCGAGCAGCCGACGCGCGTCGAGGGGCTCGGGCTCGGTGAGCCCCCCGAGGGAGAGACCGAACGCGCGAATGGTGGCGGTGTCCCCGCGCAACACCGTGAGCCAGGTCGCGCCGAGGAACACCGCGCCCACCGCCGTGTTCGCCCATTCGTCCGGCGAAAGCCGCGACACGAGGGTCACCACCAGGGTCGCGGTGAGGGCGACCGTGAGGGCCCGCTGCGTGGGCGGCCAAGCCGGCCCACCCGCGGCGACCGACGCCGCGGGTTCACGGTCGCGAGCGTCGGGAGGGACGTCCGCACCGGGCGAAGGCGGCAGCGCGGGAGTCACACCGCTCGCATCAAGCCTTGGCGGCGCCAGCGAGCCGCTGCTGTTGCTGTTGCAAGTATTGGGCGACGAGCTGCGAACGCTGGATGGCGAACTGCTTCACCTCCTTGTTCGACGAGCCGGCGAGCGCGTTGAGCAGCTTGGTCACCTTGTCGATCTGACGCGTTTGGAACAACGCCTCGAAGTAGTTGTTCGCGAGGTGCACGTTGTTGCTCATCTTGCTCTCGTGCTTGCCGAGCAAGTCTACGACCGCCTGCAGATCGCCGGCCTGACCGTGGAGCGCCGAGAGACACAAGAGCGCGATCGGATCGCTCTCGTTGGCCTCGACCGCCTTCTGGGCGTATTCGATCGCCTTGGGCCGCGTCTCCGCCTTGTTGGCGTAGAATCCCTGGATGGCGATGTAGGGGGCTGCGTTCTTCTGGCCCTTCGCCTTCTCCTCGAGCGCGGCGACCGCCTTCTCCTCGTCTTCGGCGTCGCGCACGCTCTGGAACAAGTAGGCCCAGGCGTCCACGCAGCCGGCGTCCACCTCGAGCGCCTTGTCCACGTGCTCGAGCTCCTTGTCCCGCTCGTTCTTCTTGCCGTAGAGGCGCGCGAGGTGGAGCGGCGGATAGGGGTTCTGCTTGAGCAGGTTGGCCGCCCCCTTCAGCGTGCCCTCGGCCTTGTCGAGCTTGTCCTGCTGGAGCTGGGCGATGCCGAGCGCGAGCCAGTCGTCGCCGTTGCCGCCCTTGGCCACGAGCTTGGAGAGCACCTGCTCGGCCTTCTGGAGGCGCTGGTGCTTCAACAGCTCTTGGGCCAACACGCGCGCCCGGTTGAGGTCGTTCGGGTTCTCTTTCCAGTGCTTCTCGAGCCCGTCGAGCAGATCGTTGAGGCCGATCGCGATCGGCCGACCCTGATCATCCTGCACCTGCACCGCCGGTCCGTTGAAACCGAGCAGCTCCCACATCTGATCCTGGGTGACGGCGAGCGGGCCCTGCGAGAGCTTCTCTTTCAGCTCATCGGTGGGCTTGTTGATCGGCACCACCACGAGGGCGTTGCTGGGCAGGCCACCTTGGAAGGCCTGCGCCGGCGCCACGATGGCAGCACCGCCTTGGATCTGAAGTCCTTGAACGCCTGCTTTCTGCTGAGGGTTGCCAGCCATGTCTTGGGTGTCTCCGTTTGTGCCGTGGTTCGTGGCCCGTTGTTCGGGGCTTCGGTGCGTGATGCCGGTGCGTGGTGCCGGTGCGCGGAGCCGGCGGTGCCGGAGCGGGCCCGGCGGTTCGGGTGCATGATCCAGAGCGTGGGCCTCGAGCGGCGCGATCCCCTTCCCGCGGGGGCCTCGCCCGGCCGTTGCTCTGAAGGGCGCCGGAACGTAGCAGCGCAGGATACCTTGGGTCAACGACCGGATCCGGCGGAGGGCGCGCGGTGGGCCGCCGCGAGCCGCCGGTGGGCCTCGCCGGCCTCGTCCTCGTGGAGCACGTGGGCGGTGAAGGTCTCCGACGCCTTGCTCGTGACGAAGGCGAACGGGTTGTGCTTCCCCACCCCTACGAACACGTCGATGTGGTGATCCTCGATCATGCCCACCTCGAGGAGCTTCGGGCAAGCCGGCGCTGCGGCCGCGCGCCACGTGCGCCTCGTCGGGCGTCTTGGGAGGGTCACTGGCCGGGTACGGGGAGCGCGCTCCCCGTGACGCGCACGATCATCCGGCCCGCCTGCCGCGAGGCGAACGAGCGCGGTACCCACCGCGTGAGCCAGGCGCCGAGGCGGTTGAGCCGACCGGGGATGACCACCGATTTGCGACCGAGGGCGTCGAGCCCAGCCGTGGCCACCCGATGGGAGCTCATCGGCGCCACCGGCATGCGCTCGGCCACCACCCCGGTGCGCACCGGCCCCTCGGTGTCGGTGGGCCCGGGGCACAAGGCGAGCACGTCGACACCGAAGCCGGCGAGCTCGTGCGACAACGCCTCGGCGAGGAGCAGCCCAAACGATTTCGTGCCGGAATAGGCAGCAGCGAAGGGGATTCCCTGCCACGCGGCGGTGGACGACACGACGACGATGCCCCCCCTGCCGCGACGGCGGAGCAAGTGCCCGAGTCGGTGGAGCAACGTCACGTTGGCGAGACAGTTGACGCGGACCATGTCTTGTTGCCGCGAGAGCGCGGTGTCGAGGAAGCCGCCCTTGAGGCCAAAGCCGGCGTTGGCCACGAGCAGGCCGAGATCGACGTCGGAGGCGGCGCGAACGACCGCCGCGACGCCCTCGTCGGTGGCGAGGTCGGCCTCCACCACGTGCACCGACACGCCGTGCGTCTCGTGGAGCTCCGCCGCGAGCTGGACGAGGCGCGAGCGACGCCGCGCTGCGATCACCAGATGAACGCCTCGCGCAGCGAGCTCTCGCGCGAAAGCCTCGCCGATCCCCGACGACGCCCCGGTGACGAGCGCCCACGGGCCGTACTGCTCGGCGAACGCGGTTGTAGCGGGGCTCGGAGAGCGCACGAGCGCCGCGTCGGCGGCCGCGTTGGACGCGTTGGAGTTGTTGGACGCGTTGGAGGCGTTGGAAGCGGAGACCGGAGGGTGCTGCATGACGAACGAACCTGAGTGGGTGGTCGAAGTGGACGTGAGCGAGCGCGAGCGCGACGTGCGCGCTGCGGCGCCGGTGTGCTCGTGAACGGCCGCCGCAGACGAGCTCAGATGAAACAGGTGAGACCTTGGGTGACCACCCAGAGCGGGAGGACGAGGCCCAAGGCGGAGCCGATCGCGTAGTCGCGATGACGAAGACGCGTGAGCGCGAGCGCATAGTTGACGGGGGGGCTCACCAGCACCAGCGCCCGCAGCAGCGTGAGCGTGAGGATGGGGCGGTCGTGGAGTCGGCGCATGAGCGGCCGCAAGAACGGCCGCTCGAGCACGCGGGACGAGCCGAGCCGCGCGAACCGCCCGAGGGCGAAGGTGACGTTGACGGACGCGATCGCCCCGGCGAGGGAGATCACGAAGCCGAGCGCCGGTCCGTAGAGCATGACGGCCGCGGTGATGAACACCAGGCCAGGCACGTTGAGCAACGTGCCGAGCGCGAACATGGCCACGAGCACCACCACCCCGGCGAGCCCCGCGCCACGCACCCAGCCGACGAGCGCGTCCGGCTCGAGCGTCACCACACCAGTGGTGTGCAGCACCAGCCCCCCGAGCAGCAGCGCCGCGAGCGCCACGACCAGCCCCCAGCGGGGTCGTTCGCGTGGCTCGGGCGTGGGAGACGGCACCTCTTCGGAGATCTCGGGGCGGCTGTCGCGACTCATTGTTCAAACGAACGTTTAACCACAACTACTCATGCTGTAAAGAGTTGTCACGAAGTAAAACGAATGTTTAATGACGCCGTGAGCCGCCCTCGCGCCGACGTCACCAAGCAGCGGATCCTCGACGCCGCCTCCCGCCTGTTTGCCCGTCAGGGCCTCGGGAGCACCTCGGTCCGCGACATCGCGAAGGCCGCGGACGTGAACGTCGCGCTCGTAAGCCACCACTTCGGCGGCAAGCAGAAGCTCTACGAGGCGTGTGTCGAGGCCATGTACGCCGAGGTCGACGGCCTCCGCGCCGAGCTCGTGGCCACCCTCGCCACGAACGAGCCGCTCGAGAGAACCGTGGAGCGCGCGGTGCGCCAGGGCTTCTTCTACGCCCGCGAGCACCGCGGCGCGGTGCGCCTCGTGATGCGCCACGTGCTCGACACCGGAGAGCTTCCCACCGAGCGGCGCGAGACGCTGATGCTGCCCTTCCTCGACGCGATGGCCCACGAGCTCGCGCGCCGGACGCCGCGCAGCCCCGACGCGATCCGCCTCGTGCTCCAGAGCGTGTTGTTCCTGATCTCGCGCTACGCGTTGACCAGCGTCGACGAGCTCGCGCTGGTGTCGGGCTGTCCCGGGGAGCCCGAGTCGTTCGTCCTCGAGAAGGTAGCGCGCGCCCTCGGGAGCCAGGCCCTGTGGCTTCTGGGGCTGCCCTTCTCCCCTCCCCCTCTGTGATAGGCTGAAGCGCAATGCTCATCCGCGACTGGCTGAAGATCTTGCTGCCGATGGCCACGCTCACGCTGTTCACGGCGGGAGCGTGCGACGACGAGCTGGGTGCCGGAGAGTGCGCCGATCCGGGGACCTCCCAGAAGTGCACCTGCGGCGACGGCCGCGTCTCGGTCCAAACGTGTGGGGCGGATGGGCTGTGGAGCGCTTGCTTCTGCTACCAGCCGGGCTGTGGCAACGGCGAGCTCGACAGCGAGGAAGAGTGCGACGACGGCAACAACCAGAGCGGTGACGGCTGCAGCGACATGTGCACCCTCGAGGGCACCGGCAACGCCGGCCCTGGTCCCGGCCCCGGCCCCGGGCCCGGCGGAGCGGGAGGCGTCGGGGGAACGGCGGCTGGCGGCGCTGGCGGAACCGGTGGGAGCCCCTCGGCCGGAGGCAGCGGCCCGGGCGGCGCTGGCGGCGCCGGCGGGAGCGGCGGCGGCGGCGGAAACTGAACGAACGCATTCGTCCCACACCACCCCTTCCCGTCGGCGCTCGAGGTCCCGTGGGCGCTCGAGCGCAAGGGATGCGCACCGCGCAGGGCTCGCGGGGCGAGGGTTCCTGGCGCAGGGGCCAGGTGCGTGATCTCTCGCGCCCGGGGCGCTGGTGCACGCGTTGCAAACTGCATGGCAGCGAGGGCAGCGCGAGCGCCGCCGTGGCGCCCTCGGCTGCACGGACGCGGAGGACTCATGCGCGCGATTCAGCATCATCTGCCCGAGCCACGCCACGTCGAGGTTTCCCGCGCGATGGTCGCGGCATCGCCGGCGGTGGCGTGGGCGGCGGCGCGGCACTTCGACGCCGCCACCGTGCCCTGGATCCGCTTCCTCTTCGGCCTGCGCACGTTGCCGGATCGGCTGCGCGGCAACGAGGCCTCCGTCGAGCGGCTCGGCGTCGACTCCATCGCCGGCGGTCCGAGCGGGTTCATGATCCTCGAGGAGCGGCCTGGGCACGAGGTGGTGGTGGGCGCGGTCGGGCGCTTCTGGCACCTGGCGATCCCGTTCGCGGAGGTGGCACCGGAAGACTTCGCGGGGTTCGCCGCGCCGGGCTGGGGAAAGGTGGCGTGGTCGATCGGGGTCGAGCCGTTCGGCGGCGGCAGTCTGATCACCTTCGAGGTCCGCACCACCGCCACCGACGACGCGAGCTATCGGAAGCTCCGGCGCTACTACGGCGTCATCGGTCCGTTCTCACGCCTCATCCGCGCCCACCTCATGGCGTCGTTCTCGGCCGAGCTCGGTGTGTTGCCGCGACCCCGCGACCGCGAGCGCCCGCTCCCCGGCGACGACCTCCTCCCCGACGCGCCCCACGTGCTCACGCACGCCACCGACATCGAGGCGCCGCCCGCGCTCGTGTGGCCGTGGCTCATGCAGCTCGGCTGTGACCGCGGCGGCTGGTACAGCATCGACGCGTTCGATCACGGCGGCGTCCCGAGCGTGGAGCGGCTGGTGCCCGAGTGGGGAACGCGCGAGGTGGGGGACGAGCTCGCGGCGGCGCCGGGAAGCGACGCGGGGTTCGTCGTGCGATCGGTGGCCCCCGAGGAGCACCTCGTGATCGGCGCCACCACCGAGCGACTCGGCGCCCGCGTGGAGATGACGTGGGCGTTCGCGCTCGAGGCGCTCGGTAGCGACGCCACACACCTCTCGACACGCGTGCGCGCCCGTGGCTCACCGCGGTGGGCGGCCTGGCTCCAGGGTGCCGTCCTCTACCCGCCGCTGCATGCGCTCATGCAGCGCGCGGAGCTCGAGAACCTGGGCCGTTTGGCGGAACGCGAGGCCGCGCTGCGACATGGACCTCCCAGGGGCCCAGCGGCGAAGGCGCCCCCGTCACCGCGCGCCGACCCGGATGGGGTGCGCGCGGCGGCGTCGCCCTCCGACGGGAGCGCGACGCCATGACCGCCCCGACGAGGGGCCTCGTCGAGCGAGTCCTCGGCCTGTTCCTCGCGCTCGTCGGGCTGTCGGCCGTGGGAGGCGGCGTCTACGGCCTCATGGGGGCAGCCGGCGTCCCCACCAGGTGGCTGCGCGGGAGCCCCTTCCCCGACTACACCCTTCCCAGCGTGGTGCTGCTGGCCGTGGTCGGCGGCGCGCTCGTAGCCGCCGCCGCCGCCGTGTTCGCGCGACACCCGCGAGCGGGTCAGCTCGCCCTCGGCGCGAGCGCGATCCTCCTCGCGTGGATCGGCGTGCAAGTGGCCATCATCGGCTACGTGTCGTGGCTCCAGCCGGTGACGGCGCTGTCCGCGTTGTTGCTGGCGGCGCTGGCCGCGCGTCTGCCGCGGCCGGTCACGCGCCCACCGCTCCCCCCGCCGGCGTGGAGGCACACGGCGTGAGCGCCAACGACGCAGCGATCGATGGGCACGCGAGAACGCGCCGCGTGGGCACGCTGGCCGCGCTGGGTGCGCTCCTCGGCGTCGTCCTCTCGGGCCCTCTCGCGGTCGTCCTGGTGGAGGCTACGCATCCGCAGCCGCCCTGGATCGACGCCGCGACCTACGCCGCCCACCTCCACGCGGTCCAGCTCCTCCCCTATGCGGGGGGCATCTTGCTCGTGAGCGCCCTCGTGGTGCTCGTCACCTCCCTGCACGCTCTCGGGGCCGCCGAGCATCCTGTGCGCACCGTCGCTGCGCTGGTGGCCACGGCCGTGTTCACGTCCTTCATCTTCTTCAACTACGTGGCGCAGACCACGTTCGTCCCCGAGCTCGCCCGGCGCGATCCGATCGCCGGCGCCAGCCTCATCGCCGCCTTGTCGATGGCGAACCCCACCTCGCTCGCGTGGGCCATCGAGATGTGGGGATGGGCCTTCTTCGGGGCCGCGAGCTGGCTGGTCGCCCCCGTCTTCGGACGCCGAGGGCTCGGCCGCGCGGCGGCGCTGGCGTTCGTCGCCAACGGCCCGGTGAGCCTCGCCGGCGCAGTCGCCACCGTCGCCCGGCCGGGGTGGGTGCTCACCTCCGCCGGCCTCGCCGCCTTCGCGGCGTGGAACGCCCTCCTCGCGGCGATGGCCGTGCTCGCAATGTTGGCCCTGCGCCCCGACCGGCACGCGTCGGCGACGCCCTCATCGCGTGCTGCGTCGGGCGCACGGTAAGCGCCGCGCACGCCGCGCTCCCCCGCCGACCGACTCCGCCCCCCCCCACGCTCCGGTGTTCGACGACGCGTTCGCTTGGGAGTGGCGCGCGTGGCGCGAGGGATGACGCTCAGCGGCTCCTGCTCGCGCGACGCCTTCGCCCCGTACCTCCATCGTGGCCGAGCTCTTTCACGACCACGTCCACCACCGCGCGCACCCGTCGGCTCGTGTGCACGTCGCGATGCGTGACGAGCCAAAGCGGCACTGGGATCGCGGGGAGCTCTGGGAGCGCGCGCACCACCGTCGGATCGGCGTCGCCGACGTCCGCGATCGTGATTCCGACGCAGAGGCCCGCGCGCACCATCGCCCACTGCACGTGCGCGCTCGCGCTGAGGATCGCGAAGCGCTCTGCCGGAACCTCGAGCCCGATCGCGGCGAGGCCGCGCCGGAACGTGTCGGTGCGATCGAAGCCGGCGAAGGCCGCGTTTGCGAGGCGCTCGGGGGTGATCTTTCGTCCGAGCGTGCGTAGGTAAGCGGGTGTTGCGTAGAGGTGCGCCTCGCCATCGCGCAGCTTGCGCGCGACCAGATCGGGCTCGGCGGGGCGGAAGCTCCGCAGTGCGACGTCGGCCTCGCGGCGGCGCAGATCCTGAGGCGCGTTCGAGGCCACGATCTCGATCTCGGTCCCGGGGTGCTCCGCTCGCAGTCGGCGCACCACTCGCGGCAGGAAGTGTGTGGCGTCGACCTCGCTCGCCGTGAGGCAGACCGGGCCCTCCAACGAGAGGCTCTGCCCTGCCGCAACGCGTGACACCCGCAGCGCCGCCTCGCTCATCGTGCGCACGTGCTCGACCAGCTCGAGGCCCGTGGGGGTGAGCGCGACCCCGCGCCCCGCGCGCTCGAAGAGGACCACCCCGAGCTCGTCCTCCAGGGCTGCGATTTGTCGACCGATTGTCGGCTGCGCGACCTGCAGCGCGCGTGCGGCCGCCGTGTACGAGCCGGTGTCCGCGGTCACGAGGAAGGCCCGCACGTGGTTCCAGTCGAAGTCCACACGCGACCAGTCGAGCGTCGTATCCATGCAAAAACGCATGATAGATCGACTAGATTCGCCGGTGACACCCCTGAACGCGCATGGAAGTCTCTTCTTCGTCGCGACGGACGCGACCCGAACGAACGAAGAGGAGCTCTCCCATGCAGGCCATCCGACACTCCAGCTACGGCACCCCCGACGTACTGCGCCTGGTCGACGTCGCGCGCCCCCCCCTCGACGCGCGAAAAGTGCTCGTCGCGATCGAGGCGAGCGGTGTCACCCGCGGGGATCTCCGCGTTCGCGCGGCCGACTTCCCCGGCATCGGGTGGCTGCCGGGCCGCCTCGTCACGGGCCTCTTCGCGCCACGACACGTCGTGCCCGGCACCACCTTCGCCGGACGCGTGGTCGAGATCGGCACGGAGGTGACGCGTTTTGCGGTCGGCGACGCGGTCTTCGGTCTCGTCGATCACGGCGCGCACGCGGAGCTGCTCGCGGTCCGGGAGGACGCCGCGCTCGCGAAGCGGCCGGAGGTCTTGGACGCCGCCGAAGCCGCCACGCTGCCCTACGGCGCCGCTACTGCCCGCTTCTTCTTGGTCGACCTGGCGGACGTGAAGCCCGCCGAGCGCGTGGCGGTGATCGGCGCGTCCGGGGAGGTCGGTCGCTCCGCGGTCGCACTCGCCCACCACCTCGGCGCGGAGGTCACAGCGATCGCGAGCCGCGACCTCGATCGCTTGCGTGCGCTCGGCGCGGACCGGGTGATCGATCGCCGAGACGAAGACCCCTTCGCGGAGCCGTATCGCTACGACGTCGTCTTCGACACCTCGACCGTCGATCACTATCCGCGCGCGCGGCGGGCCCTCGCGTCCGACGGCCGCTACCTCACGCTCCACCTCTCTGGGCGCATCCTCTTCCGCATGATCCGCACGCGACTCTTCAGAGGTCCACGCGCGCACTTCGGCGTCTCGCTGCCCGACGCAGCCGCGATGGAGGACGTCGCACGGCTCGCCAACGAGGGCGCGTTCCGACCGGTGGTCGCGCGGCGCTTTCCGCTCGCGGAGGCCCGCGCTGCGCACGAGCTCGTCGAGTCCGCGCGCGCATCCGGGAGTGTGGTGCTCGAGATGGCAGCCTGAGCACGACGGAGCGAACCCGACCCAAGGACCGCAAGAAATTGGCGGGTGCAGGTGGCCGATGCCGGCGCTCCTGACGGCAGGCATGGCGCTCCAACTCGTGTGGCCGGCGTGCTTCTTGGAGATCCTGCGATGAAACCGCCCACCATACTCATGTTGACGCCGGACCAACACCGCCGCGTCCCAACGGGGTATGAAGGCCTCATGACCATGGTCGTACACCACATCCCGATCTGCCCCTTCAGCCAGAGGCTGGAGATCATGCTGGCGCTCAAGGGCATCGAAGATGCGGTGCGCTTCGAAGTCGTAGACATCACCGTCCCGCGCTCGGAACACGTGCTCGAGCTCACCGGAGGTACCACGTCGTTGCCCGTCCTCGAGCTCGAGGACGGGCGAGCGCTCAAAGAGAGCCTGGTGCTCATGCGCTACCTCGAAGACGTGCTACCGGAGCCGCCCCTATGCCGCGCAGATCCTTACGAGCGCGCCATCGAGAACCTGATGGTGTCGATGGAGAGCGCCTTCGTGGCGAGCGGCTATCGCCTGGTCATGAATCAGGACCGCGAACGGCGCGAGCAACTGAAGGACACGTACCTCGCACAGTGGGCCGCCCTCGACGCATTTCTGCGCCGGAACGCGACCGAAGGGGGGCCGTACCTCTTCGACCGCTTCGGCTGGGCGGAGGTGGTCTACACACCCTTCTTCCAACGCTTCGCCTTCGTGGCGTATTACGAAGGCGTCGACCTGCCGAAGGAAGGTGCGTTCGACCGCGTACGAGCTTGGAGGGCGGCGTGTCTCGAGCACCCCGCCGCACAGCAAGTGTCCGACGAAGAGGTCATCAAGCTCTACTACGACTACGCCCGCAACGCCGGCAACGGGGTCCTCGTGGAGGGCCGCACGCGCTCCTCGTTCACCTTCGAGCCACACTGGAAGCACCGGCCCTGGCCCCCGAGCGACAAGTACGGCCCCGGCGCCAGCGACGAAGCGCTCGGCCTCCTCTGAAGGTGCCGTCGGGCGGCAAGCGCATGGGGCTGCTCCATGGTGGCGGCGCCTCTCGCGCGCTCGCCGGGGTGAGCCACCACCGAAGCGAATGCGTCGCGAACGGTCGCCGACGCGGGTTGGTTGGCGCACCAGCGCGCCATCTCGGGCGCGCCAGAGGACGCCACCGGAGCTCCTCCAACGGCTCACTTCTTCTTCGCGCGCTCGCGCGGCTCGATCCGAGGCGGCGACCCGCGCGCGCGACGCGACGGCCGTCGGCGGCCGTCCAGGAACGCGATCACGTGTGCCCGCGCATCGAGGGGTTGTCGCATCGCATGATCCGGGCTGTGCTCGCCGAGCAACGCGGGCACGAGAAGCGGCGCCAGCAGCGCCGCCACCGTGCGGATCGGCGGCTCGGGCTCGAGGAGGCCCTCGCGCTGGTAGCGAGCGACGAGCGCGGAAATCGCCGCGATGATGCGCTGGGGGATGGCTACGACCTCGGCGAGCTCGGGATGGTGCGGCACCTCGGCGAGGACGATGGGGATGAGGCGCCCGCGCCGGCGCAACAGCTCGGCGTAGGCCGACACGATTCGCTCGAGATCGCCCTCGAGGTCGCCCGTGTGCTCCACCCCTCCGGCGCCGCCGAAGTGCTCGAGCTCGTCGAGCAGCGCGCGCTTCAAGAGCCCCGCCTTGGTGCCGAAGCGCCGGAACAGCGTCACCTCGTTGATGTCGGCCGCCTCGGCGATCTGCTTCGTGGTCGCTCCGGCATAGCCGCGGCGCACGACCACCTCGACGGCGGCAGAGAGCACCTGGGCATCGGGCACGTGGCGGGGCACGAGCGGCAGCTTAGCGCCTCGCCGCTGCGCTTCGATCGACACAGCCGGAAAAATGAATGCAAGCACTCGCTTGCATTTACTGCGAGCCGCACTACCTTGAAGTCGCTAGCCTCGGCTCATCACCAGGCCTGCGTACTCTTCGGCCACCGCACGCACGGTGGGCATGCTCTCCACGCGCGCGACGAGGTCGCGAGGAGCTTCGCAGGTTGCAATGGTGAGCTCGGTGTCATCGGTCACATCACCACGGGCAGGCAACACTCGTGAGGGGTTCGGGGGGCCGCCTTCGAAGGGCGCACCGAGCGCATCGCCGATGGCGCCGCCCACGAGCACCCCCATCACTTGTTCATGAATCGCGGCCACTGATACCAGGTCGGGCTAACGTCTTGGCGCTCACCTGCAAGCGACGGAGGAAGGCCCGCAGGGCCGCCCGACGGCGATTGCCAGGTGCAGCGCCTTGTTATGCGCCGCCACCATCACCGTCTCGCTTCTGGTGAAACTCCGTGACGCTGGGCTGAAGGCGTCGATGAAGGTAGAAGATGCGCTCGTAGGCACACGGGCGAGTGTAGAACCACTTTCCAATGTGGTGAATCAGCTCGTCGCGCATCGGGCCGAACGCGGGATGGTGGCTCCAGATCAACAGCCACGTCGGCGGGTGAAGATCGTGCTGCAGCTTGGGTTCAAGCGTCGCAGTCAACAGGGCGGGGAAGTCGTCATCCGGAACGAAGTTCGTGTTCTGCGAACCGAAGGTGATCAGTGGCGCATCTTCGCTCCGCACCCTGGGGTCGTTCGCCAGGTTCGCGGGGGTCACGCTGATGCGGCGGACGACGCTCGCTAGCGATGGCGGGGTTGGGACTTCAGCTGGCTCGTCGGTTCCAGTGTCGAAGAACCGGCTGAGGCTGGCTACGAGGTCCTGCGCTCCTGTTCGCGGAAACTCGAAACGCGAAGCGTAGTCATTCAGCAAGAAGACCGTCACGTGCCTGTTGCGAGTGTTCGGTCCAAGGGTCAGGCCATCGAGTACCCGATCTCGCAGTGCCCGGATCTGATGGTCTTTCGCGAGGCGGTTCTCTGGGACAAGCTCTACGAGCTCTACGCCGCGAACTCCTTCGGGTAAGTCGAACAGAACGTCGGGCGGGTCGTCCGGGTTCGGTCGAACTTGCTCTGCCTGATGCTCGCCGTTTGAGACCAACGCGTTGAGCATCATGGTCGCGCACTCAACCTCGAGCCGCTCCTTGTCCTCGCGAGGGAGCGATCGCGCGGGAACATATTCCACGGTTCCAGTCGTGGAGAACCCGCTGAGATCGAGAACGAGTACCCCCTTCTTCGTCAATTGACCTCCTCCGTCTCCCCTAGCGAGCGTATAACGTCTCGCGAATCAGCTGCTGGCTCAAGAGGGAGGTGGCCCGTAGGGCCGCCGACCGAAGGAGCCCGACTGCTGCATTCGCTTGTTGTGCGGCCGGGCCCCGCTAGAACCCGCTAGAACGGGATGTCGTCGTGAGCGAAGGTAGTCGGTTCTGGCGGCAGGCGTCGCCTACAGTTCGGGCACTCTTCCTTCTCCGTGTCTAGATCCATGGATTCCTGCTTCAGTAGGGAGCCACAACGTTTGCACATCGGGTACTCGAAGATCGTGTGGCCGCAGTTGGAACAGAACAGACTCCCCGCATCATCGTCCGACTTCGCCAGTTTGCTGACGCGCTTCTGCGCGTTCGCCGAGAATGCAGCAGAACACGCCTGGCACCGCCTCAAGAGAGGCTTTCCACAGCCGTCGCAAAATCGCTCCGTCGTGGTTTCCATGCGTGGGCCGAAGAAGTAGCCGTTGGCGCTCTTCACGGCCGTCGGGCACTTCGGGTTTGGACACATCGCCAGGAGATGCGCGTCGTCGGCGATCGTGTGTGACGTGAACGGCTTCACGGCTTCGTTGAAGGCCAGGGCATCCTCATATCGATCAGTGCGGTTCTCAGCACATGCTCGCAGGATGACCTCGCGAAGTCCGGGGGGAGCGTTTGGACACTGCTCCGCGATGCGGTTGCGGTCGAGCTTCGGGTGACCGGCCAGCATCTCGAACAATACCACGCCGAGCGAGTAGATGTCTGTTCGGTGATCACAAGACCGGGCGTCTCTCATTTGCTCCGGCGATGCGTACTCGGGGACACCGAACCCTTGCTCTCGCCGCGTCGCGCGCGTGAGGCCAGGTTCGTACTTCAGCATGGCCCCAAGCGAAAAGTCGACGAGCCAAGCTCTTCGCTTGTCGAAGAGAATGTTGTTCGGTTTGATGTCACGGTGAATGATGTTCTTCGCGTGTACCGCCGCGAGCGCTCCTAGAACGTCGCACGCGATGCTTGCAGCACGATGAAGTGGGGCGACACCATTCTTCTTCTTGATGATGGCGTCGATCCCAGTGCCGTCGATCAGCTGCATTATTAAGTAGGGGACTTCCGCGTGGTGATCTCGAATGGTTCCGGTGGTTAGAACGTAGGGAATTGAGGGATGCTCGACCCTGGCGAGCAGCAGGCCTTCGCGCTCGAAACGCCTGCGGTCATCGGGGACTACGCCAGGTATGCCCACATTGAAGAACTTGACGGCGACGTCCCTCCCGAGGCGCTCCTGCGTGGCTCGGAAGACGGACCCGAATGCGCCGCGGCCGAGGCGGCGCCCGAGCCGAAACCCGTGCCGTTTCAGGGTGTCAACATACGTCGCCGGAGCTAGATGGCTGGTGTCCGACATCGGTTGGTCCGCACAAAGTCTCCCGGCTCAGCTGCGTGGCCCCGACCGACTAAGGAGGGATGGCCACGTCAGACTGCAGCCGGTTGTTGGGCGTCGCGCTATGCAACCGTGCTCCTTTCGCGACGCCAGGTGGCAGCCTGATGTTGAGCGATGACGCATGCGGCCCACTTCGTTCGCGTCATATCGAGGTAACCCAGGCCATTGCGTAGTCCTCGGTTTGGGGCAGCAAGCCTTTCGGTGAGGAGAACTCCTGCACGCACCCGTCGAGTAGCCGCTGTCCTTCCGTCTCGGCGATCTGCTTGGCCAGCCCGTAGGCGCGCTGCACCTCGTCGGCGTCGATGGCGAGGTTGCCGGGCAAAGCCTGGTGCAATTGCTCGAGCAGCCCCTCGGCGGGCTGAGGGGCGCCCCCGTGAGGAACCAGCACCGGGAGCATGTGCTGGCGCAGAATGCGCGCGCCCTCGAGCCCCTCTTGGCGCTTCACCTTGAGGTCAAACACGGTGAGGGTGCCGCGGGTGCCCTGGCTCCAGCCGAGCAGCTCGGCGGGCAGCTCGAGACTCGCGGTGCCCGACGAGAAGTCGGCGCCTTGGACATGCCGCACCATCGCCTCGAAGATCGGGTCACCGAAGCGCAGGAGACGGGCGCCGCTGCTGCGACTGCGTGCCTTGTCGACGGTGGCCTGGGTCACGCGCGGCTCTTTCACCTCGCGCCGCGCCTCGTAGGGATCCGCTCGGTGCAGTCGATCCGCGACCTCCTTCGTCTCTTTGGGGATGGTGAACGACAGCAGCCCGTCGCGCTCCTCGACGCGCTCGCCGTGTCGAGCCAGGTACTTGCGCACGAAGGTGTCGAGCGCCTCGTTGGAGACGCGCGCAGCGGCCTTCTGGTAGTCGGTGATGTCGAAGGTAAGCGTTCGGTGAGCCGCGTTCCTGACGCGGCCTCGGGATCGTCGTACTGCG
>CAYOAL010000154.1:0-23328 GCA_964401935.1 uncultured Polyangiaceae bacterium
CGCCCTCGCCCTCGCCCTCGCCCTCGCCCTCGCCCTCGCCCTCGCCCTCGCCCGCCCTCGCCCTCGTCGCCCTCGAACTATTTCATATTCAATACGAACGTATTATTCTAAACTACCGGCCATGTTGGATCTGAAGATCACCGGCGGGACGATCGTCGACGGGACCGGGGCGGAACGATTCGTCGGCGACGTGGGCGTCCGGGATGGACGCATCGTGGAGGTGGGGAAGGTGAGCACGCAGGCCAAGCGGCGGCTCGACGCAGACGGAGCGCTCGTGACGCCTGGCTTCGTCGACATCCACACCCACTACGACGGGCAGATCTCCTGGGATCGGGATCTCGCGCCGTCGTGTCTCCACGGGGTGACGACGGTGGTGATGGGCAACTGTGGGGTGGGCTTCGCGCCGGTGCGCGAACAAGATCGCGAGCGTCTCATCCGCCTCATGGAGGGCGTGGAAGACATCCCCGGCACCGCCCTCTCCGAAGGCATCACCTGGGAGTGGGAGACCGTGCCCGAGTACATGAGCGCGCTCGACCGCTCCTCTCGCACCCTCGACTACTGCGCGCAGGTCACCCACGACGCGCTCCGCGTGTACGTGATGGGCGAGCGCGCCATCGCCGAAGAGCCGGCGACCGACGACGACATCGAGCGCATGCGTGCCCTCACCCGCGAGGCGCTCGAGCATGGCGCGTTCGGCTTCAGCACGGGTCGCTCCGACAACCACCGCTCGGCCGATGGCGACCCGACCCCTGCGTCCGAGGCCACCACGCGGGAGCTCACCGGCATCGCGCGCGCGTTCGACGGGCTCGGCTACGGCGTGCTCCAGGCGGTGTCCGACTTCGACATGCGCGACGAGCGCTTCGAGCCGGAGTGGGAGGTCCTCGAGGCGATGGCGCGCGCGGGGGGCCGCCCCATGTCGGTCTCGCTCATGCAACGCGATCACGTCCCCACCCAGTTTCGCCAGATCATGGAGCGGGCGAGCCGCGCCCAGGCGGACGGCCTCGACATCCGCTTGCAGTGCGCCCCACGCGCGATCGGGGTGCTGCTCGGCCTCGAGGCCACCTTCCACCCGTTCATGGGCTTCCCCTCCTACAAGGCCATCTGCAGCTTGCCCCTCGACGAGCGCGTGGCGCGCATGCGCGACCCGGCGTTCCGCGCGAAGATCCTCACCGAGAAGAGCGAGCCGGTGTCGGGGGACGGCAGCGCCATCCCTCCCCTCGCCGACAAGCTCCTCGAGAACATCGACAAGATCGCGCTGCGTGTCTTCCGCATCGGCGAGCGGCCCGACTACGAGCCCACCCTCGAGTCGTCCCTCTACGCCACCGCCTACGCCAAGGGCGCCTCGGCCCTCGAGGCCGTCTACGACGCGCTGCTCGAAGACGACGGGCACGAGCTCTTGTACTTCCCGCTCTACAACTACACCGAGATGAACCTGAACAACGTGCACGCGATGATGACCCACCCGCTCGCGCTCCCCGGCTTGAGCGACGGCGGGGCCCACGTGGGCACGATCTGTGACGCGAGCTTCAGCACATTCCTGCTCACCCACTGGACTCGTGACCGCACCCACGATCGCATCCCCATCGAGCGGGCGGTCCGCATGCAGACCCTCGACACCGCTCGGCACATGGGCCTCGCCGATCGCGGAACCATCGCGGTGGGCCAGAAGGCCGACCTCAACGTGATCGAGCACCAGAGCCTCTCGCTGTCGCGCCCACGCCTCGTGCGCGACCTCCCCGCCGGTGGCCACCGCCTGTTGCAACACGCCACCGGTTACCTCGCCACCGTCGTCAGCGGCGAGACCATCCTCGAGCACGGCGAGCTCACCGGCGCGCGTCCCGGTCGGCTCGTGCGCGCCCGCTGAGCACAACGCACGAGGTCGGACGCGGCCCCCACCGCGCCCGACCCACACGAAACGCTCGCCTATTGCTGGCAGGTGATGAAGACGTGCGCGTCGTTCACCGGCTCGCCCTCGTTCACGAAGCGAATCGTGCGCCGCTCGTTCACCTGGCAGTGGTCGACCAGCCGCTCATCGCCGATCTCGCGATCCGTCGTCGCGTCGACGTAACACCAGCCGTGGACGAGCTCGCCGCTCGCCCGTGGCTCCTCCTCGAGAGAGTATTGACAGGCCTCGAGCTCCTCCCCTTCGAGCTGCTCGATCTCGCAGAAACAGTTGAGCCCCACCGCCTTGCTCGACGGCTTCTCCATCGCCTCCACCACCGCCTGTTGGTGCACGGCCGCCACCTCGGCGCGGCCTGCCGCGTCACACGAGCACCCGCCGGCGTCGGCGAGCGCCCGCCCCTCGAGCACGATGCACGCAACCTGCTTGTCGGCGTTGGGCGTGAACGAACGGGCGAGGCAAGGGCCAGAGAGCTCCTGCTTCAGCCGCTCGATGATGGCGCCGATGGCGGGCAGGTAGCCGTAGTCGCGGGCCGCCGCGTCGGCGAGCTGGGCGGGGCAGATCGAGCCGACGATCCCCTGGGAGCCGAGACCTTCGAGCACGCTCAGCTGACGCAGACCTGGGTAGGCCTTGGCGCGATACTGGGTGGTCCCGTAGGAGCCGTCGGCGGCCTGACACAGCGGGTTGTTCGAGCTGTGGCCCGGCTTGCAGTCGCAGTTGGAGAAGGTGGCGTCGCACACGATGGGCTCGGGCAGCTCGAAGGTGCACGCGTACTGAAGGTCGCCGATCGCATGAGCGGCGCGGTCGGTGTTGGGCTGGTACTCGTGGCCGTGGAGCGGATCGGCGTTTGGCTCGGAGGCTACGCCAGGGAGACCCGGCCGCGGATGAATCGACTCCACCATGTGGGGGTCGCTCGGGGGGTGGTGCTTGGCTGGGTTGCCCAAGATCACGTCCCACACGCCGCGCTCGTCACGCTCGGCCTTGTTCATGAAGCCTTGCTCGAGGTCCATGGGATCACGCGCGATGAGCTGCCACGGCACCCCCACGATGCCGGCGAGGAACACGCGGTCCTTGCCGCGCACGAGTCCCTCCGGCGACACCATCAACGGGTTCGGCTGCACCTCGCCCCGTCGATCCTCGATCTCGGTCTGCGTGAGCGCGGCCACGTAGCGCGAGGTCGGATGCAACAGATCGATCCCGTAGCGCCGCTTCTGCTCGAAGCACGTGAGGTTGAGGAGCTGCTCGTCGTTGCCGAGCTCGGGCGCCTCACACTTCGGATCCGTCGGACACTGCTCGGGCTCGTGACCGCAAGGAGCGCAGCACGGATCGTTGGGCGCGGTGGCGCACTCCGAGCGTGGCACCAAACCCATGATGCCGCGGCCGGCAGCGTTGCCCGTGGTGTAGTAGCCATAGCCGTCCGACCGGAACGAACAGTCGTTCTCGTCGCTGAGCATGATGATGGCGACCAGAGAGTCCGGGCGGAGAAACGCGCGCCGCTCCGCGAGCAACACCTCGTCGGTTCCCTTCAGCACCGCGCGGCCGCCCTCGAGCTCCACCTCGGTGTGAGGGTCCGGCTCGACCAAGAACCGGTACCAGCTCTCGAGCTGGGCCTCGTGACCGCAGCCCTCTTGGCCCACGCCGAGCACCATCTGACTGAGATCGGCGTTGAGCGCCTCGGTGTCACGGTAGCGGCCGGGCTGCTCGAGCTCCGCCTCTGGCTCCCACACCAGAAACCCCTTGTCCTCGAAGGTCGGCTGCTCGCCGGCGCCGGGGAGGCGGTTCAGGAGTCGCGCCCCGTCGTCGTTGCACGCGCTCCACGGGCTCCCGCGGGTGCCGAGGCTGGAGGAGATGACCCCGATGTGGATGTCGAGCACCGGCTGGAACTCGCGGCGCGACCCTTCGGGACACTCATCGAGCGGTCCCTCCGGCACCAGCACCAACCCCCCGTCCGGATCCAGACACGGCGGGTTCACCAGCGCCGACACCAGATCCGGAACCGCCACCGCGAGGATCTGTTGCTTGTCGGCCATCGAGCCGGAGTCGTCGATCGCGAGCAGGAGATCGATCTTGTCGACTCTCGACTGCGTGAGGGCTTCGGTGATCACCACCGAACGTTTCGGCTCGATGAGCTCGATGGGGCGGCTGAGGCAGGCAGGCACGGTGAGGGCCGCGACGCCCAGCACCGCGAGGGTTTGGGTCAGACGTTTCATGGACTCGACCCATCGCAACAACCAGACCGAGGAGCGGAGCGGCGCGGCGATCGACGTTTCGCTCGGTTGCGCGGCGCTGGGGCGGCCCGCGACGGTCGAGTGTCACGCTGTCCCAGTGGGACGTCTCAAGGGCGCCCCAAGCAGGTGGCGCTCGAGCGCTCGTCACCGCCCGGACGTCAGCGCCTCGAGCGCCGGAGCCTCCCGCCCGCGGCTGCTCACCGGGCGCAGTCCCAAGCGGCGCCTGATGCACAGGCCAGCTTGCGATACTCGTTCGCCTTCTCGGGTGACGCGATGGTCTTCGAGGTTGTGAAGATGTCGGCGAACATACCGCAGATCGCCCCCGCGCCCGCCAGGCACGCCGGACGCACCTTCGCTTCGATGGCCTCGGGGTTCGGCACGCGGCCCCGCGCGGCCCACAACCCCTCGATGGCGCACGCCATGCTCTCTCCACCCTTGCACGCCACCTCGTAGAGCTGTCTCGGCGTTCCTTCGAGCCGGATCGCCAGGTTGGTGCAGCTCGGGTAGTGCTTCGCCCGGCACGCCACCCGGAGGTCGTCACCAAAAGCGTCACGCAGCTCTTTGCCACCGCTGTTCGCGCCGAGGTTACACGCCTCGATCGAGCCCGCGCGACAGGCGGCGACGAAGAGGTTCTGCGCGCGCCGCTCGTCGCGGGCGATGCCCCGACCATAGAGCAACAGCGCGCCGAGCCGGCTGCAGCTGTCGGCGTCGCCAGCTTCGCAGCTCTTCTCGCACGCCGTCGCGCTCATCGGATCGCACGACGCGGGGAGGTCGGGGGTGAGGATGGCGAGGGCTTCGCGCACCGTCTTGGCGTCTGATTCGGAGCCCTGCCACCCTGGTTGCGCCGCGACCCGGAGCGCACGGCGCGCGGCGAACACGGCGCGTGGACGCAGCTCCTTGCGCACGCCGTCTGCGTAGAGCTTCGCGTACTCGCGACAGCCGTTCGGGTCGGCCAGACGGCACGCCTCAACGAACCTCTCCGCCGCCTTCTTCGGGTCGCGCGCCACGCCACGACCAGCAGCCAGAGCCTCCCCGAGCAGCCGGCAGGACGAAGGCTCCTCGAGGTCGCAGCCGGTGGTGAACACAGCGACCGCCCGCTCCTGATCGCCCGGCTTGTCGCGCATCTCGAGGGAGGTTCCCAGGTGGTACGCGGCGCCCGTGAAGCCGAGCTCGAGCGAGCGTTCGTAGAGCGTGATGGCCTTGTCGGGATCGGTCGTCACCCCGAGCTCTCCGCGGTCGTACGCGCCTCCCGCGAGCGTACACGAGAACGCGTCACCGAGCTCGCAGGCCCGCTCGGTGAAGCGCTGCTTCGCCGCGCCCTTGCTGTTGTAGATCATTTGAACGCACCAGTACGCGCTGCCTCGGTCGCACTGACACTCGAACATGCACCCTTTCCCCCGCGGCGCGGGCGACTTGGGCGCGGGCTGCCCGTTTGGACCCGTCACCTCTCCCGGACCCGTCGCCGAGGGATCGGGGGGCGCGCTGCCGTTGGCGTCGGGCTCGGGCGCGGGAGCCTCCTCCCCGAGCTGCGCCTTGCATCCTCCGCGCTCCCCCGTCGGTTTGCCCCCACGGACGATCACGGTGAACTCCACCCGCCGGTTCTTGGCGTGAGCCACCTCGTCCCCCGACGAATCGAGGAGGCAGCGCGCGCCATAGCCCGCCGGACGGAGTCGCTCGGGTCCGACCTTCTCGTCGATCAGGGCCTTCACCACCGCGTGGGCACGGGCGCTCGTGAGCTGGAGGTTGTGCGCGTCCGAGCCGCGCTGATCGGCGTGGCCTCCACACTCGAGGAGCTCGATCTCGGGGTGCTGCTTCAACAACGCGGCCACCGCTTGCACCGTCGGCTTGGACACGTCGAGGATCTCGGACGCGTTGTACGCGAACTGTATTTTGTCGCGGATCACGATCGTGTTGTCGGTGAGCGCCGCGGCAGGTGCCTCGGTCGGGGCACTCGGCGCTGTCGTCGGAGGCTTCGCGGCGTCGCCGCCAGTGGGGCGGGGAGCCACCGAGCTCCCCCCAGCGGCGACCCCTGGACAGCCGTCCACGGCACCCACCCCATCCTCCTTCGGTCCAGCGCACAGATCGAAGAGGTTCGGGATGCCATCGCCGTCGAAGTCGAGCGACATCGGGTCGGGCTCGGTCGGCCCCGGCGGCGTCACTGCCGAGTTGTTCGTTCCACCACAGCTGAACGCTCCCACGAGAGACGCTCCCACCATCACGAGCCAACGCAAGCCCATGTCTCACCGTCCTTGTTCTTGGGTGGAGGCGCTCGGCCTCCTTCGGTGCTGCCCCACGAGGCCGCGAACGTGTCGTCCGGACCACGTCGCGTCGCGCGACGCTTCGGTGCAGCGTGTCATCCGACGTCGAACTCGACGCCCTGCGCGAGGGGGAGCTCGCCGCCCCAGTTTACGGTGCACGTCTGCCGGCGCATGTAGGCCTTCCACGCATCGGAGCCGGCCTCGCGACCGCCGCCGGTGTCTTTCTCGCCGCCGAAGGCGCCCCCGATCTCGGCGCCGCTGGTGCCGATGTTCACGTTGGCGATGCCGCAGTCGGAGCCGTGGGGCGACAGGAAGCGCTCGGCGGCGCCGAGGCTGTCGGTGAAGATGGCGCTCGAGAGGCCCTGGGTCACCGCGTTCTGAGCCGCGATCGCCTCACCGAGATCGGCCACCTCGAACAGGTAGAGGATCGGCGCGAACGTCTCTTCCCAGGCGATGGGGAAGCTCTGCTGGCTGGGGGCGCGGATGATGGTGGGCTCCACGAAGAAGCCCTTGCGGTCGGGGACGCGCGCGCCACACAACACCTCCCCCCCCTGCTGCTTGGCCATCTCGATGGCGGCTCGATAGCGCTCGACGCTGCGCTCGGTGATGAGCGGCCCGAGCAGCGTCCCCTCGGCGAGGGGCTCCCCCATGCGCACGCTCTTGTAAGCCTTCACGAGACGTTCGGTGAGCTCCGGCGCGATCCCCCGCTGGGCGAACACGCGGCGGGTGCTGGTGCAGCGCTGGCCAGCCGTCCCCACCGCACCGAAGGTGATGGCCCGCGCCGCGAGGTCGAGGTTGGCGTCGTCGAGCACGGTGATCGCGTTGTTGCCGCCGAGCTCGAGGATGCTGCGCCCGAGCCGTCCAGCCACCCGCGCGCCCACCGCGCGGCCCACCGGGATCGAGCCGGTGAACGACACCACCGGGATGCGTTTGTCGTCGGCGAGCCACTCCCCCACCGAGGCCTCGCCACACAACAGGTTGAACACCCCCTGGCAGTCGTTCTCGAGCATCACCTCGTTGCAGATCTTCTGGAGCGCGAGGGCGCAGTGAACGGCATGGGGCGACGGCTTCCACAACACCACGTCGCCACACACGGCGGCGATGGCGGCGTTCCACGCCCACACCGCCATCGGGAAGTTGAAGGCGGTGATCACTGCCACCGGCCCCGCCGGATGCCACTGCTCGAACATGCGGTGGCGCGGACGCTCGGAGTGCATCGACAACCCGTAGAGCTGACGGCTCAGCCCCACCGCGTAGTCGCAGATGTCGATCATCTCCTGCACCTCGCCGAGGCCCTCGCTGCGGATCTTGCCCACCTCCACCGAGATCATCTCTCCGAGGAGCGCCTTGTTCGCCCGCAGCCGCTCGCCGAGCTGACGCACCACCTCGCCGCGCAGCGGGGCCGGACGCATACTCCACGGCACGAACTGCTCTGCCGCCCGCGCGAGCACGAGCTGGCACTCGGGGGTGCGCGCCGAACGAACGCTCCCGATCACCTCCTCGGTGGTGGGGTCGAGGGAGGCCACGCTGTCCCCGGTGGTCTCGACCCACTCACCCCAACAGGCGCCGCTCTTCACGCCGCCGATTCCCAACTTGTCGAGCAGGGGATGTGTCATGGCGGCGGAGCATACGCGTCCATCCCGCTCCCCTCAACGCTCCCATGCCCATCCCGCATCGCCGGTGCGTCGCGCTCCGCGACCCCCACTCTCGCCCGCCGTTCCCCCTCCGAGCGATCCGCGTATAGTCCGCCCATGAAGCGCCGCCGCGCGGACGCCACGAGCCAGAACCGTGTCCCTTTCGTGGAGCGGCAGTTCATCGAGCGGATGCGCGAGCTCGCAGCGCGCGCACCCCTGCGCACTTCTCCCGTCGACATCGACGCGCCGCTCCGCCCTGGCTCGAGCCTCACGGGCGGGGAGCTCCTCGCGCTCTTTCGCTCGCAGCTCGAGAGCCGTCACCTCGACTTCGCCGCGCGCGAGCTCAAGCAGCGCGGCGCGAGCTTCTACACCATCGGCTCGGCCGGACACGAAGGCAACGCGGCGGTCGCGGCGGCCCTTCGCCCCACGGATCCGGCGCTGTTGCACTATCGCTCGGGGGCATTTTTTCTACAGCGCGCCCGTCAAGCCGGCCACGACGCCGCGGTGATGGACGTGCTCCTCGGCCTGGTCGCCTCGGCCGAGGAGCCGATCGCGGGCGGTCGCCACAAGGTGTTCGGCAGCGTGCCGCTCGCCATCCCGCCGCAGACCTCCACCATCGCCTCTCATCTGCCGAAGGCGGTGGGGATGGCCTTCGCCCTCGAGCGCGGCAAGCGCCTCGGGCTTCACCTCACGGTCCCGCGCGACGCGATCATCGCCTGCACCTTTGGCGACGCCTCCGCCAACCACAGCACCGCGGTAGGCGCCGTCCACGCTGCGGGGTGGGCGGCCTTCCAGGGGGCCAAGGTGCCGGTGCTCTTCGTGTGCGAGGACAATGGGCTCGGGATCTCGGTCGCCACGCCACCGAGCTGGATCGCGGCGAGCTACGCGTCGCGGGCCGGGGTGCGTTACTTCGCCGGCGATGGCCTCGCGCTCGAGGGTGCCTACGCGGCGGCGAAGGAGGCGGCGACGTTCGTGCGCAAGGAGCGGCGCCCCGCCTTCTTGCATCTGTCGGTGGTGCGCTTGCTCGGTCACGCAGGCTCCGACATCGAGACGGTGTACCGATCGCTCGACGAGATCGAAGCCACCGAGTCGCGCGATCCGCTCCTCCACACCGCAGAGACGCTGGTGGCCGCGGGGGTGCTCGACGCCGACGCGGTGCTCGCCCTCTACGAACAGACGCGGCAGCGAGTGATGGAGCTCGCGGCGGAGGCCGTCCGTCGTCCCAAGCTCACCACCCGCGCCGAGGTGATGGCCCCCATCGCCCCGCGCGACGACGACGCCATCGCCAACGTGGCCCAGACCCCCGCGGATCCGGCTGCGCGTGCTGCGTTCTGGGGCGTGCTGCCCGAAGACGACCGCCCCGGCCCGCTCGGGGTGACCCTCAACCGTGCCCTCGGCGATTTGCTGGTGCGCTACCCACAGCTCTTGTTGTTCGGGGAAGACGTCGCCCGCAAGGGGGGCGTCTACGGCGTGACCCGTGGCCTCGCCGAACGCGCCCGGCCCGGCCGCGTGTTCGACACCTTGCTCGACGAGCAGACCATCCTCGGCACCGCCATCGGCGCGGGGCAGATCGGCTGCCTGCCGCTCGCCGAGATCCAGTACCTCGCCTACGTTCACAACGCGATCGATCAGCTGCGCGGCGAGGCGTCGACGCTCCAGTTCTTCTCCTCTGCTCAGCTGAACAATCCGATGGTGGTACGCATCGCGGCCTACGCCTATCAGAAGGGGTTCGGTGGTCACTTCCACAACGACAACGCGGTAGCCGCCCTGCGCGAGATCCCGGGCATCGTCATCGCTTCACCGGCCCGCGGCGAGGACGCGGCCGCGATGTTGCGCACCTGCGTGGCCGCCGCGGAGCGCTCGGGGTCGGTGTGCGTGTTCCTCGAGCCCATCGCGCTCTATCCGGTGCGCGACCTGTACGAAGACGGCGACGGCGGCTGGCTCACCGCCTACGAGCCGAACGGCGAGCACGTGCCCATCGGGCGCGCGCGGGCCTACGGTCCCGGCCTCGCGCCCGCCGACCCCGACCAGCCATGCGATCTGTGCATCGTCAGCTGGGCCAACGGCCTCTACATGAGCCTGCGCGTGGCGAAGCGGCTCGAGGCGCGCGGGGTGCGCTGCCGCGTGCTCGACCTTCGGTGGCTCGCGCCGCTGCCCATCACCGATCTACGCGCGTTCACCCGCACTGCGGAGAACGTCCTCATCGTCGACGAGACGCGGCGCACCGGCGGCGTCTCCGAGGCCCTCGTCACCGCCCTCGTGGAAGGGGGTCGTCGGCGCGCCATCCGTCGCGTCGCCGCCGAAGACAGCTTCATCCCCCTCGGCGACGCGGCCAACCTCGTGCTCGTCCAGGAGCCCGACATCGAGGCCGCGGCCCGCGCGCTCCTCGAGCCACCCGACCCCGCTCACGACAAGCGCGATGCGCCGTAGTCGCTTCGACCGGCGCCTGCGCCCCGAATCCGCCACACGACCCCCCCCTCCCCGCTGTACGTCCGCACGGCGGGGGCCTTCGAAGGCGAGGGGCGCGACGCGCGCTTCGCGTCACTTCCCTTTGCACTGAGGGAACGCCGACTCGAACATCGGACCAATCTGCTGGTCGTACTCCGCCGGCGTCATCAGCTCGGGGAAGAGGGTGCGGTATTTGGTCTCGAAGCTCTTTCGCGCCGCCGCGCAGTCGAGGTTCTTCGCGAGGCAGTCGGTGATCGCCGCGTGGGCACCGTGGAGCGTCTGCTTGAGCAAGGGCTCGGTCGCGATGTTGTGCTTGGCTGCGTAGGCCTGAATCTCGGCCCCCACCGCTCGACACTGGGCCACGTCGCCTGCGGCCTGGGCGTCGAGCGCCTTCTGCAGGAGCGCTTGCACCTCGTCGCGCTTGGCCTCGAACGCGGGGCTTCCCAACGGCGTGGCGGCCTTGGCGCGACATGCCGCGATGCTCTGCGCGTCGAGGGCGGCCTCGAGGGCGGAGCCGGTGAAGGCGCCGCCCATGAGCTTTCGCAGGTGAGCTCGCCCGCCAGCGCAGTCGCCGCCCATCATGAGGCACTGGGCCCGCATGCGCTGGTAGAACCCCGTCGCTCCCCGTTGCGGGTCGTGCTGCGCCCCCCGGTCGAGCGCGGCGAGGCAGGCGCTCCCCTCGCCGACGTCGTGGTGCCTGCGCGCGTCGAGAAACGCCTTGTCGGCCACGTCGCGCGACGCCGTCCCCGCGGGAGGCGCGGACCCGATCGGTGTTGCCGGGGTCTTCACCACGATCCCCGGCGGCTCCGGCTCGCGCTCGCTCGGGATGAGATCGTCGAGAAGGGCGTCGGGAGGCGCGTCGGGCCCGGGCGCGCGCACCGGCTCGGCGGTGAAGCGCGGCGCGCTCGAGACCGCCGCGTCGCGCTCCACGACGCTGGCGCCGGTTTGTGAGAGCGCGAGGTAGGCCACCGCGCCCGCGAGACCGAGCGCGACCCACCAGCCGTAGCGCGCGCTCGAGGGGTGGCTCGCCGCCTCGCTCGCGACACGTGCCGGCGGAGGCTCGGTGCGCGCGCGCACGTCGAGGGCAGGGACGAGCGGCTCCTCGTCTCCGCCGAGCGCGCGCTCGAGCACCCTCGCGACCGCGGCCATGTCGTCGTGGCGATCCACCGGTCGCGCCGCGAGGCCTCGCGCCACCACCTCGAGGAGCGCGCCCGGTGGCGCCTCTCGCCGGTGCGCCGCCGCCGCCTCGAGCAGATCATCGCGCGTGGCGCCCGCCGTCGGCCGCTCCCCGGTGAACGCCTCGGCGAGCGACACACAGAACGAGAACTGATCCGAGCGCGCGTCGGCGCCGCGACCCGCGTACTGCTCGGGGGCCATGAAGGCCGGCGTCCCCACCACCGCGCCAGCCTGCGTGACCAGGCTCGTGTCGTCGTTCCCCGCGCGCGCCACTCCCGACGTCGTGTTGGGCTCCGACTCGGTCATCGTCGCGAGACCGAAGTCGGTAACGCGCACCCGGCCATCGTCTCCCAGCAAGAGGTTGGCGGGCTTCACATCGCGGTGCACGAGCCCGGCCTGATGCGCCGCGAGGAGGCCGCGTGCCGCCTGCACGTACACCTCCGCCACCTCGCGCCAGCTCGGCCGGTGCTCGGCCTGCCACAGCGCGAGCGAGCGCCCTTCTACCAGCTCGACCGCGATGTAGATGTCTTCGTCGGCCGCGCCGACGTCGTACACGGTGACCACGTTGGGGTGGGACAGGGTGGCGAGGAGCCGCGCCTCCCGGAGGAGTCGGGCCCGCGCCGCCTGCGAGTCGGTGAAGTGCCCGATGTCGGGACGCAGGAGCTTGAGCGCCACCTTGCGGCGCAGCTCGGGATCGAAGGCGGCGTACACCACCCCCATGCCCCCCGCGCCGAGCTCGTCGAGCACCTGGTAGCGTCCGATGACGCGTTCGCCTCCCTCCTCGCGCACCGTGGCCGGCGCCAACAGCTCTGCGAGCTCGGTCATCATGCGGCTGCAGCCAGCGCAGCCGTCGATGTGGTCCTCGAGCGCCGTCTCGCGCTCGAGCCCGAGGCGTCCTTCGATCAAGCCGACGAGCGCGTTCTCGTCGGGACAGCTCGCCCGCGCGTCGGCCTCGGGAGACGGCGTCGTGGCTGCGGCGAATGCCACGTCAGTGGCCCTCGTCGCCGATCGCGGCGTCGTGCTCGGTCACCGTGCCGAGGACGCGTTGGATGCTCACGTCGAGGCGGCTGCGAATGAGCTGCATCAGGCTGTCGAGCTCTTCGCGTCCGATCTCGAGCCGATCCATCAGCTCACGCTGGGTGCGGGTGAGCAACGTCTCGCGGGCCTTCTGCACGCGCCGCGCCGCGGTGGCTCGGTGAATGTGATAGAGCGCCGCGATCTGATCGATGCTCAGGCCCCGCACCACGCTGTGACGAAGCAGGTTGCGCTCGCGGCTCTCGAGACTCCCCGCCGCCGCCTCGAAGGCATGTTTGAACTCGGCGCGATAATGGCGCTTCAGGAACGAGAGCTCGAGATCCTCGCCGTCGGCCATCTGCATCAGATCGTCGGCCGGCGTCTCGCTGTTGCGCGTGGCGGAGCGGGTCATGTCGGTGAAGGTTCTCACCGCCGTGATGCGCACCCAGTTCTGGAGGAACCCCTGGCCGGCGTAGTCCGCGATCTTCGGCTCCTTGTCTCCGCGACCAACGAACAGCTTCTCGTGCAGGGTTTGTTTCATGTCGTCCTCGGAGAGGGCGGCGCCACGGAATCGACGGACGGCGGCGTCGACGTCGGGGCCGAACTGGCGATTGAACGCCGCGAGGGCCTCGCGGTCGCCGCGCGCACAGCCGAGCGCGAGCAGCAGATCCGCGGCGTGCAGGTGGGTGAAGCCATCCACCGGTTCGGTGGGCCCGAGGTGTCGGGCGAGATGGGCCACGAGCGCGGCCTCGTCCACCGACACGCTCGGGTGCTCCTCGCGAGCCCGAGCCACCGCGCTCGACAGGCGCAGCTCGAGATCCTCGAGGCCGGCGAAGGCCGCGTGCGCATCGCCGCTCAGGTGTGCGAGAAACTGCTCCGACAGCGGGGCCGTGTCCATGATGGGACCTCGGTCCCATGAATAGCACGACCCAGCCGCTCTGGCGTGTGGTGCCAGGAGCTCGAGCCCCGACCGGAGCCGACCCAGGCTCTCGCGAAGCGCGCTCGGGTGTTGGGACCAAAAGCGCGCCTGGGTGTTGGGGCCCGCGCACAGCGTGGGGGGAGGGTGCGGCAGCACCCTCCAGCAAGCTCAGTTGAACTTCCAACGGAACGCGACCCGATTGGTCAGCGCAGCGAAGAAGTTCACGCCGCCCTCGGCGTTGCCGAAGTCGGGGTTGGGATCGTCGAAGTGAAGCGTGATCTCCTCGGTGCTGTTCTTGATGTGTCCCTTGTTCGCGAAGCACACGGTGCTCTGCCCGGTGTGAACGGTGAAGTCCTTGGGCACGCGGTAGCTGGTGGTGATCTCCTTGTTCCAGCAGTCGCCCCGATCGTTGCAGATGCGCTCGTTCGCCTTGTCGTGCTGCATCACCGTGCCCCCCACCGTCTGGGTCTCGGGCTCCTGCACGTCGCGGATCTGCACGCTCTTGTCCTCGAACTCGGGCTCGCCGCGGAGAAACACGCGCCAGCCCTTGGGGGTCGCGAGGTCCTTACGCTCCGCCAACGTCTTGAGGGTGACGTCGAAGCACACCTCCTTCTTGGTGAGCGACACGAGGGAGGCGCGATGGGTGAGCGTGCCCGCCGGCAGGTCGAACTGCCCCTCGAGCTGAGAGCTCGGAAACTCGATGGTGTTGTCTTCCACCTTCCCGCCGCTGTGGAGCGGGTTGTTCATGTTGAGGCTCACCGCGGGGCTGCACGCGGCGGCTCCGAGGCCCATGCAGAGCGCCGCCGCGGTCATCGTCTTGGTCGCCCGTGCCCTCTCGAAATTCGGCTTCATGTCGCGTATCTCCTGGTGTGCGCAAGAACGCACTCGTGTGATTTGCAGTCGTGGGGTCGTGATGGTTCCGCGCTGGGGAGCGCTCGTCCGGAGCCCCCAGGGTCTCCGGGAGGCTTGATCCCCCTCGCACCCATCTCGGACGGACCCCCGCGCCGCGGGTCGCGCGCCTTTTCTCGGGTCGCGCGTTTTTCTCCGCGGCTACGATGCGCCGATGGCGGACGTCCGTTTCGATGATCTCGAGGCCCTGCGCGCCCTCGTGTCCGAGAGCTTTGGCCCATTTGGCCCGAGCTTACGGGTCACCCAGGCCATGATCTCCGCGTTCGCTGCGCTCACCCACGACCAGCAGTGGATCCACGTGGACGCGGAGCGCTGCGCGCGAGAGAGCCCGTCGCGGACCACGATCGCTCACGGCTTCCTCCTCCTCAGCCTCCTCCCCGCGCTCGCTCGGGGCGGCGACGCCCGCATCGTCGGGCAAGGCAGTGTCATCAACTACGGGGCCGATCACCTGCGGTTCATGAGCCCGGTGCCGTCGGAGAGCGACATCCACGCCCGGCGCCGCATCGTGCACGTGCGCAAGAAGGGCCTCGGCGGCGTGCAGCTCACCGCCGAGACCGAGGTGCGCGTGGTCGGGGCCGACAAGCCGGCCATGCTCTACCGCTCGCTCACTCTGTTCATGCCGTGACGGCCGCACGGGCGGTGAGGCTCGCCCCGCCTCAACGTCGGCGACGCAGCAGCAGCACGAGCAGCACGCACACGTTCACCAAGAGCGCGATCGCGATGGCTACCCCGAACACCACCGCCAACAAGGGGGGCGGCTTGCGATCGAGCACCGAGCGCTGCGGCTCGGCCGGATCGTAGAAGCAGGCCACGTCGGTCCCGACATGATACCGGGCCGCCACCGCCTCGGCCTCGCGCTCGTCGTAGGCCACGCCGAACACCTCCGGATCGGCCCCCACCAGCGAGAACTGCACGCCCTCCACCTCGTACTCCCAGCTGATCCGAGCCTCCCAGCTCGACCCCCCGTCTGCATCCTTCACCTCCTGGACGCGGTTGTCGGTGACGCGACACGTCGTCTCGCTCCACGAGCGTGAGCGGTAGTATGGCAGCGACGCCAGCACGAACACGCTGGCGAAGACGAGCACCAACAAAAGCGAGAAACCCGCGACGGCGAGGCCGAGGCTCGACGCCCCACGAGCGTTCATGGATGGGCTCCGGAGCGAGGCGACCGCCCCGCGGCGCCGTGGCCGCCGCGCCCCACCGCTGCGTGGAGCGCGGTGAGAACACGGCGGCGTCGCCGCGATGCGTCGCGGGGAAGAGGCGTCAACGCGACGGTCGGAGGCTTGGTCCGCGTCACCTCGCGAAGTTTACTTGCCCTTGTCGCCGATGGTGAGGTTCTCGAGCTTCTGCTCGAGCTCGATCACCTTCACCTCGCGCATCTCCTTGAGCTTCACCACCTCGAGCGCGAGCGCGTCGCCCTTTTTGGTGAAGTCGGCGAGCGCGGCGGTGAACTCCGCACGCGACTGGGCCGCCCCTGGGGCGTTGTTGTCCTTCAGCCGCTCGAGGTTGCGGCGATGCTGGCTGATGCGGCGGTTCAGCACCTCCTCCTGGCTCTCGAGCGAGGCGATCTGCGTGTCGAGCTTGCCGATCTCGCGGCGCAGATCGATGAGCGGCTTGAGCTGGGCACGCTCCTCGGCCGAGAAGTTCTCGGCGACGAGGGCCGTCTCGAGCATCCCGAGGAAGTCCTTGTCACGCACGCCCACCGTCACCTGACTCGGCGTCTGCTCGACCACCTCCACCGAGCCGGTGTTCTTGCCCTTCTGAACGGCGATGGGAACGAGGTAGGCGTCCTTCAGCTCTTCGAGCCCCTCGGGGGTGTCCTTCAGCTTGTACGTGCCGCCGAGGCGCGGGTGCCGGATGAGCACCTTGAAGCCGTCCGGCATGTTGTTCGCCTTCACGTTCCACACCGTCTTGGTGCGGAAGAAGCGCTCGGCGTGGATGGTGCCGCGCACGATCTTCAGGAGCTTGAGCTCCTGCGGCATGCTGGGCGACTCCTGGGTGACGAGGATCGACGGCTCCACCGCGAACGGGATCGTGGCCGAGGTGTTCGCGCCCACCGCCTCCGAGATGCCCTCGCCCACGAAGCTGCCCCCCGAGTAGATGCTGATCGGCCCCGACTCGAGCACGAAGGGCGTGGAGTTCTTGAACCGCACCACGCGGAACGGGTTCTGCTCGTAGCCAGGGCCACCCCCTCCCTGCGGGTCGAACATGAACACCTCCTCGCCGATCACCGGGGCGTTGATGAGCGCGACCATCGTCGAGGTGCCATCGGGCACGGTCACCGCGTTCTTGATCTCGTAGCGCGTGAGGCCGCTCGCGTGTTTGGCCTTGGTCTGGGCCTGGGTGCTGCGACGCAGCGACTCGGCATCGAACGCCGGCGCGTCCGACTCGTTGTACCCGCTGTCGTCCGCGTCGTAGCCCTCGTACCTGTCACCCTTGTCGCGGGTGCGAGCCTCCCTCGACTTCTCGGATGCCTTGTTCGGCCGCATCGTCGCCGTCGCGGCGGGTGGCGCCATCGGCATCGGCCCCTTCATGGCTCCCCCGAGGCCGGACGCGCGCTGCGCCGCGGCGAGCTCGGCCTCCTCCTCGTCAGCAGGCATCGGCTCGGACGCCGGTTCGTCGTAGCTCGTCTCGCCCATCGCCACCCGCGCCTGCTTGGCGTGGATGCGACCGGAGACGTCGGGACGGAACACCCGCCGTGGCGTGTGCATGTCGTAGCGGAACGCGATCGGCGCGCCAGCGGTGAGCGAGAGCTTCACGTTGCTCCAGTCTTCGCCCGACACGTTGTCCACCACCGCCCACGCCTGCAGGAGCGCCTCTCCCTTGCCATCGGGGGGCAACACCACCCGGTAGGTGGGCTTCCACATCGGCGCCTCCACCACGTAGCTCACCACCAAGTCGTGGTCCTCTTCACCGGCGAGGCGGATCGCCACCTCGACCTGCTGGAACATTCCCTCTCCCGCGGTCGCGTCGAGGCGACGGTGGAACTGCATGGCGAGATCGCCATCCTCGAGCTTCACGCTCTTCACCTTCGAGAGGCGGACGACCTTCATCTCGTCGTCGTCCATGAGCGTCACTTTGTGATCGTTGCCGAACGAGCTGCCGCCGTCGCCGCCACCGCGTGGTCGCATCTCCGGATCGGGCTCCTCCTGCGTCTGCTCCACCATCACGATGCGCCCCTCCACCGAGCCGGAGGTGGTGCCGAGCGTCACGTACACCCCACGCAGCAGATCGAGCACCTGGGCGAGGCTGCCGTTCTGGGGGGCGAGGGTGGAGAGGGCCGCGTTCGCCCAAGTCTCCGGATCGAGCGGCATCGACACGCTGACCGCCTGTCCGGTCTTGCGATCGACGATGGTGAGGCTCTTCAACAGATCGTTGATCTGATCCTTGCGAACCTTGATGCGCAGCATGTTGCCTTCGACGTCGCCGCGACGCTCGAAGTAGCCGACCCCGTTCCGGTAGAGGACCACGCGATCGAGCGCCAGGCCCGTCTGGGCCGACGGGAACTGGCCACGACCCGCCTTCGGTCCACAAGCCGTAGACATCAAGGCGAGGCTCGCCACCGCTGCACAAAGGAATGCTCTCATGAATCTTGTTCTCCTGAGGGCGGGGGACAAACCTCACCCGTGCCGGACTCTACCAATGGTTACCAACGCACGGTAGCGATCAAGCTTGCAGTCGTGACCGTCGGAACCCTGCTCGCGCCGCTTTCTGCGGGAGCGCGCGCGCGCCAAGAGGCCCGGAGGACCCGTCGCCTGGCTTCGCTGCGCCGCGCGTCAGCTCCCTCCGCGCTGCCCCCGCCACCGGAGATAGTGGTCGGCGAGAACGATGGCCACCATCGCTTCGGCCATCGGCACGAAGCGCGGGAGCAGACACGGATCGTGGCGGCCCTTGGTGACGATGGTCGTCGGCGTGCCGTCGGCGGTCACCGTGGCCTGCTCGCGGGGCAGGCTGCTCGTGGGTTTGACCGCGGCTCGCATCACGATCGGCATGCCCGTCGAGATGCCGCCGAGCATGCCCCCGTGCCGGTTGGTGGTGGTGACCACACGGCCCGCGTCGTTGGTGAACGTGTCGTTGTTCTCGCTGCCGCGGAGCGCCGCGCAGCCGAAGCCGATGCCGTACTCGACGCCGAGCACCGCGGGCAGGCTAAAGAGCGCTTTGCCGAGCTCCCCCTTCAGCTTGTCGAACACCGGCTCGCCGAGCCCGGCCGGGACGCCGGTGGCGACGATCTCGGCCACCCCACCGATGGAGTCACGGTCGGCGCGCACCGCCTCGATCCGCTCCACCATGCGGGCCGCCACCACCGGGTCGGGACACCGCACCACGTTGGGCTGGCCGTCGGGGAGCGTCTCGACGGCATCGAGCGTCACCGCCGCCGGATCTTCGATGTGGGCCCGCACGTCGCCCACCTGGATCACGTAGCCGAGCACCCGAGCCCCCAGGGCGTGGGCGAGGAGCTTCTTGGCGATCGCGCCCGCCGCCACCCGCGCCACCGTCTCCCGCGCGCTCGCTCGGCCGCCGCCGCGGTAGTCTCGGAACCCATACTTCTTGTCGTAGGTCATGTCGGCGTGACCAGGGCGATACTTGTGCGCGATGTCGCCGTAGTCACGGCTCCGCTGATCGACGTTGCGAACGAGCACCGCGATGCTCGTGCCGGTGGTGCGGCCCTCGAACACCCCCGACAACAGCTCGGGCAGATCTTCCTCTTGGCGCTGGGTGACGATATGGCTCTGTCCTGGTCGCCGCCGCGCGAGGTCGGCCACCAGGTCTTCCACGCCGAGAGGGATGCCTGGCGGGCAGCCATCGACGATGACGACATTGGCCAAACCGTGCGACTCGCCGGCGGTCGTCACCACGAACGCGCGCCCGATGCTGCTTCCCCCCATCAGTCGGCTCCATCTGTTGCGTCGACCGACGCGAGGTTCACCCCAAACTCGAGCTGTCGCTCACCCCCATCCCGCAAGAGACGCACCGGCACCCGCACGTGCACGCGATCGGGGAAGCACATCGCGATGTCTTCCTGCCGACAGGCGACGTAGTCGATGGTCACCACCACCTCCGCCTCGATGACCTCCTCGACGAGCGCGCCCACGCGAGCCTCGACGAGGACGAGCTGCTTACGCCCGCCGCGCACCTGCAACGAAAATGACGGGCGGGTGAGCTCGATGAGGTCGGAGCGGCGGGACACCTCGGCCCGCACCGAGAGCGGCGAGCGGGGCGCGAGAGCGGTGCCGGGCGGTGTCCGCAGGATGAGCGAGATCCCCGCGTCGCCCGCCTTGAGCCCGGTGCCCTCGGGCAAGGTGAGCATGTTGGTGAACCAGCCACGGGAGAGCGACGACGGCGGCCTGTCTCCGCGCGTGGCCTCGAGCGACCCTTCGCGGGGCGCCGGCGCGCCGCGGATGGCAAGCTCGGCGATGGCGCCTTCACGCACCCCGAGGATCCGGTGGGCGTTGGTGTCGGCGATGAAGAGGACGCCGTCTTCGCGCACCGCCACGGCGCCGGGCTCGCTCAGTCCATCGAGCTCCGTGACAACCACCGCGTCACCGTCTCCGATCGACCAGCGCTTGATCTTGCCGTTGTACGTGTCGGCGATGAGGAGGTCGTCGCCGTCGATGGCCACCCCGAGGCAGTGCTGGAGCATCGCCTCCTCGGCCGCTCCGTCGTCGTCGCCGAAGGCGAACAAGCCCTGGCCCACCAGGGTCGCCACGAGGTCGCGTTCGAGATCGATGCTGCGCACCGCGCTCGACTCGCTGTCGGCCACGTACAGCACGCCAGCGCGCGCCGCCAGGCCCGAGGGCTGGGCCCAGGCGCTGCTCCCCGCCGCGCCATCGAGCAACGCCTCCACCCCCGTGCCCGCGTAGCGCTCGATCTCTCCCGTCTTCAGGAAATAGCGCCAAATTTGATGACCACCGGCCATGGCGACGTAGATCACGTCGCCCACCGGGCACAGGTCCCAGGGTGAACGGAGCGCCGTCTCGGTTCCCGGAACCCGGCCCTCGGGCGCCACCTCGCCGAGCTCCCCCGTGCCGGCCACCGTGCTCACGGTGCCCATCTCCACGTCGATCTTACGCAGGGCGTGGTTGCGGGCGTCGGCCACATAGATGGCACCGTCCACCATGCAGAGCCCCTGAGGGTCGTCGAACGCTGCCTCCTCCACCGGGCCGTCCATGAGCCCGCGAAGCCCGCTCCCCGCGGTGAGCAGCACGCGCCCGTCAGGGGCGGTGAGCAGCACCCGATGATGGCCGCTGTCGGCGATGAGGAGCCGCCCGTCGGGAGCGAGCGCCACCTTACCTGGGTAGAGGAGCGGCTCATGGGACACCCGCGCTCCGCCGCGAATACGCGGCTTGCGTGCGGCGAGCGTCCCCGCCTTCTGGGCGCGCGCGAGCTCCTCGGCGATGACGGCATCGAGCACCTCGAGCTTGGGCTCCCCCGGCGCGATCGCCGCGATCTTGCCGTCCGGCCGCACCACCACGAGCGTGGGCCACGAACGGATCCCGTAGGCGCTCCAGATCGCCATGCTCTCGTCCACCGCCACCGGGTGCTCCACGCCGTAGCGACCGATCGCCTCGCGCACCCGGTCTGGGTCGCGCTCGGCGTAGAACTTCCCGCTGTGCACGCCGATGATCACCACCGGGGCGTCGGCGTAGCGCTCACCGAGCTGACGCAGGACGGGCTGCACGTGCATGCAGTTGATGCAACAGTAGGTCCAGAAGTCGAGCAGCACCACGCTGCCACGCAGCTCGCGGAGCCGCAGCGGTCGCTCGACGTTGAGCCACGCCACGGCGGCGTCGAGCGGGGGGGCGGTGATGGGCGTGTCGACGCGCAACGCTCGATCAACCCTTCACGCAGCGCCCGTCGTGGTGTTTGCAGCGGCCTTCGCGATGGCACGCGATGGTCGACGCTTCGCACTCCGCGTTCGACGCCGGCGCGCATCGCCCCGCTTTGTGGGTGCAGCGACCGTCCTCCTTGCAGGTCTGCGAGAGGCGGCACTCGACGTCGTCGCCTGCCTCGCAGCGGCCGTCGAGCCCCAACGAACAGTGCCCGAGCTCCTTGCAGAGGAGCGACGCATCGCAGGCGGCGTCGCTCGTGGCCACACAGCTCCCGGCCTGGGAGGCACGCTCGCCACAGCGACCGTGGCGGGTGCAAAGCTCGCTGTCTTGACAGCTCTTCACGCACACTCCATCCCGCGCGAGGCAGCGGCCCTCGTCCTTGCAGGCGGCCGTCGCCTTGCAGTGCTGGTCGCTCGGCGCGACGCAGCGTCCCGCGTCTGCCTTGCACCGCCCCTCGGCGGCACACAGGGACGCGCTCTTGCAGTCGGCGTCGGCGGCCGCGACGCACACGCCCTCGTCCACGGCGCAGCGGCCCTCCTCGTGACAGCGCTGCGACTGACTGCAGCCGTCGGGGCTCGCCACGCAGCGGTCCTTGCCTTCGTCGCAGAGGCCCTCGCTCTGGCAGCGTTGCGACGCCTGGCAGCTCGCCACCACCTTGCACACGCCCGACGCGCCGGAGACGCCCGCCTCGAAGGCACACCGGCCACTGGCGCAGGACCGCATCTGTGCACAGTCTCCGTACGACGCGGCCACACAGCTCGTGCCGTTCGACGTGCAGCGGCCCTCCGCCGGGCAAGCCTCGCGAGCGCGACAGTCGGCGGTGGTGGGAGCGGCGCCGGCGGCACCTGGCGGCGGCTTGACCGCAGGATGGTCGGGGCGCGACAACACGGTGACCGTCGACTTCCCGTCGGTCGTCACCTCCGGACCGTCGGGCGCGGTGGCGGTTGGGCGCGGGGTGGGCTGGGGCCCGGTCGCTGCCGGCGCGGTGCACGCGGCCAAGAGCAGGGCCGCCCACAGCCCGGCCCACCCGAGCCCACGGCGTCGCCAGAGCAGACAACCACCGACGGCGCCGAGCACGAGCCACCCCACCGAGCCGCCACGCTGCCGCTCGTTGCCGGCTACGGCACACGCCGCGCAACCCCCTCGCGAGGGAGGTGTTGATGACACGATGTCGATCCCGCCGTCCACAATCTGCACGCTCGTCGCATCGTACCCTGGATGAGCGAAGACGCGGACGCGCGTCGATGGAGCGAAGGCGCGATAGGCCACCTGCGCACCCGGCGGCCCCAGCGCTCCGGTGTCGGGAGGATAGAGCACGGTCACCACCTGACCAGGAGACAAGGCGCCTCTCGCGACGTGCTCCACGCGCACCGAGGCGCGCCCGCCCGGATCGGTGAGCACCGTGCCCATGAACGCGAAGGCCGCCGACTGACGCGCCTCGGCGTAGGCCTCAGGGGGCAGCGCCGCGTCCGCCCTCGCGACGAGGAGCGCGAACGACAACCCCAGGACGAGAGCAGCGAGCCGCAGCATGACGCACAGCATCGCGCAGGTGCAGGCGGATATCCACTGGCCGCTCCGTTCGGGCTACCGACGCGGACGCTCGAGCGGCGTGTCGAGGCGCGCAGCGCCGAGAGGAGTCTCGGGAGAGGAAATCTCGCGCCCCGTGCGGCCATCGCGAATACGATGCGACAAGCCATGCGACCCCCAGCGCTGCTCTCGGTTGCGTTCTCGACGATGCTCGCTCTGTCGCCCGTGGCTGCATGGGCCCAGGGACAAGTGGACGAGCCTGATCCCGATCCGCCACCGCCGCTCGATCCCGAGCCGAGCACGCCAGAACCCAACACCTACCCGCAGCCCGTCACTCCGTACTCCCCCACGTATCCGCACGGACAACAGTTTCCGCCGGGGCAGCCGGGCTACCCCCAGCCGGGCTACCCGCAGCCGGGCTATCCGCAGCCGGGCTACCCGCAGCCGGGCTACCCGCAGCCGGGCTACCCGCAGCCGGGCTACCC
>CAYOAL010000155.1:0-20235 GCA_964401935.1 uncultured Polyangiaceae bacterium
CACCGCGGCCGCCGCCCTCGCCGCCCCCCCCCGCGCGGGGCCCGCGCCCCCCGCCCCCGCGCCCCCCGCCCCCGCGCGCCCAGCCCCCGCGCACCCAACCCCCGCGCGCCCAACCCCCGCGCGCCCAGCCCCCGCGCGCACCGCACGCGCCGCCATCGTCACCGCGGTCGCCCTCCTCGTCGTGCTCGCGGGGGCCGGCGCCGCCTACGTCGCGTGGCGTGACGCCAAGGCCGCGCCGGCGCCGTCGAGCCCCCCCGACGACCGCTGACCGAGCGCGCGCGGAGCGGCCCGCCGCGAACGCGTGCTAAGCTCGCGGGCGATGACGAACCGGCAGCGCGCCCCGTTCCTTTTCGTCGTGCTCTTGTCGTTGACCGCCGCCTTCACCGCAGCGGCCGACGTGCCCATCAGCGAGCAGGCTCGCCTCCACTGGGAGGTGGGCGTGGGGCTGCTCGAGGGCGAGCCGGGCCCGCGCTACGCGGAGGCCTACGAGTCGTTCCGCGCCGCCTACAAGGCCTCCCCCTCGCCGAAGATCCTGAGCAACCTGGGCCTCTGCGCGATGCACATCGAGCGCGACGGGGAGGCGATCAACGCCTACGAGACCTACCTCCGGGAGGTAGACGACATCCCGCCCGCCGAGCGGAGCCGCATCGAGTCCGACCTCAAGCGGCTACGGGCCGGCTCGGCCACGCTCATCCTCACCACCCCCGTCACTGGCGCGCTGCTCGTGGACGAGCGCGTGCCCGAGAGCGGGCCCTCCGTCATCAACCGCTACCCGCTCGAAGCGGGCGAAAACCAGCTCGCGGTGCGGGCCGGGGCTCACAAGCTCCGCGTGGAGGCGCCCGACCACAAGCCGGTCGCGGTGGCGGTCACGCTCGAGCCAGGAGACACCCACGCCCGCACCATCAAGCTCGAGAGGGCGAGCGGCAAGCCCGCGCCCGAGCCCGACGGCACCGAGCCTCGGCCTGCCCAACCCAAGCCGGCCCCCAGACCTCAGCCCCCCACCGAGGGGGGTGGCGTGTCGGCCGCGTCCATCGCGATGCTCACCGTCACCGGCGCCCTCACCATCGGGGCGGTGGTGGTGGGGGTGCTCGCGTTGAAGGCCAAGGCCGACTACGAGACCTACGAGGACGGTGGCGATCGCGTGGACGCGGAGAGCGTGCGCGCCACGGGGGAGGCCCTGAACATCGTGACCGACGTGCTCATCGCCACCGCCGCCGCCGCCGCCGTGGTGTCGGTGGTGCTCCTCTTCACCACCGACGGCGGCGACACGGCCGCGCGCCTCCGCGTCGCGCCCGCCGTCGGTGGCGGCACGGTGGCGCTCGATCTGCGCTTCTGACCAGGCCCGTTGCCCGGAGGGGCTTCGCCCTTTGAGCGTGGCCGATTCGATGCGTTAATGCCGCGGCGCGACCCACCGCGAGCGCACACGAGGTGGGGGCCGCGCTCGAGGAGGAGGCCCCATGAGCAACGAGCACGAGCGAGACGAAGGCGACGTGAAGGTCGTCATCCAAGTGGAGGACGACCGCACGGGCATGAGCCCCGAGACGCTGAAGCGCGCGGTGCTCGATCACCTCCAGTTCACGCGCAGCAAGGACATCTCGTCGGCGACGCTCCACGACGTCTGCCACGCCCTCGCGCACACCGTTCGGGATCGACTCGTCACCCGCTGGATGACCACCCAGCGCACCTACCAGCAGCACGATCCGAAGCGCGTCTACTACCTGTCGGCGGAGTTTTTGCTCGGCCGCTTCCTCGCCAACAACCTGATCAGCCTCGGCCTCTATGAGATCGCCAAGGCCGGCCTCGCCGGCTACGGGCTCGACATCGCCGACGTGCTCGAGGAGGAGCCGGATCCGGGCCTCGGCAACGGGGGCCTCGGACGCCTCGCCGCGTGCTTCCTCGACTCGATGGCCACCCTCGAGCTGCCCGGCTACGGCTACGGCATCCGCTACGAGTTCGGGATCTTCCGCCAAGAGCTCGAGCACGGCTGGCAGGTGGAACAACCCGACGAATGGATCGAGTTCGGCTATCCGTGGGACTTCGCGCGCCCCGAGTACACCACCACGGTGCGGTTCGGCGGCCGCGTGGTGCACAGCCACGACGAATCCGGTCGGCTCGTCGTCTCGTGGGTGGACACCCACAACATCCGTGGCGTGCCCTACGACATGCCCATCGCCGGCTACGGGAACAACACGGTCAACACGTTGCGACTCTGGCAGGCGCGCGCGTCGCGCGAGTTCGATCTGCACGTGTTCAACGACGGCGACTACCGGCGCGCGGTGGAGGAGAAGGCGCTCTCCGAGAGCATCTCCAAGGTGCTCTACCCCAAGGACGACTCCGAGGAGGGCAAGGCGCTGCGCCTGAAGCAGCAGTACTTCTTCGTGGCCTGCTCCATCCACGACATCTTCCGGCGCTTCAAGAAGACGCACGGCGACCTCGATCTGCTCCCCGAGAAGGCGGCGATCCAGCTCAACGACACCCACCCCGCGGTGGCGGTGGCGGAGCTCATGCGGGTGCTGGTGGATCTCGAAGGACTCGACTGGGATCGTGCCTGGGAGCTGTCGCGCCGCACCCTCGCCTACACCAACCACACGCTCCTGCCCGAGGCGCTCGAGAAGTGGCCCGTGGCCTTGTTCGAGCGCCTCCTGCCGCGCCACCTCGAGATCATCTACGAGATCAACCGGCGCTTCCTGAAAGACGTGCACATCTTCGCTCCCGAGGACGCCGCGCGGCGCGGACGCATGTCGATCGTCGAAGAGGGGCCGACGCGGCAGCTGCGCATGGCCCACCTCGCGGTGGTGGGTTCGCACAGCGTGAACGGCGTGGCCGCGCTGCACAGCCAGCTCGTGAAGGAGCGGGTGCTGCGCGACTTCGCCGAGATGTACCCGGAGCGCTTCAACAACAAGACCAACGGCGTGACCCCCCGGCGCTGGCTGTTGTTGTGCAATCCACGGCTCGCCGCCGCCGTGACCCGGCGCATCGGCAGCGCGTGGATCACCGATCTCGATCGCCTGCGCGAGCTGCGGGACCACGTGGACGGCGACCTCCTCCGAGAGCTCGCCGACATCAAGCGCGACAACAAGCGACTGCTCGCCCAGATCGTGCGTGAGCGCACCGGCGTGAGCCTCCCCACCGACGTGCTCTACGACGTGCAGGTGAAGCGCATCCACGAATACAAGCGGCAGCTCATGAACTGCCTGCACGTGGTGCACCTCTACCGGCGCATGAAGATCGACGGGGACGCCTCGGTGCTGCCACGGGTGATCCTGTTCGGGGGCAAGGCGGCTCCCGGCTACGCGCGCGCCAAGAAGCACATCAAGCTCATCAACGACGTGGCGGAGATCATCAACGCCGACGAGAGCCTCGAGGGGCGGCTCCGCTGCGTGTTCGTGCCCAACTACAACGTCTCCTTCGCGGAGCGCATCATCCCCGCCGCCGATCTCTCCGAGCAGATCAGCATGGCCGGCAAGGAAGCCTCGGGCACCGGCAACATGAAGTTTCAGATGAACGGTGCGCTCACCATCGGCACCCTCGACGGTGCGAACATCGAGATCCGCGAGGAAGTGGGCGAAGACAACTTCTTCCTCTTCGGTCACACCGCCGACGGCGTGAGCGAGCTGCTCGAGAAGGGCTACCACCCGCGGGCCTACCTGCGTCGCTCCACGGCGCTCAGCGGCGCCATCGAGCTCATCGAGCGGGGCACCTTCAGCCCCGACGACCCCACGCTCTACGCCGACGTCGTGAGGTACCTCCGCGAGCACGACCCCTATCTCATCGCCGCCGACTTCGACGACTACGTCGCCGCGCAAGAGCGCGCCGCCGAGGCTTACCGCGATCCCCAACGCTGGGGCCGCATGGTGGTGGCCAACATCACCGGCTCCGGCAAGTTCTCGAGCGACCGCACGATCCGACAGTATGCGCGGGAGATCTGGGGGATCGATCCGCTCCCCGTCGAGCTCGAGCCCTACCAGGCTCCCACGTGACCCCGAGAAGCGTGGTGGGTGAGCCCGTAACGACGACGGGGCCGGGTGTGCTCGGGGAGGCTGCGTAGTAGCCTCCGGCCCCATGTCAGCTCCGATTTTCGACCCCGACAAGTGGCAACCGATCGACGCGTTCGCCTTCGAGGACATCACCTACCACCGGGCGAAAGGCCAAGGCACGGTCCGCATCGCCTTCGACCGCCCGGAGTGTCGCAACGCGTTCCGACCCCAGACGGTGGACGAGCTCTACACCGCGCTCGATCATGCGCGCCAGACCACCGACGTGGGGTGTGTGCTGCTCACCGGCAACGGGCCCTCGCCCAAAGACGGTGGCTGGGCGTTCTGCTCCGGGGGCGATCAGCGCATCCGCGGCAAGGATGGCTACCAGTACGTCGACGGCGCCGGGGGCAGGGATCCGGCGCGCCTCGGGCGGCTCCACATCCTGGAGGTGCAGCGGCTCATCCGGTTCATGCCGAAGGTGGTGATCGCGGTCGTCCCCGGCTGGGCGGTGGGCGGGGGCCACAGCTTGCACGTGGTGTGCGACCTCACCATCGCCAGCGCGGAGCACGCGGTGTTCAAGCAGACCGATCCCGACGTGGCGAGCTTCGACTCTGGCTATGGCTCCGCCTACCTCGCGCGCCAGGTGGGACAGAAGCGGAGCCGCGAGGTGTTCTTCCTGGGTTTGAACTATTCGGCCGAAGAGGCGTTCGAGATGGGCATGGTGAACAAGGTGGTGCCCCACGCCGAGCTCGAGGATACGGCCCTCGCGTGGGGACGGCTCATCAACGGCAAGAGCCCTACCGCGATGCGGATGCTCAAGTTCGGCTTCAACCTCATCGACGACGGCCTGGTGGGTCAACAGCTCTTCGCCGGCGAAGCGACGCGGCTCGCATACGGCACCGAAGAGGCCCAAGAGGGGCGCGACGCCTTCCTCGAGAAGCGCCCACAAGACTACTCCAAGTTCCCCTGGCACTACTGAGGTGCGCCCCTCGACGAGGACCGTGACGCCGCGCCTTCGAGCGGCGCGGCGGCGTGAGCACGCCGCGCCAGCCGGGGTCGTGGCGCTCAGCTCTTGCGGCGACGGCGCGCGACGACGAGGCCGAGCGCGGCCATCATGGTGTAGAGCGCGCTCCCGTCGTTGAGCCCGGAGGCGATTCCCGTCGAGCAGGTGACGCTCGCCTCCGCGCTGGCCTCCGCCTCGATGTTGAGCTCGAAGTTCTCCCAGAGGTACTCGAGGCAGGCCGGGAGATCCTGGACGGCGATGTACTGACCGTCGCAGAAGAGGGCGCCCTCCGGCTGCTGGCAGTCGAACTCGCAGCCGCCTTGGAGCTCCGCGGTGCAGTCGAGCTGACACTCGAAGTTGGCCTCCACGTCGCACGAGCCAGTGCAGCAGGCGGAGCACTGGGCCTCGCAGTCGGCGGAGGGCGCGACCACGTCGCACTCCGCCTCGCAGCTCGCCGAGCACTGAGCCTCGAAATAGGCGGAGCACTCACTGTCGGTGCCGCAGCGCGCGTTGGCGTCGGCCTGGCAGTCGGCGGTGCAGGAGGCGCGACAGTCGAAGCGACCGGGATCGACGTTGCAGTCGGCCGCGCAGGCGGCGCTGCAGGAGGTGTCGCACGAAGCGTTGATGCTGAGGTCGCACTGCCCGTCACAGGCGGCCACGAAGCGGAGCGGCTCGCACTTGGCCTGGCAGCCGCCGTCGAACTCGAAGTGACACTCCGTGATCGAGGTGAGCTCGATACCGCCGCAGGGCTCCGCGTCGGTGGCCTGGGCGAAGGCGGTGGAAGGCAGCGCCACGAGGGCGAAGGTGGCGGCGACGAAGGGAAGAGAGGTGAAGTTTGCCATGGCGACTCCCTGGAAGCGGGGGTTCTGGGGAAGGGCCGGGGTGCCCTTCGCGAGTTGGGGATGACGAGGACAGAGCACGCGGCGTGCCGAGACGTCGGTCTCGCTGCGGAGCAAGGTCGCGTCGCCCTCCCCTCTGCTGGGAGCACGATCCGGACGTATGGGGCGGGTCCAGACGCCCTCAGCGCCCGCGAGCGCACGTCGGAGGCGCTGTCCCACATGACCGCGGAGACACAGGTGTGTGTAGCAGCTGGTTCACAGCGCGTCCGCACCGTGGCCCCTTGACGAGGCGTATCTAGAATCGTATTCTAGAATCTAGTTCTACCCACTTCAACCCCGCCGTGGCGCGCCGCGGCGCGCCGCGAGCATCCACGAGAGGAGCGAGCATGAACGCACCGGTGAACGGAAACGACACGATCTCCCCTCGCCGCGATCTGTGGCAGCCCGCGGTCGGCGCCTCGCGCGGGGCTTTCCTCTGTCTGCCCGCGATGGGAGTGCGCACCGGCTTCTACGCGCCGCTCGCGACGGCGCTCTCGGCCCAAGGGTTCGACGTGATGGTGCTCGATCACCGCGCGACCGGCGCTCTCCCCCCCGAACACGCGCCCGACTTCGGCTACCGAGAGCTCGTCCACGAGGATCTGCCAGCCGGGCTCGACCGACTGCGCCAACGCTTCCCCGACCGTCCTACGTATCTCCTCGGCCACTCTCTCGGTGGTCACGTCGCCGCTCTCCATCTCGGCTTCGATCCGAGAGCCTTCGACGCGACGGTGCTCGTGGCCTGCGGGGCCATCGACCACCGGGGCTACCCGCTCCCGAGGCGCCTCTTCGTGTTGGCTGGCACCCAGCTCGCGGCCGCCATCGCGCGCGGGCTCGGCTACTTCCCAGGACACCGCCTCGGCTTCGGCGGCCGACAACCGACCACCCTCATCCGCGACTGGGCCCGACACTGTCGCACCGGACGCCATCGCCTCGCCGGCTCCCCGCTCGACTACGACGCGCTGATGGCCCGCGCCGAGGCGCGGGTGCTCGCGCTGTCGATCGCCGGCGACTCGCTCTCGCCCATGAGCTCCACGGAGCGCCTCGTCGAGCGCCTCGAACGCGCCGACGTCTCCCTCCGCGAGGTGGCCATCGCCCCCGGCGGCGAGCCGCACTTCCAGTGGGCCCGTCATCCCGAGCCCGTGGTCGCATCCATCGTGTCATTCCTCGAGCCACCCCCCACCGAATGACGGTGGGCAGGGCGCAGACGAGGCGCCGTTCGAGACGCTCGGAGGCTGAACGCGGGGGGGTGGAAGCTCGCGGTCTCGAACCGCGGAAGACCCCACGGCTTCTCGGCGCTCGCGGCGGGTGCGTTCGGTGGCTCCCCGGGGCACCGCACCGTCGCCCGCGCCCCATCGACGCGCGGCCGCTCACCCCCGCCTGCCCCGTCGCCGCCCCCGCGACATGGCTCCTCCGCTCTGGCTGGCAACGGGCCGGACCCCGCCCCCTCCCCACCGATTGGCTCCCGGGCTGACGGCGCTCCGACGCGCGACGCTCGACGCTCCGACGCGCGACACTCGACGCTCCGACGCGCGACGCTCGGCGTTCCGACGCGCGACACTCGACGCTCCGACGCTCGGTGTTGCTCGGTTGCTCGGTCGCTCGGTCGCTCGGTCGCTCGGCCGCAACTACCTTGGCACCGGGGGTCGCTCGGTCGCCCGGCGCTCGGTCGCCGGCGCTCGGTCGCCCGGCGCTCGGACGCTCGGCGCTCGGACGCTCGGCTCTACCGCTGAGTGGCGCTTCGGAAGACCGCTCCACGGCGGAGGGCGCTCGGCTCGAGCGACGGTGCAGGCGCCGTGGGCGCCCCGTGGAGGCCGTGAGCTCCACGCCTGCTGCGCCAGCCGCACGAAGTCGACGACTAGGTCGCGCGCACGGCGTTCCAGGCGGCCGTCGCGAGCTCACGGATCGCCCGCTTCGGCGGTGACTTGGCGATCCCGGCGATGTGCTGCCGCGCGTACTCCTGCATCGGGCCCAAGATCACCGCCACGAAGATGTCGATGGGTATGGCGCGGATCTCGCCAGCGTTCGACCGCTCGATCACGTAGGCGTGCATCGCGCGCAAGAACTCGCGGTTGCGCTCCACGAGGAGCGCGTGGTGCTCGGGCGACATGCGGTCTCGCGGGGCGCGAAACAAGAAGCGGGCGCGGGCGGGGTGAGCGACGACCCACGCGACGTAGGCCTTCACCAGAGCGCGGACGGCGACCTCGGCCGCGGTGGCGCTCTCCACGGCCGCGAGGATGGCCCCGTTGAGCTCGGCGTAGCTCTCGAGCAACAGCTCCCCGAACAGATCGTCTTTGCCTGAGAAGAAGTGGTAGATGCTGCCCGTCGACGCTCCCGACGCGCGTCGGATGTCCTGTAGCGTGGTTCGCTCGACTCCCTTGTCCAAGAAGCAACCGAGCGCCGCCTGGAGGATCTCGTCGCGACGTTGCGCCATCGGGCGCTACGTTAGTCGGCCCGCGGTGCCGATTGGAAGCCGCGGTGGGAAGGCGTGGACCGTCGCTGACTCCTCCCCTATCGTCGAGCCATGAGGCGATGGCTCGCACCCTGGGCGCTCGCCGCGTTCACGGCGGGCGGCGCCAGCTGCACGGGCGCGCCTCGCTCCTCGCGGGACGCGGACGACGCCCCTCCTCCCGACGACGTGGCGCTCCCGGCGCCCGAGGGGGACAGGGGACGCGACGTCCCTCGGCCACCGACGGTCGATCCCAACGCCTACGAGGTGCGCGTGCACAGCGGGGCCGGGATCGCCTTCGAGCTCGGAGCCGCGTGGTCGCTCTCCGGGGAGGAGAGCGCCACCTTGCTCGCGACGTCTCCCGACGAGCGCGCGGTGCTCATGTTCCACGTGAGCGAGCCCGAGACGCTCGAGCAGACCCTCGCCACCATCGACGAGGCGCTCGCTGCCGACGTGAAGGACGTCTACTTCGGCCCGGCCACCCTTCGCGCCCTCGGCACCCTCGCCGCAGAGCTCGCGACCGGCGCAGGCAACCTCGCCGGCCAACCCGTCGAGCTCGGGAAGCTGGTCGTCGCCACCCCCAAGCTCAAGGTGCTGGTGGTGGTGGCCGTGATCCAAGCGGCGGCCTCCCCGCTGTCGAAGAAGCAAGCTCGGCACACGCTCGAGAGCATCCGCGAACAGCCGTGACGCGGCCACGACGCGCCGACGGCCGGGGCCGCCGAACGGTTCGCTTGACCCGTCTCGGTGCTCGACACGACAATGCTAGCCACCCATGAAGGCTCGACACGCCCTGCTCCCCTCCCTCATCGTGATGCTCTCCGCGGTGGCCGCGACGAGCACGAGCGGCCAGACCAGCGAGCCCTGCACGCGCTGCAAGCCGGCCCGCGCCGAGTGGGGCTGGAAGGCCAACGGCTACGCGCTCGGGTCGGCTCCCGACGACGCGCTCGCCCTCGCCAAACAACGGGCACAAGACAGCGCGTGCGCCAAATCGGCGACCTACCTCGACGCCAACAAGCTCGCGTGCAAGGGCAGCTGCAAGGCCGGTGAGACGGCGACGGTGTGCGAGCCCGACAAGGAGCCGGGGTGCACGAGTGGCACCTACGAGCAGAACAAGGGCATGTGGACGTTCGTGTGCCGCAAGGCCTACGAGAACGCCGAGAACAAGCCGTCGTGCGACAAGGAGGAGGCGGCGAAGAACCCGGCTTACACCACGTGCGACGTGAGCGTGAAGGCGGTGCGTACCCTGGCGTGCAAGCACCCCGATTGCACCGAGTGATGGCCCCGCTCGGCGTGTTGACCGAGCTCACCCGTGAGCTCCAGCGCTCGCGAACCTTCGCAGAGCTCCTCGCCCTCATCGCCGATCGCTGCGCCACGCTCCTCGACACCGAGCGGGCGAGCATCCGGCTCCTCGATCCAAGCGGCACGCGCCTGCTCGCAGTGTGCCGCGCCGGCAACCCGCTCCACGTCAACCCGAACGAAGAGTTTCGGGTGGGCGAGGGCCTCATCGGCTGGATCTGCGAGAACGGGGAGCCCCTCCGCACCGGGGACGCGGAGGCCGACCCACGTTTCGCTACGAAGCCAGGCATGAAGGAGACGCTCGGCTCGTTCGTCGGTGTGCCTCTGATCGCCGGAGACCTCATCCTCGGCGTGCTCTGTGCCTCGCACCCGCAGCCCGACTTCTTCACGGCGCAGCACGAGGAGCACCTCTTGCTCCTCGCCGGCATCGCCGCCCCTCACATCGAGATCGCGCGCCGCGATTTTGTGGTGCGCGACGCGCTGACCGGCTTGTACAACCACGCCCACTTTCACGAGATGCTCGAGCGCGAGATCGATCGCAGCCTCGCCTACGGCCTCCCCTTCTCGCTGGTGCTCGCAGACCTCGACCATTTCAGCCGCGTGAACGACGAGCGCGGGCACTCGGTGGGCGACGCGCTGCTGAAAGGCTTCGCCGACATCCTCGTGGGCCGCCGCCGGCGCCCCGACGGGAGCTTCTGCCTCCGCACCCAAGACGCGGTGGCCCGCTACGGCGGCGACGAGTTCGCGCTGGTGTTGCCGCACACGCCCAAGAGCGGGGGCGAATCGAAGGGAGAGATGCTCCGCGAGTACATCGAGGGGTTCGACTTCGGCGCGCTCGATCTCCCGGCGCAGACCGTGTCGGTGGGGGTGGCGGCGGTGCCCGACGACGCCTTCGATCGCGCCAGCCTCATCGCCGCGACCGAGCAGGCGGTGAGGGCGGCCAAGCGCAAGGGGCGCAACACCACCGTCGGCTTCTCCCGCTCGCTCGCCGTCGCCAACGAGATCGAGAGCTCACGGGCGATGGATCTCGACCGCTTCCTCGCGCTCGACGCCAGCATCGACGCGCGCGCGTTCACGTATGTGTACCAGCCCATCGTGGAGTCGGCGACGCACCGAGTGGTGGCCTACGAGGCGCTGTGTCGGCCCACCCACAGCCGCTTCGCGGGGCCGGCGGTGCTCTTCGAGACGGCCGAGCAAGCGGGGCGCGTGATCGAGCTCGGCAGAGCCTGCCGCTCGGTGAGCATGGCGCCCATCGGCGAGCTCCCCGAAGCGTGCCTCATGTTCATCAACCTTCACCCGCGAGAGCTGGGCGACGCAGCCCTGCTCGACGAGTCGGCGCTCGTCGACTCCGCCACCCGCATCGTGTTCGAGGTGACGGAGACGGCGGCGATCGAAGACTACGAGCGCGTGCGCGCGATGATCGGGAAGCTGCGCGAGCGCGGCTACCGCATCGCCCTCGACGATCTGGGCGCGGGCTACGCGGGCCTCAACTCCCTCGCCCAGCTCGCTCCCGATTTCGTGAAGCTCGACATGGGCCTCATTCGTCGCATCCACGACAAGAGCGCCACCCGTCGGCTCGTGAAGCACATCCTCGAGTTTTGCTCTGGGGAGAACATCCCCGTCATTTCGGAGGGCGTCGAGACCGCCGAGGAGCACGATCAGGTGCGCGAGCTCGGCTGCCCGCTGATGCAGGGCAACTTCATCGCCCCTCCCGGACCCCCGTTCCCGCCGGTGATCGCGTCCCTCGGCTGATCGGTCCCGCGGCGCGGGGGTCACTCGTCCGAGCCGCCAGCAGGTGGGCACGTCTGCGAGTCGAACCCCTCCACGCCCGAATAGCGGCCGCGGCGGGCTTGAGCCCGCACCGCGCGCGTGGCCAAGCCGCAGGGCGGCGTCTCCATGGCGGGGAGGTTTTCGGTTTGCGTGGGGTCACCGGCCTGCGACGGGGCCACCGGTGCAGCCTGAGGGGCCACCTCGGCCTCGTCGACGAACTCTGGGGAGGTGCCGCAAGCGGCGAGCGCGACCGCGACCGCCACCGTCGTGAGGAACGTGTTCAGGCATCTCATCACACCTTGAACCATAACCAGCCAGGTGCTCCTTGTCGCGTGGAGCTTTCTGCGCGACGCAACCGGTGGACGCTCAAGACCGCGAATCCGGAGGGCGCGCGGTGGCCACGGCGTAGGCGCCCGGGGAGGGCTGAGCCTCATCGGGTGCCACCTTTCGGAGCTCTTGCCTTCGAAGGCTTCGACGCCTTCTCCGATTTCGACGGCTCCTTCGTCTTCCTCGCGGGCTGCGTCGCTCTCGACGACTTCGCCGGCTTCGCCTTGGCCGGCTTCACGGGGTCCGCCGCCGTCGTCTTCGCAGACTTCGACGGCTTCGCAGACTTCGCAGACGTCGACCGCTTCGTCGACTTCGCAGACTTCGACTCCTTCGCCGGCTTCACGGGCTCCGCCGCCGGCGGCTCCGCAGACTGCGATGACTTCGCAAGTTCCTTCGCGGTCTTCGCCGACCTCGATGGCTTCGCAAGTTCCTTCGCGGTCTTCGCAGACTTCGCAGACTTCGCAGACTTCGCAGACTTCGCAGACTTCGCAGACTTCGCGGACTTCGACGGCTTCGAGTCCTTCGCCGGCTTCACGGGCTCCGCCGCCGGCGGCTCCGCAGACTGCGACGGCTTCGCAGACTTCTTCGCAGACCTCGCCGGCTTCGCGGTCTTCGCAGACTTCGCGGACTTCGACGGCTTCGAGTCGCTCGCTGGCTTCACGGGCTCCGCCGCCGCTGCAGGGATCTCGCGCTCCACCGTCGCTGCCTGCGCGGACTTCACCTGCTTCGGGGGCTTCGACGCCGCGATCGCCTCGCTGGCGGGCGAAGCCTTCGCACGCCCCTCCTCGACGGGCGCCGCCGCCGTCGTGGGCGCCTTGTCACTCGCCGGCTTGTCACTCGCCGGCTTGTCACTCGCCGCCTTCTCACGCGCGACCTTGTCACTCGCCGCCTCGTCTCGCGACGCCTGCGCCTTGCTCGCCTTGGGCTTTCGGATCTTGGGTGGCAACCCCACCACGTGCTCGAGGGCCCGCTGCAGCCAGCCACGCAGCGCCTCCGGCTCGCGAAACACGTCGTCGGGCAAGAGGGCCATCTCCTTCATCACGCGTCCTTTGCCCATCGGATCGAACTCACGCCCCCCCGGCAACGCGAGCACCGCCTGGCGCTCGGGCTCGGCGAGGCGCACCACCGCAGTCGTGGACCAGAGCCCACCGAACATGTGCCCATTCACGAGCGCGGCCACACCTCCGAACATCTTGACGAGCTCCACCCGACCATCGTCGGGGACCGCCTCGTAGAACAAAGGGAAGTGCTCCTTGGGGATCTGCGACCACGCCATGACGACCTCGGCGCCATCATAGTCGGCCGCTCGGCCGTCGCCACGCCGCAATGTGGCCCCACCCGTCGCCGCTCACAACGGCTTCGCAGCCACCCCTCGGATGCTCGGCCTCACCCACGGAAACGAGCCACGCATGCTCTCGCGCTCGATCGTTTCGATCCGCAGCCCGGCCCGTGTGATCGCCGCCTCCGTGCGCCGCGTGAGGTGACAGTTGCCAGCCACGCGCCGCCAGAGCGGCTCCATGAGGCCCTGCCAGCGGCGACGCGACGAGCCAGAGTGAGCGGCCACGTGCTCGATGAACAACAGGCGCCCGTTGGGCCGTAGCACCCGATGCACCTCCGCGAGCGCGGTGAACGCGTCCCCCACCGAGCACAGCACGAGCGTGGCGACCACGTTGTCGAAGCTCGCGTCGACGTAGGGCAGCGCCTCCATCCCATGCTCGGTGATCTCGATCGGCGTGGGGTGCGACAGGCCGCGGGTGGCCTCCTCGAGCCGCCGGCGCATGTGCGGATCGGGCTCCGCGAGGTGAAGCCGAGTGACCCGCCCGAGCGGATAGTGCGCGAGGTTCGCCCCGGTTCCGGCCCCCACCTCGAGCACCTCCCCCGACACCCCGGCGAGCAGCTCCTCGCGCCACCCCTTGAGGCAGGCCTCCTCGGTCTCTCGCATCACGAGATCGTACACAGCGGCCAACAGACGCCCCATCCGCCGATCATGCGCTCGCCGCGCCGCGAACGGAAGGCCTCCTTCCTTCCCACCTCGGTCGTGAGTTCCGCTCGGCTCGCTCGCGGGGAGGTGTTTCGGGTGTCGAGCGAGTCGTCTATGCGCTTCTGACCGTCGATGTCTCGTGATACCGCTCGACGGTGATCTACGATCTCGGGGAGCGACGTCCTGTCGTCCACGCGTCTTCGTTCATCGCCCCCGGCGCGAGCGTCATCGGTTCGGTGGAGCTCGAGCGCGACACCAGCGTTTGGTTCAACGCGGTGATCCGCGGCGACACCGACAGGATCCTCGTGCGCGAAGCGAGCAACGTCCAAGACGGGGCGGTGCTGCACACCGACGACGGCATCGTGCTCGAGCTCGGTCCTCGGGTCACGGTGGGCCACCGCGCGATGATCCACGGCGCGACGGTGGGTGAGGGCTCCCTCATCGGGATCGGCGCCACCATCCTCAACCGGGCGGTGATCGGCCGCCACTGCATCATCGGCGCGCACGCCCTCATCCTCGAGAACGCGCGCATCCCCGACCGCTCGCTGGTGGTGGGCGCCCCCGGACGCGTCGTCAAACGCGTCGACGACGCGATGGTCGCTACGCTCGAGGACGCCGCACGGCACTACGTCGACAACGCACGGCGCTTCCTGGCCGAGCTCGCTGCGCGGTGAGAACCACGCCCTTCGGCCGCCGGAGCCGCGCGGCTCAGTCGATCTTGCTCGTGCGGTTGCCGTTCTCCACCACCCAGAGCTCGATCTCCGGCTCCTGGTACCACGGAATCTTGGAGCGTTGACTCCTCACGATCTCGGCGATCACTTGACCCCCGAGCAACACGATGAGGGCACCGAGCTCGAAGGTGAGGAGCAGGATGATCACCGTGGTGAGCGAGCCGTAGATGAGGCCGACCAACGACACGTTGGCAAAGTACCAGGTGAGCGCGCGGCGCATGATCTCCCAGAGCACGGCCGCCACGAGGCCCCCGATGGCGCCCTGTTTCCAGGTGACGTCTACCTCTGGCAGGAGGCGGTAGAAGCTCGCGAAGAGCATCACCATCAGCACGAAGCTCAGCACCTCGATCCCCATCGAGGCCGCGCTGTCGAAGAAGACGCCGATCCCCAAGAAGCTGACCGCGCGATGGGGCACCATGTGCACCGCCGACACCAACAAGCTCAGGGCGACCATCACGCCAATCACCAGCCCCATGAACATCAGGGGCAAGGCGAGCGACAAGATCGGGTGCCGACGCTTGTGGGGTCGCGTCGACTCGAAGATGGACGAGAGCGCGTCATCGAGGGTGCGAAACGCGAGCGCGCTGAAGAACACCACCACCGCGATACCGACGCCGGACGCGAGGGCGCGCGCGCTCATGAACTCCTGGATCGCCGGAGCAAGGCGCGAAGAAGAGTGTGGCACCGCCACCTCGAGCTGCCGCGTCATGAGCTGCACGAGCGAGGAGCCGTCCGCGAAGTGCGAGAGGATGACGAGCGCGAGACCGAGCAGCGGCACCAGCGAGAGCAGCGCGTTGAACGCGAGCGCGCTCGCGAGCAGGAGCCCCTTCTTGCGGTAGAAGCGAACGAGCACGCGACGCGCGAAGCGAAGGAGGCGGGGCGTCGTGATCCGGACCGCTCTCACCCAAGTACGCGGCTCCAGCACGGAAGGCGGGGTGCTCGCGGGGTCGTCGGTCACAATCGTTCCTGGCGCGTGCATACGCATGGCGACTCTGGCGGTGGGGCGCGCCGAGCCTCACGGTGTTTACATCACACCCCGGGGTCGAATCCACATTCCGCTGCTGCGAAAGCCGCTTCGCACCGTGTTCGACGATCGTAAGTTCCACAACTTAGGCCATCTATGCGCGTGACTTGGCCTCGACCGAGGAGCCGTCGTGCCCCCCCGCGCGCGGTCCCCACCCACCTCGCGCTGGACAGCCCGACCGATGTGATGAACACGATCGATCGATGAGCGACGACCGTCCGTCCCGCTCGCGCGCGCCGCGCCGTGCGACGCCCAACGAGCCCCCAACGCAAAAGCCCGAAGGAAGCCGGCCGCTGGCGCGGCGCAAGGTGATGGCCGGCGTCCTCGGCGGAGCGACCGCCCTCGGCGTCGCGGCCGCGGTCGGTCGCGCTCGAACAGAGGTGACGACGCCCCACCCCACGCCGTCCCATGACCCTTCGCGAGAGGACCAGCCCGTGACCTCACGACAACCCACGCTCTACCTCCCCCACGGCGGTGGCCCCTGTTTCTTCATGGAGTGGCAGATGGGTCCCGCCAACACCTGGGACCGCATGCGCGGCTGGCTCGAACGCGTCGGCGCCACGCTCCCGGAGCGACCGAAGGCCCTCCTCGTCGTGTCGGCGCACTGGGAGCAAGAGGTGCCGACGCTCACCACGCGGCCCGAGCCGACGCTGCTCTACGACTACTACGGCTTTCCCCCGCACACCTACGAGCTCACGTGGCCGGCCGCGCACGCGCCCGAGGTCGCGGCGCGGGTGCAGACGTTGTTGTCCGGGGCCGGCATCGCGAGCGCGACCCACGACGAGCGCGGGCTCGATCACGGGGTGTTCATTCCGCTCAAGCTCTCGTTTCCTGACGCCGACGTGCCCACCGTGCAGCTGTCGCTGGTGGACGGCCTCGATCCCGCGCAGCACCTCGCGCTCGGCCGCGCCCTCGCCCCGCTGCGCGACGAGGGGGTGTTCATCATTGGGAGCGGGATGAGCTACCACAACATGCGCGGCTTTGGCCGCGCGTCGAGCCTCGCCGACTCGATCGCGTTCGACGACTGGCTCGGCGGCGCGGTGCTCGCGGCGCGGCCCGAGCGCGAGGCCGCGCTCGCCGCGTGGTCCACCGCTCCCGCAGCGCGGGCCACCCACCCGCGCGAAGAGCACCTCCTGCCGCTGATGGTGGTGGCGGGGGCCGCGGGAGACGACGTCGGAGCGCGCGTCTTCAGCGACGAGGTGATGGCCGTACGCGTTTCCGCCTTCCAGTTCGGCTGAGCGCGCGCGCGCCGCTTCGGCTGAGCGCTCGGGTGCGGCCTCGGCTGGAGCGCTCGGGTGCGGCCTCGGCTGGAGCGCTCGGGCGCGGCCTCGGCTGAGCGCTCGCGCGCGGCTTCGGCGAAGCGCCCCCCTCAGCGGAGCAGGCCCGGCAGGTACTCGCTCGGCTTCTGCAAGCCGACGAGCTCGAGCACGGTGGCGCCGAGGTTGGCGATCCCCGCGTCGTCGAGGCCTTCCACGAGGCGGAGCGAGCGACGCGGATCCATCACGATGAACGGCACCGGATGGGTGGTGTGCGAGGTGCGGGCGAGGGGGCGGCCGTCAGGGTCGCGCGCCACCTCTCCCCCTTTCCCGCGGGTGTACATCTCGTCGGCGTTGCCGTGATCGGCGGTGACGAGCAACACCCCGTCGGCCTTCCTCACCGCCGCCTCGAGGCGCGCGAGCTGTCGGTCGACCACCTCGACCGCGATCCGCGTCGCCTCGAGGTCGCCGGTGTGTCCCACCATATCCCCGTTGGCGTAGTTGAGGCGCACCACGTCGTACCGACCGCTCGTGATCGCCCGCACCGCGGCGTCGCTAATTTCTGCTGCTTTCATCCATGGACGCTCGTCGAACGACACATTGTCGCTCGGCACCTCGAGGTACGTCTCGAGCGCCTCGTCGATGTAGCCGCTACGGTTGCCGTTGTAGAAATACGTGACGTGGCCATACTTCTGCGTCTCCGAGCACGCGAACGTGCGCAGCCGGGCGGCCGCGAGGTACTGGCCCACCGTGCGCTCGATGTTGGGCGGCGACACCAAGAACCGCGTGGGCAGCTTGAGATCGCCGTCGTATTGCATCATGCCGGCGAAGAACACGTCGGGACGCCGCTGACGGTCGAAGCGCGTGAAGCGCTCCTCCTCGAAGGCCCGCGTGAGCTCGATGGCTCGATCGCCGCGGAAGTTGAACAGGAGCACCGTGTCGCCGTCGTCGATGGTCCCGTTCGACCCTTCGACGACGAAGGCGGGAAGATACTGGTCGTCGGTCTCGGGATCTTCGGCGTAAAGCGCCTCGATGGCTGCGCTCGCGCTAGGAAAGGCGCGCCCTTGTCCGAGCACGTGGCAGCGCCAGCCGCGCGCCACCATTTCCCAGTCGGCATCGTAGCGATCCATGGTGATGAGCATGCGACCGCCGCCGGAGGCGATCTGGAAGTCGAGCCCGTCGCGTCGAAACGCGGCCAGGCGCTCCTCGAGCGGGCGCACCCACGTGAGCGCCGAACGCGCTGCCACATCGCGGCCGTCGGTGAGCACGTGAACGCGCACGCGCTTCACGCCGTCGCGGGCCGCCCGCCCGAGCATCCGGTGGAGGTGCTCGACGTGGCTGTGTACGTTGCCATCGGATAGGAGGCCGATGAAATGCAGCGTGCGGCCGGCCGTGAGCCGCCTCCACACGTCCCCCTCGTAGGCGGCCTCGCTCTCGAGGGCCTCGTCCACGAGCTTGGCCCCCTGATCGAAGATCCTCCCCGCCCCCATCGCGTTGTGGCCCACCTCGCTGTTGCCGAGATCCGCGTCGGAGGGCATGCCCACGGCGGTGCCGTGGGCCCGCAGCGTCCGGTAGGGGCCGGCGCTCCGCAAGCGGCTGAGGTTGGGCGTGCGGGCCGAGGCCACCGCGTCGTCCTCGTCACCGCGCCCCACCCCTACCCCGTCGAGGATGCAGAGGACGACAGGACCAGGACGTCGCGAGAGGGACGCGTGCGGCTTCAGCGGCTCGACCATACCGGAATCATAGTCCGCGCCGCTGGCGCCGCGAAGCTTGACCCATCGCCGCGACGGTGCCACGGAGTGCGGCCATGCGAGGCTTTCTCTTGCCGCTTCGAGCGACAATCGTCGGATGTGTGGGTCTGTGCACCGCGAGCGCCGGCGCCCAGGATCCCCCGGCGCCGCCGCCTCAGGTCACCGACGCGGAGGCCGGGCCCACCATGGAGGGCGAGATCGTCGCCCCCGAGGGCACCGACGAGAGCAAGCGCAAGATGGGGTGGTCGCCCGGGATCGCCATTGGCGCCACCTTCAACCTCGTCAACACCCAGTCGGTCGTCGGGCAGCCCGACGGCACCACGCTCAACATCGGGGGCGGCCTCGACGCCTCGCTCGAGTTCAACGAGGGGATGCACGAGTGGCGCAACATGTTGCTCGCCGCGGCCGGCACCACCCGCACGCCAGCCATCGACGAGTTCGTGAAGACCAACGACGGCCTCGCCTTCGAGTCGATCTACCTCATCCACGTGATTGAGAGCTTCGGCCCGTTCGCACGCTTTGGGCTCAACACCCAGATGTTCCCCGCCACCGACATTCGCCCCGCGGCCGTCGACTACGTGGTGAAGAACGTGGACGGCACCACCACCAACTTCACCGGTCGCCGCCTCGCGCTCACCGGTCCCTTCGAGCCGCTCACGCTGCGCGAGTCGCTCGGCGTGTTCTGGCAGCCGCTCCGCTCCGACCGGATCTCGCTCGAGACCCGCGTCGGCTTCGGCGCCATCGAGACCTTCGCGAGCGGCCTGGCCGTCACCGACGACAGCGCCACCCCCGAGCTCGAGGTCACCGAGCTCGACGACAGCTACATGATCGGCGGCGAGGGGGTGCTCAACGTGTGGGGCTTCTTCGACAACGACAAGCGCATCTCCTACATCGCCGGCGTGACCGTCCTCGCGCCGTTCGTAACGAGCACCCTGCCCGAGGGCGACGACCGCAACCTCGGCGAGCTCATCAACTTCGAGGGCGTGGCCGGCCTCAACGCGAAGCTCTTCGACTGGGCCGCGGTGTCCTACCGCCTCAACGTCACCCGCCAGCCGCTGCTCATCGACGAGTTCCAGATCTCCAACATGTTGCTGCTCACCATCGGCGCGGCGTGGGGGAGCAAGGCACCGGAGCCCGAGCCGCCGCCCCCGTGCGACTGCAGCGCGCAACCGGTCGTGCTCGAGCCGAAGTCGTCCACCGAGGCGCCGACCAACGGGCCCCTCGCCACTCCGCCGACGGCGCCAGCGCCTCTGCCAGAGCCGGCTCAGCCCGCGCCCGAGCCCGACGCCGCTCCGGACGCTGATCCCGATGCCGAGCCCGAGCCCGAGCCCGAGGGATGAACACCCGCGTGAGGACCACCACCATGAAGCTCAAAGCCAGCACCCTCGCCATCACCTTCGCCCTCGGCGCCGCCTCCCTCGCCCTGGCCGCCTGCGAGGACCACTTCACCACCCAAGAGGCCTACGAGACCTGCGGAGGCATCGCCGACCGCTCGGTGGCCATGAGTGAAGAGGCGTTCGCCGACTGCGTCGACTGCTACGAGCGCTGTGGCATCGACTGCGAACAGCAGAACGAGCCGCCGCCGGACGAGTTCGTCTGCCCCGACGACCTCGGCGAATGAGCCCGTGACGCGCGAGCGCGCACAGATCGTGCGCGCGAGCGCAACGCCCGCGGGTTCGCCGAACGTTCCCCGAGCAAGGCCCCCTCACCGCGCCCACCACCGAGCAGCGCGCCAGCGAGCCGAGCAGCGCGCCAGCGAGCCGAGCAGCGCGCCAGCGAGCCGAGCAGCGCGCCA
>CAYOAL010000155.1:20335-23295 GCA_964401935.1 uncultured Polyangiaceae bacterium
GCGAGCCGAGCGCGGCCCCTGCGAGGAGCTCTTCGCGAGAATGTTCGCGTAGCGTTCGCTCGCTGCGCACGCCTCGCGGTTTCCGAGCCCTATGGTCCCCAAGAGAGCGCGAGCGTGCAGCGAGCTCCGCGCTGCGTCTGCGCCGCTAGGCGAGCTCGTTGCCGGCGGAGCGCGACAGCCGGTACGGGGCCTCGCGACGCGACGGCAACGTGTCGTAGTGGAGCGCCCTCTTCTTGTCGTCGTGTTCCAGCGGCGGTGGCGCCACCAGCACCGGACAGGGCGACCGCCGCAGAAGGGCGGCTGCGACCGAGCTCTCGAACAACCGCTCGAACCCGTGTCGAACGTGCGTGCCCACCACCAACAGCTCCGCGCCGGTGTCGATGGCGAGCTGCTTGAGCGCATCCACCGGCGCCGCGAGCGCCACGTGCAGGCGCACCCGCTCGCTCAGCCGCTCGGGGACGTGGGGCGCCATCCAGCGTTTCAGCTCCTCCATCGCGAGGGTGAGCTGCCGTGCGCTCGCCTCGATCTCCGCGCGGGGCGTCACCGCGTGACACAGGTGCAGCTCCATGAGCCCTGCGCTCGCGAGCGCCACCGCGTGACGCAGCGCCCGCACACCACACTCATCGAAGCTCACCCCCACCACCACCGGGTACAGGTTCGGATTCGCCGAGTGTTTCCTGCGCGGCGGGGGCAGCGGCCGCCCCGCGGCCTCGACGCGCCTCGGCGTCGCCGCCACGCCTCCCGTCGGCGCGACAGCCCCCACCCTGCCTGCGCTGGCCGCCGCGGCCGCGGGTGCGTGCGGCTCCACGCCGGGAACCTCGATGGCCCCCGCGCCCGCAGCCGCAGCCCCGGCAGCATCGGCGGACGCGGAGGCGTGGGCGGGGGTGGAGACGGACGCCGCGGCTCGGGCGGAGGCGGACGCGGAGCCCGGGGCGGAGGCGGAGCCCGGGGCGGAGGCCGAGTCCAGCGCCGCGACACTCTTCACCCCCATCCCCACGACCGTCGACGAGCCCACCCGCGCGACCTTTCCCTGTCCTTGCAGCGCCGCCTCCTGCCCCTCCTCGGGCGCGAGCTTGGTCGTCGTCGTCAGCGCCGTCGACATCTCCTGCTGCGCTCGAGGGCCGGCGGGCGTCTTGCGCTGCGCGCGTGGCTCGACACGCAGCTCCCTCTGCACCTTGGGCGGGCTCGTCGTCGTCAGCGCCGTCCACATCTCCCGCCGCGACGGATCGGCAGCCGTCTCCAGCTGCGCGCGCGCCGTCGACATCTCCCGCTGCGGCGGATCGGCAGCCGTCTCCAGCTGCGCGCGCGGATCCGCAGGCGTCTCCCGCTGCGCGCGCGGAACGACAGGCGTCTCCCACTGCGAGCGTGGAACGACAGGCGTCTCCCGCTGCGAGCGCCGGTCGACCCGCACCTCCCGCTGCACGTGACGCGCAAAGGTCGTCTCCGCCTCTCTCCTCGCCCTCGCCCGCGCCTTCGCCTCCGCCTCCGCCTGCACCTGCGTCTCCGCCTGCGCCTGCGTCGCCGCCTGCACCTGCGTCTCCGCCTGCGCCCGCGCCTGCGCCTCCGCCCGCGCCTGCGTCTGCGGCTCCGCCTGCGTCTGCGCCTGCGTCTGCGCCTGCGTCTGCGCCTGCGTCTGCGCCTGCGTCTGCGCCTGCGTCTGCGGCTCCGCCTGCGCCTGCGCCTGCGTCTGCGGCTCGGCCTGCGCCTCCCTCTTCGCCTTCGCTCCCTTGGTCGCCATCACATCCATGATCATTCTCCTTTGAACTCATCTCATCGAGACCCACCTCTCGGTGCGCCTCGGGTCCGGCTCGGACCGGCGTCGGGCGGGCGCGAGCGGCCAACAATCGGCTCGCCCGCGCGCCCATGCGTCGCTCAAGTCTCCATCGAGCACGCAACCACCTTCACCACGCGACCGCGCAACCTTCACCGCGCAACCGCAACCTTCACCACGCGACCGCGCCCGATCCCCCGGGGGAAGAGCAACGGGTCACAGCGCCGGCGACACGCCTGCGCTGTCGCAACCTGCCGCGCCGTGTCAGCGCGCCACAGTGGCGTCCGCGAACGGAGCGGCCTCACCAAAACCTGGCCACACCAGCAACTGCAGCAGCTGCCAGCTCCAGCGACCGCGGCGCCCGCAGCGTCTCTAGCTCGAGGCGGCGTGAAGCACTGCGCTCCAGCCGCCGTCGGTTCCCTCCATCATCCCCAAACGCATTGCAACCTTCGCGCCGCTCTCCCTCCCACCCCAGCCCCCCACAACAAACCGTTGCCCCACCGGCTCGTCTTCCCTAAGCATCGAGCCTCGCCCTCGTAGCTCAGGGGATAGAGCAGCGGTTTCCTAAACCGAAGGTCGGAGGTTCAATTCCTCCCGGGGGCGCCCAAGAATCTCGGAGGGTTGCGAGACCTCCGGGGGGACATCTTGTGCAGCGTGCACAAGATTCTGCAAAAGTGTTACCGCGCGGGCTCATCGATGGCGTTGGGGCCACGCTATGTGATGGCGACGAGGCGTCGGGGGTCGGCGGGGGGCGCGCGGCGTGCGCGACCGGCGATGGCCATGCCCGCGCGGCGTGATGCCCATCTTCGAGGCGGACGAGCGTGACCATGCGGCGCGTGCGGGCGGCGATGGCCGTCGCGATGCGTGCGCGGCGGCCGTCGCTCGAGGGGTCAGTCGAGGTCGTGTTCGACGAGGACGCGTTGGACGAGCTGTCGGTCGATGCGCTTGAGCTTTCGGCGCGCGGCGCGTTTGAGGGCGTCGGTGGCCACGCGGTCGATGTCGCGCAGTCGGCCCTCTGTGGCCTCGTGCAGGATGGTCAGCGCGTCGCTGTCGAAGAAGTCGTTGCCCTTGGCGCGGCCGGCGCCGAGGAGGCGCTGGTGGACGTACTCGACGGTGTCTTCGGGTGTGGCCTCCCCGAGGTGGACGCGGGTGTGGATCCGCGACCAGAGGGAGCGGTTCTTCGAGAGGC
>CAYOAL010000156.1:0-2246 GCA_964401935.1 uncultured Polyangiaceae bacterium
TGATGCCGGCCCGCCGGAGTCGCTCCGCGGCCGGGAAGCTGTACCCCCGTGGCGCCGGCTGGAGCGCGGGTGCGGGCGCGGGTGCGGGCGCGGGCGCGGGCGCGGGCGCGGGTGCGGGTGCGGGCGAGGGCGCGGGTGCGGGCGCGGGTGCGAGCGCGGGCGCGGGCGCGGGCGCGGGCGAGGGCGCGGGCGCGGGTGCGGGTGTGAGCGTGGGCGTGGGCGTGGGCGTGGGCGCGGGCGCGGGTGTGAGCGTGGGCGTGGGCGCGGGCGCGGGTGTGAGCGTGGGGTTTCGGCTGGTGCACTTCAGCGTGCAGCACAACCACGTGCACTTGCTCTGCGAGGCGAGCGACGCGACGGCGCTCGCGCGCGGGCTCCAGGGGCTGGCCATCCGCGTGGCCAAGGGCCTCAACCGGCACCTCTCGCGCCGGGGCAAGGTGTTCGACGACCGCTACCACCACCGCATCTTGAAGAGCCCCAAGGAGGTGCGCTGGGCCCTCGGCTACGTGCTCAACAACACCCGCAAGCACAACGCCGAGCTCCTCGTCCCCAAGCACCTCGCCCGCGACTGGCTCGACCGCGCCTGTAGCTCTGCGCCCTACTTCCCCGGCTGGGAGGTGCCTGGCCCGGCGCGCTCCGGCCCCCGCCCCGTCGACGCGCGGCCGCTCACCCCCACCTGCCCCGTCGCCGCCCCCGCGACCTGGCTCCTCCGTTCCGGCTGGCAACGCGCCGGACCGGGACGCCTCTCCACCGATTGGCTCCCCGGCTGACTGCGTTTCCTGGAGGGGGCTCCGCACCCTCCCCCCACGCTGCGCGCGGTGCCGCCCCCCACCGCGTTGCGCGCGGGGCCCCAACGCCCAAGCGCGCTTCGCGAGAGCGTCGGTCTTTTCCGGTCGGATCTTGAGTGACTGAGTGACTGAGTGACTGAGTGACTGATGCTTTCCCTCTCCGTCTCGCGTGGGGGGACGGAGAGCGTGAGGGGGCCCTTGGCGCTTACTCGTCCCGGGGCGCGACCGATGCAGGGGGCCGTGGAGCGAGGCTCTCTCGCCTGGCCTGCTCCTCGACGGCAGACACGTCCGCCTCGGGGAGGCCGAGCGCCCGCGCGATCACGAGCAGCAGCTCGTGCTCTTCGGTGTGGATCTGCCCGTCCGCCATGGCCTGGGTGGCGAGCACGCGCAGCACTTCACGCCGCTCCCCGGCGTTGCACAGCGCTCTGAGCTCGCTGAAGCACGCTTCGAGCTCGCTCGGGTCGAGCTGCGGCACACGCTCGGTGACCACATCGCAGAGGGCGTCGATACCGTCGGGGGGCATGCGATCGATGTGACGAAAGAGCGCGCGGAGCTGGTGGAGCTCGACCGGAACCAGGCGCCCATCGGCGTGCACGACCCGCGCGAGCAGCACCGCCACCACGACGATGTAACGAATCACGACCGGCTCGTCCTCGGGGAGGAGCGTGCGCAACACCTCGTGAATCGCCGAGAGGTTCGGGGTCTCCGACGGCGCCTTCCGCAGGCCGAGCCAGATGAGAGGATCCAACGAGCCGAAGCCTATCAGAAAGGGCAGGAGGTTCGGGCTGTCAGACTCGCCCACATGTGCTATGCGCGGTGCGAATGAACAAGACTTCGGTCGTTGTGATCGCCGTTTTCACGGCCGCCGTGGTGGGGTGGCTCGCGATCCAGAAGAGCGACGTCCCCTCCCACGCGACGCCCACCGGCTCGGCGGCGGTCGATGCCGGCGCAGCGCTGGACGGTGAGGTGCAGGGCGAGCTCGGCCTCGGTGGTTCGCTGGCGCTCCCGTCGCTCGACGGTGGCATCGTCGAGGACGACCTGGATCTGCAGCTCGACGCCGGGTTCGAGATGCCCGACGGTGGCGAGCTCCCCGAGCTGTCGGACGCGCCCAAATCGGTGCAGTTTGGCGTGGTGCTGGTGCAGTTCAAAGGGGCACAAGGCGCCAAGGACGACGCGCGACCCTACGAGGAGGCGAAGCGGCTGGCGTCCGAGCTCGTCGTGCTCGCCAGGGACGACTTCGCGGCCGCGGTGAAGAAGGGCGATCCGGGCTCGATCGAGGACGCGGGGAAGATGTATCGCAACATCCTCGAGCCTGCTCCCGAGGCGGTGCTGTTCAGCCTCGAGAAGGGTCAAGTGAGCGACCCCGTCGACACGCCGCGAGGGATCTGGATCGTCAAGCGCGTCAAATGACGCCGTCGCCGGTGGCGACGGTGCTCGTCGAGAGCGCGGCGGCCTCGATGA
>CAYOAL010000156.1:2346-23162 GCA_964401935.1 uncultured Polyangiaceae bacterium
CTCGATGACGCCGTCGCCGGTGGCGACGGTGCTCGTCGAGAGCGCGGCGGCCTCGGCGCCGGGCGCTACTCGGGCGCGGTGAGGTCGTCGAGCTTCTTCTCCACCTTCCCGGTGAGGGTGCCCTTCATGGCACGCATCAGGAGCGGCAGATCGATCTCGACCCGGACTTGGGTGGTGCTCACCGAGACCTTGCCGGTCACGCCCTTGGCCACGCCGCTGGTGGCGCTGAACTTGATGTCTTCGCCCTCCCACCGCCAGGTGATGCCGAGCCGGCTCTCGAGGTCTTTCGCGAGCTTCTCGGCGCGGGTCTTGGCGGTGTCGAGGGCGAGCGAGTGGCTTCGCTGGATGTCGATGGTGGCCATGTCGCCCCCCTTATATTCCGGAACGTGCCCTCGTCCTACGGCCTCCTGTCGCCCCCGCGAGCGCGCCGGGGCGCGCGGCCTCGACGCTTCGCCAGGGAGGCCCCTCTCGCGCCCCTCCAGCCCTCCTCCCCCGGCAGAGGGACCGCGCGCGGGATCTCACCTCACGGAACGTCGCGTCGGCACAGAAGCGCACGTCCGGTGAAGGAAATTGTTAGAGTCTTGTCACTCGCTTGGCTAAGGTCGCAAGACCCACCATCTGGCGCTGACTCGGCGCCACGCGCGTGTGCGCATCCATGATTGGTGGTTGGTGGTTGGTGGTCGGATGACGGTCCACAGCTCTGGCGATACAGTCGACTCCGTTCTGTCGCAGCTTCGCGCCGAGGAGCCTCTCGAACAAGACGCCTCACAAGCCGCGCTCTTGCGGCACGAGTGTGGCGTGCTCGAGGAGCTCCGCGGAGACGCGGAAGCTGCTGCGCGCGAATATCTCGCAGCGTTCAACAGCGACCCCGAGTTTCGCGAACCCCTCGAGGCCCTCGTGCGGCTCTACGGCCGCAAGCGCGACGAGAAGAACCTCGGCAAGCTCCTCGAGGCGATGGTCGACGCGGCGACGACGCCGCACGAGGCGGCCCGGGCTGCCTATGAGCTCGCTCTTCACCGGGCCACGATGCTTCGCGACGCGGCGGCGGCCAAGGCGTGCCTCGAGCAAGCGATCGAGTCGAACCCGAGCGACGCCGCGGCCTGGCTCGAGCTCGAGCTCGCCGCCGCGCAGGACGGCGACACCGAGACGCGCGCTCGAGCGCGCGAGGCCCGCGCCGGCCTCACCGTCGACCCCACCTGGCAAGGCTATCTCCTGATCGAGCTCGCCGAGCAGTGGGCCGCGGCCGGCGATCTCGAGCGAGCCTCCGACATCCTCGACACGGTGGTGGCGCTCGACGGTCGTGCGCGCTTCGCGTCTCGCCTCGCGCTCGAGGGCATCGCCCGCCGGGGCGCCGACCTCGATCTTTTGGCACACGCGCTCGAGGGCCAGGCCGAGCTCATCACCCAAGCGCTCGACGACGCCGCGCTCGCGGCGCGCTCCGGCATCCCCTCGATCGCGTGCACGCCCGAACGTGCCGCCGACTGCTGGCTCCGCGCCGGCGAGATCCGCCGCCGCAACGGCGACGCGGCGGGGGCGGTGGCGGCGCTGGCCGGAGCGACCGCACGCCTCCAAGACGACGCCCTGGTGGCGCGGCTCAACATGGTCGCCGCCGACGCGGCGGGCGACAGCGACGCGGCGGTGCAGATCGCCCGCCAGCAGCTCGCGGCGGGAATCACCGGCTCCGCTGGCGCCGCCCTCTGGCTCCGCGTGGGTCAGGCGGCGGAGGCGGGGGAAGACTTCGTGTCGGCGCTCGTCGCCTACGGCAAGGCGCTCGAGCTGGATCCGGGCTGTGCCCCGGCGCTCGCGCTGCGCACGGATCTGCTCGCCCAAGGCGAAGATGCCAACGCCCTCGCCGAGGCGCTCGAGGCGGAGGCGGACGCTGCCACGTCGCAAGCGGCTCGCGCCCAGGGGTGGATCACGGTGGCTTACGTGTGGGCGGTGCGTGTCGGCGAGGTGAGCCGAGGCGTGGAAGCCTTGAAGAAGGCCGGCGAGCTCGGTATCGAGCCGACCAAGCTGAGCCGCCTGGCGCGGAGCTTCGCGGCGCTCGCCGGCGACGAGGGGTGGTACGAGTCGGCCACCACCGAGCTCCTCGCGCAGACGACCGACCTCGACGAGCGCGCGATGCTCCTGTTCGAGCTCGGACGCAGCCACCTCGTGCGCGGTGACGACGCGAAGGCCACCGAAGCGTTCGCCGCGATCGCGACGCTCTGTGACGGCGACGGAGGTGACGGCGAAGGAGGTAACGGCGAAGGCCACAAAGGTGACGCCGACGGGGTCGACGGCGACGAGACGGCTCGTGGCCTGACCTGGCTCGGGCGCGCGCTCTCGGCCTACGCCGTGGGCGCGGGCGCGCGTGGGAAGCGCAACGCGAGCCTGGTCTCGGCCCTGGCTGCCGCCGAACGCGACGAGCACGCGGCTCGAGGCCTGGGGATCGTGGCCGCCATGCTCGCCGCCCGCGAAGGCCTCCTCGAGCAGGCGGTCTCCGTGCTCGCCGCCGAGCACGACCGCGAGCCCACGGATCTGGTCGTGGCGCTGTTCCTCGCGGATCTGCTGCGCAAGCGCGGTGACGCCGTGGAGGCGGCCGCCGTGCTCACGAAGAGCGCGAGCATCGTGGTCGATCCTCCCCTCGCGGGCGCGCTCCAGATCGAGGCTGGCCTCTTGCTGTGGAACAAGGACCGCGCGGCGGCCGTGCAGGCGTTCGAGGTGGCGATGGACTACACCCCGAGCGCTGCCCAGGTGGTGCTCGCCTGGGCCCTCCGCGCGGCCAACCCCGACGATCTCGACGCGCGTGGGCGGGCGATCGATCTCGGCGAAGAGGCAGACGGCGACCCCTCCTCCATCGCGCTCGAGCGCTTCGGCCTCGCCGTCGCCGACCGCGAGGCCAACGGTCGAGCCCGAGCCGCCATCGAGCAGCTCGAGGAGTTGAACGCCGGCGGAGACGTCGCGCTCGCAGCCGCCGTCGCGCGCCTCGTGTGGCCCACCGACGAGGCGGGGGCGCTCTTGGCCCTCGAGCAGATCGAACAGCTCGGGGGCGCTGCAACCACCGTCGCCCGCGCCGAGCGCTTCCGCATCGCGCGCTTCATCGATCGCGACATGAGCGCGACGCTAGACACCGCGCGAGAGTGGAGCGAGGCCGAGCCCACCGTGTCCGCCGCCGTCGAGTGGCTCGCCGCAGCCTACGCGGCCGACGACCGCGACGAGGAGGTGGAGGCACGGATGGCGGTCGCCGAGCGCCTCCCCACCAGCGGCGCGGTGGGCGCGATGGCCTCGGCTGCCGTGGTGCGCATGCTCCACCAACCGGGTCGGAGCCAGCCTCTCTTGAAGTCGGACGCGACGCCAGCACGGCTGCTCAACCTCGAGCTCGCGCTGCCGGGGGCCGAGCCACCCAAGCGCGCTGCCGCGCTCCGCTCGATCGGTGAGGCGCTCGGCCCCGAGACCCGGCGCGACGCAGAGCGCCTCGCCGCCTGGTCGGACCTCGCGGGCGGCGAGCCCCTCGCGGCTCAGACCGCGTTTCGCGACCTCGTGGAGGCCGACGGCGAAGACATCGCGTCGCTCGAAGGGCTGCGGGCGGCCTCCGAGGCCGTGGGCGACTGGACGACGGCGGCAGTGGCCCTCGCGCGCCTCGGGGCCAAGTGCAAGAGCGACGAGCGCGCGGCCGCGATGTGGGAAGCGGCCGGCGTGCTCCTCACCGAGCACACCAACGCCCAGGAAGACGCGGAGATCGCGTTCCGGCGAGCGCTCGAGCGCGATCGCACGCGCGCCGTGGCGTTCGACAAGGTCTTCCGCGCGGTGCGTAAGCGCAAAGAGAACGACGAGCTGCTCCGCCTCATCGAGCTGCGCCTCAAGGTGACCGACAGCGAGCCGGAGATCACCAAGATGTACTGGGAGCGCGCGCGGGTGTACCGCGACAAGGGCGAGAGCGATCTGGCCCTCGAAGCGCTCAAAGACGTGACCATGCTCGAGCCCGATCACGTGGGAGCCCTCGCCCTCGCGGGTGAAATCAGCATCAAGAAGGGCGACTTCGCCGGTGCGGCGCCGCTCCTCGCGCGCCTCGCGCGCCAGCCGGAGGCGCCCAAGAAGCAGCGCCTGGTCTCCGGCATCGCGGCCGTCGATCTCTACGAGAAGCGCCTCGGGCAGCCGGAAGAGTCGCTCAAGGTGCTCACGCAGCTCTACCGCGACGGTCTGTCGACGCTCAAGGTGCGCGAGCGGCTGGCCCGCACCGCGGCGCGCGTGGGCAACTGGGAGGAGGCGGTGACCATCCTCGAGCGCCTGATGGACGAGCGCGAGCAAGCGAACGGCCGCGCCGAAGCGGCGAGGCTCGCCATGGCGATCTACCGCGACAAGATCAAGGATCCGAAGCGCGCCGCCAAGGCCGTCGCGCGACTCCTCAGCGAGGTTCCCGACGACCGCGAGGCGATCGAGCTGCTCCTCCACGCCGACGTGTCCCCTCAGCTGCGCACCGTGGCCGTGCCCACCGCCAAGAAGCTCATCCTCCAGCGACTCGCGACGCAGCCGTTCGACAAGCCGCAAGTGGAGCTTCTCGCCGAGATCGCGGCCACCGGCGACGACCTCAACCTGCGGCGCGCTGCGCTCGGCTGTGTGCTCGCGCTCGGTGGCGACTCGAACGAGGTGAAGCGCGCGATCGCGGAGATCGACGCCCGCGCAGAGCACGACCCGCAGATCGTGCTCGACACCGAAGCCATCCTCGCCATCGCCGACCCCGACGACGTGGGCCCCATCCCGGAGCTCTTCGCGCTCGCGGCCCCGGTGATCAGCGAGGCGATGGGTCCTTCGCTCAAGAGCGAGGACGTGGGGCGGCGACAGCGCGTCGACAGCGGGCACCCGATGCGCAACGCGGTCTCGCGTTGGATGGGTGCCCTCGGGTTCAACGACTTCGAGCTCTACGTCGGCGGTCGGGAACCACGCGCGGTCAAGGGCGTGGCCGGCGACGAGCCGGCGCTGGTGGTGGGCACCGAGGTAGTGCAGCCGCTCACCGCCGCCGGGCGTTCGGCGATCGCCCGGGAGGTGTTCGCCCTCCGGCGCGGCACCACCTCGGTGATGTACTGCGACGACAACACCATCGCCTCCATCGTGACTGCCTTGTGCAAGGACGCCGGGGTGTCGGTGGCGGATCCACCGTTCGCGATCTACCGTGAGGTGGAGCGCGTCGTGAGCAAGGCGATGTCGCGCCGCGTGCGCAAAGCCATCGCCGACGTCGCGCAGCGGGTGGTGCAGTCGCAGCAGGACGCCACCCACTGGGCCGGCGCGGCGCGCAGGAGCATCGATCGCATGGCCATCATCGCGTCGGGCGATGCGTCCACCGTCATCGATCACATCGTGGGCCCGCCGGGATCGCCAGCGCGGCTCGCCATCGACCAAGATGTTCGCGCCAAGCGCCTGCTGTCGTTCGCGATGTCTGCCGAATACCTCGAGCTGCGCCACAAGCTGGGCATGGGAGTCCGATGAGCAGCATTCCTCCGCCGAAGAAGCCAGGGGCTGGGGGAGGGTCCGACCACCCCGGTCTGGTGAGTCGTAGACCCAACACCGTCGCCGACGCGATCCCCACCGAGGCCGAGGGCGACGCCCTCTTCGACGAGCTCTTCGGCGACAATCACTACGGCGACGATGACGACGAGGGCCGCGACGCCGACGAGGCGGCCACGATGATGGTAGACCGCGGCCAGTTCAGCGGCACGCCCCTCGGCCTCGGTCCGCCGGCGCCGGTGCAGCCAGCGCCGCCCCCGATGCCCGCGCGCCCCCCGCTCGGCCCGCCCCCCGGTGGCTACCCCGCGCCGCGTGCGCCAGCCCCGAGCAGCGAGGACGAAGACTACGACACGCACCGCCCACCGGCCCCGGAGACGCCGGTGGCGCTGCCAACGATGCCCGAGCACACCCTGCCGATCCAACCCGCGCCCACCCTCGGCGAGGCGGTCGCGGCCCACGGCGACGAGCTCGACGACGCGGCCGACACGGGCCGACACCAGGCGATCGCCGAGGAAGACTTCATCGACACCAACCAGTATCCGAAGGCACAGCTGCCCCCGGAGCTGCAGCGTCAGCTCTCACCGCTCTCGGAGCCAGCCCCGCCCCCCCACGACTCCGTGATGGAGCTCGACGAGGCGGTGGTGATGGATGACGAGATCGCGTTCGACGAAGCGGCGCTGGTGGAGGAGCTCGCCGAGCCGCTCCCCGAGCCCGAGGGCTTCGACTTCGACGACGCGGTGCGTCCCGACGTGGAGCCGATGAGCGCCACCGAGCGCCTCGATGAGCAAGAGCTCGCGAGCTATCGCCCGGACGAGGACGGCGCCGGCGACGCCGCGTTCGACGAAGAGACCCCGCTGCCCGCGGCCCCGTTCGGCGAGGCGCGCGGAGCCGCGCCAGCTGGCTTCGACGACGCAGGCGTGATGGACGTGGACGACGACGAGCTCGCGGCGATCGAAGCTGCCGAGGCGGCCATCGACGAAGGCGCGCCGCTCGTGCTCGAGGAGGGGCCCGCCTTCTCGTTCGAAGAGGCGGAGGCTGCCGGCAACGACGCCGTCGTGTCTCTGATGCAGTCGGGGCTGCGCGACGCGTGGGTGGAGCGGGCGACGTGGCTCTACGAGGAGGCCCCGGCCCCAAACCAGCCCACCGATCGCGCGCGCACCCTGCTCGTGGTGGCGGAGCTGTTGGCGATGGCCGGCGAAGAGGAGCGCGCCGAGACCGTCGCGCGCGAGGCCCTCCAGCTCTCGCCGAGCCTGCCCATGGCCCACCGCGAGCTGCGGGGGATCTTGATGGCGCGGGGCCGCTGGACCGAGGTGGCCGACGCGCTCGACGCCGAGGGACGCGTGGCGCCGACGAACGACGCCAAGCTCCACGCCGCGTATCTCGGCGCCGAGGTGTCGAGGCTCGCGCTCGGCGATTTGGAGGGCGCCTCGCGCCGCCTCGAGCTGGCCGAGCGCGTCAGCCGCGACGACGTGCGGGTCCCGCTCGCGCGCGTGATGCAGGCCCTCGCGTCCTCGGACGACGTCCCGACCCTGCACGGGAGCGGCCCGAGCACCGAGACGCTGGTCAACTCCCTCGAGGTGTTGCGCGCCGTGCGCACCGAGGGGGCCGCCGGCGACGCCGGTCCCGCCCCGTACGGCGCCCTCCTCACCGCTCGGGCCGGCCTCCGCAAACGCGACATCGCGGGAACGGTTCGTGCGCTCTCCTCGCTGGAGGACGTGGAGGAGTTCGGAGCCGGCGCCTCCTGGCTCATCAGCGCGCTGGCCGCGCCCCACGCCGAGCTTCGAGGCGAGGCGGTTCGTGCCCTGGGTCGCGTGAGCGAGGGCTCGCACGGAGCGGTCGCCACCCGCGCCCGCGCCGCCCGCGCCCTCGAGATCGGCGACGCTGCGGTGGTCACCGAGCTCGTGAACGAAGCGCCAGAAGACGTGTTGTCGGCGACCGAACGGCTGATCTTGGCCGCGCTCGCCGGCGCCACGCTGCACGATCCGGACGTCTGGCTGGAGCACGCCGCCGCGGCCGAGCCCGCGCTGGCGGCGGCGGCCGCGGCCGCGCTCGACGCGGCGCCCGTGCCGATCGGCGATCCGAGCACCTTCGCAGCGGTGATGCTGGGGCGCGCCCTCGGCTCGTCCACCACCGAGATCCCCGCCACCCCCATCGCGCCGCGGCGCGACGACAAGCAAGAAGACGAGGAGTCGCTCCAGGTGCCGACGGGCGCGCTGGTGGAACCCTCGAAGCCGCCGCCCGCGTTGGGCCTGCCCGCGGATCTGGTCGACGCCGCCTCTCACCGCCTCGCCAACGATCCCACCGATGGCATCGCGCGCGCCGTGATGCGGGAGAACGACTACGCCACCGGTCAGACCGCGCGGCTCGCGGCGTCGCTCAGCCCCGAGGTCGCCGAGGGCTTCGAGCGGGAGCGCGCCCTCGCCGCCGCGATGCTCGCCGAGCTCGCCGGCGACTACGAACAGATGGAGTCGGAGCTCGAGCGCGTCATCGCGCTGCAGCCCGACAACCATCCGGCGATGCGCATGAGCATGGTCATCGCGGAGCCGGCCATCGGCGCGGCCGCCCTCGCCCGCTTCGCCAACTCCATCGAGGATCCGACGCGAGCCGCCATCGCGCTGACCGAGGCCGGCCTCCGGCTGATGGAGGAAGAGGGGCAAGAGGCCGACGGAGAGGCCCTGTTGCGCAGCGCCGCGGACAAGGCGCCCGATCTGCCCGTCGCGTCGTTCATCGGCATGTACGTGGCGCAGGCGCTCGGCGACGACGCCGGCCAAGAGTTCTGGTTCGAGCAGCGGCGCCGCGCGACCGACGAGCCGGCCGACGCGGTGATGGACATCGTGCGCCAGGCGGTGCAGCTCGGCCCGGACGCGCTCGCCGAGCGCGCGAGCCTCCTCGCCGAGGCGCATCGGGCGCGCCCCGACGACTACGCGCTCCGCGAGATGTACGAACATGCCGCTGGCGTCTCCGGCGACCGCGCCGCGTGGCTCATGGAGCGCATCGACGGCGCCACCGACCCGAACGCCGCTCCCCTCGCCCTCGAGGCGGCCCTCTACGCCGAGCTCGACGGCGACCTCGAGCTGGCGGCGCGCTGCGCCGAGCGCGCCATCGAGCTCGGCGATCAGCGACTCGGCCCGGTGTTCGCCACGCGCTTCGCGCTCGGCGGCCAAGGTGCCGACGCGGTGCTCGAGCGCCTCGAAGGCCAGCTACGCGCCGCCGACGACACCCAGCTGCGCGGCGAGCTCTTGGAGCTCACCGCGCAAGTGCAGGCGCGCGGGCGCGGCGACCGCGAGCGAGCCGCCGAGGCGCTTGGGCGCGTGGTTCAGGAGCAACCGCGTCACCTCGGAGCGCTGCACGAGCTCGAGGCGATGGCCTTCGCGAGCGGCGACGTCCAGAACCTCGCCGAGGTGTGTATGGGCGTGGCCGCCGCCGTCGAAGGTTCGGAGAGCACCGCCCACGCCATGATGGCGGCGCGCATCCTCCACGAGCGCGAGGGTTGGGAAAAGACCTACGACGCGGTGCACGTCGCGTTCAACACGGAGAACCCCAGCCTGTGGGCGATGCGTCAGATGGCGGCCCACGCGCGCGCTCGCGGCGACCACGCCACCGCCGCAGGCATCGACTGCACCCTCGCGGAGAAGGTGCAACAGCCGATCGATCGGGCCACCTTGCTCTTGCGTGGCGCCGAAGGGAGCCTCGCGGCAGGGGACGAAGGCGGCGCGGCGGAGCTGCTCGAAGAGGTGATCGAGCTGTGGCCACGCCATCAGGTCGCGCTCCTCGAGCGCGGCGGTCTGCTCGAGCGAGCAGGCGCCAACGCCGAGGCGGCGCGATGCTTCGAAGAGCTCGGCATGGTGTGCCAGTCGCCGGCGCAGCGCGCGGCGAAGCTCTACAAGGCAGGCGTGCTCTGGCTGGCCCTCGAGACCGCGGAGGGCCAGGAGGAAGGCCGGCGGCTGCTCGAGGCGGTGAGCACCATCGACGCCGAGTATCTGGACACCTTCGAGCGGCTGCAGGCCATCTACCTCGCGGCAGGGGCCAAGCGCGAGCTCGCTGAGCTCCTCTCGGCGCGCCTCGAGAACGTCACCGATCCCGACGAGCGGATCGAGATCGAGGTGATGCGGGGGCGCATGCTCGTGGAAGCAGGCTCCGCGGGCGAGGCGCGCGAGGCCCTCCAGGCTGCGCTCGACGCCAACCCGGACAACCCCGAGGCCCTCAGCGCCTACGTCGACGTTTGTGCGGCCGAGGGAGAGTGGGCCGAGGTGGAGCAGTCGATCATCCGCCTTGGACGCCTGGTGAGCGACCCGGAGAAGCAGTGCGAGATCTACCTGCGTCTCGGGAACCTCTACGTCGAGCATCTGCCCAACCCCGAGCGGGCGGAGATGGCCTACCAAGAGGTGCTCAAGCGCGCCCCGGGCAACACCACCGCACGGGCCAAGCTGGTCGACCTCTACCTCGAGAGCGGTGACAGCCAGCGCGCCTTCGAGCAACAGAACGAGCTCATCAACGCCGCCGACAGCCCCACCGAAAAGTGCGACCGCACGGTGAAGCTCGCCCAGATCTACGAAGCGGCGGGCGATCCCAAGGAGGCCGAGCAGCTCCTCGTGAAGGCGCGGCGCACCTGGAGCAAGGAGCCGGCGCCAGTGGCCGGCCTCTACCACTTCTACCGCCGCAACGGGCAGGAGCCGGCGGCGGAGCTGCTGCTCGAGCGGGCGGCAGCCGACGTGCGGCGCGGCCTTGGCGCCGGGCGCTTCGAGGCGCCGCTCTTCGCGATGGCCCAGACCGTGTCGGAGCTGCGAGGTCAGGCCGACGCGGCCGAGATCGCCCGAGCCACCCTCGGCGCCATCCTCGGCGAGCCCACCTACATCGAGGGCGGCGGCCTGCTCGCGGGGCAACCCGAGCTCGACGAGCACACCGCGCCGGAGGTGCTCACCGCCCCCTTCCGGCAGCTCTTGCGGGCCACCGGCGACGTGATGGACGAGGCGGTCCCGTTCGACCTCGCGTCGGTGCGGGCCAAGCCCCTGCCCCCCAACCACGACGACATCGTGGAGCGGACGCGGGAGATCGCCGCCGCCTACGGCTTGCCGAGCGTGGAGATCGTCGCCACCAACGCGCTCGGCCGCGTGTGCGTCCCGGCCCGGGCGGAGCCTCCTACGCTGTGCTTCGGCCTCGCGTTGGTGACCGCCGAGGAGCGCGACGCGCGCGACTTCGTGATCCACCGCGCGCTCAAGGTGCTGCAGACGCGCACCGCCGCGCTCAGCCGCACCGCGCCTATCGATCTGTGGCCGCTCGTGGCCGCTTACCTGCAGCTGCACAGCCCGAGCTTCTCGCCCCAGGGCGTCGACACGGTGAAGGTGGACGCGTTCCGCGAGCTTATGCAGCGGGTGATGCCGCCCCCGGATCCGCAGCTGAGCCTGCTCGCGAGCGAGGTGATCGGCCAGATCGGCAACCGCGCGTCGAGCCTGAACACCATCACCAACTCGTGGGGCTCGCGCACGGCGCTCCTCGCGCTCGGAGATCCCAACGTCGCCCTCGAGGCGATCGCGTGGTCGACCGGCTCCAACCAGGGGCCGCCAGCGAGCGGGCCCGATCGCGTGCGCTGGATCGGCCGTCAGGCCGAAGCGCGCGACCTCATCGTGTTCTCGGTGAGCGATGGCTACGCGGCCGCTCGCAGCGCCCTCGGGCTCAGCGACGCGATGGTCGAGTCGGCAGAGTTCATCGACGTCGAAGAGGCCTGACAGCGGTTCGGGACGCGTGAGCCGCTCCATGCGGCGCGGCGTCACTTCTGGGGGCCGAGCTTGAACTCGCCTTTGGTCCGCGCGTCGTCGCGCTCCACGTAGAACACCTCTTTGGGACAGCGGACGGGCAGGTTACGCTCGGGCTGCGCCGACTCGCGGATGCACGTGCGCCCCGTCAGCCGCAGCCGCTCGTCACGCTCGATCTCCCGCGGGCAAGGGATTTCCTTCCCCACCGAGCGCTGCTCGTGCTCCACCCAGTACACCACGCAGCTCCCGTGCTCGTTGGCCGCGAAGTAGCTGCGCTCGCGCAGACGCGTCGACGCGGCCACGGTCGACGCGGGAGGGTTGGCCGACACCGGCAGCGGTGGGGGTGGCGGGGGCTCTCCACAGCCCGCCGCCAAGAGAAACAGCACGCGGCCGACGACCCTCATCCAGATGCAGGCCAGATGAGCATCGAGACCTTCGTGAGCATGAAGTCGCTCACGAGGATAGCGATGGAGATCACGACGACGCTGCGGGTGGTGGCGTTGCCCACGCCTTCGGTGCCCCCGCGGGTGGTGAAGCCGAAGTGACAGCCCACCAGGGCGATGATGCCGCCGAAGAATGGGGTCTTGAACATGCCGCTGAAGTAGTCGGCGAAGCGCACGCTCCCGAGCGCGGTCTGGAGGAAGAAGCCCGACGGCAACCCAAACTCCAGCGAGGTGATGAACATCGCCCCCATGAAGCCGAGCACGAGCGCGAACGCCGCCAACATCGGCATGATGATGATGCTCGCCAAGATGCGCGGCAGAACGAGCTTCTTGATGGGATCCGCGCCGAGGGCACGGATGGCATCGATCTGCTCGGTGACCGCCATCGAGCCGATCTCGGCGGTGATCCCGGACCCGATGCGGCCACCCACCACCAGCGCGGTGAGCGCCGGCGCGAGCTCGCGAGCGAAGCTGAGCCCCACGATGCGCCCGGTGTACTCCATGCCGCCGAACTTCTGGAGGCCGTACGCGAACTGCGTGGCCATCACCAGGCCGGTGAAGAGCGACACCACCGACGCGATGCCCAGCGACCGGACGCCGAGCATCTCCATCTGGTGAAGGGTGGCCCGCAGCTCGAAGGGCCGCGCGAACATGCAGCGCGCGGTGTGGGCGAGCATCTTGGACACCTGACCGAGGTGGACCAAAAACCCCGACCAGCGCTCGATGTACACCTCCTTCGCGGTGGGCTCTTGATGAACGTAGGAGTAGCGGGAACGGCGTGACGCTGGCGGAAAGTCCGACCCTCCGGGGGGATAGTCGGAGCGACCCGGCGGGTCCGACGGCCCCGCCGACTTGCGATCACCGTCCATCGTCCTCCGTGGAGAAGCTCTGCAACAGGCGCGCGAACGCGGGGTGCTCCGCCTCGAACGCTCCCTCCGGCGCGACGAAGAGCATGTCGTACACGCACCCGTCCTTCTTGAGCACCCACACGTCGTAGCGCATGGCCACGCCGTCGAGCTTGGCGCTGAGCACGGTGTGCATGGCCTCGCGCCCATCGAACGGCACCACCTCCTGGACCGCGATCTCGCGCTCGGTGAACTCGAGGAACAGGTGCTGGGTGAGGGCCTGAAGCGGGATGTCGTCACCGTCGAGGCCGCAGCGCGCGTTGATCATGATCGCAGCCCGACTCTTCGGCGCCTCGAACGCGAGGGCGGCGTCGCTCTCGAGCCGCACCCAGCCGTTGCCAGGCGCCTCGATCCGAAACGCGAAGCCGTCCCCGCGGTAGAGGTTGCCCTCCAGGCCCCGTGAGGCACAACCGACGACGAGGCCCGACAGCCCGGCGGCCACAAACCCTGCCCAACGCGACGACACCTCCGCGTTGTAGCCCGATTCAACCGGGGCGTCAGGACCGTCGGCGCATCTCGCCCCCCCCTCGCCGTGCAGGTCGTCCCGCTCGCGGTGGGCCCGTCGCGAGCGGCCCGCGGCGTCACGAGGTGCGCGGCCTGGCCCTCCCTTCGGGCAGGTTGCGCTCCACCGGCTACCGGAATTACCTTGTGGGGAGGTGGCCGACCTCTATCAGACCCTGGGCGTGCCGCGGGGCGCGTCCAAGAGCGAGATCAAGAAGGCGTATCGCAAGCTGGCCGGCGAGCTGCACCCCGACAAGCGCCCCGGCCCTGCGGGCGAGGAACGCTTCAAAGAGGTGACGAGCGCCTACGAGGTGCTCTCGGACGACAAGAGACGCGCGCTCTACGACGAGTTCGGCGACGTGAGCCTGCGGGTGGGCTTCGATCCGGAGGCGGCCCGCGCGGCGAAGAACTTCGGGTTCGGGGGGGGCTTCGGCGGCGGCGGCGGGGGCCCCGTTCACTTCGATCTCAACGACTTGTTCGGGGGGCAGCAGCCGGGCCCGCAGGGCGGCTTCTCCGACATGCTCGGCGATCTCTTCCGTCGCAACCGGGGCGGGCCTCGCGGGGGGGCCGCACGCCGCGGGCAAGACAGCACCTCCACGGTGAAGATCAGCTTCACCGACGCCATCCTCGGAACCACCCTGCGGCTCACGCCGGCCGGCGGGGGCGAGATCGTCAGCGTACGCATCCCCCCTGGCGCCCAAGACAAGAGCCGCGTGCGTGTGCGAGGCAAGGGCACCTCGGGCTTCGGTGGGGGCCCCCCCGGCGACCTGTTGCTCACGCTCGACGTGGAGCCCCACCCCTACTTCAGCCGCGACGGCGACGACCTCCACGTGGACGTGCCGATCACGCTCAGCGAGGCCTACCGAGGCGGTCACGTGACGGTGCCGACGCCGCACGGGGAGGTGAAGCTCACCGTGCCCAAGGGCGTTCAGAGCGGGGCCAAGGTGCGCCTCCGCGGCAAGGGCGTGAAGCGCTCCGACAAGGCGATGGGCGACCTCTACGTGCGGTTTCTGGTGGTGTACCCGAGCTCCGACGCGCCCGAGGTGGCGGAAGCCATCGAGCGCATCGCCGAGCACGAGGAGAACCCTCGGGCCAAGCTGCACTTCTGAGCGCTGCACTTCTGAGCGCTGCACTTCTGAGCGCGGCGTCTCCCCCGGCGCCGAGCCGCGTGCTAGCTGTCGGGGGCTTCCGGTGCGGGCGGCTTCGGGTGCTTCGCGGCGTGGGCCTGGGCGAGCGCGAGGGCGGTCATCGGATCCGCGGCGCGGCGCCGAGCCTCCTCCGCGAGACCCGAGACATCGGTGTCCGCGTCGATGGGGAGCCCCACCGTGCACACGTAGGCCTGCTCCTGGAGGAGGGCGCACTTGTCGGCCCGCATCCACGCCGACTCACCGCCGGGACAGCTGTAGCCCACCGCCGAGCCGAGGAGCACCCGCCCGCCATCCTCGATGTCGCGGAGCATGCGCGCGGCCTCTACCGCGGGTGCGCCGAAGTCTTCACGTAGCGGCAAGGTCTCCTCGATGGCCGCCCACGCCGCGCGCGTCTGGCCCCTTCGACGGCGGTGCAGTGTGGTGCTGCTCAGGCCGAGGATGCGCACGTGCGCGCCAAAGGGGCTCTTTCCGAAGTCGACGTAGAACGCGTGGCTGTGCGGTGCGGAGCGCTTCCGATCGATGCCAACGAGCGCGCGATAGATGTCGAGGTCATCGGCAGCACCGATGGAGGCCACGAGCTCCTCGGTCATCACCGCGAGCTCGAGCTCGTCGCCGAGGAACGACTGAACGCGTCCACCCCGCGCTCGCAGACGCTTGTCGCCGATCCGCGCGTTGAGCGGCGGGAGCGCCGCTTCCGCGTCGAGGTCGAGCTCGAGCTCCTCGGGGCCGTGCTCGAGCTCCCAGAGCAGCCGATCCACCGCTTTGCCGATCACACGCCCCGCCACGTGCACCTCGCCCTTGTGGTGGTCGTACACCATCACCGCCGAACGCACCGCGAACATCGCCGACGAGGCGAGGTCTTCGTGCGGCTTGACCCCCTTCTGGTGCATCACCACCTGCGCGTCGATGTAGCCAACGCTCGCGAGCGCCAGCGCGTGGGCGAAGGAGTCGCGCTCGGCCTCGGCCTCGATGCTCGTGAGCTCGCCGGGAACGTCGGAGCCAGGCGGAAAGGCCGCCGCTTGTCGCACGCGATAGCCCACGATGGAGTAGCGGCCAGCCTCCGTGTCGGGAGCGAGCGACTCGAGCACGAACGACGCGCGGCCGGGGGTGTAGCTGCGGAGGCGCGCGAGCGCGGCGCTCGGGCTGAAGCCAGGATGCTCGATCGTGCGCGTCTCGACTTCGTACTCTTCAGCCATCTCAGTAGTTCCCGAACAGATCGCGGATCTTCACGCCGAGCCCCACCGAGATCTTGTAGAGCGACGAAATGGACGCGGAGGTCTCGGCCCGCTCGATCTGCGACAGCAGCGAGACGCTCAACCCGGTGCGCCGAGCCATCTGCTTGAGGGTCAGGCTCATCTCCTTGCGGTAGGTGCGGATGGTGTCGCCGATCACCTTGTGGAGCTCTTCCTCGGGGGTGAGGCTGAGGCCCTTCTTGCGCATCACCCGCGCGATGACCGCGCGGAACTCGTCCACGTTGAACGGCTTCTTGATGTAGTCGACCGCGTCGAGCTTCATCGAGGCCACGGCGGTGTCGAGGTTGGGATAGCCGGTGAAGATCACCACCGCGATGTCCTTGTCCTGCTTGCGGATTTCGCGCAGCACCTCGATGCCGTCGCGCTTGGGCATCATGAGATCGAGGATGACGAGGTGATAGTCGTTCTTCTTGAGCTCACCGGTGACGCCGGTGGGATCGCTCATGGTCTTGACCTGGTAGCCGTCGCGCTCGAGCAGGGTCTGCATGTAGTCGCAGATGGCTCGGTCGTCGTCGACGATGAGGATGCGCATCGGGGGGAGCTCGATCGCCACAGAAACCTCCTTGAGTGGGCGCGGTTCCACCCTCGGTGAAATCGCAACTCGCGATTCTAGTGATACTGAAACCGCCCGCCAAGGATCTCGGACCTTTCCTGCGCCGCACCGAGGTGGCGCGGCTCCCACCTCCTGACTATCCTGGCCGAGCGATGACCGACGTCGCCCAACACCTGCCGCCCGGCTTCAACTTCAGCGGGCGTTACCTCGTGGTGCGCTGCATCGGGGCGGGAGGCATGGGCACGGTGTACGAGTGTGTCCACAGCGAGACGCACGGGCGCTGCGCGCTGAAGGTGATGGCGCCGCGCCTCGTGAACCGCGACGACAGCCGCAAGCGCTTCCTCCTGGAGGCGCGGGTGACCGCCAAGATCGCGAGCGACCACATCGTGCGCGTGTTCGATGCGGGGGTGGACGAGGGCACGGGGATGCCCTTCATCGTGATGGAGCTGCTCGAAGGTGAGGATCTCGACGCGCTCCTCGGGCGGGTGGGTCGCCTCGTGCCGACGGCGGTGCTCACCCTCTTACGTCAAGCAGCGCTCGCACTCGACCGCACCCACGCGGCGGGGGTGGTCCATCGCGATCTGAAGCCGCACAACCTGTTCGTGAGCCGGCGCGACGACGGCAGCCCGTCGGTGAAGATCCTCGACTTCGGGATCGCCAAGCTGATCGACGACACCGGCGGGAGCCAGAAGACCCGCAGCGCGGGCACGCCGGTTTACATGCCGCCCGAGCAGGTGCGCGGAGAGGGTGACATCGGCGCCGCGGCCGACGCCTACGCGCTGGCCCACATCGCCTACACGATGCTGGTGGGCCGCCCTTACTGGGAGACGGAGGCGGTGGAGCTCGGGCTCGGGCCCTTCATCGAGCGCGTGTTCGCCGGTCCGTCGGAGCCCCCCTCGGCGCGGGCGGCGCGGGCCGGGGTGACGCTCCCAAGCGCGTTCGACGCCTGGTTCGTGCGAGCCGCCTCGCCCTCGAAACACGCCCGCATTCTCCCCGTCTCCGAGGAGGTGGACGCGCTCGCGCAGGTGTTCGGGGTCTCGCTCGCGAACATGCCCTCCGCGTCGTTTCCCCCCGCGCCGTCGGTGCGCGTCCCCCCGAGCGCACCGGAGAACGCCCAACCGGGCACCCTCGCCGCGGAACCGGTGAGCCCGGCCACCGCCCTGCCCTTCTCGTCGGAGCGCGGCACCGCTGGGGTCACGCCGCCCGCGGCGACCACCGCCGCCGTCGTCTCCGCCGGCGAGCGGCCCGCCGATCGCGCCGGTGTCCGACCGCAGTGGCTCTTCGCGGGGGCGCTGGTGGTGCTCGCGAGCGTCGCCGCCGGCTCGTTCCTCACGTTCCAGCTGGTGTCGAGCGAACGCAAGGAGCAGCGCGCGAGCCCCGACGACGAGGAGGACGACGACCGGCGCTCCAAGAAGCGACGCGAACGGACCGAGCGCGAGCCCCCACCTTGTGCCTGGGAGCGCTGCGAGAACGTCAAGATCGACAAGAAGAAGCCCGTCGAGGCCCTCGACCACCTGGCGGCGGCCACCAAGCTGGCGCGCGCGATGGAGCGCGACGCGGAGCTGGTGATGATGAGCGTGGGGGAGACGGTGGAGGGCAAGGTGTTGCCCGACGCGAGCTTCGCGGTGGTGTACATCTTTCGCTACCCCAAGCCGGCGGGAAAACCCGACGAGTGGTCCGGCCTGCAGGTGATCTTGAACTACGAGCAGATGTTGGGACGCCGTGAGAGCCACGTGGGCATGGAGGCGGTGTTGCCGCCGCGCTGCAGCACCCAACAGGCGCTCGCGGCGGCGTTCGCGTCCGGCCTCTCCCCGAAGGAGCGCACGTCGGCGGTTTTCGCGCTGTATCCGGGAGCGTCGAGCCCTCATTGGATGCTGAGCCAATCCGGCGATCCCCCCAAGATCCACTACGTGCACGGCGTCACCTGCCAGACCTTCAGCCCCTTCCGAGACCGACCATGACGGAGCCTACGAACTTCTCGAACCAGCGTTGCCTGGTCACCGGCGGCGGCGGCTTCATCGGCTCGCACCTGGTCGACGCCTTGGTCGCCGCGGGCGCGAGCGTTCGCGTGCTCGACAACTTCTCGACGGGGCGCCGCGAGAACCTCGCTCACCTCCGCACTCAGTGTCACATCCTGGAAGGCGACCTCCGCGACGTCGACACCTGCAAGCAGGCCACGAGCGGGATGGACCTGGTGTTTCACCAGGCCGCGCTCGGCTCGGTGCCGCGCTCGATGAGCGATCCAGCCACCTCGCTGGCGGTGAACGCGACGGGCACCGCCAACCTCTTCGCCGCCGCCCGCGACGCGGAGGTGGCGCGGGTGGTGTATGCCTCGAGCTCGAGCGTCTACGGCGACGATCCACGCCTGCCCAAGCGCGAGGGTCAGGAGGGCGAGCCGCTCTCTCCCTACGCGCTCTCGAAGGTGATGTGCGAGCTGCTCGCGAAGACGTTCGCGCGTTGCTATCCGATGTCGTTCGTAGGGCTCAGGTACTTCAACGTGTACGGTCCACGGCAGGATCCGAGCGGCCCCTATGCCGCGGTGATCCCGAAGTTCCTCGCCGCCTGCCAAGCAGACAGCCCGCCCACGATCTTCGGCGACGGCTCCCAGAGCCGCGACTTCACGTACGTGAGCGACGTGGTCGCCGCCAACCTCGCGGCGGCCACCGCCACCATCGATGGCGCGGTGGTGATGAACATCGGGGCCGGCGGCACCACCACCATCGACGATCTCGCGAGGGCGGTGATCCGAGTCACCGGTGCCGCGGTGGCGCCCGTCCACGCGGAGCCGCGCGCTGGCGACGTGCTGCATTCACGGGCCGACACGAGCCGCGCCCGCGACACGCTCGGCTTCACGGCGCGCATCAGCCTCGAGGAGGGCCTCACCCGCACCTTCGCCGCGTGGCGAGGCATGGCCTTGTCTCTCAACCAGCGGTTCTCATCATGACGAAAGACCTGGAGAACAGAGTGGCCATCGTCACCGGGGCCAACACCGGCATCGGCCGCGTGACCGCGCTCGAGCTCGCGCAACGAGGCGCAGAGGTGGTGCTCGCCTGCCGCTCCCCGGAGCGTGCGCTGCCGGTCATCGACGCGATCCGCGAGAGCACCGGCAACGCGAAGGTGGAGCTCTGCGAGCTGGATCTCGGCGATCTCGGCAGCGTGCGGGCGGCGGCGAGACAGTTCTTGAGCACGAAGCGCCCGCTGCACCTGTTGATCAACAACGCCGGTCTCGCCGGTCATCAGGGCCTCAGCGCGAGCGGCTTCGAGGTGGCCTTCGGCGTGAACCATGTGGGCCACTTCCTGTTCACGCAGCTGCTCTTGGATCGGCTCCTCGCGAGCACCCCGGCGCGGATCGTGAACGTGGCGAGCATCGCGCACTTCAAGGCCAAGGGCATCGACTGGGAGGCGGTGCGGCGCCCCACCGCCTCGGTGTCGGGGCTCGAAGAGTACCAGCGGAGCAAGCTCGCCAACGTCCTCCACGCGAACGAGCTCGCCCGCCGCCTCGAGGGGCAGGGGGTGACCACCTATTCTTTGCATCCGGGGGTGGTCGCGTCCGACGTGTGGCGTCGCGTGCCGGCGCCGATCCGCTGGCTGATGAAGCTGCGGATGAAGAGCAACGAGGAGGGGGCCGCGACGACGCTCTACTGCGCGACCTCGCCGGAGGTGGCGGAGCACTCCGGGCGCTACTACGACGACTGCCGCGAGACGCCGGCGAGCGCGCTCGCGCGCGACGAAGACCTCGCCCGCGAGCTCTGGGAGCGCAGCGAGGCGTGGGTGGCGTAACCGCCACGCGCGAACTTTCCGCGCTCGCTAGAACCACCTCGTGGATTGTTGGAGGTGAATGTAAGAAAGCCTTGCGCGAGCGAGCGCCAGCGGCGATCGTGGAGCGGGGCACGAACAACGCGCGAGGCTCGTCGTGGACGCGCTCGAGTGGGACGAGGAAGAGATCATCACCCGTCATCGGTCCTGGCCGGGAGGCACCGGGCTCGATCGCGTGCCTGCGCTGCGGCCTCGGGTGCGGGTGCTCGACATGGCGGAGTCGGTCGAGCGCCACCTGAAGAACCCACCGCACGTGGTGTTGACCAACGTACCCGCGCCCTCGCTGACCACGACGTGCACCTCGCCCGCCGTGGAGCCGCCCACCCGCAAGCTCGACAAGGCGCGGCTCCGGCACGAGATGGCGCTCGAAGAGTCGGGTGAGCTGGAGATCGAGCTCGATGAGCTCGAGGTGCTCGACGACGCGAGCTTCGAGCTGGCGTCGGACGAGGTCGAGGTGCTCGAGCTCGACCAGGCCCCCGAAACGGTGAGCAGCGAGCTCGACGAGGCCGACGAGGGCGAGCCGACCGAGCCGACCGAAGCCGCGGAGCTGGCTACGATGAGCTTCCGCCGCGCCGAGCTCCCGTTCGGGCTCGGCTCGGAGGTGATCGAGCTCGGCTCCGGCGAGATCGAGATCGACGTCGAGGCGGACGCCGAGGGCGAGGCCGACCTCGAGTCGAACGTGCGTCCGTTTTTTCCCCGTCTCCGGGCGGCGCCCCCCGAGCCCGAGTCGCATCCCTTTCATTTCCGATCGGAGCTCGAGGCGGGACGCGAAGGGCGCACCAGCGATCCCGATCCAGCGCTCCTCCTCTCGGTAGACCCCATCGAGATCCCCACCCCCGCACCCCAGCCCGAGCCGCGCAACCCGGCGCACGCGCACGACCACCACCCCGCGCCCGACCACGGCCCCCACCCGCACGCGTACGACCGCGACCCCGCGCGCGACCCCACCCCCGCGCACCC
>CAYOAL010000157.1:0-22933 GCA_964401935.1 uncultured Polyangiaceae bacterium
TGAAGCGCCATGGCCGGCCGCATCCGAGTGTTCATCGCTGCGTCGCTCGACGGGTTCATCGCGGGTCCCGAAGACGACTTGTCTTGGTTGCCAGCGGGCGAGGGGCCGACTGGCCACGAGGAGGGCGCGGTCGACTTTGCCGCCTTCATGAGCGAGGTGGGGGCGCTCTTGATGGGCCGCCGCACCTACGACGTCGTGTGCGGCCTTGGCGGTGGGTGGGCCTACGGCGACACCCCGGTGCTCGTCGCCACGACCAGGCCGCTCGAGCCGGCCGTCGCGTCGGTGCGCGCGGCTCGTGGCACCATCGAGGAGCTGGTGGCTGCAGCCCGCGAGGTGGCGGCGGGCCGCGACGTCTACGTCGACGGGGGCAACCTGATCCGTCAGGCGCTCGACGCCGAGCTCGTCGACGAGCTCATCGTGACCGTCGTGCCGATCGTGCTCGGCGCGGGTGTGCCCCTCTTCGCCGGCGCAGCGAGGCGACACGCCTACACGATCACCGGACATTACCGCTTCGGTGGGACCATGCTCCAGGTTCACGCCCGCCCGAGCGGCGCGCGCACCGACGCGGCCTCGTGATCGAACCCGCGAGGCGCTCGCGGGCCCTGCTGCTCAGCGGTCTCGGCGGGGGGGAGGCTCGGTGGTGCGGAGGTCGCGCACGAGGCGGATCGCCAAGCGCATGAAGTCGGCTTCGGTGACGATGCCCACCAGGTTGTCGTCGTCGTCGGTGACGCAGAGGCAGCCGATCTTCATGTCCCACATGAGCTGTCCGGCGGTGACGAGGCTGGTTTCGGGGCTCACCGTGGCGACCTCGGAGCACATCACCTTGCCCGCGGGCATGTAGTGGATGAGGTGGTCGCGCACGGCCTTCTGGGTGGAGAACGTGGAAGACGAGATCCGCAGCATGTCGCGCTGGGTGATGATGCCGACGAGCTTCTCGCCGCGCACCACCGGGAGGTGACGGAACCGATACTTCGTCATCACCTGCTCCACGTCGTGGATCCGATCCTCCTCGCCGAGGGTGATCAGCTTGCGGGTCATGATGTCCGCGACCTTCTCCGGCACGTCGACGCTCGTCACGGTCGAACCCCTACCAAAGAAGCCGTCAGGGCACCAAGCCCGCTGGGAGGGTCCTCGTCGGCGAGACGACCGCGGCCGAGACGACGGCAGCCGAGAACACCTGCCGATCAATCGAACACGATCTCGGCCCGGTCTTCGGCAGGGAAGCTGAGCGCGGTGCGACCGGTGCGACCCTCGCCGCTCACCTCCATGTAGATGTCGACGGTGCAGCTGCCCGTGGCGTCGGGCTCGCACTCGCAGGCACCCTCCATATCGAGTGGGCAAAAGCTGCCGTCGTAGGCGGTGATCTCGAGCGCGTATTCGCCGGCGGGCGCGACGACGCGCTGCTCGCAGGTGTCGCCGGCGAGGTCGGGGCTCAGGTAGCAGCCGGGCGGCATCCCCACCGCGTCGAGGACGGTGCCGTTCCAGGCGAGCTCGTAGGTCCCGCCGGGCGCGATCATCACGACCGGGGGCAGGGCACAGTCGGCGGCGCACACGGCGTCGGTCTCTTGGAGCTCGCTGCAGGTGAACTGGCAGACGCGCTCCCGATAGGCGAGGAGCTGGTCGTTGGCGTCGTAGAGGCGCAGATCCACGCTCGCGTCACAGCCGAGGCCCGTGATGTAGATGGGGCTCGCGCCATCGTTGCGCACGGTGACGGCCACGTCGGTGGTCTGGGTGGTGTCTTCGAAACCCGCACATACTGCGCCGTCGTCGTCGAAGGGGGTGATTGTGGTGTCGCAGGCGGACAGGGCGGTGGCGGCGGTGAGGGCGGACAGGACGGTAACAATGAGGGGCAGATGGTCGCGGAACATGATGACCTCCTCTCGTGGTGCGGGGAGCGCACCGGTGAGTTTCCAGCGGGAATTGCAACCGTCGTGCCGAGCCCAACCTGGCGTGACCAAGCGGGCTCGGCGCTGGGAGCGTGCCAGCTTGCGCCACCAGCGCGCTTCCACTGCGCAGACGTCGTGCACGACCGAGCACGAGGGTCTGTCGACGGCGCGCGCTGTGCGACCTCTTCGAAGGCTCAAGAGGGGAACCGGCTACGCACTTGCGGGAAGAGGTACTAACATGCGCCGATTCATGAACGACGACTTCGAACGGCTCATGCTGGAGGTCTCTCGCAGCGACGCCATCGATGACGGTCGGCTCGCGGACACCTACCGACTGGTGCTCGACGCCGCCTGCCGCGGCCTCGAGCTCGAGCGGGCCGGGGTGTGGCTGCTCCTCCCCGACAAGGGCGGGATGCGCTGCGATCTCCTCGTGGACAAGGCACACGAGAAGGGCACCGAAGAGCTCGTGCTCACGCGAGCGCAGTTTCCTCGCTACTTCGACGCGCTCGACAGCGAGCGCGCGATCCTCGCCCACGACGCCTGCACCGATCCGCGCACGTCGGAGTTCTGCGACGGGTACCTGCGGCCGTTGGGGATCTCCTCGATGCTCGACGTGCCCATCCGTCACCGCGGTGAGATGGTAGGCATCGTGTGTTGCGAGCACGTGGGCCCGGCGCGCGAGTGGACGGCCGAGGAGCGCTCCTTCGCCGCGTCGCTCGCCGATCTCGTGGGCCGCTGTCTCACGGCTCGGGCTCGCGTGGAGACCGAGGAGAAGCTGCGGGCGCTCAACGCCACGCTCGAGCAGCGGGTCGAGGAGCGCACACGAGAGCTCAAGAACGCGGTCGCGGCGGCCATCCTGGCCAGGAACGAGGCGGAGTCGGCCAACGCCGCGAAGAGCTCGTTCCTCGCCAACGTGAGTCACGAGCTGCGAACGCCGCTCAACGCCATCATCGGCTACAGCGAGCTGTTGATCGACGCGGACGACCCCGCGCAGCCGGTCGGCGAGGTGAAGCGCGAGCTCGAGGCCATCCGCAAGGCGGGGGTTCACCTCTCCCGTCTCATCGACGACATCCTGAACATCTCCAAGGTGGAGGCGGGCTCGCTGCCGCTCGACGTGACGACCGTGGCCGTCGCTGGGCTCGTGGAGGATGTGGTCGTGGCGATGACGCAAGAGCTCGAGAGGGGCGGCAACCGCTTCCTCGCCGAGGTAGACGACCCTGGCCTCGCGGTGCTGGCGGATCCGGTGCGGACGCGGCAGATCCTCCTCAACCTGCTCGGGAACGCGGCCAAGTTCACGCAGAACGGCGAGGTCGCGCTCTCGGTGCGGGCCACGCGCGACGGCGCCGCGGAGATGGTGGCGTTCGAGGTGCGCGACACCGGGATCGGCATCGCCGAGGGCCAGCTGGAGAAGCTCTTCACGCGCTTCTATCAAGCAGAGGCTGGCGCCGCCCGCGGCGGCACCGGGTTGGGCCTCGCCATCAGCAAGGCGCTCGCCACCGCGATGGGTGGGTTCATCACGGTGACGAGCGAGCTCGGCGTGGGCAGCTCCTTTACGCTTGTCCTGCCGCGCGGGGAGCTCACGTCCTCTCGCGACGGTGGCTGACGGGGCGAGCGCGTCGACGACGTGGGGTGTCGACTCGTGCCCGCCCTTGGCTTCGGCTATGTTGAAAGAGGGTATGAAAGAAGCGCTCCGCGAACGCGTGCTGCAACAGATGCAGGGGGCGATGCAGCTCTCGGTGGCCTACGTCGGCATCGCCACCGGCCTGCTCGACGCGCTCGCGACGCTCTCGGAGGCGAGCGCCGAGCGACTGGCCGCGCACACCGGCAACGACCTCGGCTACGTTGCGCGCTGGGCGGACGCGGCGTTCGCCTTCGAGCTCGTCGAGCGCGACGGCGACGGGTTTCGTCTCGCCGAGCTCGGGCGAGCCTTCGCGTCGGGGCCGGGGACGCTCATGCCGTTCGCCGTGCAGACGGTGCTCGGCGCCCACATGGCCGAGCGAGCGGCGAGCCTCACCCGGAGCGGCGAGCGGCCGGGGGAGTCGGTGCTCGCCGAGCGCGCGAGCATCCTCCCGCTCTTCGGTCCGATGCTCGAGCACACCTTCGGGCCGGTGTTCGAGAGCGTGGTGCTCGGCGCGGTGCCAGCGTTCGCCCGCATCGACGCGGAGGGTGGGCTGGTGGTGGATCTGGGCTGTGGCAACGGCTGGTACTTGCGGCGCCTGGCCCAGCGCTATCCGCGGCTTCGTGGCGTTGGGCTCGATGCCTTCGAACAAAACGTGGAGAGCGCACGCGAGGAGGCGGCGCGGGCAGGACTCGGCGAGCGGCTCACCTTTCGGAGCGGCGATCTGCGTCACTTCACCGTCGAGGAGCCGGTGTCGATGATCGCGATGAACCGCGCCCTTCACCACGTCTGGACGGAGCGCAGCGCGGTGTTCGAGCTGTTGCAGCGGCACCTCGTCCCCGGTGGCGCGGCCGTCATCTGGGAGCCGGCCTGGCCTGCGGCGCCGGCTACCCTCCGCAGTCACCCGCGCTTCCGCGGGATGGCGTTCCAGAACCTGTCCGAGCACGTGCAGGGCAACCACTTCCTTCGGCCCGAGGAGATCGCGAGCGGCTTCGAGGAGGTGGGCATGACGGCGACCATCTACCGCCTGCTCGGCGACACCGAAGCGGTGGTGGTGGGCGAGAAGTCGAGCGAAGGGTGATGGGCGTGTTCGGTGGGCGCGGGCTGGTGACGGTGCTCGTGATGGGCGCGGCCGCTTGCGGGGCATCGTCGGACGAGGTGGCCGCGTGCCTCGCACAGACCCAGCGGGTGCAGTCCGAGCACGCCGCCCTCCGGGGCGAGGTGGCCGCCTTGTCGGAGCGTCTGGCTCGGGCGGAGGCTACCCAACGAGAGCTCCACGCCCGCGTGGCCGAGGGGGAGGCGGTCGCGGTGGGGGCCGCGGCGCCACTCACTCCCGCGCCCGACCCGGCAGCGAGCGGCGAGCCGAGCCGCCCCGACGCCAACGCCGCGTGCGCAGGTATCGAGAGCGAGAAGCTCGTGACCGCCTGCAAGCAATACAAGCCTCAGGGCCTCGCGTGGCGCAACGCGTCCGCGGCTGCGCAGTTCGCCGATCCGCGCGCGCCCGCGGCGTGCAGCCAAGAGAACGTGTGCATGATCCTCACCTACAGCGACAAGAAGCAGTACGACAAGACCAAGGAGCTGGCGAAGTCGCTGGCCGGGGCGGCGGATCCGGGAGCGACGTCGGCGAAGGATGGCATCGCGATCTTCGTCGACGACGAGCGGCTCCTGGTGCTGAAGGTCGACCTCGGCATCTCCGCCGAGACCCTCGCCAAGGTCACCGCGAAGCTGAAGGTGAGGCGCGTGGAAGGCGACTGACCGTTGGCGCTCGAGCGCGGCCCTCCACCGTTGGGGCGGGCGCTTCGGGGTGGCCGACGTCAGGGCTGACGGACGGCCTTCAGCAGCTGGTCGAGGGTGAAGGGCTTGGGCAAGAACTTCACCACGTCCTTGGCGAGGCTCGGCTCAAGGTTCTCGCGCGAGTAGCCCGAGGTGAGGATCACGCGGGTGGCGGGGCGCTCCCGTTGCAGCCACGCAACGAGCTCGACGCCTCCCATCACCGGCATCACCACGTCGCTGAGCACCACGTCGATGCGCCGCGTGTCGTCGTGCAGGATGGCGAGCGCACGCTCTCCGTTGGGGGCCTCGAGCACACGGTGACCCTCGTGCTCGAGGTAGCGCTTCACCACGCGCCTCACCGCGTCGTCGTCTTCGACCACGAGGACGGTCTCGGCGGTCGCTGGCGGCGCGCTGAGGGGGCGACCCCCCTCGCGCAGCGCCGGCAGCTCCTCGTCGGTCTCCGGGAAGAGCACGCGGAACGTCGTGCCGACGCCTTCGCTGCTCTCCACGAAGACGTGCCCCCCGCTCTGCTTGACGATGCCGTACACCGTCGACAGGCCGAGGCCGGTGCCTTGGCCCAGCGGCTTGGTGGTGAAGAACGGCTCGAAGATCCGCTCCAGCACCTCCTTCGACATGCCGTGGCCGGTGTCCGACACGGTCAGGCGCACGTAGTCGCCAGGCGCGGCTCGCCACGGCAGGGTCGCCACGTCGGCCTCCGACAGCTGCGCGCGCTCCACGCGGAGGACGAGCGTCCCGTCTCCCCCCATGGCGTCGTTGGCGTTGACCGCCAGGTTGAGCACGATGTGCTGGAGCTGGGTGGCGTCGGCGCGGATGAGCGCGGGCTCCGGGCTCGGCTCGAGCCGCAAGGAGACGCTGGTGGGGAGGAGCCGCTCGAGCATCGGGCGCAGAGCAGCGAGCTCGACGTTCACGTCGAGGACGCGCTCGCGCAAGATCTGTCTGCGGCTGAAGGCGAGGAGCTGGCGTGTCAGCTCCGCCGCGCGCCGGGCCGCGTCGCGAACCTCTTCGAGGTCGCGGCGCTGGGGCGACGAAGGCTCCACCTCCGCGAGCAGGATCGCCACGTGGCCCTGGATGGCGGTGAGCACGTTGTTGAAGTCGTGCGCCACGCCTCCCGCGAGCTGACCCACCGCCTCCATCTTCTGCGCTTCTAGCAGCTGTTCCTGCAACGCCTTGTGCTCGGTGAGATCCGAGCTCACCCCGACGAACCCCACCTGCGCACCGCTGTCGTCGAGGAGCAGCGCGAGGTCGACGCGGCCGGGGAACTCGCGGCCGTCTTTGTGGCGAAGCACGAGCTCCCCGTTCCAGGTGCGCCTGTCGCGCACCGCGGCCACGATCTTCTCGGCCTGCTTGTGGGCGGAGCGGCCCGTGGTCAGCGCTACGACGCTGCGGCCGAGCGCCTCGGCCGGGCTCCAGCCAAAGAGGTCGTGAGCAGCCCGGTTCCAGTAGGTCACCTGGCCCACGGGATCGGTGGCGATCACGGCCTGACCGACCGCGTCGAGGAGCTTGGCCTGAACGTCGATGTGGGCCGCGGCGCGGCGCAGCTCGGTGATGTTGCGACCGGAGCAGATGCGGATCGGTCGCTCGGGCCGCGTCGGATCGGCGACGACGAGCACGCCTCCGCGCAACGTGATCACCGCCCCGTCCCGCGTGCGCAGCGCGAGCTCCCCCTCCCAGCGTCCGGTCTCGAGGATGTGCTGGCGGATGGCGAGGGCCCGTTCACGGTGCTCGGGGAGGACGAGCTTGTCGAGGAGCGGCTGGTGCGCCACCTCGTCCCAGCTCCACCCGAGCGTCTCGGCGGCGGCGCGGTTCCAGTAGATGACGCGGTGCTCGTCATCCGTGGCGAAGACACACTCGCCGACCTGGTCGAGCAGCGCGGCTTGAAAGCGGAGGCGCCCGTCGGTCTCCACTCGCTCGGTGACGTCACGAGCGCTGATGACGACGCCCTCCACCGCGGGGTCGTGGAGCAGGCTCGTGACGGCATAGTCCAGCTGGCGCCGCACGTCGCCGAACGCGACGTGGGCCGTGCCTTCGTGGCGAGTCCCTGGTGAACGTATCGCCGCGTCGAGGACGTCTCGGGCGCGGCGGAGGTCGTCGGCGGAGTGAACGACCGAGAAGAGGCTCCGTCCGCGCAGGGCCTCGGGCTCCAGGCCGAGGCCCCGTCGCACCTCCTCGCCCACGAACTGGATCACGCCTTGGGCGTCCACCACGCCCATCATCACGCCACCGCGTTCGGTGACGGCGCGGAAGTAGGCCTCGCTTCGCGCCAACCGCTGCGCGACCAGGCGATGTCGCAGGGCCTCTCCCAGTCGGTCGGCCACCGCTTCGAGGAGGGCGCCCTCTTCGTCCAAGAAGTTGGGGGCCGATCCATCGCTGGGCGGGGAGAGGAAGCAAACGAGCAGCTCTCCATGGGTGTCTTCGGTGGCAGCGGGTTCGTCCACTTGGATGGCGGCGCGGAGCGACCACGGCGTGACCACGAAGCCGGGGCTCGCGAAGCTCGAGCCCGCGAGCGACACGCGCGCTCCCATGTGCTCGGGGTGCTGAAACCCGGACGGGAGGTGCTCGACGACGGCCTGCAGCGTCACCTCCCACGAGGCGGTCACGTCGAGGAGCCGCTTCGACACCTCGTAGAGGCAGCGCAGCTCTTTGATGCGCTCGGTGAGCGCGGCGCGACGTCCCGCGAGCTCCTCGGTCAGCGACGCGACCTTGCGCTCCGCCCGCGCTCGGCGTCGCGGCTCGGTGGCGGCCACGATCGCCCTCCTGATGCCGCGGGGGGTGAGCTCGTGTGGGTCGAGGAAATCCACGGCCCCTCGAGCCTTCGGCGCCGTCGCCGCGCCGTCCATCGCGAGCAAGATCAGCGGTACCTCGGCTGGCGGATCGAGCTCCTCGGTGGCGAGCGCGAGCTCGAGCAGCATCACGTCGAAGGAGGTGTGGCCCGCGAGCTCGAGGCCTTCGGAGAACGAGCGGGCGTACGCCACCACCAGCTCGAGGTCTTCGACCCGCGCGAACAGCTCCACGAGGAGGGGTTCGCTCGCGGCGCGCGCGATCGTGAGGACGGACAAGCTGTCTTCTGCGCTGGCTTCGCTGCGAGACATGAATCGGGTGCGTTGAGTCTACCCAGGTCGCTGCCGGGGGAAAGGTGGAAGGCCGCTGAACGTGCGTGCCAGCGCTGGCTCCTGCCTGAGGCCTCTCCGCCGGTGTCGGTGGGGGGCGCGCCCCTCCGCGGTCGACCGACGCATCGGACTTTCGGCTGGCTCGTGCGGGCAGTAGCTTCTGGGCGTGAGATGGCGCTGGGGCAGAGCGATGGCGGTCGCGGCGACGTTGCTCTCTGGCAGCGGGGAGGCTCGCGCCGCGTCCCCCAACATCGAGCTTTCGTGGACGAGCCCCGCCGGCTGTCCCACTCGGGAGGCGGTGATGGCCTCGATCGGGGTGGCCCTCGCCGACACCACGGTGGAGGCCAAGCTCGTCGTCACCGCCGTCGTGCACGAGCCGACCTCCCCGGAGGCTCGATGGACGCTCGAGCTCTCGTTCTCGGGGGCCGCCGAGGGGGAGCGCAGCGTGTCGGCCCAAGGGTGTAGCGCGCTCGCCGACGCCGCGGTGCTCGTCATCGCGGTGGTCTACGATCCGATCGCGGCCAAGCCTCCCGAGCCGCTGCCCGTCCCAGCGCCCGCGCCGCCGTCTCCCGCGCCGCCATCTCCCGCGCCCGCACCGGCGCCGACCGACCTCGCGCCACCGCCTCCGAGCGGCGGCGTCACCCCATCCCCCGACCCGCTCGCTCCACCTCCGGGGTGGCCGGAGCCGCCGCGCGTGCCCCCGCCCCCACGACCGAGCCGCCGCCCGCGCCTCGGTCTCGGCGTCCACGCTCTCGGCGACGTGGGCACGCTCCCGCGCGCGGCGATGGGGCTGCGCGGGGATCTGAGAGCGCGCTGGCTTCGCTGGATCGTTGGGGGCGGGGCGAGCTACTTGCCCCCCGTCGAGCAGCTCGTCGATGGCCGTCCCGACGCCGGGGGGGATATCTCGCTGTGGGCGGCGGGCGTCTTCGGCTGCGGGATCCCCTGGACCACGCGCGGCGTCGCGCCTCGGCTCGGAGACGCCGCGCTGCGCCTCTGCGTCGCGGGAGAGCTCGGTGAGATCCGCGGCGAGGGCTTCGGCGTGACGCGCCCCGCCGAGGGGGGCGCCCTCTTCGGCGCCGTCGAGGGGAGCGTGGGGCTCGACGTGTGGCTGGCCGAGCCGCTGGCGTTCACGGCCGAGGTGAGCTTGGGGGTGCCCGTGACCCGGCCGAGTTTTTTCCTCCCCAATATCGGCGACATCCACCAGCCGGAACCGGTGCGCGGCCGCCTCTCCCTCGGCGTCGAGGCCACTTTTTGAGCGAAATCGATCGAGAGGGGCGGGGCGGTGGACACTCACCGGATGACCTCCGGAGGAGGACGCCTTCGGCGTGCTTGCCCCTCGTGCCTGGAATCGGTGTTCTTGTCGTATGAGCGTGCGGTCTACTTACCGGCGGCCGGTGGCCCCGCCCCTCGAGCTCGGTCCTCCGCCGGCGCCGAGCACGCAGGCCGCGGCGCTCCGCGCCCTCGAGGGGCCGGTCGAGGGCGCGCGAGGGGACGTCCCCGACTTCGAGACCCTCTACGATGGGCACGTCGATTTCGTGTGGCGGAGCGCGCGGCGGCTCGGAGTGGCGGAGCGACACCTCGAGGATGTGGTCCAGGAGGTGTTCCTCGTGGTGCACAAGAAGCTCGACGCGTTCGAGGGGCGCTCGGCGCTTCGCTCTTGGCTCTACGGCATCACGCTGTTGGTGGTGCGGAACCATCGGCGCACGGTTCGTCGCAAGCCGCTCCACCTCTCGGAGGACGCGACGATCGCGCTCGAGAATGCCCCCGTCTCCGATCGGGAGCGGCCCGACGTCGCGAGCGAGACGCAAGAGCTCCGGGCGACGCTGCGGCGCGTGCTCGACGGCCTCCCCGACGACCTCCGCGAGGTGCTGGTGATGGCGGAGCTCGAGCAGATGTCGGGTCCCGACATCGCCGCCGCCACGGGCCTCAAGACAGCCACCGTCTACGGTCGGCTGCGCACCGCTCGCGCCGCCTTCGATGCCGCGCTGAAACGTCTCTCGTCGTCAGGGAGGAACCCATGAGTCGCCTCAGTCCCGAGTCCCAGGCCCTGTTCGACGTGGAGCGCGAGGCCACGCAGAACGACGGTGTGCCCGACGCGCTGCGCGCGCGGCTGCGGAGCGATCTGATCGCCCGGGTGGCGGCGGGGACCGCGGTCGCAGCGGCCACGACGACCGTCACGACCACGCTCGCGGCGAAGGCCGCTGCCCACGCGAGCACCGCAGCCGTCGCCGAGGGCGCCGCGGTGGTGGCCACGACGGGGGCTGCTCAAGGCGTGCTCGGCGTGTCCATCGGCAAGCTCGCGGTCGGGCTCCTCGTGGCGGGCACGATGACGTGGGGTGCTTCGCAGCTGAGCTCGGGGCCCGAGGCCCGGCCTGGTCTGGCCACCGCTGCCTCGGTCGCGTTGGCTCCCGCCGAGCCACCGGCGGCGCCCCTGTTTCCTGGCCTCGCCGCGCACGACACCGAGCCGAGCGAGCGGCTCGCGCCGGAGGCGGAGGAGGTCTCGCCTGCCCCTTCGGCGCCTCCCTCCCCGGCGCGCGTCGACGCGTCGAGCGCGGCGTCCCCGGAGACGGTGAACGAGCAGGCTGCGCTCCTCCTCGAGGTGCGCGCGGCCATGGGGCGCGGGCAGTACGGCGAGGCCCAGCGCTTGCTGCGTGTCTACCGCGAGCGCTACGGCGATGGCGCGCTCGCCGAGGACCAGCACGCGCTCACGGTGATGGCCACCTGCGGCCAAGATCCCGCCGCGGGGCGAGCGGCCGCGCTTCGGTTTCACGCGCGGTTCCCGCGCTCCCCGCTGCGCAGCCACATCGACAAACTCTGCGGCGTTGGTGAAAACTGATCGACAAGGCGCCGCCGTCGGACACCCACCTCTCGAACTGCTTCTGCTTCGAAAGAGAGAGTGAACCATGAAGACCAACTTCCTCGCGACCCACCGCTCCATCGCCGCCCTCACGTTCCTGTTGCTCGGGCTCCCCGCGGCCAAGAGCGGCTGCGGCCCCGACGTGCCCCTCGGGGGCGACGACTGTGGTGGCCTCGCCGGGCTCACCTGTGGAGACGGCCTGTTCTGCGACTGGGACGACGCGAGCTGCGGCGCCGCCGACGAGCTCGGGGTGTGCAAGCCCATCCCCGAGGCTTGCAACAAGATCTACGCGCCGGTGTGCGGCTGCGATGGCAAGACCTACGGCAACGACTGCGACGCGAACGCGGCCGGGGTGAGCGTCCTCCACGAGGGGGAATGCGACGCGCCTGCCGACGGCTGCGGCGGCCTCGCCGGGCTCACCTGTGAGTCGGGCGAGTTCTGCGACTGGGAAGATCGCAGCTGCGGCGCCGACGACGGCCTGGGGGTGTGCAAGCCCCTCCCCGAGGGCTGCAACAAGATCTACGCGCCGGTGTGCGGCTGCGATGGGGTCACCTATGGGAACGACTGCGAAGCCAACGCGGCCGGCGCGAGCATCCTGCACGACGGCGCGTGCGGGGCGAGCGGCGACGTGTGTGGCGGCTTCGCGGGCACGCTCTGCGAGGGCGGCGAGTTCTGCAACTGGCCCGATCTCTCGTGCGGCGCCGCCGACGAGCTCGGCGAGTGCACGCCCATCCCACAAGCGTGCGACCAGGTCTTGGATCCGGTTTGTGGCTGCGACGGCAACACCTACGGCAACGCGTGCACCGCGCACGCGGCCGGCGTGAGCGTCTTCGCCAGCGGCGAGTGTAGCTAGCCAAACGTTGGGGGCGGCGTGGGTTCGCCCTTGCGCTCGCAGCGAGCTTCGCGGAGCTTGGGCGGCATGCACCGGTACATCGTCGCGGGCGCGCTCGTGTCGTGGGCGGCCGCTTGCGGAGCGCGGTCTCAGCTCGGCGGCGCCGAGGAGAGCCGAGGGGCCGGGGCCGACGGCGGCGAGGGCGGGTCGGGGGGCGCGCCCGAGCCGTGTGAAGGCCAGCTGGAGAGGCCATGCGGCAGCGCGGTGGGGGAGTGCCGACCGGGGGTGCAGCGCTGCGAGCCGGATGGCTTCTTCGGGCCGTGCCTCGGCGCGGTGGGCCCCTTCGAGGAGGAGTGCAACGGCCTCGACGACAACTGCGACGGCGTGGCCGACGACGGGTTCAACCTCGGCGCAGCGTGCGATGGCCCCGACAGCGATCTCTGCGCCGACGACGTCATCACCTGCGATGGCTGCACGCTCGGCGCCGACACCCTCGAGGTGTGCAACGGCGTCGACGACAACTGCAACGGTGAGATCGACTCCGACTGCGAGGTGGGGGCGTGCTCGCCCGCGCTCCTCGTCACCGGCTCCGTGCCGTCGAACCCCAACTGCATCGACTTCCCCGTCGAGGCCGGCTCCACGGGGGTCATCAACTATCCCTGTGCAGGCGGCCCCGTCTCGGCGACGCTTGGCTCGATCCCCTTCACCGGCTCGGTCGAGAACGGCAACGTGGCGCTCTTCGGCAGCGTAGAGTTCACCGGACCCGACGGGTGCCTCTGGCGCGCGGATCACTCCATCACGGGCAACATCCCCGGCGGCACCGTGCAGTACTTCTACGACGAGGTGCTCCTGACGATGCCGCAAGGCAACTGTTGGTTCCCCTGCACCGAGATCGGCACCGTCGACATCCTCTGGCGCTAGGTCGGCTCTGGAGACGGTGTAAGCGCTCGGGCCAGGGGTGCGTTGGTCATTCCTATGCTCGACACACGCTCCCTTCTTCTCGGTTCCGTTCTCCTGTTCGCCGTCGGCATGACCGCGTGCCGCCCTTCGGCGCCCGCTGGCGTCGCCGCCCCCGACGAGGACGTCTCGGCCGGCCCGTCCGGCGACACGCCCACGAGCTCGGAGCCCGGGGCCGCTCCCCCCAGCGCGGGCGGTCCCCAGTGTCGGCCAACGCAGTTCGTCGCCGGTGGGGCGTGCTTCGACGCTTCCGAGGAGGCTTGCGCCTCGCTCGGCTGCGAGGGGGGCTGCCGCATCCTCGAGACCGCGCCGGCGCAGGTCGTCTGCGAGTGACGACAGGGGCTCGGAAGCGCGCTCGCCACCCTGGGGCTCAAGGAGTGGACCTTGTGTCCGTTCCTTCGCCCAGTGATGAAGCCATGGTCGACGGAGATTCCGCTCGACGCAGTGCACCTGCTCGTCTTCAGCGCCCACGGCGAGGCGATCGTCTCGCTCGCGCCCGGGGATGAGCTCACGCTCGGCGTCGATGGTGCAGGCACCTTGCAGTCGGCGGGGGGCCTGGCGGCGCTCCGGGTGCGGCGCGACGACGACGCGGTCCGCCTCACGACGGTCGGTGACGAGCCGGTCCTCGTCAACGGCCACCCGGCCGGATCCGAGGCGCTCTTGTCGTCCGGCGACGTCATCTCGGTAGGGGGCGGCGCCATCATGGTGCAAGCGCGCCCCGGCAAGAACGCGCCGCTCTCGACCCTCGACGCGCGTCAGCTGCGCGCGCGACTCGAAGAGGAGTGTGAGCGCGCCCTTCGCTACGGGCGCCCTCTCGCGGTGGTGGTGGTTCGTCTCGAGGGCGACGCCCAACAAGCGGCGGCAGCGGTCGCGTCGACGGCGATTCGCAGCGTGGATCGGCTCGGTGTCGGTGGAGCGCGAGAGCTCGTGGCCATCCTCCCGGAGACCGGCGCGGCCGCCGTGATCCCTGCTCAGCGCATCCTCGAGGCCCTCGGTGGGGCGGGGGCGGGGGTCCGGGCTGGCGTCGCGGTGTGTCCCTCCGACGCGAGCGACCCCGAGGCGCTCCTCGGCGGCGCGCGGCTCGCGGCCGAGGCGGCGGGCAGAGGCGCGGTGGCGCGGGTGGGCGAGGACGCGACCGTCGTGGGGGTCGGCGACCTCACCATCGTGGCGCTCGATCCGAGGACGCGTGCGCTGCTCGGGGTGGTGCAGTCGCTGGCCGCCACGCAGCTCCCGGTGCTCATCGCAGGCGAGACGGGGGTGGGGAAGGATCTGTTGGCCCGAGCCCTCCACGCCTGGTCGCCGCGGAGCGCGCGACCCCTGGTCGCCGTCAACTGCGCGGCGCTGGCCGACAGCCTCATCGAGGCCGAGCTCTTCGGGCACGAGCGCGGCGCCTTCACCGGCGCCGAGGCGGCACGCGTGGGTCTGCTCGAGAGCGCCTCGGGGGGCACGCTCTTCCTCGACGAGATCAGCGAGGCCAGCCCCCGCCTCCAGGCCGAGCTCTTGCGGGTGCTCGAGACCGGGCGCATGCGGCGGGTCGGTGCCGTCGAGGAGCGCGTCGTCGATCTGAGGGTGGTGGCCGCCACCAACCGCGAGCTCGCCGAAGAGGTGGCGGCAGGACGATTCCGGCGCGACCTCTTCTATCGCCTCAACGCGGCGCTCGTACAGGTGCCGCCGCTGCGGGAGCGGCGGCTCGACATCCCCGAGCTCGCTCGCCGGTTCGTGCACGCCGCGCGCGAGCGCTCCGGCGAGAGACCGCTGCTCCTCGGCGCGGAGCTGATGCAGCGCCTGCTCGTGCACGACTGGCCGGGCAACGTGCGTGAGCTGAAGAACGTGGTCGACTACGTGGCCGCGATGGCGAGGGGCCCGGTGGCCGACGCGAGCGAGCTGCCCCCCGGCCTCGGGGAGCCGTCGCAGCGGAGGACGGCCGAGGTGCCACAGGGCGCGCCCGCTCCGCTCGCGATGGAGCCTCGGAGCTTTCGCCGGATCGGCGAGGAGGTCCGCGAGCTCGAGCGTCGTCGGATGCGTGAGGCCCTCGCAGCGACTCGAGGCGTGAGAGCGCGGGCCGCCGAGCTCATCGGGATGCCGCTGCGAACCTTCGCCACCAAGCTGAAGGCCTACGGCCTCTCGGAGGCGCGTCGGGGAGGGGGCGATGAGCCGACCCTTGCCGCGGACGTTTGACGGCTACCAGCTCGAGAGGCTGCTCGGGAAGGGCGGCATGGGCGAGGTGTACGTCGCGCACGACGCCTTGCTCGATCGATCCGTCGCCATCAAGCTCATCGCCTCGGGTGGCGATCGGCGGGCTCGCGAGCGCTTCATCGTGGAAGCGCGGGCGGTGGCCCGACTCCAGCACCCGAACGTGGTCAGCGTGTATCGGGTGGGCGAGACCGAGGGCATGCCCTACCTCGTGTCGGAGCTCGTGCGCGGGACCCCGCTCGATCGGCTCGAGCGCCCGGTCGCCCCCGCGCTGGCGCTCGACATCGCCCTCGGGCTCGCGAGTGGTCTCGCCGCCGCCCACGTGCGCGGCGTGCTGCACCGCGACATCAAGCCGGCCAACGCGATCCTCTCCGACGACGGCACGGTGAAGCTCCTCGACTTCGGGATCGCCAAGCTCCTCGAGCCCTTGCCGGCGTCGGAGCCGGCGCCGCCGGAGCCACGCCCAGCCCCGCTCGAGGACACCGAGGCCACCCGGCCGGCCCTCGCCGAGGAGTCGACCCGCTGTGAGCGGGCGGCGGCGCCGTCGACAGCGGCGGCCACGCTCACGCGAACGCGAGAAGAGCGCAGCGTCGAGCCGACGCGCGCGACCAGAGCGACGCCGACCGCGCGTGACGAGGTGCCCATGGGGCTCACCAAGACGGGCGTGGCGCTGGGGACACCGCGCTACATGGCGCCCGAGATCTGGCGCGGGGAGCCGAGCACCTTCCAATCGGACGTGTACTCCTTCGGCGCGCTCTTGTTTACGCTCGTGGCCGGTAAGCCTCCCCACCCGGCCAAGACCCTGGACGAGCTCCGGGCCCACGTGCTCGAGCACGATCCGGTGCCCTTGGCGAGCGTCGCGCCGGCGGCCGAGCCCGGGCTCGCGGCCATCGTGGATCGCTGCCTCGCGCGCGATCCGGCGGCGCGCTTTGCCTCCGGTAGCGAGCTGCGCGCGGCGATCAGCAAGCTCCTCCCGGGGGCCCGCACCGATCTCATCCCCGATGGGAATCCGTACCGAGGCCTCGCCTCCTTCGAGGCCGAGCACCGCGACCTGTTCTTCGGGCGCGAGTCGGAGACCCGCATGCTGCTCGATCGGCTCGCCGCCGATGGCTTCGTCGTGGTGGCCGGCGACTCGGGGGTGGGCAAGTCGTCGCTCTGCCGCGCGGGCGTGCTCACCCGCGTGAGCCACTGGCTCGATCAGGGGCGGCCGTGGCGGGTGGTGACGGTGGTGCCGGGGCGCCATCCGGTCACCGCGGTGAGCGCTGCGCTCACCGCGGTGATGGGCGTAGACGAGGACACGCTCGCTCGCAAGGTGCGCGAAGACCCGGGAGGGCTCGCGCGAGAGCTACGCGGACTCGACACCGGCGTCGTGGTGTTCGTCGATCAGCTTGAGGAGCTCGTCACCCTCAGCGTGCGCGAGGAGGCAGCGGCGGTGGCCGAGCTGTTCGGCTGGCTCGCCGTCCCCGCCCCCGGCGCCCGCCTCCTCGCCGCCGCTCGGGGCGACTTCCTCAGTCGCCTGGCCACGCTCCCGCGGATTGGAGACGCGATCACCCGCGGTCTCTTCTTTCTGCGGCCGCTGTCGGAGGAGCGCGTCCGCGAGGCCATCGTCGGACCGGCCCGCGCCAAAGGGGGGGCCTTCGAGTCACCGGCGCTGGTGGACGAGCTCGTCGCGTCGGCCCGTGACGCCGGTGATGGAGCCTTGCCGCTCTTGCAGTTCACGCTGGCGGAGCTGTGGGAGGCGCGCGGTCCCGACGACGTGATCTCGCACGCGACGCTCGACGCGCTCGGAGGGGTGAGCGGCGCGCTCACGCGCCACGCCGACCGCGTGATGCACCAGATGTTGCCGGCCGAGCGTGAGGCGTCTCGCCGCGTGCTCTCCCGCTTGGTGACGAGCGAGGGTACCCGCGCACGACGACGCGACGTGGAGCTCGGGGTGGAGGACGTGAACGTGGCGGGGGGCCTCGCCGCGCTCGTCCGCGGGCGCCTGCTCGTGGCGCGCGACGAGGGCGCTGGCACGAGCTACGAGATCGCTCACGAGGCGCTGCTCGAAGGCTGGGACTCGCTCGCTCGGTGGCTCTCCGAAGACGCCGGGGCGCGGCGCGTCCTCGAGCGGCTGCGCGTCGCCGTCGACGAGTGGGAGCGCCTCGGACGGCGACGAGACGGTCTGTGGAGCGCGCGCCAGCTCCGCGAGATGTCGCGCCTCGACGAGACCGCGCTCGCGCCACGCGAGCGCACCTTCGTGACCGCCTCGCGGCGCGCGGCGCGTCGTCGCGTGGCCCTGCGCCTCTTGGGTCTCGCGGCGGCGCCGCTCCTCGCGCTCGTTCTGTGGGCGACGTTCGAGCTCCGCGCTGCGGGCGAGCGAGACGCGGCGGTGGCGGTGGAGGTGGAGGCCGCTACCTTGGCCTTCCACGCCGCCACGCGCGTCGATCGCGACGCGCGGGACGTCCGTCGGCGCGCCCTCGCCCGCTTCGACGGCGGCGAGGAGGTGGAGGCCGAGCGGCTGTGGAGCCACTACCGCGGGCTGTTGGCCGAGCTTCGCCCTCACCAAGAGGAGGCCACCGAGCGCCTCGAGCGCGCCCTCCGGATCGATCCCACGCGCAGCGACCTTCGCGGTCGCCTCGCCGACGTGCTGTACGCACGGGCGCTCCTCGCGGAGGCAGAGCACCAGCTCGAGCAACGCGACGAGCTCATCGGACGCCTCGAGATCCATGACGACACGGGGGAGCGGCGCGCGCGCTGGTCGGCGCCTGGGCGCCTGCGCCTCACCACGCTCCCCACCGCACGGATCGAGCTTGCGCGGCACTCCCTCGACGACGCAGGGCGGCTCGGCCTCGAGCCGGTGCTCGAGCTCGTCGGCGAAGTCGACAAGGAGCTCCCGCCGGGGTCGTACCTGGTCGCCGTCGCGGCGCCGGGCCGCGCTCCGGTCCGCCACACCTTCGTCATCCAGCGCGGAGAGACGCTCTCGGTTCGGCTCGAGCCGCCCCCGGTGGACGCGATCCCCGAGGGCTTCGTGTTGGTGCCGCCAGGGCGCTTCGCGTTCGGGAGCGCCGCCGATGAGGTGCAGCGGCGCGACTTCTTCCACGCCCCGCCGCTGCACGAGGTGGAGAGCGCCGGCTTTCTCATCGGGCGCTTCGAGACCACCTTTGGCGAGTGGGTGGAGTTTCTCGAGGCGCTCCCGGCCGCCACGCGGAGCGCGCACTTGCCGCGGGTCGACAAGGGGGGCTTCAAGGGAGGCCTCGCCCTCGAGGAGACCGAGGCGGGCTGGCGGCTCACGTTCCAGCCCACGACGGTGACCCACGTCGCGCTCGAGGGGGAGCCGATCCGCTACGAGGCTCGCTCCCGCGCGGTGGTGCACGACTGGCGGCGCGTGCCGGTGGTGGGGATCACCGCCGCCGACGCCGAGGCCTACGCGGCGTGGCTCCACGCAAGCGGGCGGGTGACGGGCGCGCGCCTCTGCAGCGAGCTCGAGTGGGAGCACGCGGCCCGAGGCGCCGATGGGCGACCCTACCCTCACGGTCTCTCGCTCCTGCCCGATGACGCCAACCACGACGCGACCTACGGCCAGGAGCCGCCAGCGATGGGCCCGAACGAGGTGGGCAGCCACCCGCTCTCGGTGAGTCCGTACGGCGTGCACGACATGGCCGGTAACGTGTGGGAGTGGACGCGCTCCGCGTTCGGAGCCGGCCACGCCGCCCGCGGAGGCAGCTTCTACTTCGGCGTGAGCTCGAGCCGCGCCGACGATCGCGAGCAGACCGAGGCCTCCTTTCGCGACACGAGCGTGGGGATGCGGCTGTGCGCGGATCTGCCGGCGTCGACGCTCAGCGTCCGCTGACCGTGCCGAATCGGCGTGGTCGTGCCGAGTCGGCGTGCCGAATCGGCGTGCGACGGCGGCGGCGTCGCCCTTCACGCTGACGCCGCCATGGCGCTACGCGTGCTTGGGCGTCGCGTCGCGCGAGCGGCGACATGGAACGAAACTTGGAATGCTCCTCTGCATGTCGAATCGCATCGCCCCCCTCGTCGGTCTCGTCGTCGCGTGCCTCGTCTCGAGCGTCGCCGCCGAGGCGGTCGCCCAGGTGTCTTACGGCTGGGGCCGCGTCCTCGGCTTTCAGCCCAACCTCGCCGGTCGCGATCTGAACGGGGTCGGGCTGAACGGGGAGGTGCTCGAGGGCCGCCAACTCGCCTACGTGCTCTTCGACGATGTCACCGTCGACGGCGCGTCCGCTCGCGAGGTGTGGCTCGATGGCTCGCGCTTCGACGGTCGCGCGGCCAACGGGCGACGCCTGCGCAAGCTCGACGACTTCGTGGGCGCGACCTTCACCGCGGTGCTCGACGACGAGGGCGAGCTCCCGCTGTACGTGGCCGGGGTGGAGCGGCATCCGGAGCCGGGCCGCGCCGACGTGCACGCCTACGAGGTGTGGTTTGCCACCCACGATGGCTGGGAGCCGCTTTGTGGAGAGGACGACGACGGGCTCCCGCTCCTTGCCATCCCGCTCGAGGGGCGCTGGAACCTCGAGGAGGGCGTGGCAGGCGGCGGCTCCTTCATCGACGATCCGAGCGCGTTCACCTTCGCGTGCGACGGCTACGTGCTCGCGAAGTGCGTGCTCGGTGGCTACGAGCCGTGGCAGCGCGCGCTCTCGTGCACGCGCGGGGAAGGCTGCCGCATGACCACGCTCGCCGATCACCACCAGGCGTGCACGCGTGCGCTCCGCGCCGACTACCTCGGCGACGGCAGCGCTCACACCCACGACGGCGCAGAGCTCAACCTGTTCGACGGCTTTGGCGTGCGCCAAGACTCCGAGAGCTGGCAGCTCGAGGCCCTGTGGGCACCCGAGGGCGCCCTCTGCCTCGACGTCGGTCGCACGCCAGGCGACGACATCACGTGGACCGGGCTCCCCTCCTGCAGCGCCCAGCCCCTGGTCAGCGGCGCCCTCCTCGTCAGCGAGGTGCCCGCCTCCCTCTGACCGACGCCGACGCCGGCGCCGGCGCCGGCGTCGGCGCACGCGCCTCGCGCGACAGCCTCCCTCCAGCCGACGTTGGCGCCGCCCTCCGGTTTGAGAGGATGGCTCCACCACCTGAGGTATCGTGTGTCATGACTGCGACCCGGTGCGCGTCGCGGGCGACGGAGAGCCCTCTCGGCTCGCTCCCCCCGCCCGGTCACCTCGGCCTTCATCACCCACGCGGTGTGCTCGGCCTCCTCGGCCTGTTGTCGCTCGCGTTGGGCGCCTGCACCGAGTCACCGGCCGCCGACCCGCCGCTCGCCGACGGGGGAGGGGGCAGCGGCGCGAGTGGGGGCGACCCTCCCGCGGCAGGGAGTGGCGGCTCAGGTGGCGCCTCCACCTCGAGCGCGTGCGTACCCGGTGAGGGTGAGCCGCTGTCTGCTCGCGCCATCGGCTTCGAGGATCGTGTGGATCTCACGTCCACCGCCTTCTGGGGCGCAGGCGTCGACGCTCACATCGTCTTCGAGAGCTTCGACGTGTCGTTCACCGAGGGCGCGCTCTTTCGTATCCACTGGGACGGCACCGGCTTCGGGCCACCCACGCCGCTCTCTCCGAGCGGGGAGCGCTTCACCCTCACCACCACCCCGAGCGCGGTGCAGCTCGGCGACGACCCGTATCTCTACTTCACCGGCGCCGACAGCCTCGCGCAGGGCGTCGAGATTCGACGCTGTCGTTTCGTGGGCGAGAGCTGCGTCGACACGCAGCGCGTCGGCCCCATCCCCGGTGTGGTGCGGCTCCAGTCGTTCCCGCGCTTCACGGCCGCCCCGGGCGGCGACGTGCTCGTGGCCTACCACGACGCGAGCGGGCGACCGGCGTTCGCGCGCAGCCGCGACGGCGTGAGCTTCGACCCACCCGTCGCGATCGATCCGTCCCCTCGAACCCTCGCCCACGTCGGGGCTTTTGCGTCGGGCGCGCTCGCGTTCAGTCACCAGACGGGTGTCGATCCACAGCTCACCCACCTCCGCCTCTCCGATGACGACGGCCTGAGCTGGACCGCCCCGATCGCGGTCACCGACAACAGCAGCAACGTGCACGACGCCAACTTCCTCCTCCGTCGCGACGGCGATCTCGACGTTGCTTTCATCTACCCGGCGGAGAGCTTCGGCTTCAGCGTCTTCCGGCGCCTCGTCGAGCCTTCCGGCGCGCTCGGTCCCGAGGAGCGCCTCACCACGGCCGACGCGGGCGACGCCACCAAGCCGAGCCTCCTCCGGCTCCCAGACTGCCGCGTCCTCCTCGTCTACGCCGAGATCACCGCGCGCCTCTTGGGCGGCAACCCCACCACCCACCGCCTCGGCGCCCAGGTCTTCGCCCAAGACGCACCCCGTTGAGGCGCGCGCTCGAGCGCGACGGCACGCGCGCCTCGTGTGCAAACCCGCAGGCAGCTCGCAGACGCCGAGGCAGGATCGGCACCCACCCCCCTGGGAGCACCGGTCAGATGCCCCAGCCTCTGCCGCCAACGGCGTTCTGCTCGCTGGTTCGCCCGCTCATCAGGCGCTGCACCAGCGCGCGGCACGTGCCCTGGTCCACGTCCGTGCAGCCAAAGCCGAGCCAGTGGGCGCTCTGGCGCAACGACACCGTCGTCTCGCACTCGAGCGCTCCCTCCGCGGCCGCGAGCGGCGCGGGCGCGGCGTCACGGGCCTCGCGCTGGGTACAGGGCGCCGCGCACGACAGCTCGACGAGCTCGATCGTCGACCTATCCTCCGCGTGCTCGACGCGCAACGTGACGCAGCTCATCCATTCGCCGTGCTCTTTCACCGGAGCGAGGACACTCTCATCGCTCGAGAGACGAGCCCAAGTCTGCCCGGACTCGTCGACGACCTCGGCGATGGGAGGCGAGCTTCCGCAGCCGAGCCCGGTCACGCAGCCTACGAGCGCGAGCAGCCACGCGGAGGCGGCGGCGGGCGGCCGCAGCAACGAACGGAGGGGCGAAGATGGCAAAAAAAGCATACAGGTGTCTCCTTCACATATCCCCAAGAGGTGTCTCCAGCGGGTGTCTCCAGCAGGTGTCCTCCGCGAGGTTTCCAACCTCGTGACCGCACCATGCCCTCCTTAAGACCCTTAACGCCCGTTACACCCCCATAAATCGTCGCGCCGCCGAGCCGAACCCGACCGGCAAGCCGAACCCGACCGGCACCTTGAGTTGCAGGAACCTCCACCCCGAGACCGTGTCGCTCGACGCGCGATCGGCGCGTCAGCTCGCGTCTCGCCGTGCCTTCCACGCGGCGACATGCTGCACCCACACCGTGAAGCGGTCGGCCCAACCGCCGGCCTTGGGGACAGCGCCGATCTGTCGCGCGAGGGCGAGCATGTCGAGCACCACGACGTGACGCGCGAGGAGCCCGCGCACGAAGCGTGAGAACTCTGCGGTCTCGAACGAGACCACACCCCCCGTCGGCGCGAACCCGGGCGGATCGAGCGGCCCCGTCATCGTGCCGCTGATGCGCAGCCGCGTGGCGGTCCCGCAGCCGTCGCTCGCGAGGTAGGGCCCGTCGACCACCTCGACGCGCACATCGGGCAAGGCTCGAAACATGATGTTGCGATGAAAAGAGAGCACCGCATCCCGTCCCCGGAGCAGCTCGGGGGCGGCGGGATCGCTCCAGACAACGTCGTCCGCGCATAGCGCGGCCAGCGCGGCCTCGGCGTTCGCGTTGACGGCCGCGTGCAGGCGCGCCAAGGCATCCTCGGCGGAGCT